>CAZTZR010000105.1:0-12117 GCA_964618145.1 uncultured Kofleriaceae bacterium
CCGGCGCTTTGCGATAGCAAAAGACGGGGGTGTCCGACGACCCCCCATCCCGGAGTCGCAATGGGGACATTAGCCGATTATTACGGAAAGTAATGCTCTACGCCCATAATGATCTTGCCCTGGATTTTCGGTTTCTTTCGTTGATCTGGTGTGAAAATCCTGATAGATTCCCCATTCTGTGAGGTGATGAAATGATTCCTTACGAAGAACTGGTTTTGGCTCTGGATGAATTGAACGGAAAAATCCCTGCCCGGCAGCGGCCACCGCAACCCGGACCCCGGGAAAGGGTGGTGTCGGCTCCGGCGCAGCAGGCAGTCGCAGAATCCTGGGACGAACCCGCCGAAGAAGACGAATGGCCGTCTTTTGTCGAAGAGGCGCCTCTGACCATGGAACCGCTTGCGGCTACCATGGAACCGGAAGAGGACCCCTATGACGATTTCCCGGCCGCCCCCGAACCGGCCCCGGAACTCATGTCCGAACCCCTACCGGAGCCCATGCCGGAACCCATGCCGGAAATGGGCATGGAAGAAAATTTTGAAATCCTTGCCGAGGAAAGCCTTCCGTTGCCACCCGCGGAACCCGTGGAAGGTGCCGGGTTTGATGTCCTGGGCGACCAGGCCTTTTCCGGCTTTTTCGAGGAGCCTTCCAGCCAGGCCCAAGACGGGGCCCCGGTTGGAAACGAGGATCTCTATGATCTTCCCACGCCACCTCCAGTGGATGAGGAACTTCCGCCCCCGCCACCCCCCGGAGACTGGAACTGACGCCACGTGTCCGCGCATTGACTGTCATGGAAAAAGGATATTCCGAATCATGGTTTCATCGGCACCCGCCTTCACCCTGAGTGAAGAGGATTTCAGATTATTCGAGGAAAACAGGCAATCCAGCAACCGGTTCAACCGGGAGCGCATGGAACTCCGGGAGAAACTCAGGAACATCGGCACCTGCCTTTTGTCCAGACTGACGCTTCCGGCTCACTGGAAACTGGAAATGGGAACAGAACACCCGGCAATCTGGAACCAGCGCCAGGTGGACAGGCTGGAAGTCTTTTTCATGAGGGGTGTTGAAGAACGGAAGATTCTGGCCATGGCTCTCGGGCGGGAAATCCCCCTTTCCATATTGCTGGATGCACCTTCGCCCCTGTATGGGCATTCCTCTTTGGGCTTCATCATGGATGTGCACGGGATTGAGGCCGGGTTCAGGATTCCTTTTCTGGCCATGGGGGATCGGGGAACCCTGAAGAAACTTCTGGAGGAAACCTCGTGGCAGGAGAAATTGGCCTCCCAGGCCGAAGTCCTGTCGGGTCTTACATTCGGCGTGTTTTCCAAAAAAACCGTTGAGCCTCTGGATTCCACCCGTGTTACGGACTGGGAAAAAAGCCTGGCCCAACTGGAAACCATCGGAGGAACGGACCATCGTTCATTTTTGGGGCTGGTTCGCCGATTCCCCGTGACTGACTTGTCCGACGGCATTGATGTCACGGCAATCCTTCTTCCCCTTTTCGAGGCACTGACCGGCATTGCCAACCAGTTGAGTTGGAGCAAGGACCGGGATCTGCTGGGGTTGGACGGGATCATTCAAGCCCAGAAAACCGCCATGGAAGTGGAAAGGACCCGTTCCGAACAGATTCGCCAGGAACTGATACAGCCCAAACCCGTCATTGCACGGCCGATCATGACGTCCGGCGAACCCCGCAGAGAACCTTCCCGCAGGGAAAACCCCACCGCTCAGTCCAAGGGAGGGGCAAAACCGGCCAATGCCGTTCCCCCGGCAACTCCCCCGGGGAAAAGATCTCCCGGTCCCAAACCGGCTCCACGGCAGACACCCCTGCCGGGGAAGCCTCGGGAACCCAAACCCGTTCCGGTTCAGCCGATTCAGCCAGGAGACCGGGTGATCCTGAACAAGGGCCTTTTCCAGGGCAAGGAAGGGATCGTTCTGGAGTTGCTGCCGGACTCCCAGATTCGCGTGCAGGTGGGAATCATGCAGATGAACATCGACACCCGTGACTGCTCCCCATCACAAAAAACAAACCGGAAATGAACTGGGAAACCTTTTTTGACCAGTGGTCCGCACAATTGGCCAGGTTGCGGTTTTCGCCCCCCGTGCAGCATGTCTACAATCCCCTGGAGTATGCCCGGGCACCAAACCTTCAGTATTTCAATTCCTGGGCACAAAAACCCTGCCGGATCCTGTTTCTGGGCATGAATCCGGGACCTTTCGGAATGGTACAGACGGGCATCCCTTTCGGAGAGGTCGACGCTGTCCGGAATTACCTTCGCATTGATGCTCCCGTGCTTCACCCGCGGCTGGAGCATCCCCGGCGACCGGTGCTGGGGTTTGACTGTACCCGCAGTGAAGTCAGCGGTCGAAGGCTATGGGGATGGATCCGGAAAAGACATCCGGACCCTGCATCCTTTTTCCGGGATCATTTCGTAGCCAATTATTGTCCACTGGCGTTCATGGAAATTTCAGGCAAGAACCTGACTCCTGACAAACTGCCAAAACATGAAGTCCACCAACTTTTCGACATCTGCGACAGGGCCCTGGTGCAACTGGTTGACAAACTGGAGGTGCAGTGGGTGATTGGGATAGGGGCTTTTGCCGAAAAACGGGCAAGACTCGCGTTGGGACATCTTCCCCTCAATGTCGCATCGGTGGTTCATCCAAGTCCGGCCAGTCCAATGGCCAACAAGGGATGGGAACCGTTGGTAGAAACGCGACTGCGGGAACTGGATTTGCTGTAATTTTCCAGACCGGGAAATACCGTCAGAGAGCAAGTGTCAGGAAATACTGCGTGACATCGGAAGTATTGTACTCAAATTGTTGCAACAGTTCCTTTTGCAGGCTCCGGATGACTTCGTGGGAAGCCTGCTGAATATTCTTGTAATTATTGCGTGCATTTTCCAGTTTCCGGAAGAATTCGTTATATTCCTTCATCAGATCCCTGGACTTCTTCAAAATTGTCTGCAACGGGATTTTTTGAGCACGGATGGATTCACAACGGGGATCCTGTGGAATCTTGCCAAAACTTTTCAAGGCATGCTCGGAAATGTCTATGAATGACTGCATCTGCTGATGAATGGGCACCTGGGTAGGAGGTGATGGCATGGGCAGGAAATCTTCATAGATTTTTACATTCCTGATGCTGAGTTCTGTCTTTCGGATTTCCTTTCCAAGGGAGATAATGGCCTTGCGCAGATAAAAAATGCACACCGTCATGCGTGCCCTCATTCCAAGATGCCGGTCTTCGAGTTCGACAAGAACGTTCCTGCTTTTTGTCAATTGTTCCAGAATTTCATCCACAGGTTCGGCAAAGTGTTTGGTGGCAGCACATTTGTCCAGACTTGCATGAATAAGTGTAAAGTACTGATGAAGTTCGCATACAGTTCGGTCGGGAGAAAGGATATGCATTATACACCTCGGGTTGAAAGGCTTGGGACGAATGCCGTCAACGGTGTCGGCACTCCGGATGCCCTTGGTAGGGAAAAAATATAGGGCAATTCCTGTCCGATAGAAAGAAAAAAAAAAAACAAGATGTCTTTTTCGGGATTCAATCTTGTTGGCGGACGGGAAACGGGATGTGTTCAGGTTGCGCACCGGGGCTTTTTTTTACCGGTGTCGACGGATGATGGCATGAAATGCCCGGAGGCGCCACAACGCGCCGCACATCATGGCGGTATAGCCGGCTGCAACCAACAGCGGCCATGGCAAAGAATTGGACAACTCTTCCGATTTGAGGAAGAGGGCCAGCAGAGCGGCAATGCAGAGGATCAGGAAACCGAGTGCGCCGAGCCAGGGGGCAGACGATTTCTTGCGAATGCGATCCACCATGTTGATGCCAACGGCAGAAGCCACCAGACATCCCGTGGCCCCCCCCATGAACCAGAAGCGGTCCAGAATGTTTTCATGGAAGAAATAACCGCTCAAACCCAGTGCGGAAGCCAGCATCAGACCGAAAAGGGCCAGTTTGAGTGCAAACTGGAGCAATGAACTCCAGGCCGCCAGTTGCAACAACTCCAGGGTTTCATGTACGTCAGGATTCAATTCATGCCTCGGATGTCATGATGCAGAAATATCAATGACCTGCAGGCCAATGCGAATCCGTGCCGGCAGGGAGAAACTCTGTTGTCCACTGATCCGTACGAACAACTCGGCATTGCCGGGGGAAAGGGTCAGGGCTCCCTTGCGGTTGACAATCCGGCATCCGGGAGGTTCGCATGTGGGCATGGCAGGCATCCAGTGGATCTGGTCCATCTGGATGACATCATGAAACAGCGGAGTTGACCCCGCCACGGCTCCCTGGGCACCGAAGTGCACGATTCTGCCCCAGGGCCGTTCGTTGCGCAGGGAACCCATGAGTTTTACTCCACGCTCCCAAACGTTGTTCAGTGACCATTCAGCCTGCTGGATTTCCCTGAACTGGAAAAGTTGCTCCCCCAGCATGAAAAAGGTCCCCGGGACAAGATCCGAATCGCCAGTGGCCTGGTAATACACACCGTTGACCGTGTTCATGTCCTGGATCAGCACTCCCTCGGGGATCGAGGAAATCACCATGTGCCTTGAATCCAGGTATTCGTCGGCTCCAAACTGGATTTCCCCGACATGCCTTCCGACGGTCAGGGTTTTGGTGAAGGGAAAACGTTCGCCTGCCCTGGCCCCCGTAACTACATGGAGCATGCATCCTCCCCCGGGGGCGGGGGCGGTCGGTTGCTGCATGATCACCAGTTGCTGCGGGTTGTTGGCAGGCTGTGGCGGGATTGGGGCAGGGGCTGCAACCGGTATGGACGGGGGTGGCGCCGAATGCAGGGTTGGCGCATGGACCTTTGCCGGCGGCGAAGCAACAGGAGGTTTCACCGGTATGGCCATGGGTGGAACAGCCGGCAGCCCCCCGGGCGGGGTGTGCTGGTCCGGTTGCCTGTGACGCCGCCCGCAATGGGGACAGAAGGCATCCTTCTCGGGTACTGACCGGCCACAAAACCGGCAGAACTCCGTCATTTTGCGGGTCTCCTGTGCGGTGGACATCGTTCCTCCGCACATCCTGCAGAAGGCATCCCTGGGATCATTGTCGATCCCGCAGACCGGGCAAACCCCGGGCTTGACGTTGTGATAGGACGGACGCGGCGGCAATTGTACAGGGGGGGACGCAGGTGGTTGCGCCTGGGCCTGGTTGATGCGGGTTCCGCATTCCATACAGAAAGTGCTGTCGCTGGGATTTTCGGTACCACAATTTGTGCAACGCATGAATGACCTACTCAATATGGAAAAAGGAACCGTTTTCCATTGAGGTTCCTTTGAAACATCGGTATACAGGTGCTGATGGGCGCTCAGACACACTGGGGAGGTTATTGCTTGTCCATACAAAATGCAACTACTCATTGGTTTTTTTCGCTGCTTTTCTTGCTCGGGGGCTGCCGGTTTCCCGTCCATGAAGCTCCCTACCGACAGGTCAACCATTCCGTTCGCCCCGGAAGCCTTCTGGGTCCGTTCACCGGGGAGGTCCGGGATCTGGAATCGAAATACCCCGTCAAAAACGCAAGCATAATCGTCACCTGGGAGTTCGCCCGTCGTGGGAAAACGGTCCATACCGTGGTACGCAACACGGTTACGGATGACAACGGGAACTACACCATTGACATTTTGAAGATTGGACCCGGCATGGCGGGCCGGGGTAACCTGACTGACGTGAATCTGGTCATCCATCACCCGGATTACCTTCCCTGGTCCGTGAAAACCTCCATGCCCGGGGAGTTCGTACAGGTCGGGAACATGATCATGCTCCGCAAACTGGGAGGTCTTTACCGGACAACCCGGAAAATCCTGCCCTTGCTGGGTACGGAGGGTCTGCAGGAAAAAATCGCTGAAGACTATTACCGGGCATCCATGGAACTGGCCGGGTCCAGAAGCCTCGCCCTCAATGCAGGGGGGCTTCTCATGCCTGAACACCTGCAAAACATCCTGCGAAGGGATGATGTCCCCGAAGTCACCATCATCCGGGGTGACAGACTGGACGAAAGTGCCTACCAGGCCCGGTTCCGGGTGGACAGTACCCGTGTGGCCTGGAAAGTATGGAGTATGCTGGGATCGCAGGTTGTTGACAGGACAAGGGAAATCCTCTCCGGGGGGATGAATCCCGAATCGGTTCCGCTGGGGGAGACATTTGACGCCAGAATGTACATTGTTTCCGACAATGATCTGCTCGTCGGGGTGACTCCCATCGCCACAGAAGGAAAAATCATCATGGTGGCCTGTTCCCGCAGCATCTGTACTTCGATGCAACTTCTGCAACTGATGCAAATGGCTGTCAGCAGAAGGCAGTATGCCATGTTCATGGAGGCTGGTTTCCATGATTAGCCTTTTGTTTTCCCTGCAATTGCTGACTTCCGGCTCCCAATTGACATCCGATGTCAATGAACTCGGCAAAATCTTCACCCATCCGGGATTGCACAGACTTATCCAGGAGGTCCATTCGGAACCTCTGGGGTTGTACGAACCCCTGCATATCGGGAAGTCCCCCTTTCTCGTCCGGGAAATTCCCCGCCTCAGGGCCGCTTACGCCGTTCGCCCCGACAGGGAAACCAGGGTCCGGGGAATCGGATTGCTGCTCAACGGTGCACTGTACCAGTTGACCAACTCCGTGGATGCTCCCGGGCACAGGCAGGTGGTCCTCTGGTTCCACATGGCGGCAGTCGCCAGGGAACCCCGGATGCGCCAGAACATGCTGGCCATGGCCCTTTTTCAACTCGGACGTCTGGTGGTGGTTTTTGACTCCGGTGCCGGTCCCCGTTTCCGGCTGGAACAGGTTGTGAAGACACTCCGTGGACAGGAAACAAAAGGGCAGGGGCGCATCTTCACCGAAATGGAGGATGGAAAACGCCTGCCATGGAATAATTCACCCCGCCCATTTCCCGGGAAGGTCGTCAAAATCATCATCAGTCAACCGGAAACAGGCAGCATTTCGGTGCTGCCCTGGCCCAAAGCCGAGGGCCGGACCGATGAATATCCCCCGTCTCTTCAGTAGATAATGGACAACATTCACATTTTACTCATCGTCATAGCTGTTGGCGCCATTGTCGGCAGCATTCCGGTACGGGGCTTCAGTCTGGAAAGTCTCGGTGTATTGCTTTCGGGGATGGTCTTCGGTGCTCTGGGATACAGGATTGATCCGGTTTTCATGGGTTTTGGCGTGGCCCTTTTCATTTACGGGATCGCCCTCCAGATCGGCCCGGGTTTTGTGGAAGGATTCAAACGAAACGCATTCCGGCTCGGGTTGGTGGCCCTGGCGGTTTCCTTTACCGGAGCGTTGGTGACTTTCCTGGCCTCCTGGATTTTCCGGTTGCCCCCCGTCACCACACAGGGGATTTTCGCAGGAACCTTCAACAATGCCATCGCCCTTGCCAGTACCGGAGTGGATGACAATCCCGAACTTTTCCTGTCTTTTGGCCTCGTGTATCCCGTGGCTTTCTCGCTGGTGTTGTTGTTTGTTGTCTTGATCCCCCGGTTCCTTGGCGCAAACTTGAAAAAAGAAGCCCAGGCGTATTTTGAGGAACAGGATCGACTGCATCCACGGCCCGAAACCCGACGCTACGAAATCCGCAACCCGGGCTGCTTTGACAAAAAACTTGCCGAACTGAACCTGCCCGGACTGGTGGGAAGTGTCATTACAAGAATCGTGCGGGATAACAAGGAGTTGTTGCTTGACGCGAACCTGAGCCTCAAGGAAGGGGATCTGGTGGAAGCCGTGGGGGAAACCGGCAGCCTCGATCAACTCGAAGTGGTTCTCGGCACCTCCTTTTCCGGACAACTTCCCAGGAACCGCAAGGGTAAAATCGTGGAACGGCGTTTCCTGCTCACCAACAAGGCCATTGTTGGCAAGAATCTTTCCCAACTGGGTCTTCAGTCCCGCTTCCACGCCACCGTGACCCGCATCCGCAGGGGTGGTGTGGATCTGCCCGTCAGGCGTCACACCCAACTGGCCTACGGGGATCGGATCTCCCTGGTGGTTCCCCATGAGTCGGGCCAGGAACTGACAGCCCTTTTCGGCAACGATCTCCATGCCTTCGGGCAGCAGGAACTGTATCCCGTCCTGCTGGGCATGGCGCTGGGTGCTCTTTTGGGACTGGTTTCCTTTGGCGGCTTCAGGCTGGGTCTTTCCGGGGGTGTGCTCATCGTGGGCATGGTGGCCGGACGCCTGGGACGCATCGGTCCGGTGGTTTTCACCATTACCGCCCAGGCAAATCATATTCTCAAACGGCTGGGGCTGATCCTTTTCATGGCTGCCCTGGGAACTTCATCCGGCGAGGTGTTGCTGCCGAACCTGGGATTGGCCACCCTGGGCCATGTGCTGATTTCAGTACTGAGCATTGTCCTGTCCCTGACGGTGGCCATGCTCATTGCGCGGTTCGTCTTGCGCCGCAATCTGGTGGAGGTGATGGCCATCTGTGCAGGAGCCGTGGCCTGTACACCCGCACTGGAAACGGCCAACGCCCGGGCGGGCAGAAACGATTCCGCCGTCATTTATGCCGCCATTTATCCCATGGGACTGATGGCGCCTGTTTTCCTGATGCAACTGATCATTCGCCTTCAGCAAACTTTCCTGTGAACGAAGGATCTCCCCTCCTGTTGTACCGCGGAGTGATTGCATGGAACCGCTGAAGTTGTCAGACCTGAACATCCAAAAGACCCTGGCCCATGGACACAACGGGCTGGTCCATGAAGTTGTCGCCAACGACGGACGAAGGGGGATCCTCAAGTTTCCACAAAACTCCCATGAAGGGGATGTGATCAGGCGTTTTCATGGCCAGGCGGGTTTTCTGCCCCTGTGGGGCACCGTCCTTCACAAGGAAAGGGAAGGCTTCCTGATGCCCCTGGCCCAGGGGGATCTGCAGCAGGAAATGAACGAAGGCCGGCGGGTTTCCCCCCATGCCCTGTATCCGGTGGCCCTTGCCATCGATCTCATGCACCGGAATGGATACCTTCACCGGGATTTGCATCCCGGAAACATGGTGCATTACGAGGGTGCCTGGTATCTGATCGATTTTGGTCTTTCCAGACCTTTTGAAAACTCCTTCCGGTGCCCGCAGGGATCCCATGCCGTGATCCGGTACGCCTCTGCCAATCAACTGGAAAACCACCCCGAAAAACCGGCCGATGACTGGTATTCCTACTTTCTGTCATTGCTTGCCGCCGCCACGGGAATGATTCCCTGGGCGGACAGACCCACGGGTCCGGCCCTGCTGGTGACCAAGGTGGCCGATCCCTTTCACCCCTTTCCCGTTTGCGCGGTGCAGGAACTTCTGCAAACCGTGGTGAACCGGCAATCCTTTTCCCTTGAATGGATCCGGGAACAGATGGACCGAATCGAAAGTCTAGCAGACTGACAGCTTGCGGGGGTTCCCGGGGTGGGTTATCAGATTCCCGGGAAGGGGCGGGTTTCTTCGTCGGAGGGTGGCGGGTTCTGGAACATGGCTTCCTCGTATCGGGAAATCTTCTGGCGCATGCTGTCCAGTTCCATGTTCAGGTTGTCGATCTTTTCCTGCAAAACCGTGGAATCAGGCCGCAGTTCCAGTGTGCCGCTGCGCAGCCGGGCGAGTTCCAGTTCCTGCCGGTTGACCACCCGGTAGGCGTTTTCCAGTTCATCGCGGAGTTGGTCACTTTCCTTCTGGAGGGCATCCACAAATGGATCCATGCTGTCAATGAGATCCTTCTCGGGGGAGCGCTTTCGCATCTCCACCAGTTCTTCCTCCTTGGCGTGCAGTTCCGTTTCCACATCCAGAATACGCTTTCCAAGACGATTGATGTTTTCGCGGTATTCCTCAATCTGGTGATCCCGGACATGCAATTGCTGGTTGGCCATATCAAGTTCCTTGCGCAATTCCTCCGGTTCTCCGACCTTTTTTGTTTCCACGGATTCCCTGGAATGGGGCGGGGGTTCCTGTTTTGAGGCGAGTTCACTTTTCAGTTCGGCCAGTCTGGCCGGCCCCCGACCCCGCCCAAGCAAAAGACCCGCGAAAAAAACGAGGACTCCTCCGAGGATCAGCCCACCAATCAGCAGCGGAAGGGTAAGTTCCATCATTTTCCTCCTGTGACAACCCGAACGGTCGTCTTGCGCCACTGGCGGGTAGTCAGGTTTCCGCTTCCTTCCGCTCCCCGGGGTACGGTCACCCTGTACCGGATCCTGCGGGCGGGGATGCCGGCATCCTCGAGGATTTTCCTGATAACCCGCGATCGTCGCTTGCCAAGTGCCTCATTGGCCGCCGCGTTCTCCATTTCCCCGGTAAAAATGTCCATCATGAAACGGGATTGGGAATGGGCCCGGGCCATCTTTTCAATATCTTCAATGACCTGCCTGGAAATGTGTTGACTTTTGGCGTCAAAAACCAGCAGAACCTGAGTGGGAGCAACCACGGCTTCTGCATCGGATGGTTCCGTCGGCGCTTCGGGCTTTGCAGCGTTTTCATCCGGACGGTCATCCTCCGGCACGATATCCGTTCCTCCCGGAGGGGCCGTTGGCTGAACAGACGGTGCAGCAGGTTCCGCCACGGGGCAGGGCGGACAATTCTCCACCGCACATGCGGGACACCCGGGACAGGCCGTTTCCTGCGCCGGAGAAGAAAGGGAAAAGGTTTCGTGCAGTTTCCAGGAAGCACCCCCCAGAAGAGCGAAACCAACCAGAAAGAAGATCCATCCAAAAACAGTGTTTTTCATCTGTTCCTCAAAAAGAAGTCAGGTTCAATCCAACAACCCGGGTTCATTATAGAGAGATTTTCCAATGTCACAAGAACTTGCATTCGAAACCGTCATTTTTGACATCGACGGTACCCTCCTCATGGCCGGAGGAGTGGGGCGTCGCACCATGGATGCCATTGTAAAGGAGCATCTGGGAGTGGCCGATTCCCTGCGGAATGTACGCCTCCATGGCAACACGGACCCCCGGATCATGGAAGAGGTTTGCCGCCTGCATGCGGGGGACCAGGCGGATTCCTTTTTGCCCGTTCTCAAAAAGGAATTTCTGGAACGCATGCCACGGGCTCTGGCGGGGAACTGCACTCCCATACCCGGCGCCCGGGAGTTCCTGGAATGGCTTTTGCCGCGGCGGGTCCGTCTGGGGATCGTGACGGGCAACTTCGAAACCTGTGCCAGGGCCAAACTGGAAACCACCGGTTTCCTTCCATTTTTCAGTTTTCTGGTGACGGCATCTGACCATCCCGACCGAACCGGCATGCTCCGGATTGCCATGGAACGTACCGGCAGTCAGCCGGAAAAAACCCTGTACGTCGGAGACACCCCCTGGGACATCGAGGCTGCCCGGGAGGCCGGATGCAGTTGTCTTGCCGTTCCCACAAGCCTGTACGGCATGGAGGATCTGGTCGGGTGTTCCCCGGGATTCCTTTCATGCACGCTTTCTGCCATGGCCTGTGATGACTGGAGTTTCGCCTTCGGAGGGACCCACTGACATGCGATGGCTGATTGCTTTCTGCCTTGTGTCTGTTCTTTTCGCCTGCAAAAGGGAGGATGCTGTCCCCGGGGAAGACAGACCGTCAACAGTCGACCCGGTTCCGGGCGGAAAAATACTGAAACGCGATTTTTTCGCGATGAACACGGGGTACAACATTCTTCTGGCAGTACCCGCAAATGCCGGAAAAGAAGGGATCAAGCGGGCGGAACAGGCGCTGGAACAGGCAGTCAGGGCCATTCATGACATCGAACGCCTCATGTCCGCCCATGCCCGGACCGGGGACGTTTTCCGGTTCAATGAAAGTACCGGGGAATGGGTGGATCTTTCCGCTGAAACCATGGAAGTGCTTCGCGCCAGCATTATGCTTGCCGAACGGTCGGGCGGGGCCTTCGACATCACCTGGGCGGGGCTGCGGCACCTGTACCGGCTCAGGGACCCCGCCTGGAGGCCACCGGCGGAAGAGGTGCTCAAGGAATCCCTCGGCCGGGTGGGATTCCGGTATGTGGAAGTGGATCCTGCCTTGCCCCGTGCAAGGAAGACTAACCCGGAAGTAATGGTGGATCTGGGGGGAATTGCCAAGGGATTCGCTCTGGATCAGGCGGCAGGCGTACTGATCCAGGCTGGTCTTGCGGATTTCATCATCAACGGCGGCGGAGATCTGAGGG
>CAZTZR010000106.1:0-12099 GCA_964618145.1 uncultured Kofleriaceae bacterium
CAACCGGCACTGGCCCACAATTATCACTCAGCGCTCATAATGCGTTTGCCCTGCTGTGATCATCCCCTGGATGGACACTTCTTTCCTCCTGTGCTAGGAACAGGATTCATGAAGATTCGCTGTCATCTTTTCCTGCTTTTCCTGTTTGCCACTTTCAACGCGGCCGGTTGCACGCTCATGTCCGTGGGAAACACGGTGAAAAAAGATTTCGGTCCTGCCCTTTCCAGGGGGGATGTTCCCGCACTGGTACGCCATTCCACCCCCGAACTGGGGGCATTGTTCTCCCACTTTACCCAACAGGAAATCCAGCAGTTGCTGCGATGGGGATCCCCCCCTTCTGGCGATGGAAAATCCACATCCGACCCAGGTGGTTCAAGGGATTCAGGCCCACCAAAAATTTCCGGCAGCCTGGATTCTTTTTCCTCGGACAAAAACATCGCCCGCCTGCGGGTAAAAAGCGGCAAAATCAAATATACCTTCGTCTGCCACCGCATCAAACGAAGATGGCGTGTTCACGACATCATCATCCACCGACCACAAGGGGACTGGCATTTTTCCCGGATCCTGGGCCTGTTCGCCTCGGCACGAAAGGTGGTGTTCGATGCCCGGCAGGGTACGACCAACCGCGAACTTTTGCATCCCGAACTGGCTGATGCACTGGAACCACTCATTAACAGGCTGCCACCCGTGCTGGAGGTGTTCCGGGGGTCTGGCCCCGAAGAAGCGCCCGACTCCGAAAGCAGTGACAATACCTCGCCTTCCCCTCTTCGTTTTTTGGACATGGATCTACAAAAGGCCCTGGCCGAGGTCCGTTTCGCCGTGTTTGACATTCCCGTGACCATCTTTGCCACGGCCGCGAACGGCGTCTGGCGAATCCGTGACATCCGTCTGGAACCCCCCGAACGACCTCCCCTGACCCTGTCACGACTGGCTGTCACGTTCTCCAATGTACTGGTGGCATCAGCGGATGCCCTGGTGGACTCCCATCCGGAATTCATGCCATGGAGCCACATTGAATCGTTCATCCATCCGGACCTGCGTGCCCAGATAGCTCCCGTGCTGGCCCCCCTGTGGCCGCAACTGGGCGGACATCTGGCCGAACGGTTTTCCCGCAAGTCCCCGGAGCCGGCAGAACCGGACAGCAAACCCGAAAATGACGAAAATAAACCTGCCGCAAGACCGGCGCCAACCCGCCCCCCCCTTGCCGAAGTCATTCCCGGCCTTTTACGGGATCTGCACTGGAAGGTGGAGGCCTCCCACATGGAGTTCCGCTACCGCCAGCCGGACTGGGAATTCTTCACACGCTGGAATGGGCAGGGAATGCTGGAGCACATGGCCCTGGAAACCGGAGGCCAGGTCATCCACGGCAGGCACCTGTCCGGTTTCGCGCCCCTTTCCCGCTGGCTCCAGAACGCCGACAATGATGACCTGGATCCGGGATTGTGGCTGCGTCAGGGTTTGCGCCTTCTGGCCGAGCCTTATTCAGGCATTGAAAAACTTCTCCCGGAAACGCTGACCCTGATCCCCGCCGTGGAAACGGAAGCCACCACCACGACAGCCGCCTCTCCGGGTACCGCCGGACAGCGGGTGGCAGTAGCGGAACAAAAACTTTCCGCCATGCCCCCCGTGCAGGTGGCGCGTTTTGCCTTTACCCCCGAACTCATGGAAGTGGGACTTCTTCTGGGCGGCAGGAAACTGGCACTGGCATGGGTCTGGCGGGAAAACACCTGGCGCCTGAAGCAGGCCCGTCTGCAAAACGAAGACCTATTGCCTTATACTTTCTTGCTGGTTCCCCTTTGGCGTGCATGGGAAGGACTGATGACCCTGGACGCGGGCCTTTTTTCCTCGGCACTGGGTCCTGATCCCCGGAAAAAACTGCAACCGGGCCTTGCTGAAGTCTTCTCCCAGTATGAAAGGTCGCTGCGTGTCCTGTTCCGGGATACCCTGGAAATCCTGATCCATACCCTGGGATCCCCCCCGATCTGGAAAAACGGCCCCCCGAAGGCCCGGGACAAGGACCGGACGGCCCCCTCCGGAACCGCGTTTGCAGCCCTCCTGAACCCTGCGGAGCGCACCCTTCGCGTGGGGGGCAACACCCTGTCATTTGCCGCAGATCCCGACGGAGCCTGGGGGATTCTGCTGCCATCCCCCCCACCCGTGCGTGCCCGGCGCGAGCCATCGGACCACGCCCTGGCCATCGTGGAACTGTGGCCCACCCTGGCCGGGCTGTATTTCGGGCTGGCCAACTCGGATCTCCGGGCTTTGGCCCGCTTTTCCAGCGCGGATTTCAATGCCCGGGTCTGGCGCCGGATGAACCAGCGGCAGTTCCAGGCCATGATGCGGAAACTGGGGGCGGATGTGTCCATGGTTACAGGGAGGGATGTGGTGGAAATGCTTCTTCCCGACCGGGTTCCGGTGGAACCGCCCGCGCCCTCCCGTTCCAACGCAGCCGCATGGCGGGCGATTCGCCGGGCGGCCGGTGCATCTCCCCCCCAGGTTCTGGAAAAACTCACCCCCACCACCTCCCGCCCGTCTGCGGCGGGTCGGGCCCCGGCCGCCCGGATCCTGGGAACCCTGGTGCGTTCGGACAGGCGTTACCCCTTTGCCGAAATCTGGTTGCTCATCGATGGCAGGAGGGTGGACATCAACTTTTCCTGGGACGCCCGTCGAAACATGTTCGTGCTCAACGACATCCGCGTCCAGTTGAAGGTGCTGGGCCGGGACATGACCTTCGGCCTGAAGAACAATCTGAACATGTTCCTGAAATAGCATAAAAATCCTGGAAAAATCAGGGGATCCCCCTGTACCGTTTTTTCTGTGAAAAAGTGATCGAAAAGGGTTGACAACCGTTTGTGATGCGATATAACTACCTTGGCTGTGAATTTTATCACAGCGTGATTTTTGTAACGACAGAGAAGTTCACAAGGTCTCACAATGATTTCCGAACGCACCGTTTCCCGACTGACCAATTACCAGGCGTTGCTGCGCCAACTCGAAAACCAGGGAACCGTGAATGTCTTCTCCCACCAATTGGCGGAACTCGCCGGAGTCACGCCGGCGCAGGTTCGTCGGGACCTGATGGTTATCGGATATACAGGAAATCCCCGGACCGGCTATCATGTCAGCGAACTGCAACAGGGCCTCATGAAATTTTTTGCTTTTTCCAACGGCATTGAAGCCATTCTTGTGGGAGTGGGAAGTCTGGGAAGGGCTTTGTTGAGTTATTTCATGACGGGACGATCCAACATCAGGGTAGTGGCAGCGTTCGACACGGATCCCCAGAAAACCGACAGGATCATCAGCGGTTGCCGGGTGCATCCCATGACGCGGCTTCGGGAAACCCTTCCCCGACTGGACATCCAGTGTGCCCTGATCACGGTCCCGGGGGAGGAGGCCCAGAAAACCGTGGACGCCCTGATTGCCGCCGGCATCCGCGGTTTTGTCAATTTCGCCCCGACACGACTGAAGGTCCCCGGGTCCGTATACGTGGAATATCTGGATGTGACTTCTTCAATTGAAAAAGCCGCTTTTTTTGCACGACGTAACGAAAGCGGCATCATGGAGGGAAAATCTCATGGATGAAAACCAACTGAAAGAACTGGTGCAACAGACTCCGGGCCAGGACCCGTCCCAGTTGATCGGGCTTCTGCAGAAGGTCCAGGAAGCCTTTGGATTTCTGAGCCGCGAAGCCATCGAAGTCATTGCCGTACACCTGAACACCAGTCCCGCCGCCGTTTACGGCGTGGCCAGTTTTTACAACCAGTTCCGTTTCACGGCCCCCGGGCGCTGCCATATCCAGGTGTGCCGCGGTACCGCCTGCCACGTCAAGGGCTCCCTGGACGTGCTGGAAACCCTGCAAAGGGAGTTGAAAATCCAGGCAGGACAGACCACCCGGGACGGTGCATTCAGTCTTGAGGAAGTCGCCTGCGTGGGCGCCTGCAGCCTGGCTCCCGTAGTGGTCGCCGCAGGGGAATTCCATGCCGACATGAACGGGGAAAAAACCCGCAAACTGATTGCAGAAATCCAGGAGGAACAGAAATGAAACATCTCATGGCGCCCTGTTGCGAACATTGCACGCATACGCCACTTTCCCCCTGTGCGAAATATCTGGACTGCCGGCTGAACGGCCCCTTGTGCCATGAAAGTGAAGCCTGCTCGAAAGCCCGCAACAACCTGTCCCGAAAAGCCCGGCGGGTGAACCCGTCCGTACCCGTCATCACCGTGGGAACCGGCACCTGTGGACGGGGAGCCGGCGCACTGAAAATCCTGGCGGCCATCGAACTCTGGAAAAAAGAGAAGCAGGTGGAAATCCGGGTGGAGGAAACCGGCTGCGTGGGACTGTGCACCGCCGAGCCCCTGGTGGACATCCAGTTGCCGGATCGCTCCCGCCTGTTCTACGGGAACGTCAAACCGGCCCAAATTCCCCGAATCCTCGAGGGTGCCCTGGAAAAGGGCCAACCCACCGGCCGGCCCATGGGACAACTTGCCATGGAAAACGCCACCGACTGGGAGGGGATCCCGGGCCTCTGGGAACACCCCTTTTTCAAACCCCAGATCCGGCGGGTGCTGGAGCGATGCGGAACTTCGGATCCCGCCAGCCTGGACGGATACATCGCCGATGGTGGATACCAGGGATTCGCCCGGGTCCTGGCCCGACATACCCCGGCGGAACTGATTGACATCATCGAAGACAGCGGCCTTCGTGGCCGGGGCGGCGGCGGATTTCCCACCGGCCGGAAATGGCGGTTCGCCCTCAACACTCCGTCGGATCAGAAATACATGATCTGCAATGCCGATGAAGGGGATCCGGGAGCATTCATGGACAGGGCCGTCATTGAAGGGGATCCCTTCCGGCTGCTCGAAGGCATGGCCATTGCGGCCTACGGCATCGGCGCCACCGAGGGCATCATCTACATCCGGGCCGAATACCCGCTGGCCATCGAGCGCCTGGAATGCGCCCTGGCTCAACTTTCAGAGTGCGGCCTTCTGGGACACAACATTCTGGACAGCGGTTTTTCCCTGAAACTGAAGATCAAGAAGGGCGCGGGTGCCTTTGTCTGCGGTGAGGAGACCGCCCTGATCCACAGCATCGAGGGCAAGCGGGGCATGCCCCGGCCCCGGCCGCCCTACCCGGCCGTCTCCGGTCTTTTCGGCAAGCCCACTGTCATCAACAACGTGGAAACCCTGGCCAACGTGCCCGGCATCCTTTCCCATTCGGCCGAATGGTTCAAGGCCGTGGGGACCGCCGGCTCCACCGGCACCAAGGTCTTCGCGCTGTCCGGCAAGGTAGCCCGAACCGGCCTGGTGGAAGTGGCCATGGGCACCCCCATCCGCACCATCCTTGAAGACATCGGCGGAGGTGTCCCCCGGAACAAGGCCTTCAAGGCCGCCCAGATCGGCGGCCCCTCGGGCGGATGTCTGCCCGCAAGTTGCCTGGACACCGGTGTTGAATACGAAAGCCTGAAAAAGGCGGGAGCCATGATGGGGTCCGGTGGGCTGGTCATCCTGGACGAAGATACCTGCATGGTCGATCTGGCCAAATACTTCATGGAGTTCATCCAGAAGGAAAGTTGCGGCACCTGCATTCCCTGCCGGGAAGGGTCCCGCCGCATGCTGGAGATCCTTGCCGGCATCTGCGAAGCTCCCGATTCCGGGGACCATTTCGCAACCCTGGAGCGGTTCAGGGGTGTCACGAACATGGAACACCTGGCCGAAGTGATCCGGTGCACCTCCCTGTGCGGACTCGGACAGACCGCTCCCAACCCGGTGCTGTCCACCCTGGCGTCCTTCAGGGATGAATACGAGGCCCACATTTACGAGCGACGCTGCCCGGCGGGCGTCTGCAAGGATTTCATCGACTTTTCCATCGACGCGGACAAGTGCACGGGGTGCACCCTGTGCAAGAAGGCCTGCCCGGTGGAGGCTGTCTACGGCGCACCGAAAAGTCCGCACTACATCGTGACGGAAAAATGTGTCCGCTGCGGCGCATGCCGCACGGCCTGCCGCTTTGACGCGGTGATTGTGAAATAACCACCTGACCGGAGGCCAACACCGATGACGCAAATCACCCTGAACGGAAAAAGCATCCAGACCGGTTCCCATGCCAGCCTGCTCGAAGTCATCCGGGCCCAGGGGATCCGGATCCCCACCCTCTGTCACTGGGAAGGTCTTCCCGCCGTGGGCGCCTGCCGCCTGTGCGTGGTGGAGGTCGAAGGACAGCAGAATCTGGTTCCCGCCTGTGCCACTCCCGTGACAGAGGGTCTGGTGGTCCACACCCACACTTCCCGGGTGGTGGATGCCCGGAAAACCATTATCGAGTTAATCCTGGCCAACCATCCGGACGATTGCCTGTACTGTCCCCGCAAAGGCACCTGTGAACTGCTGGCCCTGGCCACGGAACTGGGCGTCACGGACCGCACCTACCGGGGAGCCAAAATCCATCACCCGAAGGATGTCTCCAGTCCCTCCCTGGTACGGGACCCCGCCAAATGCATCCTGTGCGGACGCTGCGTTCGTGTCTGCTCCGAGATCCAGAACGTGGGCGCCATCGACTTCACCTCCCGGGGCAGTGCCGCCCTGGTGGCACCCGCCTTCGGGGACGGGCTGAACATCTCCTCGTGTGTGCACTGCGGCCAGTGCGTGATGGCCTGCCCCACCGGTGCCCTCACCGAACAGCGGCACATCAACCGCGTTCTCGCCGCACTCGAGGATCCCCAACTCCACGTGGTCATCCAGCATGCCCCCTCCGTGTCGGTCACCCTCGGGGA
The DNA here is from genome assembly GCA_964618145.1 of uncultured Kofleriaceae bacterium. GTDB lineage: Bacteria > Myxococcota_A > Polyangia > HGW-17 > HGW-17 > HGW-17. Next base: position 6,768 of record CAZTZR010000106.1, read on the forward strand.
ATACTTCGGGTTCCCCCCCGGCACGGACGTGGACGGCATGATGGTCGCGGCGTTGCGTCGCATGGGTTTTTCCACCGTGTTCGACACCTCTTTCACGGCAGATCTCACCGTCATGGAGGAAGCCTCCGAACTGGTGCACCGGATTCAGAACAACGGCCCGCTTCCGATGTTCACCTCCTGTTCTCCGGCATGGGTCAAGTACGTGGAGACTTTCCATCCCAAGTGGGTGCCCCACGTGTCCACCTGCAAGAGCCCACAGCAGATGATGGGCGCCCTCATCAAGAATGTGTGGGCAAAAAACCAGGGTGTTGACCCGGAGAAGGTCTTTTCCGTGTCCGTGATGCCCTGCACAGCCAAAAAGGCTGAAGCCCGCCGACCGGACATGCTCACCGAAGGCCGGTTCGATGTGGACGCCGTATTGACCACGAGGGAACTGGCGGAACTGATCGGCCAGAAGGGCATCGACTTCCGTACCCTTTCACCATCACTCCCGGATCATCCCTTTGGTGCCCGGTCATCGGCGGGAAAACTGTTCGGTGCCACTGGCGGCGTCATGGAAGCCGCCCTGCGCACCGCCCATTTCCTCATCACCGGATCCAATCCGCCGGCGGACCCCATCACCTCCCTGCGGGAGGAAAGCGGCGTCCGGGTGCTGTCCATCCCTGTGGGGGACCTGGAACTGAAGGTGGTGGCGGTATCCGGCCTGGCCGCCGCACGCCGGGTTCTGGAGGATCTGGAGGCCGGACGGCTGCAGGCACACATGGTCGAGGTCATGAGTTGCCCCGGTGGCTGCATCGCCGGTGGCGGTCAACCCTATGGTAACGATTCACGCATGGTTGCAGCGCGCATGCAAGCGTTGTACAAGTTGGACCGTGGGTCGTTCGTGCGCTTTGCCCACGAGAACGAGGAAATCATGCGCCTGTACCAGGAAGTCCTGGAAAAACCCCTGGGTGAAAAGAGCCACCGGTGGCTGCATACCCGCTCCGGAGAGAACCATGCCCACTGACCGGGAACTTCCCTCCACCGATTTCATCCGTACCCTGCCGGATCGCTGCCGGGTCTGCTACTCCTGCGTGCGTTCCTGTCCGGCAAAAGCCATCCGCATTGTGGACGGCCAGGCGGAAGTCATCACGGATCGCTGCATCGGGTGCGGACATTGTGTACGGGTGTGCAGCCAGAAGGCGAAACAGGTGGTGGGAGCACTGGATAGGGCCCGGGAACTTCTGTCCGGAGACGAACCTGTGGCCGCCCTGGTGGCGCCCAGTTTTCCGGCCGAATTCACCGAGTTGACCACCTCCCATCTGGTGGGAGGCATCCGGTCTCTGGGTTTTGCACGGGTCATCGAAGTGGCTTTCGGGGCAGATCTCGTGGCCAGACGCTACAAGACCATGTACAATCACGGGCCTTTCACGCCCATGATTGAAGCTTCCTGTCCGGCCATTGTTTCCTACATTGAAAAGTACCACCCGAACCTGATGGGCATGATCGCCCCGGTTGTTTCTCCCATGGTGGCCACCGGTCGCATGGTGAAACGACGCTATGGCCCAGGCATCCGCACCATCTTCATCGGCCCATGCATTGCCAAAAAAGGCGAAGCCGAACGTTTCCCCGAAGACGTGGACTGTGCCATCACATTTGTGGAGCTGCGGCAGTTGATGGACGAAAGGGATGTCAACCCCGCCACTGCCGTGCCATCGGAATTCGATCCGCCCCATGCCCGGGCGGGCGGCGTGTATCCGCTGGCCCACGGATTCTTCCACACCGCCGGTATCCAGGAGGACCTGTTCTCCCAGAACACCGTTTCCGCCACGGGTCGTACGGAATTCGTCGAAGCCATCCATGAACTGGAACAGGGTGACTTTCCGGCCCGGTTTGTGGAGATGCTGGCCTGCTCCGGCTGCGTGATGGGCGCAGGCATGAGCAACACCTGCCAGCGGCACACCCGGGAGGCCCTGGTGGCCCGTGTGGCCAAGGAGCGCAAGGAACTGTTCAACCTGGATCGATGGAAGACGGAACTGGACGCCTCCATGGACCTGCCCCTGACACGCACCTTTGGCACCGAGGACAAGCGTCTGGCGTCCCCGGACGCCGAGCAACTGGCGGACATCCTGCGACAGATGGGCAAACACCACCTGCAGGATGAACTGAACTGCGGCGCCTGCGGCTACGATTCCTGCGTGGAACATGCCGTGGCCATTTACAAGGGACTTGCCGAAGACAAGATGTGCCTGCCGTTCACCATCTCCCGGCTGGAGAACACCGTAGGCGCCCTGGAAAAAAGCCAGGAGGAACTCGCCCACGCCCAGGCGGCGCTGATGCACTCGGAGCGTCTCGCGAGCATGGGACAACTGGCGGCAGGAATCGCCCACGAGGTGAACAATCCTCTGGGAGTGGTGCTTTTGTACGCACACATCTTGCGGGAACGGTTTGAAAAGGATCCCCAGATCAGCCAGGAGATTTCCCTGATTGCCGAACAGGCGGACCGCTGCAAGAAAATCGTTTCCGGACTTTTGCAGTTTGCCCGGCGAAACAAGGTCATCCGCACACCGGTGGATCTGCAGGCCATGCTGACCCATCTCGTGAAAACCGTGGATACCGTCCCAGGCATCCATTTCGAATTCGCGCTGGATCTGAAGGATCCCATCGCCCAGATTGACCAGGACCAGATTGTCCAGGTATTGACGAACCTCATCACCAATGCCCAGGACGCCATGCCCGATGGCGGAACCATCACCATATCGGCGTCGGACACCCCGACCCGGGTCCGCATGTCGGTCTCCGACACGGGATGCGGGATCAGCCGGGAAAACATCTCCCGCATCTACAGTCCGTTTTTCACCACGAAAAAAATCGGGAAGGGCACCGGTCTGGGTCTGGCGGTCTCCTACGGCATCATCAAGATGCACTCCGGAGACATCCAGGTGGAAACCAACGCCGACCCGGCGGCCGGCCCCACTTTCACCACCTTCACCATCTCACTGCCCCGCACGGAAGGGGAACAGGGAAAAACAGGTGCAACATGAACAAACCGCTGGTACTGATTGTGGATGATGATCCGGACTTCTTGCTCCAGGGGAAGCTGCAACTGGAACAACTCGGCTGCCGGGTGATCCAGGCCGACTCCCGCAAGCAGGCGCTGGAGGTCCTCCAGACCGAAACCCCGGATGCGGCCGTCATCGACCTCATGATGGAAGATCCGGACGCCGGTTTCACGCTGGCATATCAAATCAAGAAACAAACCCCGGCAATGCCGGTGATCATGACCACCGCAGTGACCTCCGCCACCGGTCTCTCCTTTGAAAAGACCCCGGGGCAGGAATGGATCAGGGCTGATGTCATTCTCGCAAAACCGGTGCGAACCGCCCAGTTGAAGGCCGAACTGGAAAGGCTGCTTGGCCATGAACTCTGACACCACCATCCATCTGGCCGTTGTGGATGATGAACTGGGCATCCGCCTCGGGGTCAACGCCATCCTGGCCGACCTGCAGGTGGATATCCCGGAACTCCGGGAAAGTGTACGGTTGCGGGTTTCCGCCTGGGAGGACGGGGAGGGATTTCTGGAAAACCTGCCGCAGGATCCCCCCCAGATAGTGCTGCTGGATTCGAAACTCCCGGGAATCGGGGGTATGGAAATCCTGGAGGGAACCCTCTCGAAAAAGCCGGAAATCGTCACCATCATGATTACGGCATATGCGACGCTGGAAAGCGCCGTGAGGGCCACCAAACTCGGAGCCTATGATTTTCTCGCCAAACCATTTACGCCCGAGGAACTGCGGGTCACCGTGCGCAAGGCCGTCAATCACCATGTTCTCACGGAACAGGCCCGCCGCCTGATGGAAGAAAAGAGGCAGGTCCGGTTCCAGTTCATTTCCGTACTGGCCCATGAACTCAAGAGCCCCATCAATGCGGTTGACGGCTATCTTGACTTGTTGCGGAACAGGGTGCTGGGGGATTCCCTCGAACCCTACGGGGACATGATCGAGCGCTGCGTGACCCGCATCGGCAACATGCGCAAACTGATCAACGATCTGCTGGACCTGACCCGGGTGGAAAGTGGCCAGCGGGTGAGGACCATGGAGAGTGTCGACCTCGCCGCCATCGCGAAAACCGCCATGGAATCCCAGGAAAACGCAGCCCGGGAGCAGGAAATCACCCTGGTCATGGAGCCCGATCCGGATGTGGTCCTCCAGGCGGATCGCCTGGAAATGGAAATGATCTGCAACAACCTGATTTCCAATGCGGTGAAATACAACCGGCCGGGCGGATCGGTTCAGGTCCGTATTCAAAGAGACGAGGACGCGATCCTCCTGATCGTTTCCGACACCGGTTTTGGCATGACCCAGGACGAAGTATCCCGTCTTTTCAACGATTTTGTCAGGATTCGCAACGAAAAGACAAGATCGATCCCGGGATCCGGTCTGGGGTTGTCTCTGATCAAAAAGTTGTGTACGTTATACCGCGGTTCGGTTCGGGTGGAAAGTGAACCCGATGTGGGTTCCACATTCACCGTACGACTTCCGGTCTGACTTTTTCCTCTGCCAACCCGTGGCAGAGCTACTCCAAAGGAGATGGATCATGGCTAAAATTCTCTGCATCGACGACGATTTGGATGTGATCGAGTTTCTGAGCCTCACGCTCAAGTCCGCCGGTCATACCATCGAAACCGCCCCCGACGGCGCCGCCGGCTACCAGAAGGCCACCGAATTCCTTCCGGATCTCATTGTGCTGGACGTCATGATGGCCAACACCACCGAAGGTGTTTCCACCGCTTTCAACATCCGGAACAACGATGCCATCCGTTTCACGCCGATCCTGATGCTCACCTCCATCAACCAGGAGTTCGGAAATGCCTTCAAACTCCAGTCCGATGGCACCAGCCTGCCTGTGGATGACTTCGTGGAAAAACCCATTGCCAGCAAGACCCTTCTGGAAAAGGTGAACAAACTTCTGGCTCTTTCCCGGGACCAGATCAATACCGGAAAGTAAATTCTTTTTTCATCCTGACTTTTTCCCTAAAAAAAAATCAACACCTGCCGATTTCCTGTAACTGGAGTTTGCTGAAAACTTCCTGATGTCCCTGTATCAATCATGCATCAGGAACCTTAAGGGTCGAATCTGTTCGCGGACGGGATTTCTCCGCGTTGGGAAAGGAGTTTTTTCATGAAACGGTTTCTCCTGGCATTGTCCTTTCTTTTGGTCGCCCCCCTGTCCGCAGGGGCGCAAAATCCCCATGACATCAACATCATGCATTTCAAGATCGCCTCCGACCCGTCCGGAATCATCACTTTGGAAAGTGCCCGGAAACTGGATCACCTCCAGTGGTATCTGGGGG
>CAZTZR010000107.1:0-11696 GCA_964618145.1 uncultured Kofleriaceae bacterium
AATTCCGCATCATCCCTACGCAATTTCACATTTTCAGTTCTGGAACTTCCGCTTAGTAGTTATGATGGTGCGCCACCTACAGGAGATGGCTGGTTTCCATGCAGCGAACAAATCCAGAATTGCGCCAAACCTGTTTGTGGTGACGGAGTCGTGGATTTTGGCGAAAACTGCGAACCTCCCAACTCGTTTTTGATTGGGTGCAGCGAGTTTTCTGCTTTTTATGATTGGGGCAGGGTAAAAGGCGGAGTGGTAACTTGCGACCACAAATGCGAATGGGATTTTTCCGGATGCACCGATTGATGGAGCTTGAAATGGCCCTCAAGGGTTAGCCAATAATCTTGATTGTTTCCACCTTCAAAACGAACAGGTGCGGAACAAATTGCAGCCGCTCTACGCCCAAGACACCCATCAGTATGTGCCCACAGCGAAATCCCGCAGGAATACAGACACCCGGCTTTTTTACATTCGTTTTCGTCCTGAATGCTCTCGCACTCGGCACGGGTGGGATTCTTTTCCTCTGTCTTTTCCTTATTATTGCAGGAAAACAACATGAGCAAGGCAACAAGGAATAAAAAAGTTTTCATGGAACTTGCCTGTTTGCATGGGGGAAAAGACGGAATCCCTGTCTGTCCCATGTCGCAATTCTTTGTATACCTGCATTATTTGAGAATGCAACCGAAAAAGTGAAGTGCAAAAAATGCAGCCTGAGATTAACTCTAAAAAGTACCGGCAGTTTCCGGCGGCCCGGGGTTCCGGGATGAAGCACCTGCAGTCTTCATTCCATGGCGGTAGCTTTTGTGGCGGTCTGGAAGATGGCGTCCAGTTTCTCCCGGATTTCTTCGTCGAGTGCATCGGCGTCCACCAGGGAGGCCAGTTTGTAGTATTCATTCTTCCGCAGCACCAAGGGCTGGTTCAATCTTTCCGAGTAATCACGGAAGAGGGGATCCAGAAAGTCGTCGGTGACCTTGACATCGCCGGACCAGGGGGACGGGCGCCCCAATCGGGTCAGGGCCTCGGTGATGCTCTCAATGGCCTCTTCCATGGCCTGCCTTCGTCTTTGTCGCTCCCCTTCGCCGAACAAATCGTCGGTCACGTCCTTTTGGGCGAAAGCCAGCAACACCTCCCGTGTGCAGAAATAATTCTCGATCTCCCGTAGCTTCCACATCAACTCGGTGAGGGGAGAACCTGCGGACAGTTCCCGGTCCAGCCGATCGAGGATGGCCACACCCTCAAGGTTCGGTGTGGCCTCCCTGAGCCCGAAGAAATGATCCCTGGCCTTCTGGGGCAGATTGGTCGTCACAGCGTGCAGAAAGGGGCGTTCGAGATGGGGTTCGACCGGATGATTCAGTTTGTTCGCGAACACCCTCAGGATGTCCAGATCGGTCGTGTTCTCGAGATAAAGTACCCAGCCCTTCTGTTCTGCCTGGTAAAACTGCTCGAAGCCAATCTCCCGCAGCGACTTGAGTACCTGTGAACCGCGATCGTTGATGGTGTGGGGCTTGCCGATGAATGCCACCACGCGTCCCCGGTTGGCAGCCTCGTTGAGCACAACCTCGGAGTGGCTCGCGGCGATGATCTGGGAGCCCTGCGACTCGGCAACCTCAATGAGGAGGTTGAAAATCTGGCGTTGTCGCAGGATCTCCAGATGGGCATCGGGCTCGTCGAGCAAAAGGGCGCTGTTGGGGTTCGCGTACAACCAGGCAAGCAGCAGGAGAGTCTGCTGCAGACCGCGTCCCGAGCAACTCAAATCCAGCAGTTTTCCGCCCTCGTCCTTGTAGGACATGGTGATCTCTGCACGCACTGGGTTGAGTTGAGGGGGCAAGAGTTCCACGCCGAACAACTGGCGAAGATGCCCGGTGATCCGGTTCCATCGGTACCCGTCCTTCAGATGGAGGTCGTGACACAGGTTGCGCAGCACCTGCGCTGTCTGGCCCTGGCCGATGAGGAAACCGATTTCCCCGGCCTGCTTCACAAACTCACGATCCGCCAGTCCGGACATGGGGGGCAGGTAGGCAATGCGATGGTCCAGTGCTTCGGGGGGGATGGGCATGCGTTCGGGATCACTGCCGGTTTCCATGCGACGGGGCCGGCAATAAAACGACTCGTCGTTGGCATAATCGAATTCCATGCCGCAGACCCATTCACGACCGGCAGTGAGGCCGGAAACAGTGATATCAATCCGGATGTTCTCGGTCCGCTGCTGTCCGTTGTCCCGCGTCGAGTTGCGAACGTGCTTGTCGCGCCAGAGATAGATGGCACCAGGGACCGGCAGCGCCATCAGATCCCTGCGGTTCATCGCGATCCCGGGGCGCTTTTTGTTGGGTCGGTGTTCGGTTCCGTTTTCGGATACCCACGCCCGCAAACCGGTTTCCCAGAGCGTCAGCGCCTGCAGTGCGGTGGTCTTTCCCGTGTTGTTCGGTCCCACGAAAACCACCGCATGACCCAAGTCGATTGCCACCTCGTCGAAGCGCTTGAAGTTGCGGATTTCCAGTTTGGTGAGCATGGACTTTCTCCCGTCCGGACACCGACTTCGTGACCGGAAGTCAGCCTGACGATTCCTGTATGCTGCCATCGTACATGGACGGATGCAAGCCCGGATTTCATTGCAGGGTAATCGAATTCAAATTTTTGCCGGGTCAACTGTAATTGAAGGGAAACAGGATTGGCCCCCGCTTACTTGTTTCGGCTTGAGCCGAAACCACCGTCAACCGGCGCCCGTCACCGGCACCGGCACCGGAAATCGGTGGTACACCGCAAAAACAACGGGATCAGACCATTGGGCCCGTGTCCAGAAAAATCAGAACTCGATCGCCCTGCGATTGATGTTCAGACTCCTTGCAGTTTTCATGGTTTTCCCCTAATCTTGTGGGACAAAACCGGCCCGGTTTTTTCGAAAAACCGTCGTGCCGTACCGGAGGCTTCCCATGAAACTGCTGTCTGTATTTCTTGCGTTTTTCCTGTTCACCGGCTGTTCGGACGATGACAACAAAAAGTCCAACAACGCGAACAACACCAACAATGTCAACAACGCCAACAACGTCAACAACGCCAACAATGTCAATAACGCGAACAACGTGAACAATGCGAACAACGTCAACAACGCCAACAACGTGAACAACACCAACAACCAGACCGGGGCCTGCACCAACGCGGCGGACCGGGCCATCATTGAAAACCCGGCCGTGGATCAGGACGCCATCACCGGCTCCTGTGCCCAGAGTTGTATGTTCTCCTCCACGTTCCAGCAATGCGTTTCGGACTGTGTGGCCCGGGATACCGGCCTGAGCGCCGCCTGCGCCGGATGCTATGGCCAGAGTGCCAACTGCGGAAAGGACAATTGTTTTTCCGCCTGCATTGGCGGGGCCAGCCCGGAATGTGAGGCATGCCTGCAGGAGAACTGCACACCGGCCTTCCGGGAATGCTCCGGAGTGGACCCGCAGAACTAGCCGCCCATGAATCTTCTCAAACAAGTCCTCAAGCATGAAGTCTTCCCGGCGCTGGGGTGTACGGAACCCATTGCCGTGGCCTTTACCGCCGCATGTGCCGCCGAGAAACTTCCAGGTGCAGCGGATCATGTCCGTGTGATTCTCGATCCGGGCGTGTACAAGAACGGATTCGCCGTCACCGTGCCCAATACGGGTGGCGAGAGGGGCAACGCCATCGCTGCCGCCCTCGGGGCACTCATTGCCGACTCGAAACTGAAAATGGAAATCCTGCGCGAAGCCACCCCCGACCGGGTGCAGACCGCAAAACAGATGCTCGTGGACAAGGCCGTGACGGTGGAACTGGACCGCACCCGGACCAGCCTGTTCGTGGACGTGACTGTTTGCGCAGGGGAAAACACCGCCCGGGCCGTGCTGGACGGCTCCCACACCCATCTGAGCCGGCTGGAGGTCAATGGGGAAGTCCTCCTGGATTCGCCTCCGCAGAAAGCCGGGGCGCTGTCCTACCGGGAGGAACTGAAAAAACTGAAACTGACCGACTTCGTGGACCTGGCCAAAAACATGGATGACGAAGATGCCGCCTACATCCGGGATGGCATTTTCATGAATCTCAAAATCGCCCGGGTGGGAGAAACCTGCGAAAAGGTGGGGTTCTACCTGGCCGATCTCCGGGATCGGGGGTTTCTGGTCAATGATGTGTTTTCCTCCTCCAAAATCCTCACGGCGTCCGCCGCCGATGCCCGGATGGGGGGCGTGGCCCTGCCCGTGATGTCCAGCGGCCAGAGCGGAAACCAGGGTATCGTGGCCATTTTGGTCCCCTACAACGTGGGACTGTACTTCAAAATCGACGAACGCGTCATCATCCAGTCCATCGCGCTTTCCCACCTGGTAAATGCCTATGTGAAATGCTTTACGGGAGCCCTCTCGCCCCTGTGCGGCTGTGCCATCGCCTCCGGGGTGGGGGCTGCCGTGGCCATTGTGTTCCAGCAGGTGGGGGCCGATGAAAAACGCATGGCCCTGGCGGTGAACAACCTCATCAGTGATTTGGGGGGCATGCTGTGCGACGGCGCCAAGAGCGGCTGCTCGCTGAAGGTGGCATCTTCCACGGATTCAGCCATTTTGTCCGCCTACATGGCCATCCATGATCATGGCATTGACGTGACCGAGGGATTCGTGGGAAATTGCGCCGAGGAAACCATCTGGAACCTGAGCACCATCGGCAAGACCGGCATGGCGGGCGCGGACAACACCATGCTGCAAATCATGCAGGACAAGCGCCTCTGACAGCGCCGGTCAGATTCGATGATCCATGGACGCTGTTGCATCAGGACCGGCGCCAAGAGGGGAGCCCTATCGCGGGCGACCCGATGGAGGCCACAAAGTGGCCGGAAAAATAAATATGACCGTAGGACGGTCTCATCGAACCTGATTACCGCTGTGAAGTGCCTGGGGACAAAAACCCACGAACTTGACCGACGCTGTCACTTCCCCCAGTAGTCCTTTTCCACCTTCACTGCAAAAGTGCCCTTGAGCCGGCTGCCTTTTTCGCTGGTGAAATCCACGCTGCCGCAGAGCCACTGGTCATTGGCGACCGTCAATTCGGCCTTGCCGCCTGCCTTGTTTCCGGTAAGGATCACCGGTTTCTTCTTGCCGCCCGAATACCAGGCCACCTGGAAGGAACGTTGAGCATCCTGATAGCCCATCCGGTCATACACCCCCGGCTCCAGGGGCATTTTCCGGTACTCCGCAAAGGAATGCTCATTGCGGACTTCCCGGCTTTCCGTCTTGAATGAAAGCAGGATCGCCCACTGTGTGGGATCCTTTGGACTGAAAAACTTGTAGGGTCCGAGTTCGAGCCGGTAATTTGCAAAAACCAGGTGACCGGCCCTGGCGGTATGGGTACCGCGGATTCGCAGACCTGAATGGTAGGCCAGACTGGAGGTGACTTCAAACGGGCCGGCAAAGGCCAGTTCATCATCTGCCGCAGGCGTGAACTCCAGTCGGGTGGGTTCACCGCACGGACCGGAAGGTCCACCTGAAGTATCCGGCGGCGGCCGCTTGCACGAAAACCCTGCAAGAACAAACGCGCACAGCAGGACCAGACAGGATCCATTACGGTTGGCACAAATCATGTTTCCCTCCCGTTCCCGGCAGGCATGGATCCTTCCGCCCGTGTCAGGAGATTACGGACGGCGTCCAGTATTGCCCGGGCACAAAACTCTTTCGTCCCGTGTGGCACATGTATCTCTTGGGCATCAAACACAAGCACCCCCTGGTTTCCAGATACGGAAAACCCGCAATCCGGGCGGCTGACATCGTTGGCGAACAGGACATCGCAATGCTTGCGCGATCTTTTCTTTCTGGCCAACTCCAGCAGGAGTTCTTCATCACTGCCAGCCGTTTCGGCCGCGAATCCCACCAGTTTTGCATGAAGCGGATGCCGTTCGCCGGGATCCCTTTTCCATGCGCCGAGTGCTCCAAGGATGTCCTGCGTCCGCTTCAGTTCCAGGGTCAGTGATGCGCCGACCGTATCCTTTTTCAGTTTTTCGGTCAGCACCCGGACGGGAGCAAAATCCCCCACCGCGGCGGCCATGATGATCAAATCCGAATCCGGCGCCGAACGCATCACCGCATCGTACATGGAATCTGCATCCGGTGCATGAATGCATTGGAAAAGACCGGCGGGTACGGGCACTTCCAGATGTCCGTGGACCAATGTCACCAAGGCTCCCCGGCGGACCGCTTCCCGGGCCAGAGCCATCCCCATACGACCGCTGGACGGATTGCTCAGGAAACGCACGGGATCCAGATGCTCCCGGGTGGCACCTGCCGTAATCAGCACCTTTTTCCCAAGATAGGAGTCCTCTTGATTTTTGGCAAAAAAGTCCTGCAGGGTTTCCACGATGCGCTCGGGCGAACTCATGCGGCCGGCACCGGAGGTTCCGCAGGCCAGTTCCCCCGCATCCGGGCCGATGACATGCACACCCCGGGCACCCAGGATGTCCATATTGCCACGGGTCGCCGGATGATCCCACATGACCGTGTTCATCCCCGGAGCCACAAACACCGGACAGGGTGCCGCCAGAAGGGTTGTGGAAAGAAGATCATCCGCCAGGCCGTGGGTCATCTTTGCCAGCACACTGGCCGTGGCCGGCGCCACCAGCACGGCATCCGCCCACTGGGCGAGTTCGATGTGCTCCACCCCGGAATGGGCCCGGGGAGTGAACATGCGGACATGCACAGGCTCTCCGGAAACCGTTTCCAGTACCGTGCGGGAAACCAGTTTCAGTGCGCTTTTCGTGCAGATGATCCGCACCGAGAAACCGGCTTTCCGCAAAAGCCTGACCAGGCCAGGGGTCTTGTAGGCCGCGATGCCACCGGTGATTCCAAGCAGAAGTTTCATGAAAAAATCCGGGCTATTTCTTGAAGAGATTTTCCAGATCCTTGAGGGCCTGGGAACGGGAAGCCGTGGAAACATACCGGTCGTCCCGTCCGGGCTTGCGGCGATCATCCCGCATTTTGTTGCGGGGTTCCAGCGGCTTCGGATTGGTACGGAGGGAAAGCGAAATGCGGTTCTTTTCGGTATCAATGGCCACCACCGTGGCTTTGACCTGCTGCCCCAGGCTGACCACCTCGAACGGATCGGACACAAATTCGTCCGAAAGTTCGCTGACATGCACCAGCGCCTCCTGGTTCAGACCAATGTTGATGAAGGCGCCGAACTTGGTGATGTTGATGATGATGCCGGTGAGCACCATGCCCATTTTCACGTCATCAAAGGAGCGCACGCTGGGATTGAGTTTTCCTGCGGCCAGCAGCCCCCCTGAATGGGCCACGGGAAGCACCCTCGCCGGGATCCGGTCCAGTCCTGCATCCAGCAGGATGAGTCCGCGCTGTTCCTTCAGATAGGCACGCAGTTCATCCTTGTCCACATCCTCGGGCAGATCATATTCCAGGGCCACCAAAGGATCAATCACCGCCCATTCCCGTGCCGGGAACATGAGCCTGCGTCCCAGCACAAGCGCGCCCGCCGATGGTCCCGGCGTTGCCTCCTGGGAATCTTCCAGAAGCCCGACTCCTTCCTCCAGTCCATCCGCCCGCACCGGCATGAAGACCAGAAATCCGCCCTCCTTTTCCCTGAACTCTTCCAGGATGCCAGAAAATTCGGGAACAAAACCGGGAATGACCACATAGGCAGTCTTCTGCTCCACGAAAAACACGCGGGCCCGTTCACACCAGTCCTCCTCCAGGGGAAGCACGGCATGGGCCAGGGATTTGCCCTTCTCGTTGAGAACCACCAGTCCGCAATTCTCTCTGGCGGCATCCGGACAGAATGCGCCCAGGCGCTGGGCCTTGACCGGAGGTACTTTGAGCACATCCAGATACTGGACGGTGATTTCCTTGAAGATCTCTTCCCGCATCCGGTTGTCCAGGAACGTGCGCATTGCCACGGGCAGTGCGTCCAGAACCAGCAGGTTCAGCAATTCCGCAGTGGTCTTCTCCACTCCAGCCGGCCCCAGGCGCCCCTTGACGGCCTCCAGGTGGGTTTCCATGGAAGAAACGGGGAACTCGAACTCCAGACGGATGTGCCCCTGGGTTTCCCCGTTCTTCAATGCACTCCATTGCTCCCGGGTGATGCTGAAAATGTCCCAGGGCTTGCCCACCAGGCTTTCCAGCTGACGGGGCAGGCTTCTGGCGTTGGTCATCGCCATGACGGTGCCCTTTTTTGTACTGAGGTTCAGGGCCCCCGTCCAGACTTCCAGCGCGGCGCGGACAGCTTCCAGGTATGCGGGCACTCCCGCGAAACCACTGACCGGAAAATGCGGGAGAATGTGACGCAACGCCTCCATGCGGCGAACGGAAACCGCCAGGGAGAACACCTCTTCGGGAACCCCGGGCTGATCTGCAAGGATGCTCTCGCGCAGAACCTCCAGTTCCTGCCATTGTCTGCGGGCATCCGAAAGCCGTCGAATGTGCGGCCCGGCAAACACCGTGAGCAATTCCCTGTGGGAGGCTACCAGATCCGACATGCTGATTCCGGCTTCCAGGAACTTGAGCAACTTCATGGCGTTCTCACTGGATAGAAGTTTCCTGTCCACCGCATTCGTCTTTTCGAGGTATTCATTCAAACGCACGGAACCTGCCTCCTTCGGGAGCAAAACAATGGGAACCCGGACTTTTCCGGGAAGGTGATTAGCGTGAAAACCGGCGCCGCCTGAAACGGCGTTTTCAATCAGCACCACAACCTGTCAAGGGTGAAAACCGGGGTTCAGGAAAAAAGACCTCTCTGACCCAGTGAAATGATACCCCTGTTATATAGGAAAAATTTCAGGGGGAAACAACCTCTTTTTTTTCTTTTTTCAATATTACCTGAATGGGAACTGAAAAAACTCCACCCGACATGTCACGGAATCCATTCCAGTTGGATCATCTCCGGCGACAAGCCGGGGAGGTACACCAGTCCACCATATGTGGAATACCCCGTCACCCTGAGTTCTCCCGGCAAGGTCAACTGGAATGCCCGTCCGGGCACCCCCATGTGCTGCATGTTGATCAGACGCATGAAGAATGCCCGTCGCGGAAGGTTTTCACGGAAACCGGAAAGGAACAGATCCCTGGGAAGAAGTTCCGCCAGCGCCGCAGGAAGGCTGGCGATCCAGCGAAGGGTTCTGCTCCGCACCCGGGAACCGCAGGATCCCAGAAGGGCAGTGGATGCCACTTGCATGGAACCCACCGGCAGGTGTCCTGCCCGCACGGCTTCAAGCAGTGTGGCACAGGCGAGTTGGTTTTCCGGCGCCATCCGGGCCAGTCCGTTGATTGCGTGGGCCTTGACGGACGGAAAGGGGTGGGATGCCAGTTCCATGTTTTCCCGGAGAGACCCTGGCATCCGGGACAGGGCAAACGCTGCATTGGCAGCCACCTGCCGGTTGGCACTACGGGCAAGTGAAGCAAGTTGTTTTTTGAACACAGGCATTGGAACCTGGGCCAGGGCATAGCCTGCCCCGATCCGCATGGCAGGGTCCGGATGGCCCAGGGCATCCCGCAAGTATTTTACGGACTTGTCCGACCGTGCAAGAACGGGAAGAAAACCGGCCATCTGCTGCCATTCCCTGCGGGAGATCAGATCGTCCGCAATTTTCCTGGCATAAGGCCACCAGATCCGGTCCGGCGCCGAAGACATTGCCAGGGTGATGACTGCCGCCTGTACGTAGGAGGCTTCCGATGCCCGCAGATACCGGGTGGCAACCTGTCGCAGGGTATCGTGGTTGGTTTTGTGTTCCTTCATGTTCCGGGTCTGGTACAGATACGGCAGAAAATACAGGACAGCCTCTTCCCCGGCATTTTCCAGTGCCGCCGCATGCAGCATGCGTCCGGCAAGGGGATGCGCTCCCAGGGACAACGAGGACAGCGCCTGCTCCCGCAACCAGAGATTGTTGTGCAAAACATACGATGCCACGGTCTTGACGGTATCCTGGTCCCGCACCTGACCGAGCACATCCAGAAGAATCCGCTCCCATCCTGATTGACCGGAGTATTCCTTCAGCAATGCCTGAAGGGGCATTTGTGCCCCGGGTTGAAGACGGATGTGTGGCTGCTCACGTATGGCCCTCAACAGCAGCAGGTTCATCGGATCCCGTCCCAGAAGGGCCACCCACCGGGCGTCCACCCCGGCGTTGGGGCACTGTGCCAGAATGGAAAACAGCGGGGTTTCCTGCAGGGTTCCCACCGCCGGCTGCAACCATCGCCAGAGAAGCGAACAGGCCTGCTCCCGGTGGGAGGCATCCAGCACCGGAAACACCTTCTCCAGCCAGGAAAGGTACTCCACCGGTGTCACCCGGCGTTCCTGGGCCGCATCGTGCCACGCCTTTGCCTGTCCGGGGTGGGGCACCCGAACCAGAATCCGTGCCGCGATGGAAGCCGTGCGGGGATCGGCCAGAAGTGGATTCAGGCTCAATGGATCCGCGATGGCCGGAAAAACAAGCAGTTTCCATGGTTCAATCTGAACGCCGCCAATTCGGGTGGGCAATTGACCCATGTCAACGTGCCGCAGTTTGTCCACCACAAAGTCATGGGCCTTCGGATCCATGGAGCGGGCCAGACCGGCCAGTACCGAATACGTCCAGAAAGGCTCGCCCAACCTTCCAAACCAGGCGGTGAGTTGCCGAACCGCCCGGGGATCACCGGATGCCCCCCAGGCTTCCAGATAAAACAATTCACCAAAGGGCAGTGTTCCTTTCAGTTTCTGGCGGATCACATCCCTCGTGACGGCGGACTGGTGAATGACCGAGTGGGATTCCTTGTCAATGTATGCGAAAAGCAGGCGATTCCAGTCAGAAACATCCTGGTTCCGGGAAACGGCGGGAAAACCCAGCACCGGATCGGATGAAATTCCGTGGACATTCGGATTCAGAAGCAGTGCGAAGAGGATGGTTGTCAGCCACACGAATCAGTCGCCTCCACTGAAAAGGCGACTGAACCAGCCCTTCTTGCCGCTCGGATCGGGGGTTGGAGACGGTGAATCCGGGTCTGTCCCTGAAGTGGGGAGCACAGGCGGCTCCCGGGAAAAAACCCGTTCTTCCGGAACAGGGACATCCAGGTGCATCTGCTCGAGTTCCTGTGGTTCCAGTTCTCCGGACACCATCTTCAATTCGCCCGAATCGTCCAGGACCTCTTCAAGAAGACCATCTTCCAGTTCATCGTCAAGTTCCAGTTCAACGACGTCGTCCTCCTCACCTTCCTTCGGCTGGGGAGCGGGTGAAAGATCAATGTTTTCAAGATCCAGATCCATGTCCGCCAGCCAGGAACGGGGATCCTCCGTGTCATCCGTCAACGCGGACCTGGCGGGTTTTCCTGCCTCGGGGTTGGTGACGGAGAACTCGCCGGTCAGGAAGGCATCCGCCGCCGGATCAAAATCATCCCGGCGATCCTCCTCGGAGACCGCCCCCCCACGCAGTTCGCGGACAATGCGCGCCACATCCCGGTTGCTGACCTTCAGCCCGTATGTGAACAACACGCTGTTGAGATCATCCATGAAGTCTTCCGCACGGGCATAGCGACGATCCCGGTCGCGGGCCAGGGCCTTGAACAGTGCCGCCTCCAGCGCCGGGGGCACATCGGGATTCAACGCAGTCACCCTCGGAACAAAACACTTTTCAACCAGTTTGACGGTTTCCAGATCCGTGGAGCCATAAAACAGCCGTTTGCCGGTGATCATCTCATAGAGCACGATTCCCAGGGAAAAGATGTCGGCGC
>CAZTZR010000108.1:0-11626 GCA_964618145.1 uncultured Kofleriaceae bacterium
CGTTTGCCGGTGATCATCTCATAGAGCACGATTCCCAGGGAAAAGATGTCGGCGCGCTGGTCCAGTTCCAGTCCCATGACCGCTTCCGGGGAAAGGTAACTGAACTTGCCCTTGATCACCCCGGGTTCGGTATCCTCCAACTGCGAAGCCGCCTTGGCGAGACCGAAGTCCACAAGTTTGACTTCTCCCTGGACGGACAAAAGGATATTGGGAGGGCTGATGTCGCGGTGGACAATGTTGAGTTTGTCGCCGGTTCCATCCTTGGCACCATGGGCATAGCCGAGCCCCTTGGCGGCTTCCATCATGATGAATACGGCCATGCCGATGGGCATGCGCTGGCGCTTTTCCTTGTAATGGTTCATGACATTCTTGAGGGCGATACCCTCGATGTACTCCATGACAAGGTAGTAGGACTCGTCACGAACACCGACTTCAAAGGTCTGCACGATGTTGGCATGACTGAGTTTCATCGCCAGACGGGCTTCATCGAGAAACATGGCCACGAACTTGGAGTGGCGACTCAGATGGGGAAGAATCCGCTTGACTGCCACCCGGCGGGAAATTCCCTCGATTCCGATGAGTTCGCCGAGAAACACCTCGGCCATTCCACCGGCATCCAGTTTCTTGATGACTCGCAGATTGGAACCTTTTTCCTGCATGTATTACCCAACCAGTTTCAGTTTCAGAAAGGAGCGCAGTTCCTTGAGGACTTCTTCGGGATTGTCGATCACGGCGCCTTCGTAGCCCCGGATTTCCACTTCCAGATCATCCATGAACTCCTTCATCATGCCCGGATTGTCCAGGACGATCTTCGCGTCACGCTGACGTACCTTGCGATCCGGCTGTGCCTTGACATAGCGCACCAGCGCCTGGTACAGTTTTTCTTCACAGAATTCCTGCAACACCGCTGCCTCGTTGGCCAGCCCGACGAGACGGGTTTTCAGACGTTCATCCTTCATCTGAAGGGCATCGTCCAGGGTCAGTGCAGCGAACACACGGATGATCATGGTGTCATCAATCAGACCCACCGGCGTGTAGAAGTCCGGGATCAGGTCCAGTTGCTTGAGATTGTAATTGAGTGTCCCGATGGCCAGACGCCGCATTTCCGCCGGAAGGGACTCATTCTGGACCACGGCCATTACCAGCCGGGTGTCATCGGCATAAGCGTCAATCCACTTTTGAAACTGGGCTGCGTACTCCTTGGTTTTGTCCATGGGGGCGTTCCTTTCAGGTTCGGGCCTCGGCCCGGGGGTTCATTCGACAGGGAATGTTAAACAAGACCGAAAGAAAACTCAATCCTTTTTCCTTGGTCAACAGGAAAATGGCGGAGAACCCCGTCTTTACGAACCCTGACAATCCGATGAACGCAGATTATCGATATAATTTTTTACCGCTATGAAGAATCCCAAGGCGATGAATGCACCCGGCGCAAGGATGAACACCAGAATCGGCGACACTTCATCATGCATGTAAATTGTATACTGCACCGTCGTTTCCTTGAACTGGAAAAGGGTTACGGTGCCATTTCCAAGTATTTCGCGTACTGCGCCCAGCATACCGAGGGTCAGGGCAAAGCCGAGTCCCATTCCCAGTGCATCCGCAATGGACGGAAGCAGTTTCTGCCGGGAAGCGAAGGCTTCGGCCCGGCCGAGAATGATGCAGTTGACCACGATCAGCGGGATGAACAGACCCAGGGACGCATGCAGATCCGGACTGTAGGCAGCCATGAACATGTCCACCAGGGTGACCAGGGTCGCGATCACCACGATGAACGAGGGAATCCGGACTTTTTTCGGGATGAAGCCGGCAATCAGGGAAATCACGATGTTGGATCCCAGAAGCACGGCGAGGGTGGCCATTCCCATGCCCAGACCGTTGAAGGCGCTGGTGGTGACCGCCAGGGCCGGGCACATGCCCAGCAACAGAACCATGGCGGCGTTCTCCCGCCAGAAACCCTTGAAGAATTCACGGGAAAGTTTCATGGCTGTCCTCCTTCGGACTCGTGCCGGTCGGACGGAACCGGACGTCCCTCGATTTCGCCTCCGACGGCACGGGCGTGGTCACGCTTGCGCTTGACTTCGTCGGTGACAACCTTGCGCGCACCCTCGAATTCGGGGCGAAACCCGGAGACCGCCCGGGGATTGATCCGCTCCCTGGGTGGTCGAACCTTCTGGGGGGATCCCGGGGGGGATTGATGGCCGCCGCCGCAGGAGGGACCATGCTGATGGCCGCCGCCGCCGCAGGAGGGACCATGCTGATGGCCGCCGCCGCCGCAGGAGGGACCGTGCCGGTGGCCGCCCGGTGCCGGGGGAACCGCAGGTTCCGGAGCTCGTTCTGCATCCAGATCCACCGCCACTGTCGCGTGAAAGAATGTCAGGGCATGGGCCAGAAGGCCGGCCACCGCCCGGGTGGAAATCGTGGCACCGGAAATGGTGTCCACCCCGCCGGAGGGATCCTCTTTTTTCGTTTTCCAGTTGGACTTGACGGACATTCCCTTGAACTGCTGCAGGAAGGATTCATCCGCAATCTTGGCTCCCAAGCCGGGCGTTTCGCTCTGGGCCAGCACCTGCACGCCGGCGATTTCCCCCTTGCCGTCCACGCCTACCATCACGCGGACCGGACCGCCGTAGGCCCGGGGAATACTTTTGTCGGACGTGGTGGAGAAGGTGAAACTCACGCGGTTTCCGGGACACTTGTACACGGCAATGGCTTCACCGGTCGGCGTGCGTGCTTCGGTTTTTTCGGGACTCGTGCAGTCCGGAAAGATCTTCTGGACCGCACGGGCGGCTTTCGCCTCGGCAGCCGCGGCAATCTTGTCGGCCGTGGCCATGTTGGCGGCAGACAGGGCAAACGCCGCCGCCGCGGAAATCAGCGCCAGTGTCAACACCATGCGAACCATGTTCATGATTCACCTCCGGCTTTTTTGGGTACCCGGGCTCCGAACGGCGTGGGCACGGTATAACGGTCAATCAGGGGTGTGGCCGCATTCATCAAGAGAATGGCAAAGGAGATCCCCTCGGGGTATCCGCCCCAGAGACGGATCACCATGGTCAGAAGTCCGATGCCGAATCCGTAGATGAGTTTCCCCGTGGGCCAGACGGGAGCCGTCACGTAATCCGTGGCCATGAAGAACGCCCCGATGAACAGTCCCCCCGCAAACAGATGGAAGAAGGGGTCGGCGTATTTCGCGGGATTGGCCAGATGCGTGAGCCATCCGAACACGGCAACCGTGAGGAGCACGGACACCGGGATGTGCCAGGTGATGATGCGCTTGTACAGCAGGAAGGCGACCCCCAGAAGCAGGGCCAGTGCGGAAATCTCCCCGATGGAGCCGGGAGTGTGGACACCGAAGAACAGGTCGTTGAGCTGGATGTTCGGCATGGCCCTGACGGCGTGTTCCTTGATGGCGCCCAGGGGCGTCGCGGAAGTCACGGCATCGGCACCCTTGGTCACGGCGATTCCCATGTACTCCTGGATGGCTTCGAGCCCGCGCGGGACCGGCCATGTGGTCATCTGCTGGGGAAATGCGATGAGCAAAAAGACCCGGGAGGTGAGCGCGGGGTTGAACGGATTGTGGCCCAGGCCGCCAAAGACCTGTTTTCCCACAATGATGGCCACAAAGGCGCCCACCACGAGGATTCCGTTGGATATTCCCGCCGGAAGCGTCAGGCCCAGCAGCAGACCGGTCAGGGCCGCCGAACCGTCCAGGCATTTCTTCGGGTTGCGCTTCATCATCACCAGCGCCACCCATTCCATGCCCACGCAAAGGGCCATGGAAAGGAAGAGCACGCGCACGGCGTCCATGCCGAAGGCATACACGGAGACCAGCGAGGCGGGAATGAGCGTCAAAAAGACCGTCCACATGATCCGGGACGACGAGGACCGGTCATGTATGTGGGGTGCGTAGGCAACGGTAAAGGATCGTGGTTCCATGGTCATCATCCCTTGCGCTTCTGTTGGGAGCGGTAATACCCCTTGGCCATGTGGAAGAACTGCACCAGGGGCCGCCGGGAGGGGCACACAAAGGTGCAGGAGCCACACTCGAAGCAGTCATCCAGTGCGATGTCCTTGAGTTTTTCTTCGTCGATGCGGGAATACAGGCCGCGTTCGATCAACTGGCCCAGCACCATGGGGTTCTGGGTGTTCGGACAGGCCCGCAGGCAACGGCCGCAGCGGATGCAGGGGCCGAACTCGCGGTTGACGATGTCATCGGCGGCCAGCACCAGGACACCCCCGGTGCCCTTGATCAGCGGCACGATGTCGGTGGCAACGGCGCGACCCATCATGGGACCGCCGAGGATCAACTGCATGGCGTCTTCCGTGTAACCACCGGCAAACTGCATGAGATCCAGAACGCGGGTTCCCACCGGCACCCGGAAATTGCCGGGGGTGTTCACCCCGGAACCGGTGACCGTGACCACCCGTTCCACCAGGGGACGTCCGTCCACGATGGCGTCGGCGATGCCCATCACCGTGGCCACGTTGAACACCGTCACGCCGACGGCACTGGGCAGTTTCTTCATGGGAACGCGCCGGCCGGTGATGGCATGGATCAACTGCTTTTCCGAACCCTGGGGATATTTCACCGGCAGGACCACCACTTCGGCCATGTCGCCCACGGCCTTCTGCATGGCCTCGATGGCGTCGGGCTTGTTGGCCTCGATGCCGATGGACGCCTTCGTCACCCCCATGATGTGCCGTACCAGCCGGACACCCATGGCAATGCGTTCGGCGTTCTCCACCATCACCCGGTGATCCGCCGTCAGGTACGGTTCGCACTCGGCGCCGTTGAGCAGGATCCAGTCCACCGGGCTGTCGGAAGGAGGCACCAGTTTCACATGGGTCGGGAAGGTGGCGCCGCCCATGCCGACAATGCCGGCCGCCTTGACGCGTTCCACCAGGATTTTCGGGTCCGCGGCCAGGCTGTCCGCGATGGGGTCCATCAGTTGCCACTTGTGCTCCCCGTCGGTTTCGATGGTCACGGCTTCACCCGTGCCCCCCGAGGGCAGTTCCACCGGTCCGACGGCGGTGACTTTTCCGGAGGAGGAGGCATGCACCGCAGCCGAGATGAACCCGGCGGGTTCGGCAATCAACTGGCCGGCCAGGACGGTGTCGCCCTTTTTCACCACCAGTTTCGCCGGTGCACCCAGATGCTGGGAAACCGGAATGACCAGGGTCTTCGGAAGGGGCATCGGAACGGTTTCGCAACCGCTGGTGAGATCCTTGTGGTATGCGGGATGAATGCCGCCTGGAAAGGGATGGGCTTGGGTGGTCACGGCTGTTCTCCTGCCTTTCTGGGTTCCCGGGCGGGACGGGCCGCAGCCCTGGCCGCCTTTTCCTTTTCCTTGAAATCCTCTTTGGCCGCCCGGTAATCTTCCCGGGCCTCTTCACTTTCCACAAATGCCAGGATGCTGAACTGGTCCGTGTGGACAATCACGTCATTGGGACACGCAAAGAGCACTTCCGGATCACAATCGGCACCGGAGAAGGCCGCCACATTCGAGTGCACGACAAAGGCGGGATCCTTCTTCGTACACAAGTTGCAGGCGATGCAGCCCACCTTGCAGGCGGCCCGGGTCACCAGGGCGGGATCCCTGCTGTTGCAAAGCACGTGGACCTTGCGGCTCACGGGGACCATTTCGATCACGTCAACGGGGCATTTGGAAACGCAGAGACCGCAGCCGATGCACCGTTCCGGGTCCACCACCGCAATGCCACCGGCATACACGGTGATGGCATCGGTGGGACAAACCTCGACGCAGTCGCCGTAGCCCATGCAGCCATAACGGCAGGCCTTGGGTCCCCCGATGAGTGCGGCCGCCGCACAGTTCTGCATGCCCACCAGTTCCCCGCGGGAGGTGGCCCGCTCCCGGGTGCCGGCGCAGCGTACCAGCGCCACCTTCGACTCCACCTCGGCGGCGGCGACGCCCAGAATGGCCGCCACCTTCGTGGCCAGGTCCTGCCCTCCCACGGGACAGGGGGGCGCATCGCCATTGTTGGCGACCAGCGCTTTGGCGTAATCACGGCAGCCGGCGTATCCGCAGGCTCCGCAGTTCGCGCCGGGAAGGATTTCCTCCAGTTTTTCCACTCGGGGATCCTCGGGAACGAAGAAGAGCCGGGAAAAATAAGCGAGGGCCATGCCGGCAACCGTTCCCACGCCCATCAATACCAGTACGGGAATCAGGATATTCATGAGTACTCCTTTACGGGACCAGTCCGGCAAAACCCATGAAGGCCAGCGAAAGGATGCCGGCCACAATCAGGGAAGATGCGGCACCCTGGAAACTTTTCGGGACATCCGCCGTTTCCAGCCGTTCCCGGATGCCTGCGAACAGCAGCAGAGCCAGCGCAAAGCCCACGGCGCCGAAGAAGGCGTACACGAGCATCTGCAGGAAACTGAACCCCTTATCGGTACTTTCGATGGCCACGCCCAGGATGGCGCAGTTGGTGGTGATCAGGGGCAGGTAAATGCCCAGGGCCTCATACAGGGGCGGGGACAGTTTCTGGATGGCCATCTCCACCAGTTGCACCAGAGAGGCGATGACGAGGATGAACATGATGGTGCGCAGGTATTCCAGTTTGAGCGGCACCAACACGGTATTGAACAGGATCCAGGTGACCGTGGCGGCCAGCACCATGACGAAGAGAACCGCCATGGACATGCCCAGGGCAGTGGACAGCCGCCGGCTGACCCCCAGAAACGGGCATATCCCCAGGAATTTGCTCAGGATGAGATTGCCAATGAGCATGGCATTGATGGCTAACAATATAAGTTCCATGTCAAGTCACCCTCCACAGGTTCAGCTTCATAATGAATTGAAGGATTTTTCGCAAGAAAAAAGGATAATGACCGGTACGACAGGTGCGAAAATCAACGGACCCGAATGATCTTTGCGTGGTGGATCGTGATGTCGAAGCCGCCTTCGGGTGACTGTGCATGGGAAATCGCGGGGACAACATTATTCGTCCGGGTCTGTGTGATCCGGATGACCAGGGTCAGATTCTCCGTCGGGCTGCTGGTGCCCACCACGCGCTCGAACTCGTTCCGGTCGAAGGCGTAGCGGGTATACCGGGCCCTCCGAACCCCGGAATCGGGCTCAAACCAGACCACCTGATCCTCCAGGTGAAGTTCCTGCACGTTGATCTCGAGTTCCACGGTCTCCCCTTCGTCCCCCCCCTTTTCAGGAGCTTCCTTGTCAGGTGCCTCCCCCTCGGGAGCCCCTTTGTCAGAAGCTTCCCTGGCGTCGGGGTCCGCCTCCGGACCTCTCGCGGTTTCTCCGCTGCGGGGGGTGCAGGCACCGATCCAGAAACAAATTGCCAGGGAAATCATCAGTAGAAACGTCCTCTTCATTGCTCACTTCCTTTCGAATTCAAACGGTCTGTCCCATACCACATTTCTTGTATACCTGTTTTTTTAACAATGCAACCAGAAAAAGTGAAGTATAATAAACCTCTCTTGGTGGGCCCCCTCCCCATTCCCCATTCCCCATTCACAGCGCTGAAAAGAGCCCAATCTATCCAGTCCAGGGCAAGATCATTATGGGCAAAGGCGAATAATGCGTTGATCAGTTGCCCAGGAATTTCCATTGCGGCTCCTGGTCCTGTCGTCGGACACCCCCGTCGTTTGCTAACGCAAAGCACCGGGGGGCCCCCACCGACGCCACCCCTCGCCGCTTCCTGAGTTTCATCATACTGAATCCATTGCTCACAGGAACTCTTGGTGAACGATTCATTGCAGCGCTTTCGCCCGTCCGGTCACGTTCGTTCCCTCCAACATGGGGGACCCCGATTGGCCCCCACTTAATGATAAAACGGTCCCGGAAAAGTGCCCGGGTCAAGGGCGACGAACGTCGCCGCCGACCGGCGGGAACCCTTGACGCGGGTGCGCGGGGCCGCACAAGGTGCCGGAAAGGAGGTGTTTCATAGGCCCGGCTGCCCGGCATCGAACCCGCACACACCCGGCGTCCAGGCAGGACCGCGGCCCGGGACTCGGCCACAGAGACATCCGGCCCGCAGGGCCACCTCGTTTCGGAGCCTTGCGAAGAAACCACCGTCCACCGGCCGCCGTCCACCGGCCGCCGGCAACCGGCACTGGCCCACAATTATCACTCAGCGCCCATAACGCGTTTGCCCAATCTATCCAGTCTTGCAAATTTCCTTGTTTACACTATAAACGCCATGGATTCAGTTTGTTGAAGAGAAACTGAATCCCTTGAACCCAAGAGACGACTGAACCATGCCGACCATCAGTATGTTCTTCGGATTGATTATCAGGATGTATTACGCGCCCGATGAGCATCCGCCTCCCCATTTCCATGTTTACTACGGTGAGTTCAAGGCATCAATAAACATTCTGACATGCGAAGTGATGGAAGGAGAACTTCCCAGGAAACAACTCCGACTAACTCTTGCTTGGGCAGAACTTCATCAGGAAGACCTCCTTGCCAACTGGAAACTGATCATGTCTGGCGAGACTCCGTTTCGCATAGAACCTTTGCGCTGAAGGAATTTCAACAATGACACCTGCCATTTTGGAAGTTGAACCCCTTGATGAATATGTCCTTCGGATCTTTTACGAGAACGGTGAGCGCCGGGTTCTGGATCTCAAGCCTTGGATAAACAATGCCGTTTTGAAAAAACTGAAAGACCCTGCCTTGTTTGCCAAGGCAAAAATATCCTTCGACACCATTGAATGGCCCAACGGCCTCGATTTGGATCCTGAATTCGTATATTCCCACGCAATCGAGGAATAAATCCATTCCCCATTCAGAATGCCATACCACAGTGCAACAGTGCATCCGTACACTGTTTGCAACCAGAAAAAGGACCGCCGCAACGAGGGGTGGTCAATGACAGGGCGAATGTGGTATCAACGGGTCATGACCGACACCTCATTTGTTTCCGGTTTTTTCCGTCTTTCCATGGAACAGCGAAGACACCTGGTTTTCGGGGATGAACCGACCGCCCGGGACACCCTGGATTCCGGCGGATGGGACCCTGCCCTGTCCGAAACCTGGATTGAGAACATCGTGGGCCCCATGGCCCTGCCCCTGGCCATGGCTCCCCATTTTTGCATCAACGGGGAGAAGAGGTGGGTTCCCATGGTGACCGAGGAGCCGTCCGTGGTGGCCGCCGCAGCCAATGGCGCGCGCCTGGCCGCCAGGAACGGGGGGTTCACCGTGGAAGCAGGACCGGCGGTGGCCACCGCCCAGGTGCAACTGGTCACGGACCCGACCGCCGCCTGGGAACAAATCCAGAAACACCGGGAGGAGTTGCTGGAGCACCTTGCGGGACTGGATCCGGAACTGGCGTCCCGAGGCGGTGGACCGTTCGAACTGGAAAAGGGAAACTGCGCCGAAGATGAACTGGTCCTGCTGATCCACATCCACACCGTGGACGCCATGGGCGCCAACATCGCCAACACCCTGGCCGAAGCCGCCGGCACCTTTCTGGAAACCCTCACGGGGGGCGAGGTCATCGGACGCATTGTGACCAATGCGTACCCGAAGCGGTTGACCCGGGCCACCGCCGGGTTTGCCGTGGCCGATCTGGCCCGGGCCGGACGGACGGGCGCCGATGTCGCCCGCCGCATGCTGCGCCTGGCCGACTGGGCCCAACGGGATCTGTTGCGGGCGGCCACCCACAACAAGGGGATTCTCAACGGCATTCTGGCCGTCTGCCAGGCCACGGCCAACGACACCCGGGCCGTGGCGGCCGGTGCCTTTTCCCATGCCTGCGGACCTTCGGGCATGCGCCCGCTGTCCTCCTGGCGCCTTTTGGGTGACGGATCCCGGCTCGAAGGGACGCTGGAGTTACCCCTGCCCCTGGGCAGCGTTGGCGGCCTGACGGTGAAACATCCCCTGGTCCGGCAATTGCTGTCGGCCTGCCGGATCCACACAGCTGCCAGGCTGTGCGAAACGACCGCCGCCTGCGGACTTGCCAATCATTTCGCGGCCCTGTGGGCGTTGGCCTCCGAAGGCATCCAGACCGGCCACATGGCCCTGCACCACCGGAAATGAAACTGCATTCCTGCATTCATTGACAGCAATCATAAAAAGTGAAGTGTAAAAAAACCTCTCACCCCCCTCCTCCGCGGCGCTTTGCGCCGCTTTGGGACTGCGGTAGGGTCACCTGCCGCTTTCCCCATTCCCCTCTCCCCCAGTCAAGATTATGGGGAATGGGCGGGCACACAAACTTTCAATTGGACGATCAAAAAGTTACAGATAGACGACACAGAAACTTGCAATTGGACGAATCCTGAAGTAGGAATGAAGTGCCATGAATGCTTCCCGACTCATCCCCCGCCGGATCCTGCCACGGATGCTGGAAGCCTTGTCGGACTCGCCCGTCCTTCTCCTGCATGGGCCACGCCAGTGCGGCAAGACGACGCTGGCCCGGCAAGTGGGTGACCAACATGGGTACCATTATCTGAGTTTCGACGACAAGGTACAGTTGCAGGCGGCACAGGCAGACCCGATCGGATACGTGGCCGACCTTCCCGACCGGGTCATCCTGGACGAGGTTCAGCGGGTTCCGGAGTTGTTCACATCAATCAAGGCTGCGGTCGATACCCGACGCCTTCCAGGTCGTTTCATCCTGACCGGTTCGGCCAATGTTCTGCTGATCCCCAAATTGGCCGACTCCCTGGCCGGCCGCATGGAGATTTTCCGGCTGCACCCCCTGGCGCAGGCAGAACTGTCTGCTGGCGGCGCTGACTTCCTGACGACCCTGTTTCATGGACGATTCCAGACAGGACCGGCGGGCAGCAGGATGGGCCGTCTTCTGTCCGACCGGATGACTGCAGGCGGCTTCCCTGCGGCGCTGAACCGCCCCTTGGCGAAGCGGCAGGCGGCCTGGTACCGCGACTATACGGAGACTCTCGTGCTGCGGGACATCCGCGATCTGGCCCGAATCTCGGCACTGGAAGCTCTCCCCCGACTGTTGACCCTGGCTGCCGGACAGACGGCCCGTCTGATGAATGTTTCCGAACTCGCCGAGCCGTTTGCGGTCAGTCGTCCCACGATCCGGCAATACATGACCCTCCTGTCGCGCATCTTCCTGCTGGAGGAACTGGCGCCCTGGCACAGCAATCGACTTTCCCGTCTGATCAAGACACCCAAACTGCACATGGGGGACACCGGCCTGGCCTGCGCCCTTTTGGGGGTTGACGCCGATGGACTCTGGCAGGATCGCGCCCTTTTTGGACAGATGCTCGAGACCTTCGTGTATCAGGAACTGCGGCGACAGGCAAGTTGGAGCGAATCTACTTTCTCCTTCTTCCATTTCCGGGACAAGGATCAGGTCGAGGTGGACCTGGTGATGGAGTCAGGGTCCATGCTTGCCGGGGTGGAGGTGAAGGCGGCTTCGACGGTCACAGGCGATGATTTCCGGGGCCTTCGCAAACTTCAGGGGGCGGCCCCCCAAAGGTTTGCATGCGGTGTGGTGCTGTATGACGGTGCGGCAGTCGTGCCTTTCGGCGACCGGTTGCATGCCGTTCCCATCACAAGCCTCTGGGAACCTGCTGTCGTGGGTAACTCCCCGCCAAGGGGAAACCACCCCTAATCATTTCTCATAAACTGGCGGGTCCAAATAGCAATCGGAAAAATCAAATCGGCAATTCCTGTCG
>CAZTZR010000109.1:0-11395 GCA_964618145.1 uncultured Kofleriaceae bacterium
GGGTCCATCACTGGTACGCTCTGGCGTTTTGGCCAGCGCACCCGGGTGATGGACGCCACAGTTGTGGTGGTGTCCGCCGACGACGAACCTGAATATGGGCCCGTACAGCGGCGGGTGTATGGCAGGGAGAATGGCACATTCGCCATCACGGGGCTTCCCCCGGGCCGCTACGAGGTCATTGTGGAAGCTCCCGGCTTCTACGTGCAGCGCAACATCGTCCAGGTGGGGGAGGCTACCCGCTCCGTGGAATATTTTTTGCGGACCACAGGCGAACCCGTGTACATCACCATCATCACGGGCCGCACCGTGGCCCGGGAGGTCACCCGCTACCAGGTTTCACTCACCGAAATCCTGAACATTCCAGGCACCCAGGGGGATGCGTTGCGTTCCATCCAGAACATGCCAGGGGTTGCCCGGGCACCTTTCGGTCTGGGATTGCTCGTAGTGCGCGGCTCCGCTCCCCGGGACACCCGCGTGTTCCTGGAAGGCTTTGAAATTCCGCAACTGTTCCATTTTTTCGGACTGACCTCCGTGGTCAACTCGGACCTCCTTTCGAAGATCGAATTCGTGCCCGGCAATTACTCCGCCCGATATGGCCGGGCCATGGGGGGCATCATCGACGTGGGTGTCCGCAAGGGCAAGACCGACGGGTGGCACGGCTATCTGGATTTTGACCTCTGGGATGGCGCCATGCTTCTGGAGGGGCCGGTGGGGAAGGGTAGCATCGCCCTGTCGGTTCGCCGATCCTACATAGACGGCATTTTGCGCCTGATTCCGGGGATGGAACTGGCCCCGGTGTACTGGGACTACCAGGCCATGCTGGACTACCCCATCCTCTCGGGGGACTTCAAACTCATGTGGTTCGGCTCCGATGACCGCATCATGTTCCTGGAAAAAAAGGAAACGCCGTTCATCACCACCTTTCACAAATTGACCGCGCAGTACCGCAAGCGGTTTGGTGAGCACCGTTTCTTCGCCTCCCTGGGCGGGGGATTTTACAATCTGTCGTTTCTCTCCGACGATCAGACCTTCGGGGTGAGCTTGGACACCGAACAGGTGGAATGGCGAATGGAGTGGCTTCACCGGTTCAGCAAGAACTTTTCCCTGGTGACGGGCTTCGACGGGAACCGGGCCAAGGGCATTTTTGCCCTGAGAACCCGGTTCGGCGGCAACCGGGAGGATCAGGACAATTCCGACATCAACAATCCTTTCGGGGACAAGAGTTTCCGTTTTGAGGGCGTCATCCTGGCCAACTCTTTTTTCGCAGAGGGCAACTGGGTACCCCACAAGCAACTGACGATCATTCCGGGTTTGCGAGTGGACCTGATCCGGGTGGAAGAATTTTCGGGCGCCATGTTTGATCCCCGCTTGACCGTGCGCTACGGAATCATGCCTGAAAAACTGTATCTGAATACGGGAATCGGCCTGTATTCCCAGGAGCCGGAAATCCAGGAAGTGTACCAGAAATTTCTGGGCAACCCGTATCTGACCTACAACAAATCCCTTCACACCACGGTGGGATCCACGTTGAAGCCGCTCCCTTCCCTGTCCATTGAGGTGGCCGGATTCTACAAATACCTCTGGGATTTGGTAACCGCATCGGATCGGGTGGTGGAGCGGGACGGGGAACTCGTCCGGGAAAACCTGCGCAATCAGGGCAAAGGCCGGGTGGTGGGCATGGAGATGCTCATCAAGAAGGAAAACGATGCCGTTTGTCCACCGGGACTGGGCATGACCAAATGCTTCGGATGGCTGTCGTATACCCTCTCGCAATCGGAGCGCAAGGAGAACGAATCCATTGACTGGCACGTGTTCACATTCGATCAGACCCATATCCTGACACTGCTTTTTTCGGGTCAGTGGCGCAATGGATGGCAGGCCGGATTCCGGTTCCGCCTGTCCACGGGGATACCGCTGACCCCGTTTATCGGCGGCATCTATGATTCCGACGCCGGCCGATACCGGGGGGTACAAGGAGCACTCAACAGTGAAAGACTGCCCCTTTTCCATCAACTGGATGTGCGTGTGGACAAGAAATTCGAATTCAAGCGGTGGAGCCTGACAGCCTATCTGGATGTCCAGAACGTGTATTACAACAAGGCCACGGAGTTCATCGACTACAACTTCAATTATACGAGGCGCAGGACCATCCAGGGCCTGCCCATATTCCCCTCATTCGGGATCAAGGGGGAGTTCTGATGACGCATACAGGATTTTCCAAAGGCTTCTTCGGACGGTTCCGGTGGGTATCGCTGTTGCCGTTTCTGGCGGTTTTCATGATCGCATGTTTTGGCGAAGAGTTTGATCCGGAGGGGAAACTCAACGACAAAGAGCCCCAGGTGCTGGGGATCCGCACGGAACCCCCCGAGATTGGCGGGGGGGACACGGTCACGGTGGACAGCCTGATCCACTGGCCCCAGGGAACGCCCCACACGCTGTGGTTCCTGTGCATTCCCACCCAACTGGAGCAGATCACCCGCTGTGTGGCAGCCCAGATCGGGGAAACCCGTCCGCCCCTGTGTGCGGAAAATCCCTTCTCCACCCTGTGCACGGCAGGCACGGAGGCTTCCTTTTCCTGGACCTTGCCGGATTTGCCGCAACTGGATGAAATCGATGAAATCATCATCTTCATTCAGCAGGTGCTGTCAGGCTCCGAAGACGTCTGGGCGGCCTGCGGTGACGCCATACGGAACAACATTCCCACGGCAAACTGTCTGATCAGCCTGAAAAACCTGACCATCAGCAATCGGGAAGTGAAAAACATCAATCCCCGGATCAGCCATTTCACGTTCCACGAAGAAGACATGCCGGTGGGCGAACCCATCGTGGCCACGGCCGGGGAAAAGGCACCTCTCATGGCGGTGGTGGACACCGCCAGCCTGGATGAACTGCGGGATGATTCCGATGCCACCAACTTCATTTTCATGGACCTTCGGTATTTCACCACCTGCGGTGAGTTGGAAAGTTACGGGGATCGTATTTACTGCGTAATGGCCCTGGACGGAACCCGGCAGATCAACTGCGAGCCGGCCCCCAACCGCATCCTGCCAAAGAAGGACTGGACCGGTGACTGCGTGGTGCATGCCGTGTTGCGGGACAATCTGGGGGGCATCGACTTTTTCACGCAGGACTTTTCTTTTCGGTAGGATTTCGGTACAAGGGAACGGGGGGAATCCCGTGCGAACTCTTTGCTTCATGATTCTTTTTATTGTGCCATGGATGATGGCGGCTCCGGGTGCGAACGCCACCGGTGTGGCCGAACCGGCGAAGCCACCTGCCGACACGGACGAAACGGATGACGACGGGTGGGAATTCGAACTGGAGATGAATTTCTCATCGGCTTACGTGTGGCGTGGACTGAACCAGTTGGGGCAGGGCAGCCAGCGCCATTCTCCGGGCGTTTTTTTGCCCGGGTTCACCGCCACGCGGGGAATGTGGACCTTCGGCTGGGCGGCGGCATCCCAGTTGACCGGAAAAACCATGGCCAACAACGTCCGGGCCGGACCGGGGCTGGAACAGTTCCTTTACACGGAACTGGAACGCACCCTGGCAGGGGATTTCCTCTGGCATGCGGGATTGATGCTTTACACAGCGCCGGGTGCCCGGGAGGAAAGCGCCGGGGCTGACCAGGCGGCCGCACTGGAACCCATGCTGGGTATTTCGTGGGGCAAGGGATTCAAGCCGTTTTTCAAGGTTCATTTCTTCAGCGGCATCCAGGAAGCCCTGCGGGATGGAAATTACGTCTATTTCAACGTGGGCGGCGCTTATGAGCGCAAACTGGCCGCGAAGTGGAACCTCAACCTGGAAACCGAGGGCGGTTTCAAGTGGCTGTACAGTGATGAAATGATGGGGGACAACCGTCTGGACATCCAGGGCACGGTTTCCCTGGATCATGCATTCTCCGGGGAACTGACCCTCCGGGCCCTGGCGGGAATCGCCTGGACGAACCTGGAAGGCAAGTCATTCGCGGATGAACTGGCTTTCTGGGTGGGCACCATGCTGGTAATTGCCTGGTGATGGCGCCGGTCAACTCCGTTGAACCGGCACACTGAATGTATTTCCAGGACCGGCGACAAGGGACGCCCGCCGGTCAACGCCAACCGCCACCCAGGGCCTTGTAGAGGTTGATGACGGCGAGCCTTTGTTTTTTCACGGTTTCAAGCATTTCCAGTTGAATCTCCAGGGCATTTTGCTGGGCCATCAATACTTCCAGGTAATTGGCCCTGCCAGCCTGGTACAGTTCGATGGAAGCCTCGATGGAATCCCGGGCGATGACGCTTTGTTCCGTTTTGATGGCATGGATTTCCCCGAAGTTCCTGATATTGGTCAACTCGTTCATGACTTCCATGAAGCCGTTGAGTATCAGGCTTTGGTAGTTGTACATGGCCTTTAACTGTGCGGCTTTGGCGGCTTCGTATTGTGCCCGGATGGCTTTGCGGTTGATGACGGGAGCCACCAGGCCCCCCAGCAGGGAAAAGCCGATGGAAGGCGGCTGGATCAGGTATTTGGGGTTGAAGGCCTGCAGGCCGGCGTTGGCGGTGATGGTGAACGAGGGGAAAAACGCTGCCCGGGCGGTTTTGATGTCAAACCGGCTGGCCCGCAATTCATGTTCGGCCTCCCGGATGTCAGGGCGGTTGGCCAGAAGTTGTGACGGAACTCCCGTCTGCACTTTTTTGGGCAGATCGCGAAAAAGGCTTTCCTTGTTCCGGTCGATGGACTGGGGAAAACGGCCCAGCAGGAAATTGATTTTGTTTTCCTTTTCCTCAATGCCGTGACGGGTTTCCTTCTCCTTCGCCAGGGTGCCGAGTTTTTGAATCCGGAATTGCTGGACCGCCAGGATGTTGGTCTGGGCGGCTTCTTTTTGTCCCTCAATCACCGCCAGGGCATGTTTCTGTTTTTCGATGGTTTGCTGAAGGATTTCCAGTTCATTGTCCAGGGCGACCAGTGAATAATAGGCGGAGGCCACCTCTGCCACCAGATTGGAGTGCACGAAGTTCTTTCCTTCGATGGTGGCAAGATAACCGGAGACGGCGGATTTCCGCTGGTTTTTCAGTTTCCCCCAGAAATCCAGTTCCCATGTGGCGGTCAAGCCCAGAAAGTGGTCCTGGATGGGATGGGGAAGGGGGTTTCCGTCAAAATCATCGGTGGTCACATTCCCGATATGGTCCTCCGTGTATTTGGAGTAACGGGTGACGCCCATGGACAGGGCTGCTTCCACCTGCGGGTAGGACTCGCCGGTGGTGGCACGAACGCCGGCACGGGCAATCCGGATGCGCAGGATGGCCTTTTTCAGATCGTAATTGCCCGAAATGGCAGTGTCGATCAACTGAATCAAATGTGGGTCATCAAAATATTCCCGCCAGTTGATCCGAGCGATATTGGTTTCATCCTGATGGTCCACATACTGTTTCGGTGTGGTGGTGTCGGCTTTTGGAATCCGGACCGGTTTGCAGCCACACAGGAACAGGATGAGGGTGAAGGTGGCAAAAAGGGAAAGTTTCATGGTTCCTGCCCGGCCTCGTTGGTTTTCGGTGACTTCCTGAAGGAACCAAACACGACATACAGACCGGGAACCATGACGAGGCCAATGAGGGTGCCCAGCACCATTCCCCCCAGTGTGGCGGTCCCGATGGTCCGCGAACCCATGGCCCCGGCCCCTGTGGCGAAAACCAGGGGCAGCAGGCCAATGGCCGTGGAAATGCCTGTCATCAGGACGGGCCGAAGGCGTTGTCTGGCGCCTTCGATGGCGGCCTCCAGCGCGGAACAACCGGTTTCGGTGTGTTTGTGGGACGCATATTCAACAATAAGGATGGCTGTTTTCCCCAGCAACCCGATGAGCATGATGGCGGCAATCTGAGCGTAAATGTTGTTCTCCAGTCCCGTCACCTGAAGCAGCAAAAAGGCGCCGAAGATGCCAAAAGGAACCGCCAGGATGACGGGCAGGGGCAACAGGAAACTTTCATATTGGCCGGACAGGATCAGGTAAATGAAAAGCAAACTGATGAGGAACAGGTAAATGCCTTCATTCCCGGCGGCCTCTTCGTCAAAGGAAATGCCCGACCAGGCGATGTCGTAACCCCGGGGGAGTTTTTTCCTTGCGACTTCCTTGATGGCCCGGATGGCGTCGCCGCTGCTGTATCCGGGAGCTTCCTCCCCGTTGATTTCGGCGGAGTTGTACATGTTGTAGCGGGTAATCTGGTCCACCCCGTAGGTTTTCTCCAGGGTGACGAATGCGGAAAACGGCACCATTTCGTCCCTGTCGTTCTTGACGGTCAACTGGTAGATGTCTTCCGGGTTGGCACGGTATTCCGGGAGGGCCTGTACCATGACCTTGTAGGTCCTGCCGAACTTGACGAACGTGGAGGCATACTCACTGCCGATATAGGCAGACAGCGCATCCATGGCCTCATTGGCGGTGATGCCTTTCTGGGCCGCCTTGTCATAATCCACGTGGATGGTGTACTGGGGAAAACTGGCATCGTAGATGGTCCAGGCACTGGCGATTTCCGGTCGTGCCCTGAGGTCTGCCAGGAACTGGCGGGTGACGTTTTCCAGCGCCTGGAGGTCGTTGGTGCCTGTCCGGTCGAGCAGTTTCAGTTCAAAGCCGCTGGCGTTGCCGTATCCGGGAACCGCAGGGGGCGTGAACAATTCAATCTGGGCATCCTTGATGTGACCAATTCTCTTTTCCAGTTCCCCCATGACGTCGTGCACGGTGACATGGCGCTTGTGCCAGGCTTTCAGGTTCACCAGCACCGTGCCGTAGGTGGCCCCGGTTCCGTCGGAGAGCGCGTTGGTGCCGGCCAGGGTGGATACACTTTCCACCCCTTCCATTTGCAGCGCCGCAGACCCCACGGCATTGACCACATCCTTGGTGCGTTCCAGGGTGGCTCCCGGAGGAGTGGTGGTGCTGACGAAGAACATTCCCTGGTCTTCGGT
Source organism: uncultured Kofleriaceae bacterium (assembly GCA_964618145.1). Classification (GTDB taxonomy): domain Bacteria; phylum Myxococcota_A; class Polyangia; order HGW-17; family HGW-17; genus HGW-17. The sequence goes on from CAZTZR010000109.1 coordinate 6,937, forward strand.
GGGGATGAATCCTGTCCTGAGGGTCTTGCCCAGATATCCGGAGCCCACAAAAAAGGCGATGAGCACCAGCCATGTGAACACCCGCCGACGGATGAGTTTTCCCAGGAGCCGGCCATAGCCGTCTTCCCTGCGCTTGTACCAGTTGTGCAGTTTGCTGCCTATCGAGGAAAAGGCGGTTTTCCTTTCTCTGGAAGGGGGCTTCATGTACAAAGCGCACATGGCCGGAGTCAGGGTCAGGGCCACCACCCCCGACAGCACGATGGAAATGGCCAGGGTCAGGGAAAAATGCCTGAAAAACAAACCGGACGGCCCCCCCATGAAGGACACCGGGATGAAGACGGCGGACATCACCAGCGTGCTGGCAATGATGGCACCCCGGATCTCCTGCATGGCCTGTCGGGTGGCCTCTTTGGCCGACAGGTCTGCTTCTTCCATTTTTGCGTGGACCGCTTCAATGACCACAATGGCGTTGTCCACCACAATTCCGATGACGATGACCAGGGAACTGAGGGTGATGAGGTTCAGGGACAGTCCAAACATGGGCATGAAGAAAAAGGTTCCGATGACGGAAACAGGAACGGAAGCCGCAGTGATGAGGGTGGCGCGCCAGTTCTGCAGGAACATGAAGATGACCAGGACAACGAGTGCCAGGGCCTGCAGAAAGGCCTTGACCACCTCCTTGATGGAGGCGTCCATGAAGCGTGCGATGTCATAACTGACTTCATAATCCATGCCGGGCAGGAAAGTGGACTCCTTGAGTTCTGCCATGCGCTTCTTGACGGCTTCAATGACTTCCTTGGCGTTGGAGCCGGGAAGTTGTTTCAGGATGATGGAAGCTGCGGGCTTTCCGTTGAATCGGGCCTCGACATCAAAGTATTCCGTTCCGAACTCGACTTCGGCAATGTCCTTGATCCGGAGAATCTGGCCATCTTCGGTGGCCTTGACCGGAATCTTTTCATACTGTTCCACCGTGGTGAACCTGCCCGGGTATGTGAGGATGTACTGCAGGGACGAGTGGGTGGTGCGGTCGGAATTGTCCCCGATTTTCCCGGGAGACGCCTCCAGGTTGTATTCTTCGATGGCTTCCATGACCTCCTTGGTGGAAATGCCGTACACCGCCATCCGATCCGGCTTGAGCCAGATGCGCATGGCGTATTCCTTGGCGCCCAGGATGTCCGCATACCCCACGCCATGGATGCGTTTGAGTTCGGGGAGGATGTTCAGATCCGCAAAGTTGTGGATGAACTTTTCGGTCATGCCGGGGTCGGAACTGTAGATGTTGATGTACATCAGGATGGCGTTTTCCTCCATTCCGATGAGAACACCCCGCTGTATGACCTCGGGCGGCAGCATTCCCATGACATCGTTGATGCGGTTCTGCACGTTCACTGCCGCAATCTTGACGTCAACTCCCGTTTCGAAGATGACCTGGATGACCCCGACCCCGTCACTGCCGACGTCGCTGATCATGTATTTCATGCCGGGAACACCGTTGATGGCCCGTTCCAGGGGTTCCACGGCCGCCTTGGTCACCGTTTCGGCGTTGGCCCCCTGGTATTCCACTTCCACGTTGACCTCCGGAGGCGCCACGGATGGAAACAGCATCATGGGAAGCCGAATCATGGTGAATATTCCCAGAAAGAGAATAATCAGCGAGATGACGATGGCCAGAATGGGGCGATTGATGATTTCGTGTTTTTTGAATGTGGTGGACATGAGTCAATTCGTGGTTTCGGGAAACGGAATCAGTCTCGTTACAATCCGGTCGCCTTCCCTGACCCGTTGTACCCCTTCGTACAGGATCCTGTCATTCGGTGCGAGACCTTCGCCAATGACGAGAAATTGCGGCATCCGTCGGTGGATGACAACCTGCCTTGCCTGGACGGCGCCTTCTTCGTCCACCACAAAGACGAAGAGGGACTCCTGGCGGTCAAAAGTCGATTTTTGCGGTATGAGCACCGCGTTCTTGATGGGCGTCTTCAGCCTGACCTTTCCGGTGGCCCCGTGTTTCAGAATTCGGTCGGGGTTGGGAAAACGGGCCCTGAATGCAATGGTCCCCGTGCTTGTGTCGAACGAACTGTCTGTCGTTTCGATGACTCCCGTATGTGCATATTTTTGGCCATTGGCCAGAATCAGGGACACTTCCCGGGATTCGCCGCCCTTTTGGATCAGTGCGTAGTCCAGGTACTCCTTCTCGGAAACCCGGAAGTAGGCAAACACCTCGTCACTGGAGTTCAGGGTGGTGAGTTCATCGCCCTTTTCAACGAAATTGCCGGTTTTTTTGGGAATGCGGCCGAGCACGCCGTCAAACGGCGCCTTGATTTCAGTGTAGGAAATGATGAGCCGGGCCTGGCTTTCATCCGTCCGGGCTTCCTGGAGTTTTGCCTGGAGGGTTTTGAGTCTGGCTTCGGCGAGTTCGAATTCCGGTTTGGAGATGAAATTCTTTTCCAGCAGGTTTTTGGCCCCGTTCAATTCGATCTCGGCGGCCCTCATTTCTGCCAGGACGCTTCGGGTCGCTGCCTGAGCCTTGACGAGGTCCTGTTGAAGTTGCTTGTTGTTGATGGTAAAAAGTATTTGGTCTTTTTTAACGGTTTGGCCTTCGTCCGCCCCCAGACTCTCGATGATGCCGCTTACCCTTGTGCGGATCTGGACGTTTTTGCAGGCCTGGACGTTGGCCACATATTCGGTGACGTCTTCGGTATCCCGGACCAGGGGATGCAGGACCTCGAACTCCGTGGGAAACGTGTCTTCCAGCGTGGGCTTGGGTGAGCAGGATACGGTTGAAATGAAAGGAATGGATACCAGCAACAGAACAAATTTCATAATTTAAGTCCATAAAAAAGGAGGTGTTCAATAACTACTCTGTTTCCACGGGAACCGGTTCAGACTTCAAATCATTTCATACAATCATGGATTTCCCGGAATTTTTTCGTTTTCCCGTTTGAAAGATCCCGCCTTGTCGATTAAAGTACAACACGATCCCGCATGGATGCCGGGATCCCGGAGTTTGAGACCCGCCATGAAGTTTGCTTCGTTGTTGTTCCTGCTGCATTTTTTACCTGCCACCGCTTTTTCCCACACGGCTGTCCTGCGGCCACAGTGCGGCGGCATCCGGGTGCCTCCCGGTATGCCTGGTCCCGATGAATGTCCGGTGTTTCCCCGTTGGAAGGCAGGGAACAAGCCGGTCATCATGTTCCTGAACTTCGATGGTGCCACCATCATCCGGGGCAGTGATGATCCGGAAAAGAACCAGTCCTGGATACCCGACTATCCGGAGGTGGAGATTCCGCCATTCAACCATGAACCGTTTACAAGGGCGCCGTTGTCCTCCAGGCAGCAGGTCATTGATGCCGTCACCGGTCTGGTGAGGCATTTTTATAGCCCGTTCAATGTCATCATCACCTCGAAGAGGCCGCCCCCCGGGACGGATTATGCGATGATGATGATCGGTGGCACCGGCAGTCTGATTTCCCGCAGTCCCGGAGCCATGGTGGGGGTCTCTCCCTTTGACTGCGGCAACACCAACAAGCGGGACGTTGCCTACACCTTTTCGGACAGCCTCGGCAACCTGGAAGACATCGTGACCACCATTGTGCACGAGGCGGGCCATGGCTTCGGGCTGGCCCATGTCAGCAATACCAAGGCCATCATGAACCCGTATGTCACCTCGGATCCGGACTGGGCCGAAGGCAATGTCCCCGATGGCTCCGCCTGTGACGGTACCCGGTTCCAGAACTGCGCGAACGTGCTGGCGGCCAATCTGGGGTCACGGGTGGATGCAGAAACCCCATGGGTGGACTTTCTCACTCCCGGGGACGGCGCCCGCATCAAACCCCCTTTTACAGTGAACATCGTCACCGGCGACGAAGACAGCCTGGGCCGCTGGGTGGAACTTTTTCTGGATGGCACCAGTCTGGGGGAGAAGAAATGGCCCTATTTCACCTGGCAGGTTTCCATTGTCGACGCCGGTCGACGTGAGTTGCGGGCGCGTGTCCGTGACCGGGCCGGCAATACGAGCTCCACCACCATCCATGTCACCGTGGATCCGGAATGCGAAGCCAAGGGGAAATGCACTCCCGGCCGATCCGGCGTCAGCCAGATCTGTTCCTCCCAGGATTCCTGCCATCTGGGCCTTTGCGTGCAGGACATCGACACCAAAGATGCTTGGTGCTCCGCACCTTGCAGCCTCAATACGTCGGCTTGCGCGCCCGGTATGAACTGCGTGCTGGACCAAAACGAACAAAACTTCTACTGCGCCTACGGGTTTGGCCCGGTCATGGCCAAGTCCCGCGCCTACGACCATCGCCTGGGCTGCTCCACCTCCCCAGGCCACCATTCCTCCCGCGCCCTTCCGTTCCTCGCCGCGTTCGCCCTGCTCCTTCTACGCCGCCGTCAAAAATTACCGTCCCTCCCTCAGAACTAACCACCCCGCCCCTATATCACAACATCACCCCTTTCC
>CAZTZR010000110.1:0-11384 GCA_964618145.1 uncultured Kofleriaceae bacterium
GGCGTGGACTACCCCTGAGCGCCGGGGTGTCCGGAATGGTGGGCGTGGTGGTGGCACTTTTGGTGGGCGGCTTTTTGTTCACCCAGGTGATGACCCGGTTCCAGCCGGTTGTCACGCCGCCGGTTTCCCATGCACCAACCCCTGTCACCGTTGCCCAGGAACCCATGACAAAACCACCGGCAACCGCACCGGTGATGGTCAAACCCCCCGTACTGGAACCGGCACCCGAACTGGAAGCCCTTGCAACCGAAGCCAGTTCATGCATTATTGAAATCATCAACGCGGCCGATGACATCAACACGGCTGTATTCCAGATTCCCGATACCGACGGTGATTTGATCACCGTGGTGTGGCTGACGGGTCTGGAATTGGAGAATTCCATTTAGGAGGCGAATGCACATGCGCACGTCAGTTCTCTCCTCATTCCTGCTTCTTTCTGCCATGCTGGTTTTTTCCCGGCCGGTATCCGCCCAGGGAACATCCGACCCGAACAGCGTGCAGTGCAAGGTATACACCATCGTCGCCCGGGAACAAAAAGCCCCGCTGCCCAAGGAACTGTTGCAATTCAGGGATATTCTTTCCAAGATCCCGTTCAAGGCATACGGGTCCTTCCAACTAAGGCAAAGTTCAGATATTGCTCTTGGGCAAAAAACTGCACGAACCCGGCTGGCCCATGAACTTTTCATGACCACCAAACTCATCGAGCGGATCCTTGAAGCCAAAAACAAGGTTCGCTACCGCATCCAGTTGCAAATCCAGCGCGAAGAGGGCACCAACAACGTGAAGACAACGGTCCTGCACAACATGACCGTCAAACTCGCCGCAGAAAAACCCATGTTCATTGCCGGTCCCAAGGATAACGAGGACACCCTCGTGATCGGATTGATTTGCAACTGAACTCATGAAAACCAGAATCCTGCTGATCGGCCTGGGCGTCCTGCTTTTGCTGGTGGCGGGGGTACTGCTGTCGATTCCTCCCCTGGCGAGACGCTACGCTCGAGCCCAACTGGAACGCATGGCCCGCTCCCGGGACATGGAATTGCTCACCGCCGACATCGAAATCACCTGGAAAAACATCACGGTGAAAAACCTGCGGGTGAAAAGTGGGGATTTCCGTGCCTTCGTCCGCGAGGTCACCCTCCCGGACTGGAAAATCACCCGATTCACCACCCCGTCCATCCGGACCGGCGAAATCCTCGTGGAAGGAGTCCTTCTGGATGGCACCATTCCGGAGAACCTGAAAAGAACCGCTACTGAACCCGGTGGAATCCAGCGCATCCAATGGGACCGGATCAAGGTCCGGGGGATTGGCCTGAACCTGGAAACCGGCAGACTGGCCCTGCATGTCCGGGACGGCAACTGGACCTATTCCCGCGAGGATGGCGGGACTCTGGAACTCACGGAACTGAGGCTGAAAAGTCCCTGGCTGCCCGTGTATTACATCGACGCTGCCTCCGTACGCACCCATGGCATTTCCGAAATCCGCACGGTGGAATTGTCCGGTCTGGTCTGGCCGTTTTCCGATGATTTCAGGCTGTATACCCGGCAGGCGGTCATCAAACCCCGGGGGACCGACACCCTTGTTTTCCAACTGGAAGGACAGTTCCTCCCGGACCGCGGGAAGGTCCATGCCGAAGGCATCTACGAGCGCAAGAACGATCTCCTCAAGGCCAACCTGATCATGCGGGATGCCTGGGCGGGTCTTCTGGTGCCCCCTCGGGTTCCGCTCACGGACCCGCAGAAGGTCCGCTTTTCCGGCGACGTGGATCTGGTCAGGCAGCATGGAAAAACCAGCATCAACGCTTCCGGGAATGTCTCCGATGTGAACATCTTCGACCCCCGCATTGCCCCTGAACCGCTGGAGGGCCTGTCCGCCGGCTTCACCATGTACGCCCGCCACGACAAGCAAACCGGCCTCATTGAAATCCCGGAACTGGACTTCACCCACAAGGTTCTGCGGGCACGGTCCGCCTTCATGCTGAAGCCGGATCCCCAAACGGGGAAATATCTGGTCGAAGCCCAGTTGTCCGTTCCGAAAACCCCCTGTGCCGATGTGGCAGCGAGTCTTCCCGCCCCCCTGGTTCCCAACATACGCCAACTGGAACTGGGCGGTCAGTTCGAAGCCGCTCTCCGGGTGAACGTGGACTTCGCGAAACTGGACACGGAAAACGCCACCATCCGCGGCCGGGTCAATCTGGACGGATGCAAGGTACTCAAAGCCCCGCCCCATCTGCGGCCCAACCGCCTGCGCCACGACTTCGGATACTCCATAGTGGAACCCGGCGGACAGCGGGTGCAGGTGGAGGTGGCATCCGATGGCGAGTGGACCCGCCAACTGGACGAGATTTCCCCCCACATGGTGGCCGCCGTACTCACCACCGAGGATGGGTCATTCTGGCGGCACCGCGGATTCATCACATCCGAGTTCTCCACCGCCCTGACCCAGAACCTGCGGGCCGGCCGGTTCAAATTCGGGGCATCCTCCATCACCATGCAGATCGTGAAAAACGTGTTTTTCGAACGCCGCAAAACCCTTTCCAGGAAATTCGAGGAACTGTTCTTCACCTGGCATGTCGAGCAGGTGGTTCCCAAGAAACGTCTCATGGAAATCTACCTGAACATCATTGAACTGGGACCAGGAATTTACGGAGTTCCCCGGGCGGCCCATCATTTCTTCAACAAGGATCCCATGGATCTCACCGTGCGGGAGAGCATCTACCTGGCCAGTCTTTTGCCCAGCCCCAAGCGGCGCTATTCCTTCTATTGCAATCAGGAGGTGTCCCGCTCATGGGAACGCATGCTGGACCGGCTTCTGGCCATCATGAGGCGGCGCAACCGCATCACAGCTGAAGAATACGAGGAAGCCCGCACCCAGACCATCGTGTTCGACCCCGTGGAATTCCCTGGAAAGGAATCCTGCCTGCGGACCATCCGCCGGTACAATGAACCTCCCCCGAAAAAGTAGTTGTCAGTTTACAAAAAAGCGACGACGGGCGATGACCCGGGAATTGCCGTCCGTATCCACCGCCACAATCTCCAGGACATGGGGACAGGATGAAAGGCCAATGATGTCGACCGTCCCCGAATACCCGACGGAATCGCATCCGGGGTAGGCGGGCCAGGCGGCGCACACATCGGGACGGGGATTCCCGTAATCCACCGCCACAGGTTCCCCGTCATCAATGCGGGCGTACACGGTTTGAACACCCTTGTTGTCCAGGGCCCACCCCGAAACCGTCAACTCCCCGCCGGAAACCACCTGATCCGGTTCCGGCCAGTCCAGCGCCCCGAACGGCGGCAGCGCCGCATCCAGCCAGGCCACATCCTGGGTAATGGTGGAAAACCCGCCGATGAGCAGGTAGGATCGCGCCCGGATCGTACCGTATGCCGGAATGGCAAAGGGAAACAGCGCCCGGAAGTTGTTGAAGGGAAGGGCCCGGTTCTGCCAGCCCTGGTAGGAGGTGAGCCGGTTCTCGTTGTACAGGGCCACGCCGTATTCCAGCGTCTCGTTCTGCAAACTCACCCAGCCTCCGGGACTCTCGAAAACCCGGTGGAAAAAGCCGTCGTTGGCGGGGATGTCGATGGACACCTGGTTGCCTGCCGAATCCATCAGGCGCCACAGGTCGGGACCACCCAGTCCCGTGGCCGAATATACCGTGGGCAATTCGTGATGCGTCACGGCATGCACCAGATTCGAAAGGTTCACGATGGTATAGTCCAGTTCGACAATGTGATAGCCGATGAACCTCATGCGCTGGATGATCCGCACGTCCGAGCGCCGGAAGGCCAGTTCCGGGTCATGGCATGCATCGGAAGAACAGTCCGTCCGGTCCCAGTTGGGATTCCACTGCAGGGGATTGGTGCTGATGGTGAGCACTCCGTCCGAGAAATCCACCCACTCCACATCGGAGCCGTTGTTGCAGCGGTTTCCCCCCTGGACCGGATTCCAGCCCAGGTACGTGATGGACTGCGGGCATTCGGTGGGACTGACCACGCACGAAGCGTTGTGGGCGCAATTCTGCATCATGCGATCGGGATCGTAGAACGCCACCTGCACTTCCCGTCCGGTGTCGTTGGCATCGATGGTGTTGGTATGGTTCATGCCCGTTTCCCCGTTGTTGATGCCGAAAAAGACAATGGAACCGCCCCACTCCCGCCGGACACCCACCTTGAGGGCATCCGCCTGGTTGAAGATGTAGTCGTCGGTGAACCCGTTCACCCCCGTGGTTTCGTGCCGCCCGGGAATGGCCTCCCCCGGCATGGGTCTTTCGGAAACCGGCGCCGGTTCCGGAACCTCCGGACAATCCGTGTTGCAAACCGCCAGCCCCGCACAATCCGGGTCATCACAATCGACAAGCCCGTCCCCGTCGTTGTCGAGGCCGTCTGCGCAACAACTTTCCTTTCCCTTGCATTCCCCGTTCAGGCAAAAGGTGGCAGTCGTACAGGGATCCCCGTCGTCACAAGCCTGGGTGTGGTGGGTCCGGATGCAGGTGCCCATGTCCCCGCAGATGTTGGTGGTGCAGAAGTTCCCGTCATCGCAGTCTTCATGGGTTTCACAGGTTCCCTCCACGTCATCCGGAACCTGTCCGTCCGGCTTCGGAGAGAGGCCCGTGGCGCATGAACCTGAAACAAACAGAAGAACCCCCCAAATCAAGACCCGTTGACCACGGAAACCAGGGAAACTGCGCATGTTCACACCGTCCGGGGAACTACTTCCCGATGGGGTTGATGTATTCCAGATCCAGGCCGCCCGGGTACAAATAAGAGGTGTAACTGGCAAAACCGTACACTTCGATGCCGAACTTGATGGACGGGTTCGGCGCCACAATCCGGTTGCTGCCGTTCGTCCCCGCATTGGTGACATCCATCTGGGCCACACCGTACCCCGTCGTGCCGATGGGGATGTATTGTTCCAGGGTGATGGGGACGTCATTGAGCAAGATGTAATCCGTGCCATCCGTGGGCAGCCGGGTAATGACGTTGACGAAATTCTTCGTCATGGAAGGAGGTGCGGTGAAGTTGTACTCGGAGCGGTACTGCTCCACCGGCACCACCAGACCAAACGCCGGATCCCCGGCGTTGGCGCTGGAGTAACTCTGCCCCACCGTGAACTTGCCGATCATGATGGGGCCCGTGGCCTGCACCTCGAAATGGGTGTTGGGCAACGGCATGAACTCCAGGAATTCCCCCATGTTCAGGACGGTGGAATTCGCCACCGAAGGCGGATTGAAGGTAATGTGCGTATTGTTCTCGCTGGCCAGGATGCGAATCACGTTGGTTTCCGTGGAGCCCGGATTCACCTGCCGGGTCAGGCCCACCATGAACCGCTTGCCCCAGGTTTCCAGGGGAAACAGCATTTCCTCGATGTGGTCGCAGGCGGAATGCTGGAACGGAATGAACGTGCAGTTGTGACCACCCCAGACCGCAATGGGTGCCGTCGAGGTAATCATGGTGCCGGTCAAATCGTAGGCATGTCCTGGATTGCAGAAATTGTCGCCCCCTTGTGTGGTTGTTTCAGAGCCCGGCCCCGTGGGACAACTGCCGAAAGTCACGTCATTGCGGGTCACCAATTGCAGGACATCTCCCTTGTTCATGGAAAAACTGTTGGATCCGCCGGGAGAGAGTGCTGGAACCCCGTTTCCTGCCGCCACATGGGCACGGGTCTGCACCAGCACGGATGTGCCGTCTTCACTGGCCACCACCACGGCCACGCCGGGGTAACAACTGTCCGACATGGTCCTTCTGTGCCAGGTGGGGCGGGACATCACCAGGTAGTTCTGGGAAAGCACCTGGGCAGGAAGCAGAAGACTGGCATCGTTGGTATAGGAATTGGTGCCACCGATGACAAAATCGTACGGGTTGAACTGGTACACCGTCACCGGAAGCGACGTGCGCACATGAAATCCCCCCTGATTCTCCGCGGCGCGATAGAGTCCGGACTGAAGGCCACCGCCACCGGACGGATTCTTGTGGGCCATCACGTAATTGAGCATGAATACATGAAGGGTGCGGGCCGGAATCATCTCGTCCACGTTTGTCCCGCCACCCTGTATCCGGACCCGGGCCGGAGCGTCGTTGTTGTTGTCCACCGCAAGGGCAAAATTGCCGTTGAAGGTGGCTCCCAGCAGACTGTTGGCCATGCCCACCGCCCAGTATTCACACCCCCGGTAACTCTTGGTGGCCGAGGCCCGGATGCAGGGGCTGTCGCAGGCGGCCACTCCGTTGACCTCCACGCATTGTTCACCCTCTGCGGAATCACACTCCGTCACCACCAGTCCCACGGTGCCGCTGGATGTGCAGGTGCGCACATTGTTGTCGGTCCCGCAGGTGGTCATACCGGAAATACACTCCTGGCACGCCAGATTACCAGGGTCACACGCAGGCAAATCTGCATATTCGCCCATGCCACAGATGGTGTCATTCATCCACTCCCGGTTTTCGCACCTCTGCAGGACGTTGCCGAAACACCGCCGCGAACCCGTGATGCAATACTGGTTGTTTTGTTGGTTGAATCCGTTGATGGCGTTGTAATTCTTCTTTGGCTTGTCCGGGTTGCAACCGAAAAAGAGAACGAACGAGAAAAAGCCAAGACATACCTTTGAACGATGCATGTGTACCTCACAAGGATTGGTGGTTGCGATTATTTCCCGATGGGGTTGATGAACTCCAGATCCAGACCGCCCGGATACAGGTAGGAAGTGTAACTGGCAAAACCGTACACTTCGATGCCAAACTTGAAGGACGGGTTCGGTGCCACAATCCGGTTGCTGCCGTTCGTCCCCGCATTGGTGACATCCATCTGGGCTACCCCGTACCCCGTCGTGCCGATGGGGATGTATTGGTCCAGGGTGATGGGGACGTCATTGAGCAGGATGTAATCCACACCATCCGTGGGAAGCACGGAAATGACATTGACGAAATTGACGGTCATGGAAGGAGGCGCGGTGAAATTGTACTCGGAGCGGTACTGCTCCACCGGCACCACCAGGCCAAACGCCGGATCCCCAGCACTGTTGCCGGAATAATCCTGTCCCACCGTGAACTTGCCGATCATGATGGGTCCGGTGGCCTGCACCTCGAAATGGGTGTTCGGCTGTGGCATGAACTCCAGGAATTCCCCCATGTTCAGGACGGTGGGATTCGCCACCGAAGGCGGATTGAAGGTAATGTGCGTATTGTTCTCGCTGGCCAGGATGCGAATCACGTTGGTTTCCGTGGAGCCCGGATTCACCTGCCGGGTCAGGCCCACCATGAACCGCTTGCCCCAGGTTTCCAGGGGAAACAGCATTTCCTCGATGTGGTCGCAGGCCCAGTAATGATAGGGAATGAAGGTGCAGTTGTGACCACCCCATACTGCAATGGGCGCAGTGGCGGTGATCATGGTGCCGGTCAGATCGTAGGCATGTCCGGGATTGCAGAACCCGTCCCCCCCGGAAGAAATCCGTTCAGCACCAGGTCCCGTGGGGCAGTTGTTGTAGGACAGGTCATTGCGGGTGACCAATTGAAGCACGTCTCCCTTGTTCATGGCAAAACTGCTCGACCCCCCGGGGGCCAACTGGGGAACCCCGGGACCTCCCGCCACATTCGCCCGGGTCTGAACCAGCACGGAGGTATTGTCCTGGCTGGCCACAATGACCGCCACACCTGGACTGTTGGTGGAATCCCAGATCCAGGTGGGGCGGGACATCACCAGGTAATTCTGGGAATACACCTGCACTGGCAGAAGCAGACTGGCGTCATTCGTGTAGGAGTTGGTGGTGCCGCCGATGACAAAATCGTACGGGTTGAACTGGTACACCGTCACAGGAAGGGAGGTGCGCACATGAAAGGCCCCCTGGTTTTCCGTGGACCGGTACAGGCCGGACTGGTGCCCGGCCCCCCCCGAGGGTTCCTTGTGGACTGACAGGTAATTGAGCATGAACACCCTGAGTGTCCTTGCCGGAACCATCTCATCCACATTGGCTCCACCTCCCTGAATCTGGACCCGGGCCGGGGCTTCGTTGCTGTTGTCCACCGCCAGCGCAAAGTTCCCGTTGAATGCGGGGCCCAGGTAGGAGTTGGACATGCCCACCGCATAGTACTCACACCCCCGGTAACTCTTGGTGGACGACGCCCGGATGCAGGGACTGTCGCAGGCGGCCACTCCGTTGACCTCCACACACTGTTCGCCCAGGGCGGAATCACACTCCGTCACCACCAGGCCCACGGTGCCGCTGGATGTGCAGGAACGCACATTGTTGTCGGTCCCGCATGTGGTCATGCCGGAAATGCACTGCTGGCAGGCCAGATTGTTGGGATCGCACGCAGGAAGATCGACATATTGCCCCATGCCGCAGATGGTGTCATTCATCCACTCCCGGTTTTCGCACCTCTGCAGGACGTTGCCGAAACACCTGCGCTGGCCGTTGGTACAGCCCGTGTTGTTCAGGTTGTTCTGGCTGTTGAAACCGTTGTTGTTGTTTTGTTTCTTGGTACTGCTGGGATTGCAGCCGGAAAGGAACAAAATTGATACTGCAAACACAAACATTTCCAAACGAAGCATGAGAACCTCACAAAATCCCGGAATTGCAATTCAATTCCCGATGGGGTTAATGAATTCCAGATTCAGTCCACCCGGATACATATAGGAAGTGTAACTGGCGAAACCGTACACCTCGATGCCAAACTTGATGGACGGGTTCGGCGCCACAATCCGGTTGCTGCCATTCGTCCCCGCATTGGTGACATCCTTCTGGGCCACCCCGTACCCCGTCGTGCCGATGGGGGTATAATCGCTGATTGTGATGGGAGTGCCATTCAACTGGATGTACTCCATCGGATTTGCAGGAAGAAGGGAAATGACGTTGACGAAATTCTTCGTCATGGAAGGGGGTGCGGTGAAGTTGTACTCGGAACCGTACTGCTCCACCGGCACCACCAGTCCAAACGCCGGATCCCCGGCACTGTTGCCGGAATAATCCTGTCCCACCGTGAACTTGCCGATCATGATGGGTCCGGTGGCCTGCACCTCGAAATGGGTGTTCGGCTGTGGCATGAACTCCAGGAATTCCCCCATGTTCAGGACGGTGGGATTCGCCACCGAAGGCGGATTGAAGGTAATGTGCGTATTGTTCTCGCTGGCCAGGATGCGAATCACGTTGGTTTCCGTGGAGCCCGGATTCACCTGCCGGGTCAGGCCCACCATGAACCGCTTGCCCCAGGTTTCCAGGGGAAACAGCATTTCCTCGATGTGGTCGCAGGCCCAGTAATGATAGGGAATGAAGGTGCAGTTGTGACCACCCCATACTGCAATGGGCGCAGTGGCGGTGATCATGGTGCCGGTCAGATCGTAGGCATGTCCGGGATTGCAGAACCCGTCCCCCCCGGAAGAAATCCGTTCAGCACCAGGTCCCGTGGGGCAGTTGTTGTAGGACAGGTCATTGCGGGTGACCAATTGAAGCACGTCTCCCTTGTTCATGGCAAAACTGCTCGACCCCCCGGGGGCCAACTGGGGAACCCCGGGACCTCCCGCCACATTCGCCCGGGTCTGAACCAGCACGGAGGTATTGTCCTGGCTGGCCACAATGACCGCCACACCTGGACTGTTGGTGGAATCCCAGATCCAGGTGGGGCGGGACATCACCAGGTAATTCTGGGACAAAGAATGTACGGGCAACAGCAGACTGGCGTCGTTGGTGTAGGAGTTGTCACCATCGATGACATAATCGTATGGATTAAACTGGTATACCGTCACTGGAAGCGACGTGCGCACATGAAATCCCCCCTGATTCTCAGCAGCACGATAGAATCCTGACTGAAGGCCCCCGCCATCGGAAGGATTCTTGTGCGCCATGACGTAGTTGAGCATGAACACATGATGGGTGCGGGCTGGAACCATCTCGTCGACGTTGGCGCCGCCACCCTGAATCCGGACCCGGGCCGGTGCGTCGTTGTTGTTGTCCACCGCCAGGGCAAAGTTACCGTTGAAAGTCGAACTCAAAAGGCTGTTGGACATGCCCACCGCCCAGTATTCGCATCCCCGGTTGTTTCCCTGCCCGGAAATGCCATCACATGCATGATCACAATATGCAGTTCCGTTGTCTTCCACGCACAGTTCCCCACTGTTGGCGTCACATTCGGTGACAACCGGTCCAACTGATCCACCATCCGTGCATGTTCGCAAATTATTGTCTGTACCACAGGTAATCTGGTTGGAAATGCACTTCTGGCATCTTTGATTCACTGGATCACATTTTGGCAGGTGGAAATGTTGACCGACCCCACACACGTGTTGATCGCTCCAGTCGTTTTCAGTACAGATTTGCAGGATGTTCCCTGCACACCGGAGTTGTCCATCAAGACATACAACATTGTTCAGATTGTTCTGATGATTGAAGGCGTTGTTGCTGTTTTGTTTCAGGGAACTCCCGGAATTGCAGTGAAAGAATAATACACAGGCCAATACCATCATGAAGGCTGTACGGAACTGCATGGGATGCCTGTTTCTTTCCGGGCGGAGTTGTCGCCCTCGAAGGGAACGCGTTACATTATATATTGCAAAGCCTCCTGCGGCAACCTTGATGAACCATTCAGTGATTTTTTTACCGTCTGCAGCATGGTGACCGAAACTGCGGATTTTTCCTTTGACGCGGGAACAAATTCTCATATATTGCCGCCGGAGGCCGACATGATACCCAGGTACTGTACCCCTGCAATGGTTGAAATCTGGAGCGAAAAAAGCCGGTATGACCGGTGGTTGCAGGTGGAACTGGCCGCCTGCGAGGCCATGGAAAAAAAGGGAATCGTTCCGGAAGGCACCGCCGCCGCCGTCCGGGAAAAAGTTTATATTGACCCTGTACGGATCCTGGAAATCGAAAACGTCACCCGCCACGATGTCATCGCCTTTTTGACCCACGTGGAAGAACAGGCCGGGGATCCCGCCCGTTGGCTGCATCTGGGCCTGACCAGTTCCGACGTGCTGGACACGGCTTTTGCGATGCAACTTCGGGACGCGGCCATGCTCGTGCGCAACAGCCTGCGGGATCTCATCGCCGCCTGCCGGGACCGTGCCGAACTGTTCGCCGCCACCCCCATCATGGGCCGCACCCACGGCATTCATGCGGAACCCACATCCCTGGGCCTCGTCTTCGCCTCCTGGGCTGCGGAACTGGCCCGGGACGACGAACGTCTCACCGCCGCCATTTCACGTTTGGCCTACGGGAAAATCTCCGGTGCCGTGGGCAACTACGCCAACCTGGATCCGGAAATCGAACAGGACGCCCTGTCCACCCTCGGACTGCTGCCCGAACCGGTGGCCACGCAGGTCATCCCCCGGGACCGGCATGCCGAGTTTTTCTGCGCTCTGGGCATCACGGCAGGTACAGTCGAACCCATTGCCGTGAACC
>CAZTZR010000111.1:0-11365 GCA_964618145.1 uncultured Kofleriaceae bacterium
CCTGTTGCTGACCCTGTTGCTGACCCTGCTGCTGGCCCTGTTGCTGACCCTGCTGCTGGCCCTGTTGCTGACCCTGCTGCTGACCCTGCTGCTGGCCCTGTTGCTGACCCTGTTGCTGGCCCTGCTGCTGGCCCTGTTGCTGACCCTGTTGCTGACCCTGCTGCTGGCCCTGTTGCTGACCCTGCTGGTGGCCCTGCTGGGCTTTTTCAGCCTCTTCCATGCGTTCCATGGCCTTTTTCAGGGCTTCGGCCTGTTCACGATTGCCGGCTTTTTCAGCCTCTTCCATGCGCTTTCGCAGGCTGTCCATTTTTTCACGGGGGCTTTTCCCGAATTCACGGGCTGCTTCGGCCGCCTTGCGAAAACGATCGGATTCTTTTCTGGCCTGATCCGCGGCTTCGGTGCGTCGGGCACTCTGGTGTTGTTTCGCCCGGGCGCTGGCTTGGTCCGCCTTGCGATCCAGATTCCGTGCGGCTTCTTCCAGGGCCCTTTGCAGCTTGTCATCCAACTGCTTTTGCTGTGCTTCATTCATGCCCTGTCGGGCTTTTTCCAGTTTCCCCAGTTCCCGTTTGACCTCTTCGAAGTCCTTTCGTTCCAGGGCCCGGGCCAGATCCGCAAAATCCCTGTGCTTGCGAAGGGTTTTGGCAAGTTCTTCGAACGCTGCCTCCACTTCCTCCACGGAAGTGTCCCGAAGTCCGGCCGCCAGGGCATCCCGAATCTCTTCCGCCTTGCCCGCCGCCGCCGCCGGTTGCATGAGCCCCTTTTCCACACTTTCCACGATTTTGCGCAGTTCCCGGGCGAGTTGCCGGGTTTTGGCATCCCCGAACAGTTCGGTCTGCCGCAGCAGATCCTGGATTTCTTCCTTCATGACCGTGAATTCGGGATCTTCCCGGGCAAAGGAAGGGGTGATGTCCAGTTCCTCGACCAATTCCACCGGCTGCGCCAGATGCCAGGAACGCTTGGGGGGTTGCACATGTACCGGAATCAAAAACCAGGCCGCCAGGAACACCGGCAACCCCCAGATGGACCGCGGCAAGGTAAACGGCACCGCATCCTTCGGGCGGATTTTCCCGGCATGACGGGATGCCTGAACCAGTGTCATTTCCACAAACGGGCCGGTTTGCGGATGACGGGCGTAACTGACCGCCGCCGGAATCACCGTGTCTCCTCCCGCCGCACGATCCAGTGCCGCCGCAGCGGCCCGGACGGAAACTCCCCGGATCAGGGACCATGCCGTGACCAGAACCATGCCCGAGACAAGGGCCCAGTGTACGGGATCCAGTGCCGCTGGCTCCACCCATTCGGCTATCCGCACAAGCCGGACCAGACACATGCCGCCAAACAGGAGCGTGCACGGAAGAAGGGCTTCGCGCAAAAACCGGGAAATCCGGATTCGCAGCCGGGTTTTCAGGAGGTGACTGGTCAAGGTGGCGGGAAGAACGACGCTGGACATGGTCGGCATGATACCCTACTCCCCTTCTCAATGCAATGTCGCCGGTCCCAGGTATTTCGTATTGGCAGGACCCCCAGGGGGCCCTTGTCAGACGGCAACCTGTGGTTGTACGGCGGATGTGGTCATTTCATTCCCCAATTGGCGCTGTCACTCCAGGCCGGGGGGATTTTCCCGTGACCAGGCATATGCCGGCCCGGGGGGCTCCATTCCCAGGGAAAGTGCCAGTTGCCCGGCACTTTCCACCCAGACCTGCCCTGCTTCCCCATCCAGTTCGGCCATTCGCAACTGGCATCGGACCATGGATTCCCGATCCCCCACGAAACGGAGAAAAGCAACCGTTTTTTCGAGGTTTTCCCGGGCTTTTGCGGATTCGTTCCCCTGCAGGTGCATCCAGGCCAGAAACTCATGCACCCGGGCACGGCCCAGCCAGTTTTCTTTCTTGTCGAGCATTTCCAGGAGGTGTCCGCAGGTCTTTTCAGCAGCTCCGAATCTCCCCAGATGGTATTCGCACACTGCAGACAACAGAACCAGACGCCAGGTCCGATCCGGATGCAGCCGGGAACCAGCCAAAAGGGAAATCCCTTTTTGCAAGTGGACAAGACAGGGTTCATACCGTTTGAGCCCCATAAGAACCCTGGCACAGTCGTGAACAATCCAGAACTGTTCCATGGGCTGGCTCACCTGGCCGATCATCCGGAGCAACCTTCGCAGGGGACCGTCCACCGAGGCGGGAGCCGTTCTCGCCAGACAACGGGTCAAGGAAGCCAGAAGCAACGGTGCCAAGGGCATGTCATCCGTGCAGTACAGCACCGCCTCATGAAGCACATTTCCCGCAGAGGCAAAATCATTCTTCCGCATCAGCAGATCCCCGGTTCTCAGGGACACGAACAGGAAGCGGGCAATGCCCGTGCCGGAACGGACATTGATTTCCGCCAATTCCCGTGCCTTGCGGAAATGGTGCAGGGCTCCGGAGTCATCCAGTTTCTCCATGCACTGTCCCCCCGCCCTGGAACTGTAGTGGATCGCCGGTTCCATCATCTGTGCCTGCATGGCATGGTATGCAAGTACTCCGGCATCCCGGGAATCCTTCCTGAGCGCTTCATAAAGACGGCGGTGCATGTCCGCCCGGGATTTGAAGGACAATTCGGCGAGGAGGAACTGGGCCATCTGCGGGTGTGCCAGGGAAAGGGAACCGGCCTCGACACCTGCCAGAAACCCGTGACGCACACACGTCAGAACCGCATCCAGTGCCACCTTCTCCAGCAAGCCGGATTCCCGGAACATCCGCTCGGATGCCCTGCCCCCCGCCAGGGCGACCCACTGCAACAGTTTGCGGGCGGGAGCATTGAGGTTCCGGAAACGCAACTGGACCGTGTCCGACAGGGTGCGCCCCGAATCGGAGATTCCCTCGTGCATGAGCCGCATTCCCTCCACCAGATGGAGGGGAAGGCCGGCAGCGGACTCCACCAGCGCGGAAGCATGAAGCCCTTCGTATCCGTTGTGGTGCAGGACAACCTTGCAAAATTCCGCTGCAGCAGCAGGATCCAGCCGTTCCATGCGCAGTTGTCGGTGGTTGGAACCTGTCGCGACTGTGGTTCCGATCATTTTCATTTGTGTGATGGAAACCATGCGCCCAAGGGAATTGAACACCTCCCTGGAAGGGTGGTCCATGTCATCCAGATCCAGAAACACAATGACGAAAGACCCATCCGGAAAACGCCTGCGTCCCCCGGCAATCAGCCGGGCAAAGGCAAATACCGTTTCCCTGAAACGGACACGGACCTCCAGACCGGAATCAGGGTTTCCCGTCGGGAAGAAGATCTGTCCAAGAAGTTCCTTCTCCTCGGGTTCCAGACGGGATTCCGAACAGGCCCTGGCCAGTTCCTCCTCCAATGGCGGGTCTGAGAGCCCATGGAGTTCGCGGACCAATTCCTGAAGGGGCCACCAGGGCCTGCGATGGGGATCCGCATGAACCTGAAATAGCGTCATGCCGGAGGACACAATCGTCAACAAGCCCCGGGTCGCCAGGGTCCTTTTTCCCACACCGGATTCACCGGAAACCAGAACGACAGAGGGTGGCCCCTGAAGAAACATGCGTAAAAAGGCGAGTTCCCTTTTCCGTCCGACAAAGGGAATGTCAAACATCTGCCGGTTCGGAGAATGTCGTACCATTTCCCGGGTGTCCGCGGCGGTTTCCTGCAAACGACCGCATTCCGCACAGAACTTCTGACTAATGGAGTTTTCATTGCCGCAGGTCAGGCAAACAACGACTTCGCTTTCCTCGCCGGAATGCAGAAGTCCGAGCATTGCAGAGGCGCTCCCGGGCCTTCGGGATGGATCCTTTTCCAGCGCCCTGGACACCACCTCTCCCAGACCAGAAGGAAGTTCCGGACGCAATCGGGTAATGGGAACGGGTTCTTTCTGCAGATGGGACAACATGATTTCAAACATGGATCCCATGTGGAAAGGAGGTTTCCCAGTCAGCATTTCATACAAAATCACACCCGCGGAGTAGAGGTCCGACCGGACCGTCGCCTGTTCCCCCTGGATGATCTCGGGTGCCATGAACTCCGGTGTCCCGACGATTTCCCCGTGGCGGGTCAGACGCTGTTCGTTGGGAACCCTGCGCAGGGCGATGCCGAAGTCCACAAGTTTGCAGAAATCACCCCCCGTACGCAGGGGCAGCACCATGACATTTTCCGGTTTGAGATCGCGATGGATGATGCCGTTGTTGTGTGCTTCTTCCAGCGCCACCAGGATCTGGCGCATGATGTCCACCGCCCGGTCCGGGGAAAGTCGTCTTTCCTGCCGGATCAGTTGTGCCAGGGTCACGCCATTGATGAACTCGGTTACCATGTAATGAACACCGGAAGATGTCTGCCCGGAACTGATGACCGAAAGGATATTGGGGTGGGAAAGGGTGCTGATGGAGGCCGCCTCCTTGCGGAAACGGGACAAAAGTTTTTCATCCTCGGCAAACATGGGTTTGAGCAATTTGACCGCCACCGAGGAGCCGATGTCCACGTGCTCCGCCCGGTACACCCACGCCATGGAACCCTCGCCGAGGAAATCCTTCAGTTGATAACTTTCAATGATTGCGCCCGACAACCGCGTTCCCGGCTGGGATGCCATACCCGCAAGGCCGGTGGCACAGGCAGCACAGGCGGTGAACCGCTCGGGTAAAGGCAAATTGCATTCAGGACAGATTTTGTACATGAAGACCCGCGTCCAACACCTCTTGAGGGCACCAAGCAATAATACCCAGAACCCCGGGTTTGTCAGGCATTGACCCGGGATTCTGGAAGTATTCCGTTGAAACTGCATTCTGTCAAGTTCGGCCTGCTTTTTCCCCAGGGTGATAGCATTGTGATATTGAGTGTCAATGAGGGCGCTGTGCGGTGTCCGGTGCCGGACGGTTGGCCGGGAGGCGGGCCATCCGATGGGTGTCAGGATGTGAAACGACGGAAGGTCACCAGGCCCATAAGGGCGAGCATGAAAAACAGCAGACCAGGGGTCGCAGGGGAACGGCCACCTGCCGAGCAGGAACACCCGTCGGATTTTTTCTTCAGGGTCACACACTCTCCGTTTTTGCACATGTACCCTTCTTCGCAGGGCTCCTCCTGCATTTCCATGCACCCGGTCTCATCGTTCCAGACACAAACGGATACATGGCCCGAATCCGTGCAGATGGATTCGCCTTCTTCACACGGCAAACCGCAGGGCACCCGGCAGGCATCCTCCCGACAGACCAGCCCGTCGTCGCAGGGCAGGGATTTCCATTCCAGACACCTGTCGCCATCGAACGATTCAGCACAGACCAGCAATTCCGTCTCCCCGTCGACGCATTGCCTTTCCCCGATTTCGCACTCATCCTGGCAGGCCTTGTGTGGAACACAGTCATAATAGCCTTCGGAGGCTACCCATCCGCAGGTCATGCCCTCTTCGCGGCAATCATCCACCACCAGTTCTCCTTCATCGCAGTAGACTGAGATGTCCTGCTGGCATTCGCCATCGTAGGTGATGCTTCCGCATCCCCCCGACGAAGGGATACAGATGCCACCTGTACAGGTTCGGTTCAGGCCACACCCGAAGGGTACCGGATCGATGCACATGTCCCCGTCCCCGGCTTCGGCGCACACAAACCGCGTGGCGTTGTCCACACACCCGATTTCCCAGGGAAGGCAGGCATCCGTGCAAGTGTCGTCTCCGCAATGACCCTCGGAGCATTGGGCAAACGAGGGACACGGAAGTTCGATCTTTTCCAGACAAACATCCATGTCGGTATTGCCACAGATGTAACGGTTTCCGTTTTCCATGCAGCCGGTTTCTCCCTCCAGGCATTCGCTGATGCACTGGTCGCAATAGGGGGCCCCGCCACAAAGCCACGCCGGAGGAGAGTCGGCCAGGTAGGATAATCCCACAGGTTTGCTGCGGGTGGTGCAGTGTATGGCTCCCCCCCAGGGGATGATGTTGTCCGAAGGAATGTTCACAAGGGTCACGCCGGGCATGGCGGCTTCAAGCACCGTCAGTGCCTCCACCTGGTAGGCGGTATGTTCATTGTACGTGGGCACCAGATACCGGTCGTTCAGGCGCAGCCCGTTGGTATAGGTGCGCCAGATCCTGCCCCAGTAATCGTTTCCGGGGTTGGGCATGGGAATGCGGTGGACCACAAGGGGCACTCCGGCCGCGTTGGTTTCCGTCGCCAGTCTGGCAGCGTTCTGGTCCATGACCGCGCGGTTCGTGCTGTCCTGGGATTGCAAAAAACTGCCGACAACCACATCCACCGGTGAAGCCAGGATGAAAAACATGTCAATGTGACCGGTGCCTTCTCCGGAAAGCGGCTCCAGCCAGATCATTTTTTCGCAACCGAAATAATCATGCATGATTTCATCAATTTCGAACTCGTTGTACCGGGGATTGGCCTCGTGGACCCGGATGGTGGAGTAACAGGTCCCCATCCCGTCGGAAAACAGGTTGCCGCCTTCCAGTTGCAGATCCGGACGGTAGGCTGACATGCCCAGGACATCCCCCATCTTGGTGGCGATGGCATTGTCGTTGATGCGCTCGAAATAATATTGCGGGTCGACGATGGCCACCCTGTCCTGTGCGTTTCGGACAAAAAACGGACCGAAATCCACGGCCCAGATGGAATCCACCGCACTGTCGATGGGATAGGGACTGGTGAATGCATAGTGCGGTGTCGGGTAGAAGTCGACAAAACCCACCCGGGACATGGCCGCAGACGAAAGCCTGCTTTGCAGGACGTTCCGGATGGAAGCCTCCTCGTTGCTGTGCCAGATCACCACATCCACGGTGGCGGTCGCAGCCTCAATCATGTTCACATAATACGTGCGCTGGGCATCTTCGTACACCAAATACATGGTGTCCACCGCATCAAACTCTGCATACATGACAAAACCCGGTGGCGGGGGCACCGTCACCGCATACAATTCGGGATGGGCCATCATGAACTGAAGCAGTTGGGAAGAGGAATCCCGGGCCAGTTCCCCGGGAGTCCGGAATGCCGGAAGATGCTGTTTGAATGTGGGTTTCACCGGCGGCTCCGGCACAGGTTGGGACAAAACGAGACAAAGCAGCAGGAAATGCATGGGATACTCCTTCGGGATTGCCTTTGTCGGAAGGGACCCGGAGTCGGGGACTCCGGCAGAGGCGGATAATCAGTTGGTGGGGGCCGGCGCCGGAACAACCATGGGGGCCGGTGCGACCGGTTTCGGGTTCACCATGACTCCAGTCGTCGGGGGCTGCAACTGGATCCTGGGCTGGCCAGGCTGCCCGCCCGGGCCGGGCTGCGGAGCAACAATGCCGGGCTGGGGAACGATGGTCGGGCGACCACCCGGAATCACTGCACCGGGTTGCGTGGCGGAAGGCTCAGGAGCCGGCTTGATTTCCAGCAATTCGATTTCGAAAATCAGGGTTTCATTGGGACCGATTTTTTGTCCGCCACCCATCTCGCCATAGGCCAGGCTGGACGGGATGAACAGTTGCCACTTGGAACCCACCGGCATCAACTGCAGTGCCTCGGTCCAGCCACGGATGACTCCGGAGACATTGAACTCGGCAGGCTTTCCGTGTTTGGCGGAGGAATCGAATTCCGTTCCGTCAATGAGTGTTCCCTTGTAATTGCAGAGCACGGTGTCGCTGGCCGTCGGTTTGGGGCCTTCACCTTCCTTGATGACCTTGTACTGCAGGCCGCTCTCCAGGGTCACCACCCCCGGCTCCGCCTTGTTCTTTTCCAGGAACGCCTGCCCGCGCTTGAGGGCTTCTTCCCCCTTGGCCTTGCGCTCATTCATCATCTTCTGCATGCGCTGGGTCTGGAACTCGCTCATGGCCGCCCGCATGTCATCTTCGCTCAACAGGGGTTCCGCCTTGTTCTTCTGGGCTTCAATGGCCCCCTGAAAGACACGCAGGTTGATATTGAAATCCTTGCTCATGTTGTATCCCATGATGTAGGAAACCTTGTCTTCCAGGGTGACCAGATCCGCCATGTTCAACGCACCGCCCTGGCCCGGCTGGGTTTCGACCCCCGGGGCCTGCGGCGAACCTTCCTTCCCCTCGGGACAGGGTCTGGCACATCCGGAAAACAACAGAGCAAACGCAGCAATAATTAAAGAAGTTTTCATTTCAACATGTCTCCTTCAAAATGTTTGGGGGTCTGTGCCCCCGAAAAAAATCCAGCGGTTCAAGGTTCCGGACAATTCCGGTACCTTTTCAGGGACCACACATTACTTCAATCCCGAAAAATGTAGAGAAAAAAAAACGGAATACCGGATTTTCGGCGGAAAAAAGGCGTCTGCCCCATTTTGGACCTTTTTCAGTATAACTGGAAAATTCCAAAGAAACCCGGTGGTGCCGATGTCCAACACGTGGTAAAGATATGGTAGCTGTGGTCGACAGCTTTGGCGTTTCCGCCCGTATTTCGTACCCCACCGAAGTGTTCCACAGCGAAGGAAACCTGCCATGAAACCCATTTTCCTTGCCCTCCTTCTTTTTTCGCCTTTCGCTTGCTCCATCGAGAATTCCCCGGATCACTTCATTTTATATGGTACCGCCGACACTTCGTCGGTCAACCAGGCCGTGGTGTACATCACCATGTCCGGTGGCGGATATGGAGGCGCCTGTTCGGGCACCCTCATTGCACCGGACGTAGTCCTGACAGCCGCACACTGCATTGCCCCGGCAGCGAACATGCGCGTGTATTTCGGCAACAGCACCAATACCTTTACCGCCCAGAGAAATGTTTCCGCAACCCATGTCCACCCCAACTGGGATCCGAACTTCCAGCAGACCCGGAACCTGGCCAACGACATCGCGCTTTTGAGACTTGCCTCTCCGGCCCCCAGCACCATCACGCCCATTCCCTACCTGCCTGCGGCCCAGGCCCTGACCCAGGGGGAAGTAGGAACCCTGAGTCTGGAATTCGTGGGATTCGGACTGACCGAAACCGGCTCTTCCGGCACCAAACTCAGGATGAACCAGATCCTTCAGAACATCTGTGAAGGTTCTTCCTGGTGCAACATCAGCATCCCCAACGTCGGGGTCACCCAGGTTCCGCCCAATACCTTCGGAATACTCATCAATACGAATGGCGGCATCTGCAGCGGGGATTCGGGAGGACCGGCCTTTGTGGTCCGCAGCGGCACCAAGTACGTGGCCGGAATATCCTCTTTCGTGCTGACCAACGCCCAGGACCGGTGTGACTATTATGGCGCAGCCACGAAAGTGGACCGTTTCACGTCCTTCATTGCGTCATTTCTCGGTACCGCCGTGGAAAACTGCACCAACGGCATTGACGATGACGGGGACGGCCTCGTTGATTGCGCCGATCCCGACTGTGCCGCAGACCCCGCCTGCCAGGCCAACGCCTGCCAGGAAGCCGTGACCATCGGCTGTGGCGCCACCATCATGGATTCCACCCAGGGCGCCATCAGCATGTACGTCAACTACGGGAACAACTGCACCCAGGGCCATCCCATGAATGGCCCCGAAAAAGCCTATCGCATTGTGGGTGGTACGGGCACACGGGTCAATGCCAGACTGACCCTCAGCTACAGCAACACGGATCTGGAACTGTTGCTCCTCAAGGGCGCTTGCAACCCGGCCAACTGCTCGGCGGCGAGCATGAACCAGGCCGGACAGGCGGAAAACCTCAGTTTCACCCTGGACGGACAGGAACATTACCTGATCGTCGAAACCTACCAGAACCCGGGGCCTTACAATCTCCAGATCACCTGCGAGAACGAACAGCCCCCCGTGGAGATCTGCAACAACGGGATTGACGACGATGGCGACGGCAAAATCGATTGTGACGATCCGGATTGTGTACAGGATCCGGCCTGCCGTCCTCCCGCGGAGATCTGCAACAACGGCATTGACGACGATGGCGACGGCAAGACCGATTGCGCCGATGCCGACTGTTTCGCCGAATCCCACTGTCTGGATGCCGTGGAAATCTGCGACAACGGCATTGACGACGACTACGACGGCTTCATCGACTGTGCCGATGCGGATTGCTGGCTCACCGCGCACTGCGCACACGTCCAGGTACAGGAAATCTGCACCAACGGCATTGACGATGACGGCGATGGACTCATCGACTGTGAGGATCCCCTGTGCCGCTCAGCCCGGCATTGCCACCCCGGGCTGGAGATCTGTGACAATGGCATTGATGATGACGGGGACGGATTCACAGACTGTGACGATGCCGACTGCCAGTCTTTTGCGGGGTGTCCGCCAAGGCTGGAAATCTGTGACAATGGCATTGATGACGACGGGGACGGCCGGATCGACTGTGATGATCCCAAATGCTCCAGTTTCACACCCTGCCGGTTGACACGCCCGTGGACCAAGGAATTTCCTGCCGACGGATGCACCTGCCGCAGCGCGAGTGGCACCGGCCGCTCTCCAGTAGGCTTCCTGGGCATGTTCCTGGCTCTTGTCGGGTTTGCCGTGTTCCGGCGCCGGGTGTTTCTGCCTTACAGCGCGGATCAGGTCCACTGATACCTTCCCCCGGTACGGTCTGAATAAATCCGGCGACCTTGTCGCCTCCAACGAGACACCCTTTTGCGGGCGTCCCTTGTCGCCGGTCTTCGAAATACATTCAGTGTGTCGGGATCAACGGACTTGACCGGCGAGGCCATCCCCGGCAGGGGGGTCACAGCGCTCCATGGATATGCCGGTGAACCCATAGCCGATGGAAATCAGGGGATTCAACCAGTTGAGAAATGCCCATGGAAGGTAGAGAAACGGGGACACGCCAAGGGTGGCCGCCATGAAAGCGCCACAGGTATTCCACGGGATCAGCGGCGAGGTCAGCGTGGCGCTGTCCTCCAGGGCCCGGCTCAGGTTGTGGGGGGCCAGCCCCATTCGTTCATAGGAATCACGATACATGCGGCCGGGCAATACAATCGCGATGTACTGGTCCCCCGCCAGGACGTTCATGCCAATGGCGGTTCCCACGGTCACCAGTACCAGACTGCCGGTTCCATGCACCAGTTTCAGAATGCTCCGGGTGATGGTCTGGAGAAATCCGGCGGCCTCCATGGCTCCACCGAAGGAAACGGCACAGATGATCAGCGCCACGGTGTCCATCATGCGGTCCAGGCCGCCCCGGCTGAGAAGTTCGTTCAGTTGCGGACTGGCCGTGTCAATGGTGAACCCGGTCTTGACGGTGGTCAGGATGTCTGCCACCCCGGCACACTGGAACCAGGCGGCGAAGAGCATTCCCAGAAGGGCCCCGAAAAGGATGGAGGGTAGTGCGGGCCTCCGGGTGGCCACCAGACCGATGACCACCAGCGGCGGAATCAGCAGGAGTGGCGTGATCCGGAAATGATCACGGATGGGGTCCACAAAAGTGGATGCTCCGGATGCACTGCCTTCCCATCCACCCCACAACCC
>CAZTZR010000112.1:0-11169 GCA_964618145.1 uncultured Kofleriaceae bacterium
TTTGCGCTATCGCGCGCCCGGGGGCCCAGGATTGGGCCCCCTCTTCCTGCCCACGGTACACACTCTGTATCTGGTGCCAGCTCTTTGCGGCACGGGAACGTGCCGCTTAGGGTCAACTACTCTTTTTCTTCTTCTTCAGAGGGTTCTTCGGCGGGTTCTTCGGCGGATTCTGCAGGCTTTTCTTCCACAGGCTTGTCTTCGGCCGGCGGTTGGGGATCATCATCGGAACCGCCGTCCTCTTCCTCCATCTGCCATGTGGCACCCTTGCGGGCGAGCATGAAGGCAACAATACCCAGAAGCACAAACATCACAAGACCAATGACCTGCCCGCGGGTTCCCAGAAGCCAGGAAGCCTTTTCCGGAACCCATTGGCCGCCCTTGGCCACATAGGTGGACCCCACGGTGATGTACCGGGCGGGAACTCCCAGGTTCTGCAATTGCAGAACGGCACTGAGAATGCCGATGAGCGCGGCGCCGGCCATCATGCCGGAGGCGATGAGGATGCCCTGGCCCTGTCGGGCGGTGCGTTCGCGATCGGACTTGCCGGAGCGACCCACCAGCCAGGAAACAAAACCGCCCACCAGAACACCCATGTTGATGGGCATCGGCAGGTACATTCCCAGACCGAAGGCCAGGGCAGGAACCTTGGACATCTCCAGGATCAGCGCCATGGCACCCCCGATCCCGTACAGAAGATACGGAAGGGCTTCACCCGACATCAGGCTCTTCATGATGGTGGCCATCAGTTTGCCCTGGGGTGCCGCCAGGGGATTCGGGGTGGTGGGGGTCTTTTCAAATCCGTAGGCGGAGGCAAGCAACCACATGGCCACGCCCACGGAAAGGGAAGCCACGATGATGCCGATGAATTTGAAGGTCTGCTGGGTTCGCGGGGTCACACCCACCCAGTACCCGATCTTGAGGTCGGTGATGAATCCGCCGGCCGTGGAAAGTGCCGTGCAGACCGCCGCTCCGATGACCAGCGCCAGATACTGACCGGGATCTCCCTTGAGTCCGGCGGCGATCAGGATGATGGATGAAATGATCAGTGTGATGAGCGTCATGCCCGAAACAGGATTGGTGCCCACAATGGCGATGGCGCGGGCCGCCACTGCGGTGAACAGGAATGCAAACACGAACGTCACCAGCATGGCCACAAGCGCCTGGGTGATGTTCTGAACCAGAAAGAAGTAGAAGATGCCCAGAACGAGAATCAGCAATCCTTCAGCCATGAGGACCAGTTTGGGATCCACGTCCCGGTCGGTTCGGGCAAGATTGTCCTGGTGTCCCTTGCCCTGTTTGAGTGCCTTGAAACCGAGGGAAAAGGATCCGAGGATGATTTTGGACATCTTGATGATGCTCAGCAAACCTGCCACGGCGATGGCACCGATGCCCACGGGCTGCACATAGGCCCGGAAAATGGTGGCGGTGTCCATCTCGCGAATCAGCATCTTGGCCCCACCGGGAAGCGGAGCATGGGGAATGATAACGTCCGTGTGCTGGCCCACATAGTATACCAGGGGAATCAGTACGAGGAAGGAAAGCATGGATCCGGCAGCAATGACCGCAGCATACCGCAGGCCGACAATATACCCGATGCCGAAGTAGGCTGCCAGGGCGTTCACCTGGATGGTCACGTGCTTCCTGGCCAGTGCCGCACCGGTCCTTCCCAGCAACGTGGCGGAATTGAGGGTGTAATTCCACAACTGCACGGTTTCACCCAGGAAGTCGAAGAGTGCTCCGATTCCGGTGGAAGCCAGCAGGATGATGCCGCTTTTGGATGCGCCGTGGGTCTCCCCCTGGATGATGATTTCCGTGGTGGCCGTGGCTTCGGGGAAGGGCAGGTGTCCATGCATTTCGGCGACAAAGTAGCGCCGGAGCGGAATCAGCAGCACAATCCCCAAAAATCCGCCCAGAGAGGAGGCGATGATGATATGCAGCATGTTGGGATCAAGTTTGTTGATGTACAGGGCAGGAAGGGTGAACACCACCCCTGCCACCACGACACCGGATCCGGCGCCGATGCTCTGGATCATCACGTTTTCCGAAATGGTGTTGGGACGCTTGTGCAGGGTTTTTCCCATGAACACCGCCATGATGGCGATGGGAATCGCGGCCTCGATGACGTTTCCTGTCAACAATCCGAGATAGGCCGCAGCGAAGGTGAAAATGATGTTGAATACAATCCCGTAAACAAACACGCGGGGGGATATTTCAATGATACTCTTTTGGGCAGGCACAATGGGGACAAAGGTCTCCCCCGCCTTGAGGGGACGATACGCATTCTCCGGTAAAACTTTGTTTCCTGAAGAGTGTTCCATGAGCGCTCCATTCCGACGCCGGGGCGTCCAATCAGGGAAAAGGTGGACTTCGAGCGGGACATTACCCCATATCCCCCGCATCAATCAAGCTTTGAACTCAGGAGTCTTGCAGAAAACACCGGCGACCGGCCACCGGCACTGAACCCCTATTATCTCTCAGCGCCCATAATGCGTTTGCCCTGACACTGGACAGGTTTCCCTTGACGGGCGCAGTTTGTGTCCGCTAATGTGCGGGTGTAAAAGCGGACAAGGATGTATCCGCCGGGAGTTTCCATGAATACCGAATACAAAATCCGGGCACTGAAGGAAAAACTTGACTCAGACAGGTTCCGTTCCTGTATCCGCCTGCCCTCCTGGGCCACAGCAGCCCTTCTGGCAGCAGGCTTGACCCTGGTTCCGGGAGCCTGCAGCCGGGAAAAGCGCACGGAAAACGCCACGGATCCCGGGCCTGGCTCCAACATGCGCCAGGAAATCGAACCGGCAGTGGTCATGTATGCGGGTCCACCGGAAGAACCGGGAGTCAATGAGCCTCCACCCGTAAAACCCTCCACCGTGGCCCCCGAAGATGTGGATGTTTACGGCGCCCCGCCCATGGAACCGGAAGAAGAACCCTAGTCATCACCTCAAGACCGAAAAACCGCCACATGCACTGAAGTAAACCATGAACCTTTACCTGACCGCAGCAGGACTGGGACTTTCATTCGGAAACCTCTGGGTATGCGTCCTTCTGGTGTTCTCCCTGCAAACCACCAACCGTCACACGGCTGCCGGATATCTGGCCGGTCGGGCACTTGCATTGATTCTGCTGTGTGTGGCAGCCGCACTTCTGGGACGACAGGTACCCATCTCCCACGCCATCCTTCACCTGACAGCCGGTTTGTTTCTTGTGGGATTTTCATTCTGGCTGCTGGCCGTGCATGTTTTTTCCTGGATCCCCCCCTGGAAGGCGCGGACCCGGGACAAGACCGATTGTGATCACCAGTGCGATTCCTGCCTGATCCGCCATGAACCCGAAGCACATGATGCCTGCTCCGACTGTCATGACCATGGTATCTGTTCCGCGGAAGAACCCGAAGTCCGGGAACTGACCCTCGCCGCCCGCCGCACCCATGGCAAACCCGTGGAGGAAGGGGAATCCGTATCGGGCTTTTTCCCCGGTGTGCTGCTCGGAGCCCTGCGGGGAGCCGCCATGTGCAGCAAACTGTTGGTCCTGTTGCCACTTCTTTTGTCCGCCACCTGGACTGAAGCCCTGGGCGTGGGAATCATCTTTTCCCTTTCATCTTCCCTGTATCCGTTGCTTGGATTTGTGTTCGGACGGTTTGCCCTCCGACTGGTCTCCTGGAAAAAACCCCTGTTCTGGTTTACCTCGGCCTTTTTGCTGGCCATGGGCGTCCGTATGCTTGTCAAGGCAGCATGGCATGCCTGAACCAGTCTTCAAGTGCGCAGGTTGAACAGGTTGGTCAGATATCGGGCATAGGAGCCCTTGGCCGGGGTACGCACCAGAATCAGCGCCTGTCGGGCGATCAGGGGAATCATGACCCGGGTGAGGCGATCGGTATGTTCCCGGAGGGTGGATGGATCCTTCGAATAGGTTTCGATGATCTGCTCCAGATTGTCGGTCACCATGGCAACTTCGGACTGCAGTTGGGCAAAATCCTCGTTCTGGATCACCACCCCCGTACCACAGCAGGAGGGACACAGGGGAAACACATGCACGATGAATTTCGGGGATCCTTCCACTTCGAAGCAGTAGGCGTCGGTGATGGACCGATCCTTGCCGGGACCCTGGAAATTCGTGTCGGAGAACGATATCAGGCGACGATCATAATCCTCTTCGGTTTCCAGTTCGAAACTCTGGCTGGTCAGGCAAATGGGACATGGCTTCACATCGGGGACAGCATTCATGACGGCCTCGTGTCAAGGGTTGACTCAAACCCTGAGTTCCTCAGGATGGTTCACATTATTTCACGTTCATGCAGAAAATCAAGATCCGGTTTGAAAAATGCGGCGACCCCGGGCAATCGGCGCCGAATCCCGCAAAAATGCAACCGGATGGTTGCACAAACGTCCAACCCTTGGCAGACTGTGAAACGGAGGATACCATGAAAAAGTTCCTGCTCCCGATATTTTTGCTTTCGATCTTTGCCTTTTCCACTCCCGCCGAAGCCAAGGTACTTGAACTGTACCTGCAACCCCATGTGGGCGGCATGAGCGGCATCTACTCCCAGAAGCGTTTCTTCTGGGGGGACGAGGACCGGGCGCTCAACACAGAGGAAGATTATTTCATGCTCAACAAGGGAGGGTTCTACGGAATCTCCCTCGGAGCGGAATTCATGTTCCTCGAAGCCCAACTGGAACTGAACCAGTCCATCGTACCCGGTGGTGTCAGTTCCACATACCTTGCCTTCATGGTGGGGCTCGACGCCGATTTCGACATTGACAAAGAACAGGTCTGGACGATTTTCCTGATGGGGGGCGTGGCCCTGGGAACGATCAACGACGACTGGCTCAAAAAGGAGCAGCCCCAGATCGCCCATCAGGATCTGGACGCCCAAATCGCCCTTTTGCGGGTGGGAATGCGCTACGAATACAAGTTCACACGGATGATCCGGTTTTCTGCGGAAGGAGGCATCGGGGCCCACGTCCTGCAACTTTCCCAAAAACCGGCCAATGCCGACGAGAGCCAGAGTTCCGGAGTGCATGTCTTTGGCCAGGTGGGACTCCGCATTGTCTGGGATGTCTTCGGCAAGAGTCCTGAAGAATCGGATGAATGAACGCAATGCGTCCCTTTTTTCCGGTCATATTCCTGCTGGCGTTGCTTTTGGCCTGCACCTCCGCGAAAAAGGAACCGGTGATCTGTCCGGACGATCCCCGCTGCATCTGTGATGAAAGCGGCAACTGCGCGCTCTGCGGGGATCAGATCTGCGTGGCACCAGAAAACTGCGACAATTGCCCACAGGACTGCGGCGAATGCGGTGAGTGCGGCGACGGCTATTGCGCCCTGGCAGAGGACTGCCGTTCCTGTCCGGCGGACTGCGGCTTCTGCGGCTATTGCGGCGACGGGGTATGTGACCCGGATGAAGATGAAGACTGTGAAACATGCCCCAGGGATTGCGGTATCTGCCCGGCCCGCTGTGGTGACGACATCTGTGCCGCCAACGAAAACTGCCGCACCTGTCCCGAAGACTGTGGCGAATGCCCGGAAACCTGTGGCAACGGCATCTGTGACATGGATGAAGACTGCCGCACTTGTCCCGAGGAATGCGGACCCTGTCCTCCCCACTGCGGAGACGGCATCTGCCTGGCCGAGGAGCAGGAAGGCTGCCACAACTGTCCCCAGGATTGTGGACCCTGTTCTGAAGATGGTGGTTGCTTCCCGAAGGAAACACCGGGCTGCTCTGCGTGTACCTGCCGCAACTGCGTCTGTCTGCTGGAACCCGGCTGCTGCCTGGGTGCCTGGGATGCCCACTGTGTGTCCCTGTGCCAGGATACCTGCAATGAAAACTGTGGAGCCTGGTGTGGAAATGGCACTTGTGATCCGGAACACGAAACCTGCGAAAACTGCCCTCAGGACTGCGGCACCTGCATTCCGGTCTGCGGAGACGGCACCTGCAATGGAACGGAAACCTGCCGGCTGTGTCCCCAGGATTGCGGGGAATGCAGTCTTCTGGACGGCTGCAGCACCGATCTGGCGGCTCCCGGTTGCACCGGGTGCTCATGTTTCCATTGCGTCTGCGACGCAGACCCCTTCTGCTGCATGTTTGTCTGGGACGAAGCCTGTGTGACCGCCTGTGCCGCTTGCGGGGAACCCTGCGCCCCCGATTGCGGCAACGGTTTCTGTGAACCCTTCCTGCGCGGGGAAAACGCATTCAACTGCCCGGTGGACTGCATGCCCTTCAACCGCTGCGGGGACGGCATCTGTTCCATGACCGAATCCCCCGGCACCTGCCCCCAGGACTGCGGACCCATTCCCCCGGCGTGCGGGGACGGCCATTGCCGCAGCGTCGAAGGGGAAAACTGCTTTTCCTGCTCCGAAGACTGCTCGGCCTGCCCGACCGGGGATCCCTGCGAGGCACGATTGACGCCGGGGTCCGGACACACCCATCCACAGAACTGCGTCTGCGCCCGGGACCCCTATTGTTGTGCGTTTGCCTGGGATCTGTCCTGCGTGATCCTGGCCACCCATTTCTGTGCATTCGAGTGCGGCAGTACACACTGCGGTGACGGCGAATGCGGCGAAGGGGAAACCTGTGCCACCTGCCCTCAGGACTGCGGTCCCTGCTCCCCCTGTGGGGACGGTGTCTGCGCACCTCATGAAAGTTGCGCCACCTGTGCGGCGGACTGCGGCCCCTGTCTGGCCTGCGGGGATGGTGTCTGCGACATCGCCACGGGGGAGGAGGACTGCCGGAGTTGCCCCGAAGACTGCGGTCCCTGCTGGAGCTGCCCCAACGGATGGTGCGAATTCCATGAAGGGGAAAACTTCCTGAACTGCCCGGCGGACTGCTTCTGCGGCGATGGCATCTGCCTTCCGGAACAGAATGAGAACTCCTTCACATGTCCCATGGACTGCTATTGTGGCGACGGAGTCTGTGAACCCGCAGCCGGGGAGTCGCCGGCAACCTGCCCGCTGGACTGCAATGTCCAGGAATGATCCCGGGGGTCAATAGGCTGTCCCGCGATGGCGGGTCATGCCCAGTTGTGGATCATGCCCCGCTGGATTAACCATGCAGATTCCCTGGGGTCCGGAGGGCAGATGACACCAGTCAGGGTATTTGACACAGGGTGTGTCCTCCCCGAAGCAGAAACGCTCGAACACCGTGTCTTCGTAGACATCCTCATCTCCCAGAATCAATCCGTAAACAGGGTCGTAGATCCGCCCGTGCAGTTCCACCACCACATGGTTGGCATGGCGCCAGACCTGGGTTTTGCGCCCCAGGGCCGGCATGGGGATGGTTTCGTACATGGAATACCAGTCCGAACGGGGATCCAGAAACATGAAGGCCAGCCAGTTGGGAGCCATTCCCTGGGTTTCCAGCAGGGCCATGAAAAAGCCCCGGAACTCACTGCATGCGGATTGTTTGAAGTCCAGAAACACTTCCGCACGATCATAATCCCCCGAGGGTCTTTTCAGGGGTCCGTAGCGGTAGCCCTTGTCGGCCAGTTCCGCCATGGCAACCAGCAGGCGGTCGGCCACCTCCAGTTCAATGGCGACCTTCTCCTCCGGGGTCCGATCCGGTTCCGGTCCCATTTCCGGCAAATCCCTGTCCAGCCACTTGCCGCCCCAACGGAGAATCCTCTGGTACAAGGGTGTCTTCGGAAGCGGCTTTCGCCAGGTCAACGCCAGTTCATGACGGCTGGTGACCTCATGATGGCTACCGTCGGCAAGATCGAAATCAAAGGTGAGTTCGAGTTCCATCCAACGGGCCGCGGGGCCAGGCAACCGGCCGGGAAAAACCTGCACGGCTTCATAGCCGTCTTCCAGGATTTCCAGTTCCTCCCGGTGGGTGAACCAGGGAACAAACGACTCATTCCGGCCTGTCCCGGGATGAACACGCAATGCCCCCGAAATGGTCAACTCCCCGGACGGCACAGGAGATTTGAGGGAATCCGGCCAGAAAACGAACTCCGGAGAACTGCCCGACACATACGCCAGCATGTGCGATGCTTCACCCACCAGGAATCCTTCCCTGGACAAACCGTTTGTGGCGGAAAAAACCGTATCCCCCACCTGCACATTGGGAGTCTCCCATTCGGGCCCGGTGATGGAGTAATGTAACCGCCCCTCCCCCATGGCATCCATGCGGGCAATGAAAAAAACCTCCTGTCGGGTTTCACTTGAATTTTTGGAACAGGAAACCAGAATCAGGATCCACAGCCAGTGCCGCAACCGGGTGAAACTATCTGTAGTCATGACCCCGGAACCGCTGGGGTCCGATTTCCTGGTCAAACCCCGGAGGATTGTCGATGCACACGCCCTGGGGTCCACCAGGAATGGTACACCAGTCCGAAGCATGCCGGCAGGGCTCGTCCTTGCCGTAGCAGAAGCGGGCGAACATGAAATCCTCATAGGCATCGGCGTTGGGCTGGACCACCAGATAGGTGGGATCGTACACCACCCCGTTTACCTCCACGACAATGTGATCCTGGTAACGCCAGATCTGCTCGGATCGTCCCAGGGCAGCGATGGGAATGGTCTCGTACATGGAGTACCAGTCCGAGCGGGGCTTGTGGAACCAGTACCACAGCCAGTTGGCATCGATGCCCTGACTCTCCACCAGAGCCATGTAAAAACCCCGGAACTCCCCGCAGGCGGACTGTTTGAAATCCAGGAACACCTCGGCGCGGTCCACAATGTCCGATGGACGGGGAAAGGGTCCGTACCGGTAGCCCAGATCCTCCAGGGCACGCATGCCAAACAGCAGGGTTTCCGCCAGGTCATTCTCGGCGGGTTGTCCGGTGTCCTCCACGGTGGCGTCAATCCATTCGCCTCCCCAACGCAGGATCTGCTGATACATGGGCGTACCCGGCAGGGGGGCACGCCAGGTTTGGGCGATTTCCTGATAATGGGTCCGCTGGTAGGAGGCGTTTCCGACGTTGTAACGATGGGTCATGGCCAGTTCCCACACCCGGGCGGTCTGAATCGGCAAGGGTGCCGCATCCAGGGTGATGGTTTCGTACCCTTCGGTGCCGGGCGTCAATTCCCCGGAGGCATCGAACCACTGGATTTCGGTGCCGTCCGTTGCGGTCAGCACCCCGGTGAACCCATAGGTGCCCGGGGGCGGCTCTCCCTCGCCACGCCAGACAGGCGTGACGGACAGGCGCGCCACGCCACCGGAAGCGTAGGCCCCCATGTACAGGGTGTCGGGAACCAGTTCCCCCCGCTCGTTCAGGTGTCCCGTACCCAGATCATAAACCTTTTCTGTCACCGGCACGTTGGGTGTCTCCCAGGTGGGACCGGTAATCTGGTAAAAAATGCGGCCCGACCCGGAAAATTCAATGGTTCCGGTAACCACCGGGTCGTTCAGTTTTTCCAGTTTGGTCTTCTGGCCGTTTGTGCAGGCGAACAGTGTCAGGAAAAGAAGACACAGCGATGGAAGCCCAATGCCTTTCCATTTTTTATAAATGGTCACAGTACCCATATTGTACGCCTCCAATGATGACCTGTTCCGGGAAGGCATAACATGCCATTCCCAAGGCATCGCACACTGCGGTGTTCTGGGTTGAACACCAGCGATAACAAGCAGGTCCGTATCCAAAATTGAAACATTCATAGCCATTCGGACAGGGAGCCCCGCCGCTACAGTAATAGTTCGTGTCCGCCGTGGAATAGCACTCGGTGGCATACAGATCCGGCTGCCCGTTTCCGGAACGGTCGATCCCGTACAGATTGCACTTCATTCCGGAAATACAGCCGGTCCCGGCCACCGGATCGCAGGCAGCCGTACACTGGAACAGGTTCGTGAAAACATTGTTGTTGGCGTCGGCCACATTGTAATAGCAGATGGATCCGGCACTGCCAAGGCAGTCGTGGGAATCGGCATAGGCGTTCTTGGCCCTGCAAAACCGCCTGCAGGCAGCTTCGAAAGTGAATCCGTTGATCACTGCACAGCCCATGCCGGCCTGGCAATCGGCATCGGCCATGCACGGGGTACCCTCCGCCCCTGGACCCGCCGTGATGCAGCGATTGGTTGCAATCGTGTCCACTGTGCATTTCTGTCCGCTTTCACAGCCGCTCTGGGGAATGATGGTGCAGGAGGTATTGGTGGTACACCCGGATGTATTCAGGGTACAGTTGGCGTTGCAGGCCAGAGTGCCCCCCGCATAGCCCAGACTGATGCAGTTGGCGTTGCCGGCAAACAGGGGACCGTCGCAGGCTTCGCCGCTGTCGAGTTGGCCATTGCCGCAGGTGACGCTGGAGCCGCAGTCCAGTGCACAGTTGGACTGGTTTTCCCCCTGGTCACAGGTGCCGTTTCCGTAATAGCAGTCCTGGGAACAGGTGGAGGTGCTTTCAAAAGCCTCGCAGACCCCGTTTCCACAAGGATTGGAAGAACAATCCTGGGGACAGGTCAACTCCGACTCCCCTTCGTCGCAGGTGCCGTTGGTGCAATAACAATCCACCAT
The DNA here is from genome assembly GCA_964618145.1 of uncultured Kofleriaceae bacterium. Classification (GTDB taxonomy): domain Bacteria; phylum Myxococcota_A; class Polyangia; order HGW-17; family HGW-17; genus HGW-17. The sequence continues at coordinate 10,440 of CAZTZR010000112.1, forward strand.
GCAGGAATGAATGCTTTCCCCTGCCTCGCAGACGCCGTTGCCACACACCGGCACGAATGGGCAATCCTGGGGACAGTTCGAGGTGTTCTCCCCCGGATCACAGGTACCATTGGTGCAATAGCAGTCGATGGTGCAGGAAGCCACGGTTTCGCCGGGATCGCAACGACCGTTGCCGCAAACCGGGCAATCCTGGGGACAGGTGTGAACTTCCCCGTATTCGCAAACGCCATTGCCACAGAAGGATTCCAGTCGGCAGGAACTGGAGCATCCGTCCCCGCTGAAGGTGTTTCCGTCGTCACACTCCTCGCCCTTTTCCAGTTTTCCGTTGCCGCAGCGGGCCCCGTCACCGGCACAACCGGCCACGATCCAAAGGAAGGAAACAGTCGCAAACCAAAACAGGCATCTGGGCATGGGCACCTCCAGTCCAGTCTTGTATACTGTATAATCAGACTTTCGGCAAACCGGTTGGGGGAGAAAACAGGGCAAGATCATTATGGGCACAGGCGAATAATGAGTTGATCAGTTGTCCAGGAATCCCCATTGCGGCTCCTGGTCCTGTCGTCGGACACCCCCGTCTTTTGCTATCGCAAAGCGCCGGGGGGCCCCCACCGACGCCACCCCTCGCCGCTTTCTTGGGATTCTCAGAGTGAATCTGTTCTCCATTCTGTGTGAGGGGGATCGACAATTCAATCGAAAAGGGATCCATTCCACGATGGCCAGAGGCAAGACG
>CAZTZR010000113.1:0-11113 GCA_964618145.1 uncultured Kofleriaceae bacterium
CCAGGCTGTCGCCCACAAGCACCACGTCCACTCCGGCTTCGTCAACCAGTGCGGCAAACGTGGCGTCACAGGCAGTGATGGTGACAATTTTCCTTCCCGACTTTTTCATTTCGGCAAGGGTGCGAACGGTAACGGTATCCTTCATGGAATCATTCCTGTACGGCGACGGCGCCAAACCGGAAGGGGGACAAAAACCGTTCCCGGGCGATGGTGCCCATGGGCCGGAATTCCCCTTCCAGCGTCTGGAAACTCAGGAGGTGCAAGCCGCAATCGAACTGGATGTCAAGAGGTTCCCGGGTACCCTTGGGCAGGCACCGGACCGAAAGCATGGTACGTCCATCATGGGAGGGGGCCAGGGCCCCGGTCACAGCGGGGTCGGTGGTATAGGATTTCAGGGCATGCCGGAAATCCATGCGGGCCAGCGTCCCCAGTTGGGTTTTCAGTTTCTCGAAGAGTTCCACCCCGATCTGGAGACCGGAGGGGGTGGAAAGGGGATTTTGGGAAAGGGTCATCATTTCCCCATGGGCCATGGCCATGTATACGAAATGTGTCCATTCAGTCCGCTGGGTATCCTCCACCTCGATGGCACCCCAGGGGGTGACGGCCAGGTGCAGGGGGGTGACCTTTTCCTGATGCAGGGGGATGTTCTTGAGGATGTTCAGTTCCGGATCCACCGTGCGGTCCCGGGCGGAAACCAGTTCCGTGACCAGAATGCCGCCGGCATGATATCCCACCACCAGACTCTGGGGAGTGTCGCCGAAAGCGATGTACAGCACCTGATTGTTGCGGGTGGAGAAAAACGCCATGGTTTTGACGAGGGGAGCCTTCTCCTGTGGAAGCAGTTTCACCATGGGCCCGGGTTTGGGAACGTCGGGCACGGAAACGTCGAAGAGTGCCAATTGATTGTCCTGGCCAAGCAGCACAGCAGCGGTCTTGCCGTCGGGGCTGAGAATGGCGGACAAAACATCCGTAGAAGGAACACTGGACGGCCAGGCTGTGCGACGGTAGACGATGGGTGAGCGGTATTCCAGGGAAATCATCTGCATCCCCGTGGTGGTGGCCACCAGGGCCATGTCCTGTTCCCGGTCGAGGGAGAAGTCCAGCACGAAGCCGGGAATCAGATCCTGTTTCTGGATAACCGGAAAGTCGGCCATGGTCAGATCCACGGTGAGCAGTTTCGGAATGCAACCGGAACCGGCTTTTTCCCTGCATTGATAGTCTGTCTGGGTAACGATGTACAGCAATGGTTTGGTGCGGGAAAATGCCATGGCTGCCGGCTCTCCGGCATCAATTTTGTGGACTTCCCCGAAGGAGGGAGCTTCCATAAGGCTGACCATCTTCTGCCCCGGGCTGCCGGCAGCCGCAAACCTGCGGAACTTGAAGGATTTGGTCGAAATTCCTCTGGGGGTGGAAACGACAATGTTCTGTTCCCCGGCGGGAACTCCCTGGGGAACCCGCACCAGAATGCCGCCGCCGGCGGTCCGGGCGAGCACCATGGCGGGAAGGCCTCCGATGGCGACCGAGGGGCCCCGCCCGAACTGCAATCCTTCCAGGTAGAGCAACTCGCCGATGACGGCTTCGGAGTTCATCCCGATCAACTGGATGTTTCCGGCGGTGGGGACTTCACCGTCACCCAGGTCCAGAACACGGGTGATTTCCGGTGCTTTTTTGGCTTCAGGAAGTTCCATGGAGCGGGTGATCCGGTGGGGTTCGCCCGGACCGCAGGCGCCGAAAAAGAACAGGGTGGTCCAGAGAAGGAACAGGCAGGATGAAATTGACAGACGCATGAAATTCACTTTTCTCCCGGTGACGCAGGGAAGCCGCACGGGGTGCTCCGGCCGGACTCCCCGACGGGTGTTTTCCAGGTAAATGAACGAATTGTCAAGTCAGGATCGACTTTACGGAAGAAAACCGGCGTTATTGAACTCTTTTTCGCGAATTTTGGGGTGCCGGCCAGGCTGATCCACAGGGACAGGCATGGATCAGGGTTGTGTCCGGATGCCGGCCCCGGAAAAAGACCGGGAAAGCGGGTCAGAAACGTCATGCCCCCCTCCCACAGAAACAGTCGCAACACACCCTGTTGCATGGGGGAATGTTCGTGCAAGCCGGTGACGGGAAAATCTGCAGGAACGAAGGGAAGGTTTTTTCCGCAGGATTTGTACAGGGCTTCCTTGGCGGTCCACAGCAACCAGAAGGGAAAACCACGTTCCTGTTCCGAACTGAAAAAAAGGGAGCCAGGTACCCGAACCGGAGGGCGATCCCATTCGGCATCTATGGCCCGTGTGGAAGAGGATATGCAGGTCCGGCGATCTGGCCAGGACCGGAAACATTCTGAAGTTTCCGAAAAAACCGGTTGCAGTTCAGGCAGCATGGTCAGCCAGGACGTTCCTGTATGAATCTGGCCATGGCATTCAGGGAGGTGAAATGACCTGCGTACACATCCTGTGCGGTCACCTCGAAGTCCCATGTCTCTTCAATCGCGGAGATGATTTCCAGGAGCATGACGGATTTGATGATCCGGGTCTGGACAAGATCGGCACCGGGATCCAGGGGACCCTCGAATCCGGAAATATCCCGGATGATCTGTTCCAGTTCGGAAAATACGTCTGGCATTTTCTTCACCCTTTCTGTAAAGTGGGGCCACGTTCCGGCCCCCAAAAGGCCGGGTTGCAGTGGAAGATACACCGGCGGCTCCCTGGTTTGCAAGCTGTGCGCGTGGAAACTTCCCTTTCCTGAAAGGTTTGTCCAGTGAAAATTCCGGTGATTGGAACCAGTCGAAAGGTTCAGTTGATTGTCAGTCTGGCCCTTCTGGCGGCAGTGCCCATCACATTCTTCCTGATTGTATATGCCATTGATTTCCTGTGGTTCGGCAAAAAAACACCGGAACTGGGTTTTTTCCACGTGTTTTACCGGATGTCCGTGGAGGACAGCCGCCAGATCCTCGGGGGTATGGGGGAAGTGATTGCTGCCATTCTCGGCGTGGTCATCACCGTGGCCTCCATCATCGTGCAACTGGCCGCCACGCGGTATACACCGCGCATCACCGGCATGTTTTTCAAGGACAAAACGAATCTGCTGATTCTGGCCTTTTTCATCATCAGTGCCGTTTACTGCATTCTGGTCAATTACATTATCCGGGGCGACGGAAACGTGGAGTTCATCCCGGTGGCAGGATCCATCATCAACGTGCTGCTCATGACCATCGCGTTGCTTCTCATTGCCCCGTATTTCATGTATGTGTTCCATTTTTTGGAGCCGGAAAACATTGTCAAGGGCATTGAGCGTCAGGCTTCGGAAAAGTTCAGGAAAGTCCGTCCCGATTCGGACATCGAATACCTTCAGGATCAGGTGGTCCGTGGCGTGGAACAGTTGGCCGATATCTGCGTGAACGCCATTGAGCAGAAGGACAAGGGCATTGCCACATCCGGCATTGACGCCTTGCGCGACCTGATGAAAGACTACGGCGCCCACAAGGGTGAATTGCCGGAAAAATGGTTTTCCGTGAACGGAACGCTGCGCAACAACACGGAGTTCGTATCCATGCACCGGGAGGTGTTGCAGGAGATTACGGAAAAACAGACGTGGCTGGAATACAAGGTTCTGAGACAGTACCAGATGGTGTACAATGAGTCCCTCAACCGGATGAGGGATATCAATTACATCGTGGCCATCGATACCCGCTATCTGGGAGAGGAAGCCATCTCGACCCGTTCCCAGGAAGTGCTCAAACTGATCATCAAGTTTTTCAACACCTACTTGCGGGCAACCCTCAATGCAAAAGACGTGCGCACGGCTTACAATGTCCTGCACCAGTACCGGTTGCTGGCCGAAGCCGTCCTGCGTGCCGGCATGGACGAGCAGTTGCTGGAAATTGCAGGCTATTTCAAATACTACGGTCAGGTCGCCTTCAACATGAACATCGCGTTCATCACCGAAACCGTGGCCTATGATCTGACAAGCCTTTGTGAACTGGCCTTCTCCGCCGGTGCCATTGTCGGCGATAAACTCCTGGACGTCCTGCTGGAAGTGGACAAGGAGGCCGAAGGGGAGGCTCAGGAAAAAAGCCTGCGCGGTGTGCGCAAGGCCCAGATCAAGATGGCAACATACTTTCTCCTGCATGAAGATCAGGAACGGGCCCAGCGCATATACCTCGACATGAAACACGAACCCATCGAACGCATCCGCTCCATCCGCGTCGAACTGCTTGCCGTGGAAAGCAAGGATTTCTGGGAAGTCATCGACCGCGGGGAAAACTTCGATTACCTGAACCCCGAACGTCGCGCCCTTTTGAAGGACTTCTTCTCCAGGTTCCCCCAACTGGTTGCCGAATCCGCCAGACCCTCCGGGGCTCCTTCCCGCTGACAGAACTGATCAGGTTCCCTGATACATTACCGTGTGCCGGAATCAACGGACCTGACCGGCGCTGTGAGCGGAACACTGCGGTATTTTCCGTTTCCAAAATGGCCAAAAATTTGCGGATTCCCGTCTACCCCCTGTAGAGTACCTTTCGATCGACCTGCGGTGATTGCACTGCTGCCCCCAATGACATGGGGTCCACTGCGGGAAGGAGAGAGCAATGGATTATCTTGCCAATGGCATCATCGAATATTTCGTCTGTCCCGTATGCGGCGCCCGGGTGAACCAACTCCGGCGCGGGCGCTGTACCTCCTGCTATAATCACTGGATGGAAAGTCAGCCGGTGGCGGTGGGTGCGTCCTGCCGCGTCTGCGGGGAGCGCCGCCGTTCCCATCTGCAACGGGTGGAACTTCTGGGGCGGTGGTTCACGATGTGCCATATCTGCGCCTACCGGTCCCATCGTCTGGATCCCATGCCCAGGCACATCGAGGGTGTGCGTCTGGCCCTGGCCCGGGATCGCCGCTTCACCGAACGCCGCCAGGAGGAAAAAACCGATGCCAGAACCTTCCGGCGTGAACGCCGGGTAGGGGAGCGCAGGGTGATCCTGCTCTCCGAAGAAGATTTGCTGTATGATGACGACGAAATGTTCCTGGATTACGACGAGCCCATCGAAGGGGAAGTCACGGGTGTGTACCAGAAGGTGACCGCCGAGGAACTGGTGGCCGAAGGAGATCCGGCCCATGTCGAACTTGAATTCTGACCTGCAATCCATGGACAATCTGATTGTTCTGGGGGCCACCGGTCCGTTGGGCCGCGCATGCATCGCGGAACTGGCCCCGCGGGTGAACCGGGTGTTCGCCATTGCCCGCTGTGGGGCCAAACTGGAGCAACTGGTACCGGAATACGGAAACCTGACAGCGCTTGTTGCTGACATGGGAAGGCCTGAAGACCGTGAGCGGATGCACGCCGGGATTCTGTCAGCCGTGGGTCCGGAAGATTGCACCGTTGTCCTGTATTGCCTGGGAAGTCACAGGGACACCCCACCAGGCTCCGAAGAAACGGTCATCCGTTCCCAGGTGGATTCCAACCTCACATGGAATCTGGAGGAAGCCCTGTTCTGGGCTTCCCGGATCCACCGTGGACATTTCATCTTTTTCGCTGACGCCGGTGCGGCTTGTCCCGGGCCCGGTTACCATGCCTACATGGCGGCCAAAGCCGGAGTGGTGAGCCTGACCCGAACCCTGGCACAGGATCTGGCTCCGGATGTCCGGGTCAACGCCGTGGCCCCCGGCATCATGAACCTCAAGCCCGGCGCACGGCCGGATGCCCGGGAGCGGTGGGCCACCCGCATACCCCTGGGGGATGTCGGGTCCCCCGCATGGATCGCCCGTGCCGTGGTTTTTCTGGTGGACCACCCCTACCTGACCGGGGTCGTTTTGCCTGTGGACGGCGGATTTGGTCTGGTTCCACGGCATTCGACCTGATTTTCCGTGGGGACATCCGCCGCAAGCTCGGGGATAGTATCCATCGGAGGTTTGACCGCCATGCCCGGAAAGGTGATTGTCGCAGGGTATCCCCTGTTCACGCATACGGATTTCGAAGAGATCGTCATCAGACAACTCCGCGGGATGGGTCCGTGGAATGCCCGCGGGGATGTCGAATGCAACGAGGGTCTCCTCCGCGCCTTGCGCGAAGCCGGACCCCTTCGCGAAGCGATCGCCCGTGCTGTCATAGGGCTTTTGACCCATCCGGATCCCGTCCTTCGCACCGGCGCTGTCACCCTCCTGGATGAGGTGGCTGTGGAGTTGGGCGCCGACGCCCTGGCGGACCTCCTCGAACGCCGTCCCGAACTCTTCTTCGGGGTTGCTCCTGAAGGCTTTGTCATGCACCACAACGACCTCTCATGGCCCATGCTTTTACAGTTGGGCCGTCTCGCGCCACCCGGGCACGAGGGTGCCTGTCGGCTTCTCCGTGAAGCGACGGGACGTCCCCGGGGCACATTGGTGGTGGACAACCTGGCGCGGATCGATCCCGACTGGCTCGTGGCGCATCCTGAGGTCATTCCTCCGGATTGGATTGCCGCGATTCTGGAGTTGCTTCCGACCGACTCACACCGGGACGCGATGAAGTTGTCCCTGGCGGGTCTCAAGACCTGAACCAGTCACGGAACGCGCAGGGCCAGGCTGGCAATCCGGAGGAAGTGTTCGATCTTCTCTTCACACGGGGATGGGGCGGTGACGGACGAATCAGGGGTGGGGGCGACTTCCACGGCCGCCAGAAACTTAAAGACGTGGTGCTCATGCCGGCCCACCGCAACAAAGGCCCAAAAGGGGGTGCCCAGACTTGGGTGGAGGATGCGTCCGGCAAACAGGGTCACCGCGAGCGGACCGACGGTTCCTTCCGGTTCCATGAGGGGGTGCCCTTCGCTCAGAAGGGCCTTCTGGGAGGTTAAAAACCGTTGGGCATCCGATTCCCGCTGAAAGGACCAGCGGGTGTCCACCACCCACCAGGTGCGGTTTTCCATGGGAACCTTCCATGCGGTCATTTCTCCGGATTTTCCGTTATGCTTCAGGAAAGGTTCGTACAGGGGAAAATACTTGTTGAAGGGGACCGGGCTGCCGGACATGGCCTGGGAACCTTCAGGATACAGGGATGCATCGGCTTTCCACTCCGGGAACGGGGTGCCTTTTGCCATGGGGTCATTGTCGGGGGTGCTGTGGGATGGCTGTTTTTTGCAGCCACCACAAGGCAACATCCCCAGGGTTGTGACCAAAATAAACATTCGGAAGAGAAGCAAGGAAAGCAGGTTTTTCATGCAACCCCCATTCAGTGGGTTTCCATATCATCGGGTGAAGGTGGTTCGGTTTGTCCGGATGCCCTGGCCCACAGTCCGATGAGCAGGAACAAAAGGGCGCACAGGGCGTAGCCGGCGGCCCAGGGGGCACCGGTGGCCCAGCCGATGAGATAGGTGCCGCCAGCGGGTGTCAGGCATCCCGCATGAATGAAACCGAAGAAGGCGGCCACCGCTCCCACGATGGACCATAGCATGGCCCTGCCAAACCGGCGTTCGATCAGGTGGCAGGAAATGGACGCCCAGACCAGGCACGTGAGCATGAATCCCTGGGAGATGGCGACCAGGCCATCCAGATGAATCCCTGCATTCGTGAAGGATGTCTTGTCCATGAGCAGGTCCTGGGCGGCTCCCGGATTGTTCAGGGAGAATCCCATCGCAGTGGCGGTAGAGGTCAGGATGAGCACGCCAAAGGCTGCGATGGCCGGGAACAGACCGATGGCCACTGCGGGGGCGTGGGATCGGGGAACGGCAGAGAATGCCTGGGCCGTGATGATGATGCCAATCCACAGTACGATGGCCATGCCGGCCTCGATGGGAATGACGGCGGCCATCAGGGAGGACAGTCCGGTCAGTGCCACAAGGGTGAAGAAAACACCGTTGAGCACGGAATAGCCTGTCCGGGCCCCCAGCGCCTTCCAGCCGGGATGACCAATGTATATGGTCGTGGGGTAGCAGGAGCCGAACATGGCGGCGACCATGGAACCGATGCCATTGACGGCCAGGGAGGGCAGGGTGGGGTAGGGGTCGCCTGCGGCTTCGGCGCTCTCGATGTTCTGCAGGGAGCCCAGCACATTGAAGAGGCCCATGGGCAGCATCACCGGAACAAAGAAGGACAGGGACATCTCGTGGGTCAGGCCGGCCCAGAGGTCGCCGAGCAGCGGCACGGGAAGGTGCAGTCCTACATGGGACACGGCCTCCCGGATTCCTGCGGTGGACACCGGGGAGGAGGGTTCTCCGGCCCCTGCCAGCACCCAGGCGGCGATGGAACCCACCGCCACGGCCAGGGCACCCCCCGGGATCCGGAAGGGAAGTTTCACCCGGCCGAAGTAGGTGATGAGGATGATTGCCAGTGGCAAAAACGCCACCAGGGGACGTTCAAAAGTCTTGATGGCGAAATCCATGGAGATAAACGCAATGGCGATGCCTGCCAGGGTGGACAGCAATGCCGCCCGGGGGGTGGCGCGGCGGATGCGTTCTGCCACGAAAGAGCCTGCAAACTCGATGAGTCCGGAAACAAAGCAGGCTGCCAGACCGATGCGCCATGCCAGCATGGCAGCACCTTCCGGGGACATGCCTTTGTCCAGGGCGGCCAGTTTTACCGGCAGCATCACCAGGAATACGAAGGCGAACATGGAAACCGTATTGATGCCGTAGGGCAGGGCGGCCACGTCGGTGCGCCCTGTGGCGGCCGACAGTTTCTGGGCTTGCCAGGCATAGAAAAGGTTTCCCACCAGAATGGAAAGGGCGGCACCTGGCAGCATACGGCCAATGATGAGATCCAGAGGAAACCCGATGACCGCGGTTCCCAGACCGATGATCAACAGGTACTGAATCAGGTTGTCCAGTGCAAGACCGAAAAAGCCGTCCAGATCCCCGGGGGTCCAGAGGGGCTGCCCCCCCAAAGGCAGCAGGGTGTTTTTCCAGTTCATGGAAACTCCTTGGGTGGAAAAGGGAAAAAGCGCGATCAGATCGCGTCGATGATTGCGTTCATGGTGACGCTGGGACGCATGGCCTTCGCAGCCATGGCATCATCGGGGCGGTAGTAGCCACCGACATCCACCGGTTGGCCCTGGGCTGCGTTCAATTCCTCCAGGATGGCGGGTTCGCTGGCTTCCAGGGCTTTGGCAACGGTGGCAAACCGGGTAGCCAGTTCGGGATCCTGTGTCTGGTCCGCCAGGGCCCGTGCCCAGAACATGGCCAGATAATAGTGGCTTCCCCGGTTGTCCAGTTCATGGACATCCCGGCCGGGGGACTTGTTGCTTTCGAGGAACCGTCCGTTGGCCAGATCCAGGGTTTCGGCCAGAACCCGGGCTCGGGCGTTGCCGGTAACGTTGGCCATGTGTTCCAGGGAGGCTCCCAGGGCCAAAAATTCACCCAGGGAATCCCAGCGCAGGTGATCTTCTTCCTGGAACTGTTGCACATGCTTGGGGGCGGAGCCGCCGGCACCGGTCTCGAAGAGTCCTCCGCCATTCATCAGGGGGACCACCGAAAGCATCTTGGCGCTGGTGCCCACTTCCAGAATGGGGAACAAATCCGTCAGATAATCACGCAGCACGTTTCCGGTGGCGGAAATGACGTTCTTGCCCTCGCGGATCAGTTCGCAGGAATGCAGGCAGGCATCCTTTGGGGCCATGATGCGGATGTCCAGGCCACTGGTGTCGTGGTTCTTCAGGTACAAGTTCACTTTCCGGATCAACTCCCCATCGTGGGGGCGGGTTTCGTCCAGCCAGAACACCACCGGATAGCCGGACAGGCGGGAGCGGTTCACGGCCAGTTTCACCCAGTCCTGGATGGGGAGATCCCGCACTTCACACATGCGGAAGAAATCACCTTCATCGACCTTTTGTTCCATCAGGACGTCCCCGTTGGCGGCGATTACCCGGAAGGTGCCATCGGCAGGAGCCGAAAAGGTCTTGTCGTGGGACCCGTACTCCTGTGCCTTCTGGGCCATGAGTCCCACGTTCTGGACGGTTCCCATGGTCCTGGGGTCAAACGCTCCGTACTGTTTGCAGTGTTCAATGGCGGCCTGGTACACTCCCGCATAGGAACTGTCGGGAATGACGAATTTGGTGTCTTTCAGGTTTCCGTTGCTGTCCCACATACGCCCGGAAGTACGGATGGCCGCGGGCATGGAAGCATCGATGATGACATCGCTGGGAACATGCAGGTTGGTGATGCCCTTGTCGGAGTTGACCATGGCCAGGGCCGGTCGCTTCGCATACGTGTCCTGGATGTCCTTTTCGATTTCCTGCCTTTTATCATCGGGCAGTTTCGCGATGCGGGCATACAGGTCTCCAAGTCCGTTGTTGGGGTTCACGCCGATTTCGGCAAAAACCTGTGCGTGCTTTTCGAACACGTCCTGGAAGAACACCGACACCACATGTCCGAACAGGATGGGATCGGAAATCTTCATCATGGTGGCCTTCAGGTGCACCGAAAAGAGTATGTCCTTTTCCTTCGCGTCTTCGATCTGCTCTGCGATGAAGGTTCGAAGGGCCCGGCAACTCATGTGGCTCGTATCGGCGATTTCACCCTCGAGAAGGTTCAGTTTTTCCTTGAAAACCCTGGTTGTTCCGTCTTTTGCAACGAACTCGATCCGGGCGTTACCTGCATGGGCGGCGTCAATGGTGACGGCTTTCTCGTTGGAACGCAGGTCATTCTTGCCCATGGTGGCCACATGGGATTTGGAATCGGCCGACCAGGCTCCCATGCGGTGGGGATGGTTTTTCGCATAATTCTTCACGGAACCGGGGGCGCGGCGATCCGAATTGCCTTCGCGCAGCACGGGGTTCACGGCACTGCCCTTGACGGAGTCATAGGTCGCCTTGATGGCCTTTTCCGCATCATTGGCGGGTTCGTCCGGATAATCCGGCAGTTTGTAGCCCTTGGCTTGAAGTTCCGCCACGGCTGCTTTCAGTTGGGGGATGGATGCGCTGATGTTGGGAAGCTTGATGACGTTGGCTTCGGGGGTGGTGACCAACTGGCCGAGTTCGGCCAGGTCATCGGGGATGCGTTGTCCGGGTTCCAGAAACTCGGGGAACTTCGCCAGGATGCGGCCGGCCAGGGAAATGTCCCGGGTTTCGACCTCCACTCCGGCCGCTCCGGTGAATGCCTTGATGATGGGCAAAAGGGAATAGGTTGCCAGTGCCGGGGCTTCGTCCACCCGGGTGTAGATGAGTTTGC
>CAZTZR010000114.1:0-2052 GCA_964618145.1 uncultured Kofleriaceae bacterium
GCTCGTCGGGCTCATAACCCGAAGGCCGTAGGTTCAAATCCTGCCCCCGCTACCCATCGGCCGATCCGGGAAACCGGGTCGGCTTTTTTTTTTGGTTTTTCATGAAGCACCGCCATCTGATCGCCTGTACGGATGACCTGGTAAGGGCAGGTCATCTTGCCTCAAGGGCCGGTTTTTCCCCGAATGAAACCTATCTGGATGTGATTCTCGTCAGCGGTGACGCGCTGGTGGATCATCCCTCCTTCGGGACGGCCATGATAGCCCGCTTCCTGGAGAGTCTTGGCTGCACCGTAGGCGTGATTCCCCAGCCGGACTGGACCAGTCCCGATTCCGTCCGCATCCTGGGGCGACCCGGGCTGTTTTTCGGCGTCTCTTCCGGCAATCTGGACAGCATGCTCCACCACTACACGGCGGCGAAGAAAAAGCGCAGTGATGATCCCTACAGTCCCGACGGAAAGGCTGGTTGCCGGCCGAATCGTGCGGTGATCGTATACTCGGGACTCATCCGTGCCGCCTACGGGCAGGTTCCCCTCATCATTGGTGGCATGGAAGCTTCCCTGCGCCGTCTGGCACACTATGACTACTGGGAGGACCGTGTGCGTCGCAGCATCCTTCTGGATGCCCGGGCCGATATCCTGGTGTACGGCAACGCGGAAAAGGCGCTGGAAAAGATTGTGCGGATCGCCAGGGAAGGTGTTGCATTGCGCAATGCAACACCGGTACAGGGTACGGTCGTTGTCCGGACGGATGTTCCCCCCGGGGATTTCCTGGCACTTCCTTCCTGCGAGGATGTTTCACGGAGTCCGGCTGTCTTTGGTGAGTTCACGCGACTGTTTTCCATGGAACTGGCGAAACCCGGACCACGCACCATGGTGCAAAAGCATCAGGAGCGGTACATCTGGCATCTGCCGCCGGCGGATTTCCTGAGCACCCCGGAACTGGATGCGTTGTATGCGATGCCATTCACCCGCAAGGTGCATCCGGTGCATGGCGGACGGCGGGTGCCAGCCCTGGAAACCGTGCAACATTCCATCACCACCCATCGCGGATGCTACGGGGGTTGTGCCTTTTGTGCACTGGCAGTGCACCAGGGACTGGTCATTCGCAGCCGTTCGGAGAAATCCATCCTGGAGGAGGTCCGGAACATGGTTTCAGCCCCCGGATTCACCGGCACCATCACGGATGTCGGTGGACCTTCGGCCAACATGTACGGGACTTTTTGCGGGAAGGCGCCCGATGGTCGGGGTTGCTCCCGGATGTCCTGTCTGCATCCTGACATCTGTCCGCATCTGAAGGCTTCGGCCGTTCCGTCCCTGAGGCTCTGGGAGCGGATTCAGTCGATTCCCGGTGTGCGCCACCTGTTTGTAGCGTCCGGGATACGCTTCGATCTTGCGCTGCGCTCTGTGGATTACATTCGGAAACTGGTTCAGGAACACACCGGTGGCCATTTGAAAGTGGCACCGGAGCATGTATCGGACGGAGTGCTGGCCCTGATGCGCAAACCGCCGGTCCGCGTGTTTTTGAGGTTCCTGGAACTCTTCAGGAAGTTCCGCTCCGACAAATCGTTCCTGATACCCTACATGATGTCGAGTCATCCGGGGTGCACAATGGCGGACATGAAAAAGGCGCGGGAATTTCTGATCCAAAATGGAATCCCGGTGGAACAGGTGCAGGATTTCATTCCGCTTCCGGGAACCTGGGCAGCGGCCATGTACCACGCCGGAATGGATCCGGACAGCGGCAAGCCGGTGTTCGTGGAGAAATCCGCTGCCGGCAAGTTGCGCCAAAGGCATGCTCTGGATATGGATTTACAGAAGGGTCGCGGTCTTTCCCGCAGGTCGGCAAAGAATCCGGGCAATTCCAGAAAAAGTTAGACTACTTTTTGGTCTTGCAGGGAGAACATTTTTTCTTCGGAGGAGCGGTAACTTCTTTCGCTGGAGTTACCTTTTTGGCGGGCGCCTTCTTGGCAGGAGCGGCCTTCGGGGCTTCCTTCTTCACGGGCGCCTTCTTGGCAGGAGCGGCCTTCGGGGCTTCCTTCTTCACGGGCGCCTT
>CAZTZR010000114.1:2152-8134 GCA_964618145.1 uncultured Kofleriaceae bacterium
CGGGCGCCTTCTTGGCAGGAGCGGCCTTCGGGGCTTCCTTCTTCACGGGCGCCTTTTTGGCGGGAGCGGCCTTCGGAGCGACTTCCTTTTTCGGGGCTTCCTTCTTCACGGGCGCCTTTTTGGCGGGAGCGGCCTTCGGAGCGACTTCTTTTTTCGGGGCTTCCTTCTTGGCCGGAGCGGTTTTTGCCGGGGCCTTGGTTTCCTTGGCCGGAGCGGCAGCAGCGGTTTTCTTCGTCTTCTTCGTGGTTTTTGTTTCGGTATTCACAGCTTCCCTCAGTTCTTTCCCCACCTTGAAATAAGGCAGTTTTTTGGGTGAAACAACAACTGACAATCCACTACGCGGATTACGTCCTGTATATCCTTCGTACTCACGCACGGTAAAACTTCCAAATCCCCTGATTTCGATTCGCTCGTTGTTGGCCAGACCTTCCATGATTCCATGGAAAATGGCGTTGACTATATGTTCTACCCGCGTGCGCGGCAGTTTGTATTGCTCGGAGAGAAGTTGTATCAGTTCAGACTTCTTCATCGTACAAACCCACAAAATCCTGAATACACAGGTTGCCAATCCAGTGAATTATCACCAGTGGATTCACCTTGAAAACCTGAAGGGATTGCATAACCTCATCAGTATTTACAATATGGGATTCATTCCTTTTGTCAACGGGGATTTTTTATTTTTTTCAGTTTTTTCAAGGGGTTTCCCGTGATCCGTTTTTTCCGGAATTCCAGGATGGATCATGGTTGGCTTGTGTGCGTAAAAATACAATAATATCAACAAGTTATAAAATCTTCATGATTGTCGATCAAAACAGGGTGCCTTGCATTTTTCCTTGTTTCAGAGGCCCAAAGGGACTATTTTCATGCGAAGGAGGATCGCATGCCAGGCATCGGAGTGATCAGCAATGCAAACGCGCGACTCAACAAAGTGTCCCCGCTTTTAAAGGACAGTCTCAATTTCATCGTCGGTCGAAGAGGGGAGGTCGTGTCCACCTATTCCCTGGAAGAAGTGGGTTTGGCCGTTCGCGATTTCAAACGCTATGACGTTGATATGATTGCGATTTCCGGAGGTGACGGAACCATTCATCGCACGATAGAAGGCCTGATCCGCGAGTATGGTGATGATGAAATGCCGCCGTTGCTTCTTCTTCCCTCGGGTACGCAAAACATGATTCCGAGATCGTTTGGCATTCGCAACAACAGCATTGCGACCATGCTGCTTGCCCTGACACGTTACAAGCACAACATTCCGATGCGTGTGATCCGCAGGAACCTGCTCACCGTCAACGAGCACACGGCGTTCCTGTTCGGCATTGGTGTACCCACCCGCTACCTGCGTGCCCACTACGCGAGAGGCACATCACACATGCACGCGGCCAGCCTGCTGGGCATCTACATCTGGGAGGGAATGCGCAAGGGCATCAAGGCCCAGCGTCTGCTCGAACCCATGCGCATGACCTGCAGCATGGATGGCGGACCTCCCGTGGAGATGACGCCGAACGCCATCTTCTGCAGTTTCACCGAGGAGATCGCACTGCACTTCCGCTGCTTCCCGCGGGCGGGATGGCAACAGGGTAGTTTCGAGACGCTCATCACCGAATCATCCATCGCATCCACCATCGCTTCGCTTCCTCTGCTGTGGTTCGGCACCACGCTGCCCCTTCCGCAAATGCGCAGGAAGATGCTCTCATCCATGCACATGCAACTGGAGACACCCGAGCCGTTCACCCTGGATGGCGATCTCTACAATCCCGTCACCGAGTTCCGCATCGGCGTCGGCCCCGAACTGCGGTTTGTGGTGCCCGGCCTCTCGCGCATGGATCCCGCCGTGGAAGCCCGGTCCGGGAAGATCGGTCCCTGGGGATCGAATTTCATGGTTTGATCAAACCTGCCGCACCGCGGTGCGGTGACCTGAAGTTGACGTTACGGGGTGTTGGGGGTGGTCTTCATGCGGGGCGAAGAAGGTGCAGGCTTTTTCCCGGCACCCGAGATCAGCGATGCGGCAAGGGTGAATTCGGCGGGAGTCATGGAGAAGGAACCCGTGACGGTGTTCCGTTGACGTTTGTATTTGAGTGACTTCACGACACCGAACCCGGCGGTGATGCCCTGCTTCTTCGAATCCTCGATCTGCTTGACCAGATCTTCCGCATCCTTTTCGTTGCGGAAGGTGACTGTGCCCGCGATGTCCATGTTGGTGCCCACGACCATCTCCATGGCCAGTTCCCGGATGTTCGATGTCTTCGCCGTCTGGTTCACATCCACGAACATCGCCTGACCGGGGGTTGAAAAGCCATCGACCTTTCCGGCCCCGAGATCGCCCCGTCCCGGAATGATCCGGTTGGTCCATTCCCCGGAAACCACCACCACCGTCCTGGGCCCGACCGCAAAGTGAATGGTTTTCTTCTTGCCGGTGATCTCGTGGTACACCGGATAGTTGTGTACCGTCGACAGACCCCACTTTTTTTCCACGGAAAGACATTTGAGCAGGTTCGTTGCATCCAGGTTTCCCGTGAAGGCCATGTAAGCCCGTTCCTTGTCGGGATCCTCCGTGTCGGATCCAAGCATGAGGATCTGGTCGATGTCTTCCAGTTTGAGTTTTGTGGCACAGGGGCTGTCCATGATGGATTGGGCCAGGCTGTTGAGGTTGTTGGTGGTGATTCCCGCGAAGAATTTCGAGGCCTGCAAGGTCTTGATGTCCATCCAGACTGACATATGGGGCATTTCCCTGAGTTCCGCACGAACCGGCTTTGCGAACTTCTGGTTGGTTGCGGACAACTTGCGGCCGTGGGAAATCCCGGGGAAAAGGGAGAACACGAACACAAGGACGATCATGCGGCGAAGGTGGAACATGGGAACCTCCCGGTTGGTTGTCGGATGCATCCGGATTGTGACAACCCTGTCATCGCGGGTTTCACATTACCAGTTCAGCGACGAACGGGCCAGAAGATCATTCAATTCCCCCTTGAATGCACTTCTTGCCGTTTTTCGCCAGTTGCAGTAAATACGGAATGGTTCCGTTTTTCCAGGCGTTGGGAAGAAGAGCTTTCATCCGGTACCGGACGGATCCATTGGAAGGGCACAACATGCGAAAACTCCTATACACTATTATATTCCTGTTTCCATCCATGGCATGGGGCCAGTTCTCCATTCAGGGAAGATACGGCAAACTGCCAAGCGCGG
Organism: uncultured Kofleriaceae bacterium; assembly: GCA_964618145.1. Lineage (GTDB taxonomy): Bacteria > Myxococcota_A > Polyangia > HGW-17 > HGW-17 > HGW-17. The sequence continues at coordinate 5,333 of CAZTZR010000114.1, forward strand.
GCGGACAGGCCCTCACCGAGGTGGAGATCGCCCGCCACACGAACCTGGCCCGGTGCCTGTGCGACCAGTGGTCCGAGGAGAACGACCCGTACAGTTACTACTTCGGCATGAGGTACTCCGGAACGTTCAACGGTTCGGACGTTTACTTCTACATCGGAAACGACTGTGGCAACACGGCCGTCCCCCTGGCCAACTGCTCCGAGATCGGCTCGCTGAACATCAACAGTTTCCAGAACACGATCCAGTACATACCCGTGCCGGTGAACCATCTGGTGGATCCGGGGACCGGTGTTTGCAAGGCCCAGCAGAGTTCGTCCACTTTCTACATTTTCTCCAACCTGGAGAATCGCACCATCTCCTTCAACCTGTCGGTCGCCTACGACACCAAGGCACCTGCTGCTCCCACGGGCGTGAAGGTCACCGGCGGGGAGAACTCCCTGCTTGTCAGTTGGGACGGAGGCGCCGTGGCCGAGGACGGCATCGAATTTTTCAATGTTCTCTGTTCAATGGAGGGTGAACCGGCTTCCGTCTCCGGGGAAGAGCGATCCGACTGGGTGGACTCCGAGGACGTCTGTGGCAGGGTCCTGAGCCTTGGCCAGGATGAAGAAGGAGAAGAGTGTCCCTCCGGTGCGCTGATTTCCGGAAACCGTCCCCACAAATGCTATGTCTGTGGGTCGGTGCCCAGGACGGCAAACTCGGTGCGGGTCACCGGGCTGGAAAACGGAGTGGAGTACCGGGTCGCCGTGGTGGCGGTGGATGGACACCGCAATCCCAGTTTGCTCTCCGAAGTGGTGCCGGGCATTCCCGTACCTACCACGGATTTCGCCGAGCACTACCGGGACAACGGCGGGCAGGCCACCGGAGACTACTGCTTCATCGCCACGGCGGTGTATGGCGACAGGGACCATCCGGTGGTGAAGGGGCTGCGCGGTTTCCGGGATGTGGCGTTGCTGTCCCATGCCCCCGGCCGTTCGTTCGTCCGGTGGTACTACCGGAACGGGCCGGCATGGGCAAACATGGTGGAGGGCCGGCCGGTTGTCCGGGCAATCATGCAGTTGCTGCTGCCGCTCTTGGGGTTGATGGTGCTTCTGTCATTGTCCATGCCCATCTGGTTTCCGCTGTGGATGGTGCGCCGGAACATCCGCCGCGCCCGCGACACGGAGGTGCGTCATGTCTAAGGCACTTCTCGTTTTCACTTTGTTGGTGTTTGCCATTCCCGCCCATGCCAGGGAGAAATACGAATCCACCATCAACTACATGTGGGATCTGCGGGGCGGACTTTTCATGCCGGACATCGACTCGGAGTTCGGTGGTGGTGCCTCCCCCTACGCGGACATCTTCGGCAACAAGAAGAAGATGACCTGGCGGACCGAACTGACCCGGCAGGTGTTCAGGGGTTTCGGATCCCTGGGCGTGGGCGGTGACATCGGACTGTTCTACAACAGTGGCAAGGCCCTTCTGGAGGACGGAACCAAAAGCGGTGATTCCACCTCCCTGATCGTGATCCCCATCGGTGTGAAGGTGGTCTACCGCTTCGACTGGCTTCAGGAGGAGTTTTCCATCCCCCTGACGCCGTACGGCAAGGCCGGACTCGTTTACAACTTCTGGTGGATCACCGATGGGGACGGCAGCATCGCCACCTGGGGAGAGGGCAGTTCCGGCGGCAAGGCCCGTGGCGGCACCTACGGGTACGAGTTTGCCCTCGGGCTCTCGTTGCTCCTGGATTTCTTCGATCCGGAAAGCGCCGGCAACCTGGAAAGGGAGACCGGCATCAACAACAGTTACATCTTCGTGGAGTGGACATGGAACCGTTCAGACAACTTCGGGGCCGATGACGCCTTGCGTCTGGGAGGTTCCACCTGGATGTTCGGGCTCGGGCTAGAGTTCTGACCCATGGGCGGAAGGCTTCTGACCGTTGCCTACGACGGTACTTCCTACTGCGGTTTCCAGTTTCAGGCCAACGGCCCCACCGTCCAGGAAGTTCTGGAGAACGCGCTTTCCGTGCTGGAGAAGCAGCCGGTGCGGGTGAAGGGGGCGTCGCGCACCGATTCCGGGGTGCACGCCATGGGGCAGAGGGTGTTTTACGCCAGCGGGCTGGATCTTCCTGATGAAGCCTATCTGAAGGGGGCCAATTCCCTTCTTCCCCAGGATGTCGCCATCCGGAAGGTGGAAGTGGTTCCCGTGGATTTCAACCCCCGGCTGACGGCGGGGAAGATCTACCGCTATTCCATGCGCAACACGAAGATCCGCGAACCGCTGAGTGTCCGCACGGAGTGGACCATTTACCGGTCCCTGGATGTCGGGGCCATGCGGGATGCCGCGGCCAGACTGGTGGGAACCCACGATTTTTCCGCCTTCCAGGCCGCTGACTGCGAACGGGAGAATCCGGTCCGCACCGTGTTGCGCCTGGAAATTGAACAGGACGGCCCCCGTTTGAACCTCTGGGTGGCCGGAACCGCCTTTCTGAAAAACATGGTGCGCATCATGGCAGGTACCCTGGCGGATGTCGGAACGGGGCGCTTTTCTCCGGAGGATGTCTCTGCTATCCTGCGCGGCAAGGACCGGACGGCGGCAGGATTGACCGCCCCCGCGCAGGGCCTGTGTCTCATGCGCGTGTATTATCCGGAGGAAGCCGGCAGTGACCTGTTGACTGCGGGTTCCCTCGACGGGATTGACTGGTGATGAAAACCCGAGAACCCGAAACACCCAACGAAACCACTGAACCCCCCCCAAAGTCGCCGGAGCAACCGGAGCAACCGGAGCAACCGGAGCAACCGGAGCAACCGGAGCAACCGGAGCAAC
>CAZTZR010000114.1:8234-11062 GCA_964618145.1 uncultured Kofleriaceae bacterium
CGGACGATGAAGTCCTGGCGCCTGTGGTTCCGGGGCCCGGACCTTCCCGGGGTCGCCCCGTGCTTTTGGCCTTCCGCAAAAGCGCGCTGGTGTTTTTCGGCGTGTTCGGCGCCTATCTGATCAGCATTTACCTCGGACTCTGGTTCAACATGGGGTTTTCCCTGCTGGTGGGCAGGGCTCCGGACTTTTTCATGAAGTATGTGGCCGTTCCCCTGGCTCTGGAAGGGGGCATGGGAGCCGCGGCTATCATCCTTCTCTACATGCTGGGACGTTTTGTGGAACTGCGGCCGTTGCCCACAGTGATCTTTTTGTGGGTCGGACTGCATGTGCTGGATGCGCTCATGCAATGGATGCTGGGTGCCTTCACCCTTTCCTACGGAGAGCCTCAGGTACTTGCCCTCCGTCTGCCGGGTTTCATTTTGTTCGGAGTGGCCGGCTGGTATGTGTTGCGCGCTGCGCTCAGGAGGGGGCGGTCATGAAATCCGTGATATGGGTGTCTTTTCTTGCAGTTGCTTTTTTGTCTTGTGCGTGCAAAGAAGAGAAGAGCCATGATCCATGGGAGCGCTGGACAGTGGAGTCCGAAGATCCGGATGCCCGTGGCCAGTTGGCCTCCCGGCTGGAAACGATTCCCTGGCCAAAGGATGCCGCCGCCCGGGCCCGGGCCGTGGAAAGCCTGGTCACCTGGATCCGGCGTGACGGGGTGAAGGTACCGCTGCCGATCTTCCAGCGGTTGGCGACCGAACTGGATCGGGGCGAGTATCTGGAGTTGCTTTTTGCAAGCCTGAAAACGGCTCCGGGAGTTCGCCCGTTCCCGCCCCGGGAGGATCCTCTGGTGGTGTGGATCCTGCAGACGCTGGTGCGCGAGACGGCCGGCACCCCCGGGCAGGAGCGCGTGGCGCAGGCCATGCAGGAACTGCTCGACCGGCTGGCCCCCGTGGGGGACCCCCAGTACCGCATCCGGTACGCCGTGGCGGAACAGATCGGAAACCTCCCGCCTTCGGCGGCGGTCACCCGTATGGCACTGCAGTTGCTTGACAGGAAACTTCCCGTACAGGTCTCCGCCCGGGTGATGATTTCCCTGGGGGTGTCCGGATATGGCGACGGGATTCTGGTTCCGGTCCTGCTGGATTTTCTCTGGCGGGCCTCCGGGAACGTGAATCTGGCCCCCTTTGCACTGGCTGCGCTGACGGGCGCCCGGGGGACTGCGCGGAAGGTCGTTCTGGAAACCGTGAAGGTGTCCCTGTTGCAGGGCGGTTTTGTCGATGCCCTGGAAGCCTTGCGCGGGCATCCGGAACTGGGGGGAATCCTGGGGAGCAAACTGGATGACTGGGGGCACCTTCCGGTACACCTGAAGGACCCCTTCCTTTTGCACCGCACCTTTGCCCGGGTGGTTTCAGCGATGGGGGAAAAGAGCCTGGCGGCCGAACTTGTCCGGGAAAGATATTTCCTGGCCCAGAGGCCTGCGGACTTCATGGTTCCCGACGGTTTTCCGGAAATCCGGGATTACCTTCTCCAGGGAGGATTGCGGGAAGTCGTTGTCATCGGCGAGGAAGCCGCAGGGATGCAGGGCGCAAGGGAATTGGGGCCATTGGCCACTTCGGTCGCCCGGGTGCCCCGTCATGGGTGTCCGGCCCAACTCGTGGGTGGCTTGCGGGAGAAACTTTCCACAGCCACCGTGCCCGGCACCACCGGGGACTGGAAGGCGCAGTTCCGGGATACCGCCTTGAGGACTGCTTTGGCCCATGGAACCACCGGGCCGCAGTTGATTGAACTGTGGAACGCGCAGGAAACCGAGGAGAACCAGTGGCGGAACACGGCGCACCTGTGGCGTCCGTTCGTGAAACTTCCCCACCAGGGGGAAAAGGCCTGCGCTGCGGACGATCCGTTTTCAGGGATGAGCCCGGACGAGTGGATCCGCCTGAAAATCGGGAAGACGCTGTTTGTTTGTTCGGAACTGACCAGGGAAGACGCGGAGGATGTTTCCGGGTTTTTGGCCCAGGCGACTCAGTTGGCGGAATGGGAAATGGCCTGGGATGAAGTGACGGAGCAAAAGCGCAGGAAAAAATCCGTCGACTGCCGCCGGGACCAACTGGAAGAACTCTTCCGGATCGAAAAAGAGATTCTGGACTGTTCCCGTGCAGGGTGCATTCTGCGCCTGTTGGCGGATCGTGGGAGTTCCTGGCCCGACGAAGCCGTGGAGCGGGCAGCCATGCAACTGGAAAAATTTGCCCGCGAGGCTCGCACATGGGAAGAATTTCCGGAGTTGTTCGCCATGATTCCCCATGCGCACAAGCCACTGGTACTGGATGTCATCGAACCGTTTCTGCCGGAGGGAACCCGGGAACAACTCGTTCGCCGATACCTGCACGACCGGTGCATCCAGAACCAGATGTGTCTGCCGGTTCTGCTGCAAACGATTGGGTTGGGCAATCGACCGGGGCGACAGACCTTGAGGGAGGTTCCATGAGTTTTTCGCTGAGTGAAGAAGCCCGTCATGAACTTTTGCGTCTGGCCCGGGAGACGGTAACCGCAGCCGTGTTGCGCCGACCTGCCCCGGGAATGCCGGACACCGAAGAGATGCGTCTGGCGGCAGGCGCGTTTGTGACCATCAAGATGAAGGGGCGCCTGAGGGGTTGCATCGGCAATTTCCGGGAAGATATCCCCATCGCGCAGATGGTCCGTGACATGGCACATGCAGCCGCCTTCGAGGACCCGCGGTTTCCACCGGTACAGGAATCCGAGTTGGCGAAACTGGAATTCGAGATTTCCGTGTTGAGTCCGCGGTTTCCCATCACGCCCGAGGCGGTGGAGGTGGGGGTTCATGGCCT
>CAZTZR010000115.1:0-10804 GCA_964618145.1 uncultured Kofleriaceae bacterium
ACCTGGTACGAGGTGCCGACCCTGGAAATTCCCTCCAACGCACCGGGATATTCCACCCATGCTTTCGTGATTTCCGAACATGTTTTCGGCCCGGAAACCCACGGGGACAATCCCCCGGACATCGAACTGGTGGCCTTTGTGCGAAACAGTGAAGGCGGCCGTCTGTTCGACCACAACGTCCACGCCGGAGATTTCGACAACACACTGCTCATGGCCAACAACGGATTCCGGGACAGCGCGGGATTTGGCGTCTGCCAACCGGTCGTGGGCACTTTGGCCTTCGACTCTTTCTGGAACACCGCTGAATTCGGCCCCCGGCGCCAGGGGCACTTTTTGCGTGTCGATTACATGCTGGATCGGCTGCCGGACTGCCGGGGCACCCACAACGGATACCCCGCATGGGACATCAACGTCCATGCGAAATTCCAGCCCGGAGATGTGCATGTCATCACCAGCCTTCGCCAGCAAGACTCCTGGTCCTGGGGAGACGACACCCTGCGTTCGGTCACCCTTCGTATTCCCGAAGACGCCACCCACGTGGAACTCTGGTTTGAAAACTACACCGGTGCGGGCTCTTCCTGCCGGGCCTGGGATTCCAACTTCGGCTCCAATTACGTGTTCGACATCTGGCCGGCGGCAGACCACCCACGCTGCATGCATGTGGAAAAGGACAATCCCCGGACCCATGGCCGTGATTTCCGTTTTGTCTTCAACGAGGAACACTGTGTGGACTATGATCTGGCCGACCAGTTCGATGCCAGCCACTGCGAATTTTATCTGGATGAATTCGGAGTGGGATACGAGGGTCACTACGGTATTCCCCTGCGCTGGGTGTTCGCCTGGCTGAATGTGAACCCGCAAGAAGGCCAGGTGGTCAACGCCGGCATGTTCACCCGTTTCCGGAATGAACGCACGGGGGCCGAAGAAGTGAAGTACTCCCTGGGACAGGAACTTGTCCCCGGACGTTGGCGCATGGGCTTCACCACGGAAAAGGTGGTGTACGCCGGGTCGCTGCAACCCGCCATCCTGGCCAGTATTCTCGAAGTCGCGTTCTTCATCGACGTGCGCCGGCAGAACGGCACCGTGGTCCGGCTGTGGCAGAGCCGCCAGGGACAGAATCATCACGCGGACGAAATTTTCCATCACCTCGGGGGTCCCCAGTCCATCCCCTACGGCAATATCCGCATGGTCCAGCAGGATTCCCCGCTGTTCACCTCCAGGCACCTGTGCCTGCATTGATCCAGCCATGCCCCCATTGCCCCCTTCCCCCCGCGAGCAGGCTGAAGAGGCATTGGCAAAACTGGGCTTCAATCGCAGTTGCGCCCGTCTGTACCTGAGTCTTCTCGAACTGAACCCGGCCACCGGGTATGAACTGGCCGCCCGCTCCGGAGTACCCCGAGCCGCCATCTACAACACGCTGCACGCCATGGAAAAGGATGGCCTCGTCTCGAAAATCCAGGAGAATCCCGCCCGGTATGAACCGCTGGATCCGGACCGTCTGGCGACACTTTTGTCAAGCCGGTTCGAACTTTCACTGACGGAACTCAAGAAGGGGCTTTCCCGGATGGTGCGCGCTTCGGATCCTTCGGGCACATGGAATGTCATCGGCTATGACAACCTCCTGGAACAGGCGCGGCTTCTCATCCGCGAAGCCGAAACCCGGCTGTCACTTTCCCTGTGGCAGAGGGAAGCCGACGCATTGGCTGAAGAATTGCGCAAAGCCGTGGCCCGTGGTGTGGACGTGATCCTGTTTTCCTTCAATCCCCTTCCCGAGGGATGCGGCCTTGTCCACAGTTATCACATCCGGGAGACGGAACTGGAAACCCATTGGCCCCACAAAATCATTGTGGTGTCGGACAACCGGAGCGTACTCATGGGAAATGCGTCCCGGGACCCCGACAACCGGGCGGTCCTGACGCAGGAAAAGGCGCTGGTGGAGATGGCCGTCTCGAATCTGGTACTGGATCTGACCCTCTGGGGACAACGTCACGACCGGGATCCGGCCGCCGTGATTGCAAAACTCACACCCCTTCTGGCACCCGTGGAAACCCTGGCCCACGAATCATCCCCACTTGAACCTGAGGAGGAATCATGAATTCGTATGCACTTTTTGTCTTCAACGGAGACCCCCTTTGCTTCGTGCACGTGCTGCTCAATGCGCTGGACCTGCATGAAAAGGGCCACGACGTCCGCGTGATCCTGGAAGGCACCTCGGTAAAACTGGTGCCGGAACTGGAAGAATCCGGATTCTGGTTGCATACACTCTGGACCCGGACCCGGAGCTCAGGTCTTGTGGCCGGTGTCTGCCAGGCCTGCGCCCAGAAACTGGGCACCCTGGAAGCCTCCCGGGCCGCCGGCCTGGAATTGCTGGCGGACATGTCCGGTCACGCCGGCATGGCCCCCTACCTCGAAAACGGCTTTTCCATCATCACATTCTGATTGCGCCGGTCAAGTCCGTTGAACCCTGGAAACTGAATATATTTCCAGGACCGGCGACAAGGGACGCCCGCAAAAGGGTGTCCCGTTGGAGGCGACAACGTCGCCGGATGGATTCATCCCATACCGGGGGAAGGTATCAGTGGACTTGAGCAGCGCTGTGAATGGTCAGCCGAATCTCGCCATGAAACGGCGGGTGATGTCCCCCAGGCGGGCGTCCAGTCGTGCATATACCTGCTGTTCAATGGCGGGGGGAACCCCCCCGTAAAAGGCATGGGCGATGCCGCCGGTGATGCAGGCAATGGTGTCCGAGTCCCCGCCCAGGGAAACCGCCGTGCGGATGGCGTCCTCGAACCCGGTGGAATCCAAAAAGGCCCGCACGGCCAGGGGCACGGTTCCCCGGGTGGACACGTCAAACACGACATCGGGGCGCAGTTCGTCCACATGCCGGCCCAGGTCATATCCGAAATCTTCCACCACGGATTTCAGCGCCTCCCTGGACTTTCCCCTGCGCGCGTGCCAGATGGCCGCAGCCACGGCCTGGGCGCCCCGGATGGCCTCCGGGTGGTTGTGGGTGACTTCGGTGAACCGTTGGGCGGCGTTCAGGACCTCCCCGAGGGATTCGAAGGCAAATCCCGCAGGACTGATGCGCATGGGCGCCCCGTTGCCCCAACTGTGGTATGGTTGCAAATCATCACTTTTCGCCCATTGCACAAACATCCCCCCGTATCCTCCATCGGGATATAGATGGTAGTACCGTTTCAGGTTTTCCACCCAGTCGCCGCCATGGAGCAGTGTGTCCGCCAGCGCAACGGTGAGAATGGTGTCATCGGTGAACCGGCACCCCGGGGAAAACAGGGAAAAGTCCTTGGTCTTCGCGTTGTTCCATTCGAAAACCGATCCGATGATGTCTCCTGCGATGGCTCCTATCACGGGTCACCTGCCTGATTACACCATGCTACCCCAAGTCCCGGGCTGCATTCCAGTTGAAAAAAAAAGTATATTCACATTCTGCTACATGCATGCTACATTAAAGTCTAAGGAGGGTACCATGCTGCGGAATCTACTGAAACCTTTGTTGTATATCGGGATTTTTCTTGTAACCATTCCTGCCTGCAAAACAGAAAAGGAGAAAACCAAGGCCATCTGTGGCAATGGCATCCTGGAAACCGGCGAAATGTGTGACATGGATCAACTGGGTGAACACACCTGCCAGAGCCAGGGCTTTTCTGCGGGAACCCTCAGTTGCTCTGAAAGTTGCGAACTCGTTACCACCGAATGTGTCACCTGGGAATGTGGCAACGGGGTGCTGGATCCCGGGGAAACCTGCGAGGAAGGGTTCCGGGATGTCAGTTGCCATGTGGGCGATGTTACGTTTGGCACAGTGACCTGTGGTGAAGACTGCCATGTGGATGCCTCCGAATGCGGCATCCCTGTCCTTTGTGGCAACCAGGAACTGGACCCCGGCGAACAGTGCGATGGACAGGAATTGCCCGATGACCTCTGCCAGGAGGCAGGACTTATGTCGGGCGAGGTAACGTGTGACCCGTATTGCCGAATGGACTTTGGCGGGTGCGAGGCACCGGAAAAAACCTGCGGAAACGGCGTACGGGATCCCGGAGAACCTTGTGACCAGGAGGATCTGGGCGGTCGTACCTGTGAAGATTTGAACTTTTTCGGCGGCGGCACGCTGGCCTGCCAACCGGACTGCACTTTTGATGTATCCGGGTGCCATCTGGTGGAAGAGGGGCTGACCGCAGATCACGGTATCGAAGATCCCCTTTGTGAACTGGGGTTGCCATGTGAACCATACTACGTGAACAGGCACATGCCCCATGTATGTGCCAGACCGAATCCAGAAATGTTTCCCAACAGGCGTTATTGCATGCCCGTATGCGACCACCATGAGGAATGTCCCCTGGGAAAGGTCTGCCAGGAAATCGACGGTGTCAGCGTCTGCATGGAACCCGAATGCGATGAACCTCTGGCGCCCTGTCTTCTCGCATCGGGTATTTCCGGCATCTGTACCCCGACTTATGAAGACCGCAACATCTGTGTTCCATCCGGCTTGCGGGAATACGGACAGTCCTGTGTGGCTCACCGACGAGGGCTATATGCACCGGTCCTTTTGACATTCGAATTCGATCCCCTGACCTTTTGCAGATCCGGAACCTGTGTTCCCGACAACAATCAGCAAATCGGTCCGGGCGTCTGCCGGAAACCCCTGTGTGATGCATCGGGTGTGCTCAACGGAACCGCGCCTGACACCTGCCCTACCCTGACCAACTGTGTGAACACATCTGTGTTCGGAATGATTGCCTACGGGCTCAACACCCCCCATACCGGAGCCTGCCTTCCCATGTTCAACGGTATTGAACCGGCGGTGCCCGGCACCTTGTCCTGTCACGTGCTCACCGGAAACCTCACGGTCAACAACCTTCCCTGCCCGGAGCAGACCGTCTGTCGTCCCTATACCTGGGGTGGTTTCCTTCCCGGATCCCCCCAGGGAACCTGCCAGCCGGCACCCGTCGCCCCCCTCGGCGAAGGGGAAACCTGCTCCATCCACGACGAATGCGAACCGGACGCTTTTTGCGTCATGTCGGATCCGTTCGAAACAGAGTATCGTTCAGGACATGATGACTACCCCAGGGCATGCCGCCGCATCTGCGATGCCCGAACCCCCGAAGACAATTCCGCCTGTGCCGGATTGCCGGGTGAAGCCCACGACTGGATCTGCCTGAGTGTCTCCCGTTTCTATTCTCCAAACAATGAAGAATCATTTGAAATCTCGAATGACTGGTTCGGAGACACTTACACAATCACCCTGAACCTTTCTCCCCTTGGATTCTGCGTACCCAACCGCTTGTAACCTCATTGCAATACATCGTGAAAACCCGGAAAAAATGGCGGTTTTGCCGTTTTGTGTTATGCATGGAACGGACAGGACCGTTTTTATGCATGTTTTCCTTCTGATTGCTTTTCTGACCCCCCTGACATCCCGGCCGAACCCGGAGGAAACCTGGCGCAGGAACTGGTTGCGGGTCTCCCGGTCGGAAGAGTCCAAGGGTCCCCTGGCGCCGGTCTGGCACGGAGAGTCCATTCCGGAACCCCCCAAAAAGGAACCCGCCCGGAAAGAAGGCAAAACTCCGGATGCCAAACCCGGAGCCGTGGGGAATAAAGAGAAACCGGCGGCAACCAAGACCGTGCGGACGGATAATCCGCCCAGCACCAATCCGCCCCGGACCGGCCGCGGGAATCCGGAACCCCCTCTTGAGGACTCCTCCCTGGCCATCATCAACCGCATCGGGTGGGTGACCACCGAAAAAGGGCGTTGGGTGTCATCGGAGGAACTGGACGGACAAAAGTGCCTGGACACGCTCACCATGCTGAAGATTCCCTGGCGAAAAGGGGATGCCAAACGCGGCATGACCAATCCGGTACAATTGAATTCCCATTTCATCAACGGGGTGTATTACAACTGGTACTGGGGCAACGAGAACGATCTCCTGCTGGACTGCCGGATGGTGCTTGCCCTGTACATTGCCGGCCCGGTGTTCCGCAAACATGGCTTTGACGAAATCATCTACACCAGTTCCTACCGGTATTCCCGGGTCAGCGGCACCCGCCGTCTCTCCCGCCATGCATCGGGAAACGCCCTGGATGTCAAGGCCCTGCGGGGACCCAACGGCCAGGTGGCTGTGGTGGAACGTGACTGGTTCCATTGGCTTGGCACGGAGAAGGACTGCGTGGGCCCCCTGCCCGATGGACCCGCCCGCAAGATGCGCGAGTTGACCTGCGAACTGGAAACCCTGCCCATCTTCCGTCGCATTCTGAGTCCGGACGCCGATTATGACCATCGCAACCACTTTCATTTCGGAGGGGTGGCCCCCGGGGAAACCTGGCGTCGGGAACGTATTTGCGGCCGTTCCAATCGACGGGGCCTGCCCACCTACAAATATGTTCCCGTGTTGAAATATCCCCTGCCGCGACGACCGGAGCAACTCCCCCCCTGGCCCTCGGGAGTGGACCTGCAAGCCCCCATGCCCACCCGGGGGTCCTTTCCGGAAACCAACGGGGAAACCCCGCCGCCTGCTTCTTTGGAAGTGTCCGACACCCGGGAGGGTGAACCGGAAAAACAACCTCGGGACAAGGAACCCCCGGCCTCGGCCTCCGAAGCCCCGCCGCCGCAGTCTGACGATCCGGAGGATTGACCTCTCCCGGAGCCTTCCGCTTTCCCCCCAGGTGGCCTTCCGGATTTTTTTTTCATTTCCTGATTGACAAAACGGGTTCGTATTGTACACAGGAATATGACATGGTGCGTCACAATCGGCGCCTTTCCCCATTTCAGGAGGTCATTATGCTCAATTGGTTATCAGACACGGTGAAAGAATCCATCATCAAAATCGTAAAGGACGTCGACGAACTGGCCGGAGCCGTCATGGGAACCCTGCGGGATCGGGCCATCCATACCATCCGGGACATCCGCAGCATCGCCGATGAAATGGGGCAGGCCACCAGCGCCATTGCCCAGAACACCATTCATATGGTGCATGAACTCGGCGGAGACACCGTGACCAAATCTGCCGATCTGGTGGGAAACACCATTACCAGCGCGCATGCAACCACCCAGGGAGCCATCAAAGCCCTCGGCGCCACGGTGACCGGCGTCATCACCGGACTTGAAGAAGTCAAGGCGGACCTGGACAAGGCCATTGTGGGCATCGTGCAGAGCGTCATCCGGAACACCGCCGCCATCGGGGGTGATGTGGCCGGAGCCGTCAATGAAACCGTGAAAAGCACCGTTGCCGGGCTCACCGGAACGGGTGTGGAAGTCACGAAAAGCCTGGAAACCGCCATCAGTACTGCCATCAACAGCGCTTCCGAAGCCGGTCAGGATGTGGGCCAGGTGGCCGTCGGAGCCGTCAATGGCGCCCTCAAGGCCGTGGAAACCGTGGGAGGCAGCATGACCCGCACCCTGGCGACTTCCGTCAACATGGCCATGGATACCGCCGCCCAACTGGGGGGTGATTCCGCCAACAAGGTCAAAGAAGCCCTCATCGCCTCCGTGCATGGCGCCAGGGAAGTCATTGAACGCCGGAAATAGCCGGAAATACCCACCCGGTCAACCGCCGGAAAAACTGGAAAACATCATGAAAGAATTATTCGACTATCTCAAGAAAAACGAAAGCGTCCATCTGGAGCAACTTCTTTCCCTGTTGCGCATTCCCAGCATCAGTGCCCTGTCCGCCCACCGGGAGGATATTGAACGGGCCGCCGATTTTCTGTGTGACGAATTGCGGGAACTCGGACTTGTTGTGGAAAAAATCACCGGTGACGGCAATCCTCTGGTTTATGCCCAGACAGAACAGGATCCGGCACGCCCCACCATCCTGATTTACGGACATTATGACGTGCAGCCGGTGGATCCTTTGCACTTGTGGAAGAGCCCGCCGTTCGAACCCCTGGTGGAAAACGGCATCATCTATGCCCGTGGTTCCTCCGACGACAAGGGACAACTCTACGCCCATGTGAAGGCACTGGAAGCCTTCGTCCGCACGGGCACCCCGTTGCCGGTGAACCTGAAATTCCTCATTGAGGGGGAAGAGGAAAAAGGCGGCCACAGCGTGTATGAATACACGGAGAACAACCCCGAAAAACTGCGGTGTGACGCTGTTCTGGTGAGCGACACCAGCCTGTACAACGAAAAGACCCCGGCCATCACCTACAGCCTCAAGGGTCTTTGCTTCATGGAAATCCGCCTGGAAGGCCCCGGACAGGATCTGCATTCGGGCAGCTTCGGCGGAACGGTGCAGAACCCGGGCAACGCCATCGCCCAAATCGTGGCATCCCTCAAGGACACCGAGGGTCGCGTGCGGATTCCCGGCTTCTATGATGACGTGCTGGATCTGGATCCGGAAGAACGGACCGCTTTCGACAGCCTGAACTACACCGAGGAAAACCTGAAGCAGGACACCGGTGCCCCCGCCGCCTTCGGCGAAGCCGGCTACACCACACTCGAGCGCATGTGGGGACGGCCCACCTGCGATGTCAACGGCTTATGGAGCGGATACACCGGCGAAGGTGCCAAGACCATCATCCCCGCGAAGGCAGGCGCCAAGGTCAGCATGCGTCTGGTGCCCAACCAGGATCCGGAAAAGATCGCCCGACTGTTCACCGAATACGTCCAGGACAACGCCCCTGCCGGTGTTCGTGTCGAAGTGGAAAACCTCCACAACGCCAAGCCGGTGCTGGTTTCCCGGGATTCGGCCATGATGCAGGCCGGCATGCGCGCACTGGAAACCGGCTTCGGCGCCGCCCCCGTGTTCATCCGGGAAGGCGGATCCATTCCCATCGTGGGAACGTTCCAGTCTGCCTTGAAAGCCCCGGTGGTGCTGCTGGGTTATGGTCTTCCCAACGACAATATCCACAGCCCCAACGAAAAATTCCATCTGGAAAACTACTACAACGGCATCCGGACATCCGTTGCCTTCTTCATGGAAGCTGCCAAAAAGGAATAAGAATCAGACGGGTTTTACCAGGGGGGGCAGATAACCGGAGGGAGCCTCGAATCCCAGCAGGTTCATCACGGAGGCCGCGTTGTTGCCAATCCCCGGGGCGGATACCTGTGTATCCACTGTCCACTTGCCAGAAGGATCGTACACCAGATACATCACGGGGTTCAGGGTATGTGCCGTTTTCGGCACCGGACGCCCTTCCGCGTCCGTTTCGATTTTCCCCTTTTTTGTCATGAACATTTCATCCGCGTTTCCGTGATCGGCGGTCACGATCAGAACGCCACGGGACCTGCGAACCGCCGACACAATGCGGGAAAGGGCCAGATCCACGGCTTCCACGGCCATGGCAGCGGAACGGAAATCCCCCGTGTGCCCCACCATGTCCCCGTTGGCGAAATTGACACGGATGTACTTGTATCCGCCCCCCTGTATCGCCTGCAGGATCGCGTCGCACACCTCGGCGGATTTCATCCACGGTCGCTGTTCAAAGGGCACCCGGTCCGAGGGAATTTCCAGATAGGTTTCCAGTTCTTCGGAGAAACGACCGGAACGGTTTCCGTTCCAGAAATAGGTCACATGCCCGTATTTCTGGGTCTCGGCACAGGCAAAGGAACGAACGCCGGACACGGAGAGATACTCCCCCAACGTTTCGGAAATGGCCGGAGGGGACACCAGGTACGATGGCGGAATATGCAAATCCCCGTCATACTCCATCATGCCCGCATAGTGCACCTGCGGCACCTCTCCCCGATCGAAGCGGGAAAACCCGTCCTCGGTGAAGGCACGGGAAATTTCGATGGCCCGATCCCCCCGGAAGTTGAAGAAGATGACCGCGTCCCGATCCCGGATGCGGCCGACGGGCTCCCCGGCACCATCCACGCACACGAAAGCCGGCAAGAACTGGTCGGTGCTGTCGGGATCCTCCGCATACATGGTTTCCACCGCGGCGCGGGCCGAGGGAAACGGACGGGCCTGACCATGGACATGGGCGTTCCAGCCGCGTTCCACAATCCGCCAGTCCGCCTCGTACCGATCCATGGTGGTGACCATCCTGCCCCCACCGCTCGCGATTTTCGCATCCACATCCGGCAGTTCCGCCAGGGCCGTTTCGAGCATGTCGACGTAGATCAGGGCCGAACGCTCCCCCACGTCCCGTCCGTCCAGCAGTGGATGCACCCGGATGCGCCGGACCCCCGCCGCCGCCGCCTGCCGGAGCATGGCAAACAACTGTTCAATGTGACTGTGAACGTTGCCATCGGACAGAAGTCCGATGAAATGCAGGGTGGATGCATCTGCCACGACCGCGTCCGTGAGTTTTTTCCAGGTTTCTCCGGCAAACAGGCTTCCGTCATCAATGGCCCGGTTGACGAGTTTGGCCCCCTGGTCAAAAATGCGGCCTGCCCCCAGTGCATTGTGCCCCACCTCGGAGTTACCCATGTCGTCATCCGAGGGAAGACCCACCGCGGTCCCATGGGCCGCAATGGTCAGAAAGGGACAAGTGGCCATGAGGTGGTCCAGCGTGGGTGTGTATGCGGCGGCCACGGCGTTACCGGGTCCCGGAGGAGCCACGCCGACACCATCCATGATCACCTGTACGACCGGTCCTTGAGGAACGGGAAAACGGGGGGATGTTTTCAGTGAATTCACGATACGACTCCTTTTGTGCGGAGCTCCAAAACTGCCACACGGGGAATGGCCCGGTCCGCAACTGTCCCATCTACAACGATTTTCCCGAAACAGGCAAGGCAAGAGTGAACACCAACAGGGCAAGATCATTATGGGCGTAGAGCATTACTTTCCGTAATAATCGGCTAATATCCCCATTGCGGCTCCGGGATGGGGGGTCGTCGGAC
>CAZTZR010000116.1:0-10475 GCA_964618145.1 uncultured Kofleriaceae bacterium
GTGGAAATGTGCGAGTGTGGGCGGTGGGTAAAAAGGGGCGGTGGCGGGGAGGGAAGGGATTGCGTTGTGGTGGATGGTGGTCAGGGAGCTGGACATTGCGGGAGGTCTTCATTATGGTTTTGGGTGCAGGTGGACTGCTGGAGGACGATGACCAAGGATCTTGTTTTGTCGCTGGATTTTGGAACCCAAAGCCTCAGGGCGGTGTTGTTCGAACCTGACGGAACGGTGGTGGGTGTGGAGCGGGTGGCGTACGAACCCTATTATTCGGCGGCACCGGGACTGGCAGAAAAGGATCCGGAGGAATATTGGCAGGCCGTGTGCGAGGCGGTGCCCCGGCTGATGGCGCGGGGGGATGACGTGCGTGAAAGGCTCGCGGGCGTTGCCGTGACTTCCCTGCGGGATACGGCGGTGAATCTCGGCAAGGACGGGGAAGTGTTGCGCCCTGCCATTGTGTGGCTGGATCAGCGACGTGCCCGGGGGGTTCCCGCCATTCCCGTGATGACCCGTGCGGCGTTGCGGGTGATTGGCATGCTCGAACCCGTCCAGATCATCTACCGGAAATCCAAATCCAACTGGTTGCGGCAGAATGAACCCGAAACATGGGAGAAAACCCACAAATATGTGCAGGTATCGGGCTTCATCCATCATCGGCTGACGGGACTGTTCCATGATTCCGTGGCTTCCCAGATTGGCCACATTCCCTTCGATTACCAGAAACAACAATGGATGGATGACAGCAACTTCCGCCAGAAACTCTTCAATGTGGAACGGGAAAAATTGCCCGCACTGGTGGAGCCCGGCGGACTCGTCGGGGAAGTCCGCCCGCAGGCGGCCCGGGAAACCGGTCTCCCCCAAGGGCTTCCCGTGTATGCCGCCGGATCCGACAAGGGGTGCGAAACCATCGGGTCGGGCTGTCTTTCGGAAACCTGTGCCAATATCAGCCTGGGCACCAGCGCCACCCTTCAGACTCTCACACCCCGGTACATGGAGGTGATACGATTCCTTCCCTCGTATCCGGCGGTGGTTCCCGGCCATTTCAATCCTGAGATCCAGATTTACCGAGGCTACTGGCTCATCAGTTGGTTCAAGCGGGAGTTCGCCCAGAAAGAGTGCATGGAAGCCCAACGCCTCGGTGTCAGCCCCGAAAGCCTCCTGAACCAGCGCCTGGATCAGGTTCCTGCCGGATGCAGGGGGTTGATTCTGCAACCCCTGTGGAATCCGGGGGTGCTCCAGTCCCGGGCCCGCGGTGCCGTAATCGGGTTCGGAGATGCCCATGATCACGCGCACCTCTACCGGGCCATCATCGAGGGGATCAATTTTGCACTCATGGAGGGGCTCGAATCCCTTGAACGCCGGGGCAAAACCCGGATCGAAACCCTGACGGTGGCGGGCGGCGGTTCCCAAAGCTCTGCCATCTGCCAGATTACCGCCGACATGATGAACCGTCCCGTCGTCCGGCCCGCCAACGTGGAAGCTTCCTCCGTCGGGGCGGCTGCTGCCGCCTTTGCGGGCGCCGGCATTCACTCTAACGTGGTGGACGCCATTCGGGCCATGGTGCGACCCGGAGTCACCTTCGAGCCGGTGCCGGCGAACGCCCGGCTCTACCGGGAACTGTACCAGCGCGTGTACAAGGGAATGTATCCTGCGTTGAAGGGAATGTACCGCGAAATCCAGGAAATCACCGGATACCCCGAAATGTGATCCGACCGGCCCGAACCGCAAGGGGTCCACGTAGGCAAAGTCCGTCAGGTTGCCATCAGAATGACAGGGCCAGTTTGAGGGCCACCGACCAGAACGGGAGATTGCTTGCACCAAAACCCGATTCTTCAGGAAAATCAAACAAGTGGACACCGACACACAGGATTACATGGAAATGTGATTCGGCAACGGGTCTCAACAGCGGAGAAAACCGCGCCGACAATTGGGCGGAATACCAGACGGGTTCCAAAAATACACCGTGGTCGACCCGGTGCCGGCCGGCTTCCCCGGAGAGGGCAATGCGTTGAAACGTCCGCACATACCGTGCCCGCAGTTGACGCCCCACATCGGCGACAAACTCCAGATGGTGTCCATCGTCAACCTTCCATCCAAATGAAAGTCCCGGGTGGAAAGTGGTCTCCTCTCCAACATAATCCGGATAGACACCGGATTTGAATTCACCTGAGTTGCGGTTGTTGACGATGTTGGTTTGTCCCCACCACTCTTCGGTGAGTCGGGAAAACCGCAAGGCCAGACTGAAATCCCCGTAATGACCACCCAGCCACGCGATGAAGCCTCGGTTTTGGTAGAGTGACTTCATCCATTTTTCTTCTTCAAGCAGGGGGATGGAGTATGTTTCGGCATGGGCATGGCCCCCCGCAAAGATCTTCTTCCACCGGCCCTGGACCTGAATATCCGTGTTCGCTCCGAGTTTTTCACCGAAATTGGTTCCCAACCCCAAAATGACTTCCGCCTGGGCATCCGGATTCAATTCCCTGGCCCGGGCCGGGACTGCAAAAAAGTGGATGACGCATGCGGCTGCCACGAGAAACAACGTCAAATGGCGACAGCAAATATAACTCCTCAGACCCGTAGAATCCGGCTTGGACACGCAAACTGTTTTTTCCAGCATTCCGGCACTTCCTGACCGCCACAAGACCGGCGGTTCCTGACAGCATCGCATGTTTGCAGCCGGTTGCAAGTGACTTTGTCGAAAAAAACAGGGGATGCAAACCGCAATTCGACTGGACAAAGGTCCACACGGGTTCTATGCTTTTTTCCCACGGACGTGCCGGCATCTTCCAGTTCCCGGCGCATCCGGACATCGGACCCTTCCACCCGTCCAGGCTGGAACGAAAAGGAGATGGCGTTCATGAGCAGACGTTTTACCCCTGACTGGCGAAAGGCACCCCCCGCCCACAACTCTTGGCGTTCCATCTTCAAATGGGGAGATCCGCTGGCCTACAAGCACCCCAACCGGCGGCTCTTCGCCACCCTCAAGGACATCTTCGACCTGACAGATTTGGACTTTTCCTCCCGCAGGTTCGAAGGGGATGACGAAGTGCGTCTGCATGCCCGGCCATGCCGCCTGCCGATGGAGCATCTCGAACGGCTGCGTCGCCTCTGCGGGCCCGAAAACGTGCAGACCGACGATTACGCCCGGGTTCGCCACTCCGTGGGCAAGACCATTGAAGAGGCCATGGAACTTCGCCACGGCCTGGTGGAACATGTCTGCGATGTGGTGGTGCATCCCCGCTGCAAGGAGGAAGTCGCCGAAATCGTGCGGTTCGCCGACGACGAAGGCATTGCCGTGACGGTCTACGGCGGCGGGTCCTCCGTGAATTTCGGTTTCAGGCCCGAAAAGGGCGGCATTGTGCTCGCCCTGGGCACCCACATGAACCGGGTGCTGGCCATCGACGAACTGGACCAGACATGTACGGTGCAGCCGGGCATACTCGGACCGGCGTACGAGGACATCCTCAACCGCGCCCCCGAACTGTTCGGAACCCGGCACGCCTACACCTGCGGCCATTTCCCGCAGTCTTTCGAATACTCCTCCGTGGGGGGATGGGTGGTCACCCTGGGGTCCGGCCAGAACTCCACCTACTACGGCGACGCCGCCCACATCGTCTTTTCCCAGGAATACGTCACCCCCGCGGGCATCCTCCGCACCGAACAGTTCTCCGCCTGCGCCAACGGCCCCCGCTTTCACGACATCATGAAGGGCTCCGAAGGGGTCTTCGGCATCCTGGTGGAAGTGAAAATGCGCATTTTCCGCCACATGCCGGAAAACCGCCTGCGCTTCGGATTCATGTTCCGCTCCTTTGCCGATGCGGTGGACTTCGGCCGCGAAGTCTCCCAGGGGGAATTCGGCATGCCCTCGGTGTTCCGCATTTCCGACGAAGAAGAAACCGACATCGGCCTCAAACTCTACGGCATCGAGGGAACGCCGGTGGATCTGGCCCTGCGCGTGAAGGGGTTTTCCCCCGGAAAGCGGGCCCTGGTGCTGGGCCACACCGAAGGGGAGAAGCACTTCAGCAAAAACGTCCACCGCCGCATTTCCGAACTCGCCCGTGACAAGGGAGGCATGACCATCACCGGATACGGCACCAAAATGTGGGAGCACGGCCGCTACCGGGATCCCTACCTGCGGGAGGCGCTGGGGGATTACGGCATCCTCATCGACACCCTCGAAACGTCCGTGCGCTGGAGCTCCCTCCACGAGGTGCACCGCCGCGTGCGCGCCTTCGTGAAATCCCGCCCCCGGACCGTCTGCATGGCCCACGCCTCCCATTTCTATCCCCAGGGGACGAACCTCTATTTCATCTTCATCATGCGCACGGACAGCGTGGATGAATACCGCGAATTCCAGACCGGCGTGATTGACGCCATCGCCGGCAGCGGCGGCTCCCTGAGCCACCATCACGGCGTGGGACGCATGATCGCCCCCTGGATGGAAAGTTTCCACGGTCCCCTGCGCATGGCCATCTACCGTGCCATCAAGTCGGTCCTGGATCCCCGGGGCATCCTGAATCCCGGCATGCAGATGGGTCTGTCCGTGCCCGAAAACCTCAAAAGAGACGCCAGGAGGGACTCATGACTTCCCCCGTCTGGGACGCCCGCAAACGCGATCAATACCGGCAGGCCGCCGAAGAAACCATCTTCGACGTCATCATCATCGGCGGCGGCATCACCGGCGCCGGCATTGCCAGAGAACTGGCCCTGCGCAACCGCTCGTTCTGCCTCCTGGAAAAGGAGGACATCGCCTTCGGCACCTCGTCGCGCTCCTCCAAACTCTTCCACGGCGGCATGCGCTACCTGTCCTCGGCCGAATTCGGCCTCGTCCGGGAGAGCACCACCGAGCGCAACTGGCTCATGCACCATTTTCCCAACCTGGTGCGTCCCCTGGGATTCATGTATTGTGCCTACGAACACGGCAGCGATGACCCGTGGAAAATCCGCGCCGCCATCCGCATGTATGATCTCCTTTCGGACACGGCATCCGATTTCCGGAACCACCGGCACGGCCGCTTTTTGCGTCCTGAATTCGTGCAGGATTTCGAACCGGAGGTGGCCCAGTCCGACCCCGAACTGGGGCGCATGACGGGCGCCGGCTTCTACTTCGACACCAATTGCGACGACGCCCGCGTCACCCTCGAAATCCTCAAGGAGAGCCTGACCCTGGCGCGGGAAAACCGGATTCCCTCCGTGGCCCTCACCCGCATGAAAGTACAATCCGTCGATCCGCCGCTCACCGATGGCGCCCGCGCCGTGCGGGTGCTTGACGGCATCAGTGGCACCTTGCACCGCGTGACCGGCCGCGTGGTGGTTTCCGCCGCGGGGGTCTGGACCGACGAGGTCCTCGGCGAAGGCCGCCCCCGCATCTACCCGACCAAGGGCGTGCACATCGCCGTCCCCCGCCACCGGGTGGGCAACCGTCACGCCTTCGGGCTGCGCTCCCTGGATGACGGCCGCTTCTTCTTCGTGCTGGCCCGGGGAGAGGTGTCCCTCATTGGGACCACCGACACGGACTACTTCCGGGAAAGTTCCAGCCTGGACGAGCCCTGGTGCACCCGCGCCGACTGCGACTACCTGTTGCGTTCGGTCAACCGCTATTTCCCCCGCGCCCGGCTCGGCTACGGGGACATTCTCGGCACCTTCGCCGGCATCCGCCCCCTGATCCGGCCAGAAAACGCGAAAAAGGAATCCGACGTCTCCCGCACCCACGAGATTTTCCGGGCCGCCAACGGGGTCGTCGCCATCGCGGGGGGAAAAAGCACCACCCACCGCAAAATGGCCGAGGATCTCCTGATGTATCTGGACGAACACCGACTGATTGCGCCCCTGGCCGCTTCCCAACGCCGTGGCGTTTCCCGGGTGCCGTTTTCCATGGGCATGACCCGTTCGGATTTCGATGCCTCCATCGGTGTGGATCCCCTTTCCCTGGACGGTGCCCAACTGACCCACCTGCACCAGCAATACGGAAAGGGTGCCCTGGAAATCCTGGATTCCGTCCGAAAGCATCCGGAAAAGGCCGTGCCCCTTTTGCAGGGACATCCCT
Source organism: uncultured Kofleriaceae bacterium (assembly GCA_964618145.1). Lineage (GTDB taxonomy): Bacteria > Myxococcota_A > Polyangia > HGW-17 > HGW-17 > HGW-17. The sequence continues at coordinate 6,041 of CAZTZR010000116.1, forward strand.
TCTGCGAGGCGGAAATCGAATACATCCTGCGCCACGAACATGCCCTGACCCTCAACGACGTCCTGTGCCGGCGCACGGAGGCCCAGTGGACCGTACATCATCTCCGCCAGCCGGAACTGGCGGCGAAGGTGGCGGACATCATGGCGCGGTACCATGGATGGGTCGATGTGCAAAAATCTGTACAGGTACGGCAATACACGGAATACCTTGTCAAAACGGTGTCATTCATCCCATGACGGTAAAGAAAGGAAGAGTCATGAAGAAACATCCTCTTCTGATGTTGCTGGATCAGGTTGGCCTGGATGAATTTGAATGCAATCTTTCCTTGCTGGATCGTCTGAAAAAGGAAAAGGACTTGTCCGTCCTGGCATTTTTCTTCGACAGGGTGTTCTCGGAGGGATTTCTGCCCTTTTTCCGCGAAGATATCCACCTGGATTTGCAGGATTCGACCTATCCTTCCCTGATGGTGGTTCTGATGGAACGGATCGACGGTTTCAGTGTAGATGAAGGAAAACGCTTTTTTGCATGCTTGTTGAATCATGACAATGTGGTGGATTATTTCCGGTTCTTTTTCGAGCGGGAAGAGCAAAAGCCCTGGTATTCCAGTTCCAGCAAGAATTTTGAAAAATTCCTGTTATTTTTTGCCAAACAGGAATGGCTCGACTGCCTCTTGCATCAGGCCCCCAAACTTTTTCGGCACCTCTGTTTCAAATTGCTGGAGAAACGCATGAAAGTGGATGAATCCAATGCTCCGTTCTTTCTCGCGTTCAGAAAGATGAGGACCGTTGGGAATGGAGACATGATGATTCTGACTCATTTGACTTCCCGAATTGTGGAGAACTGGGTTGAAGTGGAGAATCAGTTGCGGGAACAAGGGTATTTGAAAAAACTACCCAAGAAGTGACAGCGCCGGTCAAGTTTGTTGATCCAAGCACAATGAATGTATTTCAAAGACCGGCGACAAGGGACGCCCGCAAAAGGGTGTCCCGTGGGAGGCGACAACGTCGCCGGATTCATTCCGGCCATACCGGGGGAAGGTATCATCAAAGCTGATCAGTGCTGTGACGAATCACCCGGGTTTCATGTTTTTCAGAAACGCCGGCAGGGGATACCCGTCCACGATTTCCGTGGTCAGGACAACGTCCAGCAGTTCTTCGGATTCGATTCGATAAATGGCTTCCAACGCGAGTTCGACGACTTCCATGTTTTTCAGTTGGGCTATGGCCAGAGCCAGACGCAGCAAACCTTTTGTGTGTTTGGCAAATTCCTGCCAGTCCGGATCCTTCATTTTGCCAAGCAGGAATATCAGTTCGGCTGAACTCACCGGAGCACCTTTCAGGATTTTGATCCGGGTGGGGGCGGACTCCTGTTTCGAGAGGAACAACATGTAGTATTCCGCGAAGGATTTGGCGGTTTCTTCGTTCAGATACCCCTTGCACAACAGGATAAGATCCCGTTCGGAAATCGACTTGAAACGCCAGAGCGCCTGGGAAAGCCGATCCCAGGATCGTCTGGAGTTGTCGACCTTTCCTTCGTTTCCCGGGGTCGGATCCAGTTCGTCCCGTTGCTGATCCACGAAGTTGATGATCGCGGGATGGACATGGTTGAGCCGGGCCCAGTTCAGCCATTCTGCCGCGGTGGGTTCGAAGTGGATGACAAACCACCGGTCATGTTCTGCCGCATCGAATGCATTGACGGCGTACTCGTCCGCATCGGGGTTGATGGCTCCGAAGACCCTCGAGTCAGGATGCAGGTGGTTCATGCCAATCCGTTTGGAATCCAGCAACTGGAAAAGCGCGCTTCGCACAATGTCCCTGGCGCGGTTGTATTCGTCCAGAAAGATGACCGTGGGTTCCTGGCAAGCCTGGCGCAACCAGTGGGGCGGCGTCCACACCAGCACGTCATCCACTGTTGTTGGAATTCCGAGAATATCCACGGCGTCGATTTGTGCGGCCCGGACTTCTTCGTAACGGTAGTTTTTGGCCTGGGCATATTCCTTGACGAGGGTGGATTTGCCGATGCCGTGGGTTCCCACCAGCATGATGGGGTAACGAACCGCCTCAAAAACGGGAAAGAAACTCGTCAAGAGAGAAGTCTGTCGAGGAAGTTGAATCATGGTCCACCTCTTCTGTGAGCACAAAACAGTATTTTTTGAAATGATCCGTGTTGCACATTTCGAAATTTTTTCTGGAACAGACAAAACTGAAATTCTTCCGTATCAACTCTTCGGGGGTGATCGGGGAAGAGGTATCCCCCAGATCCGTCAGCATGATGATGTGGTCGTCCTTTTTCGTCAGTGTCCTCATGAACTTGATTGCCTTCGTGAAATCGGTGCTGCCGGATATCTTTCGAATGAACAGGTCTGGAGTCAATCCGTGGATCCCGAATCTCCGGATCCCATCCACATCCGGTTCGCAGGCAAAATCGCAGACCACAAGGGGAAAAAACTGGTTGATGTGTTTGAGAATGACAAAAAACTCATGAAATTCAGGGTCGGAAACGCTTCCCGAAGCATCCATCAGGACATGTACCTTTCCGGGATTCAACTTTTCCCGGGTGCCGGGCATCCAGTCAAACCTGCGGTGCCGGCTGGCAAAGGTCCGTTCCTGCCCCGTTTTGTGTGCCTTCTGTATCAACATCGCCACCAGCCGGTTGGCGGATTTTGGAACCTCCAGGAAACCCTTCAGGATTTCATGACAAAAGATATTCTGCGCGGAACATATTTCTGCGGGAGGTCCGGTCATTTCCAGGATTTGCTGCATTTCTCTATGGATGCCTGCTATTTCCATTTCGGAAATGACCGGAGAACCATTTTCATCCATTTGGAAAAATGCATGTTTTTCGAGTGACCGAGAGGAAGAATCATTGTTGTTTTCATCGTCGTCGCCTTCAACGCTGTTTCTGGACGCAGACAAGTCGTCGTCAGGCTTGTACTGCAAAAGAATATAGGCGCGGAAAACCTTGTCGGTTTGAAACTTGTCGGTCAGCAGGCGATAGTACTCGGACATGGACAGATTGGCCGGAAAATCACGGAGGCCCCCCTTTTCCGGAAGCAGGGAAAATCCGGGTGCGCCTTGCGCAATCAGACTGTTCACGGCCAGATCCATGGCCATGTTCTGCATGAACCGGTACACGCCTTCGGTGGGTTGGTCCTTGAAAACATGGCCCAGCAAAACATGCATGACCTCGTGGCGGATGACCCACAGGGCCCAGTCATGTAGTTCCGGATGGGAAAGGCATCGCTGGAAAAATTCACGATTCAGGACAAGTTTGAATTTTTTGTGTTCCGGATCATAGCCAATGCATGCCGCGAACGCCGAAAGGGGAGCATCCCGGATTTCCTTTTTCAGTTTGCGGAACTGCACCCGCCAGAAAAAACTCTTGATGCAGTAACTGTAATGGGATTCCACATATTCATCGTCAAATACCATTTCGGGTTCTGCCGCCTCTAGCCGTGCCCAGTCATCCCGGGACTGCTCCTCATCCAGTCGGAAATACTCCCGGAGTTGCTCCAGTTCCTTTTCGGTGAGTTCCGGTATCTCGTACAAGGGTCACTTCCTCGTGCAGATCGCAGGATCCCGGATCGGACAGGACCGGGATCCGAACTGCCCGGTATATTGGACGCAACACTTGTGAGGATCTGACAGCGCCGTTCAGGATTCAGGGATCAACGCAAGGGCAAACGCATTGTGAGCGCTGTGAGATTATTTGGGGCCAGTGCCGGTAGCCGGTAGCCGGATGACGGTGGTTTCTTCGCAAGGCTCCGAAACGAGGCGGCCTTGTGGGCCGGATGTTTCCATGGGCAATGGGGGCATTATCATGGCAAAAAATGCTCTGCGATCATAATGCGTTTGCTTTTGGATTAAAAGCACTTGACCGGGATTATTGTTTCCAGGAGGTGATGGGGACGGAGCGGGGCCACACGGGGGGAGGTTCCCCCACCTGGCGGGCATACAGGACCATGCGCCCCAGAACCAGTTTCACGTACTTGCGGGTTTCATCGAAGGGAATCTCTTCCACCCAGGAGTCCGTGTCCACGGGTTTTTCCCGTTTGAGCCAGCGCCGTACCTGGTGGGGGCCGGCGTTGTAGGCGGCGGCCACCAGGGGCCAGTTGCGGTTGAACCCGGTGGCCAGGTGATGCAGGTACCAGGCGCCGAAGAGCACGGCGTTTTCCGGCTCGAACAGCATGGCGGGATGGAAAACCCGAACGTCGAGTCCTTCGGCGATCTGGGTGCCGGTGGGGGGAATCACCTGGAAAAGACCCAGGGCTCCGGCCCGGGAGATGACCCGGGGATTGAAGGAACTTTCCGAAAACATGATGGCCCAAAGGAGGGATTTGGGGATGTCAAACCGTTTGGCCGCGGCGGCGATATATCGTTCCTGGGGTTGTGGCAGAAAATCGTCCGGGGAACGGATGAAGGACGGCAGATCCCAT
>CAZTZR010000117.1:0-7397 GCA_964618145.1 uncultured Kofleriaceae bacterium
TGCCCGCAAGGAGCCCCGGTTCCCGAAGATGGAGCATGACTGCATTCTGTGTGGCCTGTGCGCCCGGGTCTGTGATGAAGTGGTGGGAGCCAATGCCATTTACTTTTCCGGCCGGGGTCCCGGTATGGAAGTGGGCGGCCCCTTCCTGGAAAGCCCCGAGGACTGCATTGGCTGTGGTGCCTGCGTGTATGTTTGTCCCGTGGACTGCATCAAGATGGAGCAGAATTTCGAAATCCGCAAAATCGTGAAGTGGAACCGGGAACTCCCCATGCGCAAGTGTGAAACCTGCGGATTCCCCTTCATGCCGAACTTCCAGGTTCTCCGCTTCAAGAAGTGGGCGGACATGCCCGGTGACTTCTTCAAGATCTGCGCCGACTGCCGCAAGTAGTTTTTTACAACATTTCTGCAGGGATAATCAGAACAACCAGGCGTTCCAGAGCCGGTGCCGGAATCGGTGTGCGTCGGAGGAGTCGGCGGCAGCGGCCTTCAGGGCGGACCGCAGGGCGGGTATCAACAGGGGAGAGGGGGCTTCGTGTTCGGGGTCGGCTGTGGCCGACTTGTCCAGCACCGCCTGGTTCTGTTCGTAAGCCAGGCGCAACAGGTCGGGATGGGTCAAAATACCCGGGGGCAGCCGCACGGTCAGCGTCTGGTTGCCAAAGGCCATGGACGCATTCACCGGGGATTTGCCGGTGTCCAGGATGTCGAACAGGCCGATGGTCATCTGTTTTGCCGGTTTGGCGCCGGTGGACAGATTCCGGACCACAGTTTTGGCGGGCAGGGTGAGCACCAGATTCATGGACGTCGCGAACGGGTGGATTTTGAGCCATTCGGCGGTGATTTCCTGATCATGCGTGTCTGCGGCGAAATGCCTGCGTCCTGACCATATCGACAGGCGCACCAGGGGCGGGGGGCCTGCCTTGGACAAAAAAGACCGCCTCATGCCCGGGTCATCCCGGTGCAAAAACGGATGCAGTTTTTCCGAAAATATCTTCTGGCGCCAATTAGCCGTGGTCTTGGACAAAGTTTCCATGGTTTCCCGGATCAGGCGGGTTTCCTCACCGGATCGTTTTTCCGGGGCTGGACCGTCCATGCACCACACGGCGAGATCCCGCCAGACCAGGCTCACCAGATGAAGCGAAGGCACGGGCGTGGTCAAGGCCGCCTGCAGTTGGGCTGCCCGCTGTACGGCGGCCGGCCGGGGCCGGTGGGTGAACACATCGTCCAGAAATGGCCGGGCCGGGTCGTTTCCCAAAGGCGTTGTGGATGGAAATCCTGCCCGGGAAGCGGGCCTGCGATACAGTTCATGCTGGTACCAGTTGAGGACCAGTTGATCCGTGCGCGTCAATCCGGGAAGTCCGGGTGCTTCGGATTCGGCTTCCATGTCAGTGGATTCCGGATCCGGGTTTTTCTTGGAAGATTCCGTGTGCGGGTTGACGGGTTCCACCTGTTCCACCGGATCCGGAAGTTTTGGGCCGTTGCCGGGTTTCTCCGTGGGACCCGCAGCCGGGGTGCAGGCCGCCAGACCCAGGCATACCGCCACCTGGGCGGCCGTGGCCCGGGGCATCTCCCAGGCTGGTTTGGCGCAATGGACCTTGTGCCTGCGCATGAGGCGGCATCCTCCCTTGCAGGCTTCGGCCACCTTGCATGTGGCGCATGTGTCCGGCAGGCTTTCCGTGCGCAGTTCCACGAAGGCGTTCTCCCAGAGTTCCCGCAGGGAATGGGACCGGATGTTGCCCTGGCGTTCCTCCGGAGCAAAACTGGTGCAGGCCGTGACGTCGCCGTTGGGCAACACGACGCAAGAAGTGCGTCCTGCGCCGCAGAAGAAGGGGCGATCCCGGACCAGGGGTTCAAACGTGCCGCAATACCCCAGTTCGTCCGCCAGGGTGACAGGAAAGTACTGACGCTTGTCGGCGCAAAACCGGATGAGTTTCTTCACCTGGCCGCCGGTGAGTTCCAGTTCGGGTTGTCCGGCGGCCCGTCCATCCGGAACCACCAGGTGCAGTCCCCAGTGGGAGGCACCGCTTGCCACCACCGTGGCGAAGGTTTCCTCCAGGGAGGAAAAGTTCCGTCCCGACACGGTGGTACCCGCCGCCACCTGCCCGCCGGTGAGGCGGGTGAGGATCCGGATGGCGTCCAGGGCACCGTCAAAGGCGCCTTCCCAACCGCGGATGGCGTCATGCACCCGCTTTGGCCCGTCCAGACTCACGGCGGCAAAAACGGGAGGCCATTGTTCCATGGCGCCGAGCACGTCCCCTGCAGGTACTTTGGCCGTGTTCAGGCTCCAGCGGATCCGGCGCACTCCCAACGCTTCGATCAATTGCGGCAAATCCGGGCGATCCAGAGGCTCTCCCCCCGTCAGCAGGAACTCTTCCACCCCCCAGTCGGCGATTTCGTCCATCAGGCCCAGGGCGTCTTCCATGGAAAGGGATTCCATCCGGTTGCCCGGGGAGGTCATGCAGTGGGAGCAGGCCCCTTCACATGCGCCGGTGACCATCCACTGCACCAGAGTGGGCACCCGGGAAAATCCCTGCGCGGCGAGTTGGCGGTTTTGTTCGGCGATTCTGTCCAGTCCGGGGGTCGCATGAAAGGTTCCCATGTTTGTTTCCTCTTGTGGCGGGTATCAGTCGCGGACGCAGCGGACGGACATTCCGGTTTCTTTGGGTGACACATAATTCATGTGGTTGGAGTTGTCCATTATTACAAAGGTACGACCTTCGGTTGGCCTGCCCTCCGAGGCTGACCAGAAATTGGCAGATGTTTCAGCGTTCCGGAACTCACCGTTGGCAAAGCGAATTCCTCCGGGCAGCGCGGAGAAGCCGGTTTCATTCGTGACATCATCTTTGTTGTTTTTCCAGAAAGTCGTACCGGTCATCTTCAGTTTTTTTCCAACATCCCTCACAAGGAAGTTTGCAAGAGCCAACCATTCCTGATGTTCCGGCACATGCCAACCCTTCGGACATAATTTTTTGGTGTTTGCGGCATGCCAATTGTACAGGGCCCCATAGGTGGGTTTGTTGTCGATGTTGTTCATGTACCATGCATAGGCCCCGGTTTTGGTTGTTCCCCAACTTTTGAAATCCCGGACGTTCTGGATGGCAGTTCCATCGTTGTACCGGGTGGTGCGCAGGTTCTCGGCGAACCAGACCTGATGTCCGATGCGGACGGTTTTGTACACATTTCCGTCAATGTCCTTTACCGTACCGGGGCCAGCCGGAGTGGATGGTGTGGAGGGGGCCACTGCGGTGCCGCCCAGGACGATGGCGGCCACCATGGCACGGGTTGCCTGTACCGGACCGGAATCGGTTTCAAACACGAAAGTGGTGCCGTCGAAAGACTTGAGTTCTCCCATGTGCACGGTGCCATCGTTCAGTCGGAGTACGTCGTTGTGTACCAACCGTGCCGGAAGCCGGCGGGCCCTCACGGTGACAGCCGTGATTCCTGTGATGGCCAGCAAACCAAGGGAAAAAAGGAATAAATACCGGGTTTTCAATGCTCGCATGACATGTCTCCTTGAAAGTGTGAATCAGGCAAAACGCATCAATGTTGGTATTCAACGATACCTTACAAGTGTTTCATGTCAAGACAGAAAAGTGTGACAGTCACAGCGCCGGTCAAGTCCGTTGATTCCGGCACACTGAATGTATTTCAAGGACCGGCGACAAGGGACGCCCGCAAAAGGGTGTCCCGTTGGAGGCGACAACGTCGCCGGATCCATTCAGGCCATACCGGGGGAAGGAATCATTGGACCTGATCAGCGCTGTCTCGAAAAAAACCAGGAGTAGATCATGGTCCGGATCGACCCGGAATCAGGGCAGGGCACCCACGGCCAGGATGCAGGTGACCTGTTCCCATGCAGGATCCAGGCGCAAGGTGGCGTGCACCTTTTCTTCGGTGAAACCGCCGATGAGCACCGTTCCGAGGCCGCAGGAGGCCGCCTGGAGTTGCATGTTCTGGGCGATGGCGCCGGCTTCCATGTAAATATACCGTGGGGACCGGTCCCCGTAGCGCGGACGGATCCTTTCCCAGACTCCTGTCAGCACGAACAACGCTTGGGCCCTGGCCACCCAGGGCTGGCAAAGGCATGCCCCCACCAGTTCGACGGAAAAATCCCCGGTGGTCAGCAGCCGCAGACCGTGTACGTCCGGCAGGTAGCGATGGATTCCCGCCTGAATGCCTTCCACCTGCCGGGTGACCACCAGCATCTCCACCGGATAGGTGTCCGCCGCCGAGGGACTGGTGCGTCGCAGGCGACCCTGGTCATCCTCCATCTGGCCCTGGCCGGCGAAGGCCAGTTGCCCCAGTTCGGCCAGGGTCAGCGGTCGATCGCCGTATTTGCGCACCGAACGACGCAGGTGCAGCAGTTTTTCCAGGGAAGTGCCTTCGGTGGCGGGTTCGGGAAAGGAAATGTTATGGTCATTCATGGAAAACTCCGGATGGCGGGCTCGTCCAGCCCATGAGGAATACCACGCTCTTTTTGGGCGTCATCACCCCGGTGCCGGGATGGGCATGGACGAAATCCACCCCCAGGGTCTTCAAAATGGCATGGTTGGACAAAAGGGAAAGGTCGCCATAACCCGGAGAAAACCGCCGGGTTCCGGTGCCCAGCCCGGAGCGCAGGTGCTGATCCAGGGCTTCGGCCAGGCATTCGGCCGCCTCCGAGCCGAAGGCGTCCAGCAGCACCCCGGCAAGGGTGTGCCGGCTGTCCAGTTCGGTGGCAATGGCATTGTCCAGATCCCCCCCCAGGGTGACCGCGGCCAGGGTGACCGCACCGGGGTTTCCGAAGGATTCGGGAAGTTCCCCCCCATACCCGGAAAGGGTGACCCACGCCCCGACGGGTCGGAGCAGTCCCGCGCCTGCCAGGAACGCCGACCGGAGGGGTTCGAAAAGCGGATCCCCCGGAGCTGGCAGGGCTTTGTGCCCGGCCCTGAAGGCGACCTTTTTCTTGGAAGGCAAAATGTCGGTCACATCTGGAGTGAAAAAATGCACGGTCATTGCAGGGGTTTCTTGTCAGTTTTCCGGGTTCATTGGGTTGGGGATTCGGGGTTGTCCCTGACGATGGGCACGGATGTACACTGGCCCTGGACGCATGCGGACCGTTGGGTGACCGGCTCGCAGTCGTGCATGGGACAACTCCGGCCGCCCTCCCGGGCCCGGTACCATTCTGCGTGTCTCCGGGCGCCGTCCCGGTTCATGGCTTTGGTGTCGCATCCGGTGCAATAGCCGCGGGCGGCCTCGTTCCAGCTCCAGACGATGAACTCGACGCAGTCTTCGTCCGTCTTGCAGGCGAGATCCGCCTCGACCACACCGGGGGGGTTGTCGTCCGCGGTTGTCGCAGACCGGGCGGGAGGGTTCCGGTTACCGGAAGAGCCGCACGCTACTGCAAATAGAGACAGCGACAGGATGGATACAATCAGGAATATGCGCATCGGACTCACCTTTTCCGTTTCAGGTTTCAACAGGTGGCGCGGAACCCTTGGATGCCGCGCCGTGAAGACTATCCCCGAGCTGGAGGGGATGTCAAGAAGGACAGACCAGGCATTTCCACGCAATCATTTCCTGAATCTTGACATCCCCCTCGCCTTCGGAGATATTTCCACTCGGAGGCGAAACGTGGATGAAAGTTGCCATTGCCCCTGGCAATGGTTTCGTCAATACCTGACTCTGTATTGGAAAAGGAACTCACATGACTGACCTGTTCAAGATGGCTGGGATAAAACCGTTTGCAATCATTTGCGTCTTTCCCTTGCTGCTCATGGGAATCCAGGCCTGTCTCTGGAAAGCCAAAAAGAACTGGAATCTGGCGCTACCCATTGTTGCCCTTTCCCTGAGTCCGATTCTGTACGCACTTCATCTTTCCGACGTACATACCATGGCAGCCTATGAAGGCTTCTTTCAAAGCACCCCCGAGAATATGGTGGCGGTACTGAGTCATGGCAAAGCGGAGTCCTACTCTCTTGTAGCCGTCGGGACCTGGTTTTCGGGCATACTGCTTCTGGTATCCGGTGCCTTTTATGCCGTGGGCCTTCCCCTGGTAGCCAACAAGAGGGAGGTGAAAAATGTTTAGTGTTTTCAAACTGGGTGGGATTCTCGGCATGATCACAGTACTATTGCCTCTTGTCATTGGGGGTCTCCAACTGTTCTACTGGAACAAAAAAAGCAGAATTTCCCTCAAGATTCCATTCATCACTTTCTCCCTCGGTGCCGTTCTCATCTACCTGTCAGTCTATTTTCTGGGGATGGTGCGGGCCTTTGATGCACTTGGTACGGCTACTCCGGAGAATCAATATGCAGTGTTCCACCACTCAAAAGAAATTGCTTCCAGAGCCCTCCATTTTGCGTTGGTCCTCGCTGGAATCTACGCTGCCCTATATGCGACATGGGTTGTCATGGAACGAAAATCAACCGCAAAATCCGGGATTCAACAAGAAGTGACTCAATAACTTTCAATCCGCAATACCAGGGGTAAGCAGCAGGGTTATGGAACTGTTTCCGTGTGATGGACTTTTCCATTGGAGTTGATGGTAAAACTGGCACGTACAACTGCCGTCGGCCCAATCTGCATCACAGAACGCATGTAGTAGAACTCCACGAAAATGCTTCCATCAGGGAGGATTTTGCTGGATGGGACAGCCAGTTTATCCTGTACACTTTCAGGTGTGTTTTCCGGCAACAAAAAGTCCTGGTCCGGATACACTGATTCAAACCCGCATGAAAAGGAAATCAACGAACTCCATTGCCTTGCATTCAGGTGCTTCAAACCTTGAACCCCGAAATGATCAATAATCCTTTGCAAAGTGGACGTGTCCGTTTCCTGGTCACACCACAGTTGGTCTTTCATGTGAAAACACCGGTAGCCAGGACTGTCCTTCTTACTTTTATTGTGGGCCGTATAGAAAGACAAACCGTCAATTGGCAATGTCCACGGAACCAGTTCCACCGAAATTTCCTTTTTCCCCAACCCATCTTTCTGGCGGACTTCCAAAGCCCAAACCATGTCCCGTATCTTTTCCCTGGGTGTGAATGAACTTTTCCTGGTTTTTTGACAGTTGGATAACATGAATAAAAATCCAACTCCGGCCATGAGAATTGAGAATCGTTTCATGGATTGCCTTTTCAATCATTTCCTCCGGGAATGCGCCTCATCGGGTACAAGAACTTTTGCGAAAGTTTTTGCCACCGGAAGGAACTATTCCCGAGGGCACAGAGGAAGTCAAGGATCAGTGACAGCGCCTGTGCCGGGGCCACAGGACCCCCCGCAAAAGGGCGGTCCGTTGGAGGGCACCTGTGGTGCCCGGAAGACAAAGCGGTACTTGCGTCCCGCACTCCAAAGCGGCACGTTCACGTGCCCGGAAGACAAAGCGGTACTTGCGTCCCGCACTCCAAAGCGGCACGTTCAC
>CAZTZR010000117.1:7497-10333 GCA_964618145.1 uncultured Kofleriaceae bacterium
GTGCCCGGATCCTTGAATAATCCGGATTTTGCGTGGTACACTTCCTTCGCGGGTTTACCCGGGGAGGTCGCGTGATGAAACAGGCCGGAATTTTCAGTTTTTTGTTGATGACATTTCTTTCCCTGGTTGCGGGTTCCCCGAAACAGGCATGGGCCCAGGCGGGCAAGCCTCCCGAACGAATCCGGGACCTTTCCCGGTTGAACTCCAACTGGTTTTCCCTGGCGGTTTCTCCGGACGACAAGGCGGTTGTCTACGGAGGCCGGTCGGGGGTGGTGGTGGCCTACGACACGGCGAAGATGAACCAGTTGCGGGTATTTTCCACCCAGGGCATGATCTCCGAACCTGTCCGTTCCCTGGATTTCAGTCCGGACGGTGACACCCTGGTGGCGGGAATCGGCAATGACATCCGGGCCTGGGAATTCGCCACCGGCAAGGTTCTTTTCACCATCACGGCGGCCATGACCCATACCCTGGGAAAAAGCAGTCATGGAGGGTATGTGGCCTCGGTGGCCGTGACCCGGGACGGCCGCCACCTGGTGGCAGGAGGAGGTCGGGCGGTCAAGTCCTTCAACATGCAGGATGGCACGCCCCACAAGACCTTCTGGAAGAGTTTCACGGACCACGTGACCTGGATGGCGATGAGTCCCAACGGACGGTTGCTGGCATTCTCCCAGAAGCACAAGATTGAACTGTTCGATTTCCGCACAGGCAAGAAACTGCGGGAGTGGAGCCAGTCGGTGCATAATGAAACCATCCTGCGTTTCACCCCCGACAGCCGCCATCTGGCTGCGGCGTGGACCCCGGTTTCCGGGAAGCCGGCGGTGGTTTTCTTCGATGTGGAAAACGGCAACAGAACCCTGGAAGTCCCCCTTCAGTTTGCACCCAGGCAACTGGTGATCACCCGGGACAACCGGAATTTCCTGATTGCGGACAGCCGCAACATGATCCTGGCCTTTGTGCGCAAATCCGGGAAGGAACTGGTCGCCTGGCAGGCACACACGGCGACGCTTCACGCGCTGGGTGTGGACTTTGCCGCAGAACGCATTTACTCCGCCGACGAACACTCCCACATGCGTGTGTGGAAAGCTCCCTGGGCCGATTGAACGCCCGAATCTGCGGCACGTGCACGTGCCGCAGTGGGAGTGAAGGTGAAAGCATAAGCAGAAAAATTCTAGTGCCGTTGCAGGTTTTTCACCCATTTGGATGGATTTTCTGCTAGGAATTGGCTTGTCACCCCGTGCAACCACCCAAGGCGGTGGCTACAGAGGATTTTTCGAATCATGTTCGCCGTTGAAATGATCAAGCAACCTCGAGCCCAGTTGGAGCAACTTGGGTCCAAGGAGAAGTTCTGGTTTGGCGTCGGAGAGAAAAAGTCACTGTGGATCGCCAATCAGGACAGGCACCATGAGAATTGGGGAGCATTGCGGAAGAATGGAACGCTATATCTGGCGCCGACATTCGACCATGGCGCCGCCCTGGCCCGCAACTGTACGGACAAGGAACGCAAGGATCGCATGAAAACCAATGATGAGCGGAGGACTCTGGATGCGTTCGTCCGCAAGGCGAAGTCAGCATTTTTTTCGGCAGGGGTTCCCGAAAAACCCCTGACGCCGCTTGATGCCTGGACCCAATGGTCGCATTGGATTCCGGAGGCTGCCTCCGCATGGAGAAAGCGGCTTGAATTAGTGGATGACACAAAACTGCTTTCCCTGTTCAACCTGATGCCGGACACCCACATGACAGAAACCGAACGCACATTTACAAGGAAACTGCTGGAACTCAACCGTCACCGGATTCTTGATGGAGATGTATCATGACCCGAAGCCTTTTCGTTGCCGTACGGGCACAGGAAGAAGGCAATCACCAATGGCAGCCCGTCGGGCTCCTGGAAAATCTGGAGAACAGTGGTTATCGTTTCCGGTATACACAAGGTGCCAATCTCCTGCCGGGTTTTCGTGGATTTACCGGCATGGAGGAACTGAAAAAGGTTTACCTTTCGGAGAAACTGTTTCCGATTTTTGCGAACCGGATTTTTTCACCACGTCGCCCCGAATTCCGTGAACTTCTTGAATGGAGCGGTTTTTCACCCGATGAAGAGGTGGATCCGATGGATTTGCTGGAGGTGACCGAAGGAATTCGAGCGACCGATTCGGTCGAGGTGTTTCCGAAACCGCACGAGAGTAAGCCCGGTGTGTTCGTTTCCCGTTTCTTTCTCCACGGGTTAAGGTGGATGCCTCCTGTCAGCATCGAATTCACGAACAGCCTTGTTCCCGACACCCGGCTGGGCCTGATGCTCGACATGGCCAATCCCCATGATCCGAAAGCTGTAGCAGTTCGCTCCGACTACTTGGGCGATCGTTTCTGGATCGGGTATGTGCCTCGTTATCTGGCGGCGGAGATCCGCAAACTTTGCATGAACGGGAAGTGGGTTCAGGGATTGACGTTGCTCGTCCGGAGGGTCAATCCACAGGCACCGCTTCACAACCGTATCCTCTGTGAGTTGACCGCTCCATACCCAAACAATCTCAAACCCTGCATGGGGGATGAATTCAATCCTTTAAGCTAATCGAAGAGTGATTTTTCGACCACCCATCCGACTGTTCAGACAGTGAAAGTGCAGGCATGTAGAATGGGGAAAAGCGGCAGGTGCCCTACCGCAGTCCCAAAGCGGCGCAAAGCGCCGCGAGGGGGAGAAAGCGGTACTTGCGTCCCGCAGTCCCAAAGCGGCGCAAAGCGCCGCGAGGGAGGGGGGATGGGGTCCGAAACGCGAAGGGAGTTTATTCGGAAGTTCCAGAACTGAAAATGTGAAATTGCGTAGGGATGATGCGGAATTTTT
>CAZTZR010000118.1:0-10038 GCA_964618145.1 uncultured Kofleriaceae bacterium
AATCGTTGTCGATCCCGTCGTCACAAATCTCCACCGCCCCCGGATGCACATTGGGATTCCGGTCGTCGCAGTCCCCCTCGTTGATGGTCCACCCATCCCCGTCATTGTCGATGTCCGGGTTCAGGTTGTTCTGGTTGTTGGTATTGTTCTGGTTGTTCGCATTGTTCTGGTTGTTCGCGTTGTTCTGGTTCCCGCCGGGATCCCGGGTGGAATATCCCACTCCCTGGCAGGAAAGGGCAAACACCAGCAACAAAAGGGAAAGGAACAGTTTTTTGGTTGTCATGTCGGCTCCTGTCTCCCGGATGTGTCAGTTCACGATGCACGCAAACGTGGCGGTCAGGTTGTGCTGCTCCCCATCCCGAAGCAGGTCGCACCATTCACCGTACAACTCGATGGTTGTCAGGTCAGGATTGGAATAATCCCATCCATCAGTCCGGGTTCCATCCCGGGGAACTTCCCGCCCGTCCATATATATATGCACCATGTTCGGATAGCGGGGAGCCTCGTCCAGATCAATTCCGCAACTGATGACGGAGACCGCAATCTCCTGCAATGCTGCCGCGAGTTCTACCTCGCTCTCGCCCGGATAATAGGCCGTCGGTCCGTTCGTCCGCGGCCGACCCCCTGTGGTGGCCATGGCGTTGAGCAGGTTCACGTACTCATCCATGCCCGCCAGTCCGATGATGAAGGTATCCATCCCCAAAGTGGCGCGGTTGAAACCGATGACATCCAGCACGTTGCTGTCATCCAGGCAATAGTTGCCGAAAAAGCACGGGCGCGGATGATCCGTGCAGCAGTAGGCCGCCGAGGCATAGGTGCAGGAACACTCGGGCTGGGCAATCAGGAAATAGTTGCAGTTCGGGCCCCCGTCGGTGGCCAGAATCATGAACTGGGGAGATCCGGGCGTGGCGAAATCTCCCAGGGAGGCTGATGCATTCCGAAGCGCAGCTGCCGTGGGGGTGCCGCCCGCCGGAGTGGCAGTCTGTAGATAATGCATGATCGCCCCGCGGTTGCCGGGCCCCACCCGCACCTGCGGCCCCGAAGTAGAACACTCATCGTTGGCCGGATACATGAGCAGTCCGAAATTCACGGAATACTGGAACTGGGTCAAAGCCGTGTCGGCGGCCGCCAACACCTCGTCCCACCGGGTCATCCCCGGAGTGGCTCCCGGCTCCAGCATGGAGCCACTGCGGTCAATGACCAGCATCACTTCTGCAGGCGGCGATGCCTTCAGGGAAAAGTTCTGTGGGTCGCACCCCACCATCCCGTCCTGATTGATGTTGTTGATGGAGTCCGGGATCGACCCGTCCGGCAACTGGTTGTTCTGGTTGTTCTGGTTGTTTCCCCCGGTGTCCTGCCACGGAGTGCCTGCCACCCCGATACATCCGGAAAGAACCAGAATCAAACCCATCCAGAATCCATTGATTATGCTGATTTTCATGGCACACTTCACTCCTGATGAATCAACCTGCCAATCAGTGTACCACCAAAAACACAAATGAAAAGCTCGGGAATGAAAAGGCCCCGGATGGGGTGTGAATCAGCGGCGCACCACCCGGAATCCGAATGTGTTGTACCGGTTCTTCTGACTGCTTTGGTGCCTGAAACCCACGGCGCAGTAGGATGCGCCCGCGTTCCAGAGTCCGCCACGCAGCATGCGGGCAGTGCCCGAGTCCGGTCCGCGGGGATTGTTCAGGGGTCCCGGCAGATACTCACCATGCCAGTCCCACACCCACTCCCACACGTTGCCGCTCATGTCGTGGAAACCCAGCCCGTTGGCCAACTTCGAACCCACCGGATTCGACCGCTGCGTTTGCGTGGCCCCCGTTTGACCGGTGCCATACCCGTACACCGCATAATCGCCGATGGCGTTGATCCCCGTACTGCCGGCAAACGGCTTTTGCCAACCTGTTGTGTTCACTTCCCCCGGGTTTTCCAGGTCCGCATCCATGGCCGCCCACATCCATTCCATTTCGGTGGGCAAACGGTATCCGCTGGCGTTCCAGTTCACCGACACGGCATCCCACCCCTGATCCACATCCACGGGGATATCGGGGTAGGTCAAACCGGAAAAATCCACCCCCGAAACGGTGTACACCGGCTCCAACCCCTCGGCGAGACTCAACTTGTTGCAGAACGCAATGGCGTCATACCAACTCACCTGCTGCACCGGGTCGTTTTCCCCGCTGGAAAATGCCGGATTGGCCGGATCCTCCCACCCTGTCACCGCCACCCACTGGTCCCGGGTGATTTCAAAGCGGCTCATCCGGAACGCCGTCACCGTGACCAGGTTCGTCGCCGTGGCATCCCTCTGGAAGGTTCCTTCCGGCACATAAACAAGGGTTCCGACATTCGGTGACTGGATGTTCATGGTTTCCAGGCGGGTAATCACCACCGAATAGACTTTCTGTGCGCCGTTTTCCGCCGTCACCGTCAGGGTCACCGGGTTTTCCCCCGTCAACAGTGCCATGGGCTGGGAAGGGGAAACCGCCACCGTCGCCCATGGATCCGCCGGCACTCCCGCCACCGTCAGCGTAGTCACCGATGGCGGTACAACCACCGTGTATTCCGTCGTTTCCGGGGAAAACTCCGGCACCAGTTCCCCGGAGCCCACCGTCAGGCTCCCCAGATCGGAGTTGTTGCCCGGAGGGACACACAGACTCTCGTTGAACCGGCACCCGGACGTGCACCCCAGGGCGCCGCTTCCGGCAGAGTAGCCCAGGGTCAGGCAAGTGGCACCACCCAGGTTTTCCCCATCGCAATCCTCCCCGAAGTGGATCAGTCCATCCCCGCACACGCGCTGCACGGAGCAACCCGATGTGTCATACCGGCAGTCAGGACCACAGGCCAACACCCCGGAGGCCAACCCCAGGGACATGCAGGTGTGCCCCATGAGATTGGTTCCATCACACTCTTCGTCACCCACCACCACACCATCCCCGCAGACCTCCCCGGCGTGACAACCATTGCTGTCGTAACGACAGTCCGGACCGCACGCGAGAACACCCCCGGAGAACCCCTCCAGATCCGCGCAGGAAAACCCGTTCAGGTTGGTTCCGTCGCACTGTTCCGGACCATTGACCTCACCGTCCCCGCAGGTGTCGCCTCCCGTACAGCCCGACACGTCGAACCGGCAATCGGTGCGGCAGGCCAAAGTGCCGCCTTCATACCCGAGGGACTCGCAACTGGCACCGCCCAACTCATCTCCTTCACAGGATTCATACGCCTCCTGCCAGACCCCGTCTCCGCAGGTGCCGTTGGAAAGGCAACGGGTTTCATCCAGCATGCATTCCGGGCTGCATCCGTGAACGCCACCGTAATATCCCCTGGCCCGACAGAAGTTGGTCGTCAGCACCTGGTTCTCCCCGTCACACTGTTCACCGAACACGGTCTGGATCACACCATCCCCGCAACGGCCGTAACATGCGGATACATTGATCGTGCAGTCCGCCTGGCAGGTGAGAATCGCCAGTTGTTCGTAGTATCCCAGTTCCTGACAGGTGGTGACGCCCATCTGGTCCCGATCGCACTCCTCCCCGGGATCCAGAAAACCGTCCCCGCAACGGTCCATGGATTTGGTCTTCGTTTCACATCCTGTGGCACACAGGAAAAATGTCAAGAAACACAGCATCCAGGGCATTTGGTTCATGGTGCTCCTCCCGGCGAGTAATGTACAGGAATAGCAATCCCAATGCACATGGTCAACGAAGATGTTCCTCTGACCCGTTTTTCGGCACCACCTCCCCGTCCCCCGACCACGTCCGCCGTTCACCCAGGGGAAACCCTGGAACCCTGAGTCCGATGAATTCTGAAAAAATGGATTGCACGCAGACAGCTGCGGAGGCAACATGAAAATGCGTCTGCCATCGAGGTGTGGCAACGAGGTTTCCGGGTAGTCATGAATTCATGCTTGCAATTGTTGTCCGATATCTGCAACAGGCTTGAATCCCATTCCATGGAGTACATGATTTCAGGGAGCATAGCGCAGAATTTTTACTGTGTTCCTCGCATGACCCTGGATGCGGACATTGTGCTGGAACTCCCGACCCAAAGAGTGGATGAATTCGTCACACTATTTCCGGACAGTTATCTGGATCCGATGACCGTCAGGGATGAAGTCCGACGACGAGGAATGTTCAACGTGATACATCTGGAAACAGGATTCAAACTGGATTTCATTCTCCGGAAGAACTCCGAATATCATCGTCTGGCATTTCAGAGAAGGTTGCGTAAAAAGGGAGTCAATTCCGAGTTCTGGATCATTGAACTCAATGATCTGATTCTGGCCAAATTGATCTGGATTCAGGATTCCCTGAGCGAAAAGCAGATGACGGACATCAGAAACCTGCTGGCCCACCCCGGGAAGGATGAGCCGTATCTCCGGCAATGGTGTGGAATACTGAACCTTCAGTCCTTTGGATTGTTTGAAAATGAATGATACGCCTCCCCATATCCAGAACAAACAGTTGGAAATCCTCATGAACCGGTCGGATTCAGAAAAACTTCAGAGTCTGCTGGACCTGACGGATTTTTCCCGGTCCATCATCCTGGACCAATTTCGGGAAAACCACCCGGAATGGGGCGAGAGGGAACTTGTAGCCGAATTGTTCAAGACCATGTATAAGGATTTTTTCGATCGGGATACCCTGGAAAGGATCTCCAGTCTCATTCAGGACTGGTCTGGCCCTGTGCCATCGGATGCCTGACCCCGCATCCATGTATGATTTTGAATATCAAGGGGTTCAAAGGAAAAGTTGAAAACCCACGCTGCACAAGGATTTTCGTCCTCACTGACATCCCCTCGCATTCAGAGTGGTTTTCACATGTTACAACCCATTTGGGTGTCTCGCGGGTCAAACCTATCCTCGCTTCCAATCAGCAAAAGGTGGTGCCCAGATTATCTGCACCGCCCCGTTTTCGGAGCAGCAGGAAATTCTCAATCTCTCTCCCTCCGGTATGACTACCTGAGTCAGCGGCGCCACTGAGATTTCGTCTTCTCCGAAGGTAAAGACCCCCTCAAGGCACGTGATCACGACATCGCCCTCGAAATGGATAGGCCCGAGTTCCTGGCCATTGGAGAAACGCATGAACTCGATCCTGATTGCCTTCTCGGAAACAACGTGGAAACTAAGTTGGTCTGCACGCTGTTGGAGGATTTCCAAGAGCCCGTATGAGATCATCGCACAATCCCCTTGTTGAATAACTCGATTGCCTCCAGGCTTCGGAGCACATTCTCCGGAAATATGTTGTAACCCATGTCGGCAAACGTTCGCGGTTGAGGCCACTTTTTAAGGATGCTGCTGTAGTTGCTCACACTGCCAAAGTTACTACTCATGCAAAGCATCCAGAACCAGGCAATGCAACGTCTCATCTACGGCACCTTCTGCGGATTGGACGCCCCGGGCGTCCCTTGTCCTCCAATTTACCTCATTGTTGCCCCGAATTATTATGTTGCACAGATCTGGCAACAGACCTATTATAGACAACATTGTCGGCCGGTTGTTGTTGATTACGCCGGCGTTGCACAAGGCAGGCAACATGATATTCACGGACAACATCATCATAAAAAACGGTTTGCGGGTAGTGCGGGAGCGCCTCCCGCCAGGGTGGTGCGCCGTCCTCATTGGCGCATCCTCCAAAACCCCACGGTTGCGCCTCACATCAAAGGACGCACAGACGGGCGAGTTTCTGTTGGCGGCAATCCCGCGGCCTGATCCACGCTCAGCCAGACAACTCACCAGTGAGGGGCCATTGCTTGTACTGGCACCGTACCTCTCGCCGGGCGTCCGTGAAGTCCTTGAAGATGGAGGGATAAGTTACGTTGACCAGACAGGGAATGTGCGCATTGTACTTGACGCACCGGGACTCTATGTCGTAACGAGCGGGGCCGATTCCAACCCATGGCCCGATGAGCGCCGGTTTTCGCTGCGTGGGTCCAAGGCTGGTCGCGTGGTGTGCACCCTTGCGGGTTCGTCCCCACCCATCGGTGTGCGGGAACTGGCTGCCAAAACTGGCACCGACCCCGGCTATGTTTCACGGCTGCTCGCCATGTTGGATCGCGAGGCTGTGGTGGATAGAAGCCGGCGCGGCCGAGTCGAGCACGTCAACTGGCGGAAACTGCTGCTCCGATGGTCCGAGGATGCGCCGATTGAGAGCCGAACCACGGCAAGTACATGGCTCGCCCCACGTGGGCTGAAAAGCCTTTGGGACGCGCTGCTCCGCGCTGAATTTCCCTACCTCATTACTGGGAGTTCGGTAGCAGAGGGTATTGCTCCAGTGGCACCCACCCGCCTTGCCTTCATCTATGTCGAAGATGCAGAGGGCGTTGCACAGGCACTCGGCCTTCGCTCGACCGAGGCCGGCTCCAACGTGGTATTGCTGCAAACAGGAGATGACGAACTATTCAAGTGGGCCAACAACCGGAACGGGCTATGTGTTGCACCGCTGTCATTGGTGGTGGCGGATCTCCTCTCAACACCAGGCCGCTCACCGGCGGAAGCCGAAGCGCTGATGGACTGGATGGCTGCGAACGAGGAGGTGTGGCGTGGATGAACTGTATGTCATCGCCCGCCGGGTTCTCCTTGATGCGCTGGAGGCACTCGGCGAACACCGGGACGCCACGATCCTGGTAGGCTCCCAGGCGATATATCTCCATACCGGCGATGCCGATTTTGGCGTTGCCGAGTACACGACAGACGCGGACCTGGCCCTCGACCCGGGCTTGCTCTCAAAAAACCCGCCGATTGAGCAGGCACTTGCGTGCGCCGGATTCCATGTTGCGACCAATTCCATCGGCATTTGGAAGACCCGGCGGAAAACTGCCGGGTTGCGCGAAATCGATGTACAGGTGGACCTGCTGGTTCCTTCCATGGTGAGCCCCGGTTCAGGCCGACGGGCCGTCCGCCTGGCCGGACACGGCTTCAACGTTGCGCGTAAGGTCGATGGACTCGAAGGCGTTCTCGTCGATCAGACCAAACGTGACATCGTATCACTTGAGCCCGGTTTCGACCCGCGTGTTGTCCGAGTCAAAGTCGCGGGCCCGGGTGCACTGCTTGTCGCAAAGGTATTCAAAATCCATGAGCGCCGGGGATCTGCGCGAGCCAACGACAAGGATGCGCTTGATGTTCTCCGTATCCTTCAGGCGGTCCCTGCGCCGGACCTGGCCCGACGCATTGGCACTATCCTCACCCACATGATGAGTGCACGTACAGGCACCCGAGGGATTGAACTCTTCGCGGACCTCTTCGGGAATCGGGGAAGCGATGGCGCAGCGATGGCAGCGCGGGCGACTCGGCTCGTGATGGATCCAGATCAGATTCGCCTCACCTGCGAGGTACTCGCAAACGATTTTCTCGAAGCACTCAAGGCATTGTGACAAACTGAAATCCCACGCCGCACAAGGATTTTCGTCCTCACTTACATCCCCTCGCGTTCACAGTGGTTTTCACATAGTACAACCCATTTGGGTCAAAGAAATCACGCCTTTGACCCAAAAATCACGGGTTCCACCACCCCGCGATCCCGGGGGAAGGGAGGGGGTGAGGAGGGGACGGGATGGCAAGGGGAATGCGCACCTCACGGTGACCTGTAGCCACTACAATTCGTCCTTCTTGGGTGCAACCGCCTCTCTTGCTACAGCAATGATTCGTTCAAGGACCTCAAGCGGCATTCGGTAGTTTTCTTGTGCAGCGAAGAACAGGACATGTCGCTGCCCTTTGCTGTCCACGACGATGTGGAAGAGATCCTTCCCGTCAACGTCGGCAATCTCGAGAGCTGTACCCGGATACTCAACGTCACCAGTGGTTGTGCACGATTCCACCCTGTCGACCAGGCGGGACTGCTCGATCAACTCAAGATAACTGCTCATAGCACCCTCCCAATAAAGCCGATGAACTCCCCGGTGGTTGCCGAGAATCAGGCGCCGAAACCACTCTCAAGCGTGTACTGGATGATGTCTCCGTACGCGGCGGTGGACTTCTTGGTCACAGAACCCCCAGGCAAAGCATCCAGAACCAGGCAATGCAACGTCTCATCTACGGCACCTTGTGCGGATTGGACGCCCCGGGCGTCCCTTGCGGCCAGCCGGGGGATCCGTCATGGGACATTGCCAAGGATTCGAGACAAAGATCCGTCTGTGTCAACATCGGCCCGAACTTGTCATATTTTCAGCATGCACGCAAGACCTGTGGAACCAGTGCATCCGTATCGTCCCCGAGGATGCGCTGCATCCAAAGCGTTTGTGGAACTGGAATCCCCAGTTCGCCGGACGACCTTGGGGCTATGCTTGCCCTGAGACACCCAAGGCAAGTTTGGACCCAAAATGGGTCAAAGTGTATGGTGGCGTTGTGAAAACCCTTTGAATATCAATGGGTTCAGTTGATGGGATTGAGAATCTGCATGTTCATGCCGCCGGGGTAGGCGTAGGAATCATACGAATCATAGCCGACAATGATGATACCGAACGGATGGGTTCCGGTGAACGCATGGATTCCGTCGGGAATCGCGATGCGAGCGACCTCCCACTGGGCGGGATTCACACCATCGAATACAGGGATGAAAGAAGCCTGGGGAACCAGAGTGCCCCCGCGCCAGATGGAGGCTCCCACCGGTTTGATCAGGATGGCGTAGTCATAAATCCAGTTCACGGGGACCAGGATGATGTAACTGTCCAGGAACTGGGCCACGGGAACCATCTGGGTCATGGCCGGATCCCCGGCCCGATCGGCCGACACGTTGGTGGTGTAGGAGCCCGTCAGATATTCCATCACCAGAATCGGACGGTTGGCGGTAACAACAAAATCACCGGGATTGGCCATGGTGCCGGACACCGAAAGTTCCAGGTACTGGCCGGCGTTCAGGGTCTGTGGGGAAGCCGGCAACCCGGTTACCTGTGGATGGGCGGTAAAGTGGATGGACGTGTTGTTCTCGGATGCGTAGATGTGCCAAACGGTGGCTTCGGGCGTCCCCGTGGAGCGCACCGGCATGCGGGCAGCCACATACACGTTGCCCCAGGACTGCAGACCAATCAGTTGCTCCTCCACATGGTCGCAGCAACAGCCGGTGTTGGGAATGTTGGCACAGGTATGACAGGAAAACACCGCGATGGGGTGATTGGACTGGATGATGGTGCCGTTCATGGGGTTGTTGTTCGATGATTCGATTTGCAGGTAGTCCCCCTCGTTGAGGGTCTGGGTGAACGTATGGGCAACGTTGGCCGTCAGTGCCGGCACGGGACCACCGGCCAGGGTGTTGTACCGGGGAGTCATGGTGACCTGGGTGCCGTTCTGGGTGGCCACGATGACCACCTGGGGCCGCCCGGCGCCAATGCCCCATCCGACCACATGATAGAACCGGTCCAGCGCGCTCGTGGGCAGAAGGAGCGAAGCATCTGAAGTATAGGAACTGACGCCGTCCACCGGCTGGAACTGGTAGGCGATGACCGGCAGATCCGACACGATTTTGAAGGCGCCACCGACATGCAGGTTGGTGTTGTCCACATGCCGGTTCGGCAGGTTGAACTGCGCCAGGGTACCGGGAAGCACCGAGCGGCTCTCGAGAACCTGCCAGGTTCCGGCGTTCTTGATGAAGACCTGCACATTGGCAGCCTGACTGGCATGGGTGTTGGAGATGCCCACGGCAAACTGAAGGTTGTCGTAACCCGAATAGTTGTCGGTATCCACCGCATAATAAACGCAGCCCACCGAAGAACGGGTGAACTCCGCCAACTGGCAAGGGGTGAAACAGTCGTCGTCGATGATGCCGTTGCAGTTGTTGTCGATTCCGTCCCCGCAAACTTCCCAGACCGCAGGATTGATCGACGGGTCGTTGTCATCGCAGTCCCCGTTGGCCACCGTCCATCCGTCCCCGTCCAGATCCTGGTCGATCAGGTTGTCACAGTTGTTGTCAATCCCGTCCCCGGGAATTTCCGGCGCTCCCGGATACACATTCGGGTTCGTGTCATCGCAGTCCCCGCCGCAGGGACCAAAGCCGTCCCCGTCCATGTCGGGTTCCTCCCCGTCGATGTACCCGTTGCAGTCG
>CAZTZR010000119.1:0-10005 GCA_964618145.1 uncultured Kofleriaceae bacterium
CTTCGGGGTGCTGATGTGGCCTTCACCGGGTTGGTCCCAGACCTGCCCGGACGCTAGCCTCCCCTATTTTTCCTGGCATGCTTACGGTGCCCAGGACTTCTATGACACGGGAGATGATTACACCGTTCCACGGTACGATACCCAAGAAGGGTGCAACATCTGCTGGGCGTATGCGTTCACCCAGAATGCCGAGATTGCCTATCGCATTCATCACGAACTGGTGGAGAATAATCCGGCTCTGAATCTGGACGTGAATTTTTCGGAAGAGGCTGTACGGTCCGCAGTTTTCCGGAGTTCCACCTCCACTCCGTGGATTGGCGAAAAAAGTTGTGGGGTTGATGCTGGTAAAACAATGGTTGATGTCGTTCTAAATTTTTATCAAACCCAAGACACCCTCGTTCCCCAATGGCGATCCCCTCGAAGGTTTCGTCCCGGGAATGACAATCAAAATTTTATCCAGTTGGATTATCACTATGATATGCCTCTGAGAATCAACAACGTCACCTGGTTTTTGCCGCCGATTACCGTTTCCGATATTGAAATCATTTTGAATTCCGGCGGAAACGTGGAAGTCGCCAAAATGAAAAACCGGCTTTCCTGCAGCAGTTCTACCCTTTTCAAGGGACCTGTCCTCGCCACAGTGTACACCCGTGGCGGCGAGTATTGCATGAAAGATGCCCCCAATTGTGCCCCCCATGGTATCGTGGTCGTTGGTTGGATGGATGCCAATTCACCGGGCTGGAGTGAGGCGGTTGACATCGCACAAGGCTACAATACGATGGATGTATCCACCGCAACGGGTCTGTTTTTTTTAATAGACAACCATTTCATTGGACAAATCCGAATGGTGCCTTTTGAGCGTGTGTATGGGGGTTCGGCTGCCGTACAATTTGATTTTACCGAGTATTACTCACCATCTGAAGATGGCGACAACGACGGCATTCCGGATGTGATGGACAACTGCCCGTTCCTGCCCAATGAGCAGCAGGCGGACCTGGATGGAGACGGCATGGGAGACGCGTGCGATCGGGATCGCGATGGAGACGGCGTACCCAATATTTTTGATGAAGCCCCGGATGATTATCGTTTCGCCACCGACCTGAACGGAAATTTCCTCTTCGAAGGAAGCTCGATAGCCATGCAGGTGGGCAATAAATATGTCCAAATATGTACTTCCGCCGACCCGGATTGCGACACACTCCAGGGTTCCTTCATCGCCAATGACCTGGAAGGACTGTATACCATGCCTCGGTGCTCTCGCCGGAACATCTTCCATCCCGGGTGTTTCGGTGCTTATGCGTCGGCCCATGGCTTGCCGGTCAGCGACATGCCAGAGGCCATTCGCAAATACAATCCCTGTGCGCTGGTCCATCAAACGAAACTGATGAGTTTTCAACCTGTAGAGAGTTGGATCCAGGCGGGTTACCTGAATAATATCTGGGGATCGGCAGAGGCCTTTTATGCCTGGAAACAAGCGCGGGCTGATGAATGTGTCGAATTCTTCCATTCGCCCGAGTTGGCCAGCCGCCAGATCCGTTCTGAGGAGGTCCGCACAACGTTTTCCCTTGATCTCGGCGGGTCGCAAGTTGGTTATCGCAACTGTCGCAACGCTTTCTCCGTGGAATACCAGGCGCTTGTGCAGAAACCCGGGTATGAGCCAGATCAGGGCTGGGCTTGGTCAGCAGTTCCCGACGAAAACGTGAAGGTCACCGGATGTCCCTGCCAGGGAGCTTACTATGACAACAACGAATGCCATCGACGTTGCCAGTACATTGATCCGGACGATCAGCAGACCATTCAGGAGCCAACTAGCACGAATTTAATGGGGGTTATAAGTCGTTCCTGGGACCCCCTTTTCGCCCATTGCCGGGACACTTCCGGGAGTCCATATACACCCATTCCTGCCCACGGGTTTTGTTCCTGGATCACCAACTGGAGCGGGTCCACCACGAATCCCCTGTTCTACGCCAATCAGGTTGTCCAGAGGAAAACCGAGTTCTACGACTTCGACCATTGGGCGTTGGCCAGTGGAAATCCGGGACAGCTGGGCCAGTTTGTCGAGTTTGATTCCAGTTTGAATGGTCGGTGGTATACCCGGTATTCGACGCATGTGGATCCTCAGGATTTCTACATGGATGAAGCGAAATCCACCACCCACGCCAGTCCGGTGGAGTTTGTGGCGGGGATGGATTGTTCACCGGTTCTGATCTCGGTCAAAAACTGGATTCCCAGGGAGATCCGGATCATCCCCTGGTGGGACAACGATGCTCCCGGCCCCCTGTGGGGACACTGGATCGGCGAGGATCGTTCCATGTTGCTGGGCTTTGACAACGCCGGTGTTTCGGTGCAGTACATGGCCGATCTGCCCGCAGATGTCCTGGCGCTTCTTGTCCGTACCCCCGCAAAGGGTGACGGCACAACGTTCCTGGTGGCCATGCAAAGCAAGAACGTGCTTGATTCCTTCCGCAGGGGCAAATATGCCGGATATTCCTATGAAGACCTGGGACAGGTTCCTGTCGCTTCCATTCCAGCCCTCTCCGGGGTACGGCTGTATGGAATGGACGAAGGTGTGGCGTGGGTGGTCGGGCGCCGGCCTGAATCCAACGTCTGGGATGTGTACGAACTGGCCTTCTCCGATTCATCGGGCAAGTTGACCCACCTGGCTTCCTTCGAACACTCCATGGGAGTGGCGGTACATCGTGCCAGTCCATCCCATGTTGCTGTGGCGGTTACCACGGAAAAGGGCTATATGAATCTGTATGTGTATGATCAGAAAGGGTTCAACCACACCCGGAAGTACCAGGTAAAAACCCCGGTGCGGGATCTCCAGATTCACCCGAAAGGGTATGTCGGTCTTTTCGCCGATGGAATGGTTCTGATGCTCGAAGCATACACTGATTATTTTTACGACATTACACCGCATGGGGTAGATTGGACCGGCTCGGGGTTGTTCCCGTCCTCCGGCCCGGCACTCTGGACGCCGTCGATCGCGGAGACGATCGTTGGATACCGGTTTTATGAGCAACCCGCCGGGGAATGGAGTAAGTTCACATGCCTTCAGTCCAATTGATGTTGCTTCTGGCAGTGCTGTGGTCCGGCTGCAAGACGGACCGTACGCCGAAGATGGATGCTTCCACGGATGTTGTTGCAGATATTGCCACAGACGTGGATGTGCCCCGGGATGTCCCGGTCGATGTGGATACCGGTCCGGTGGAAGACGACATCGCCTTTTGGGTGGACCCCTACGAAGTGAGAATCCCGTGCCCGAAAAGTGCCTATATTCATTCAGCGGTGTATCCGTACATCATCTGGGGGGAAAACGATTATGGTGGCAACCCGGCTTCCAGTGAAATCAAGGTGCTGGATGTGGAAACCGGAAACCTGCAGGTGTTGCATTCCTATCCCGACAAAGTGTTGAGGGGACCCAAATTCACGGTGCACCCTTCCCTGGAGATGCTGCATTTCCTGACGTCAAAAGCCGAAGATGCCGTGGACGACGAGGGCGTGACCTACCGGAAAGTCACCTATTGGCTGAACCGTTTGAATCTCGCCGATCTGGTTGTGGAAGAAATCCCGGTGGATGTTCCCTTCCGCACGCCCGCCTGCAGCCAGACTCCCAACGGACGGGTTTCCCTTCTCCAGTTTTCCCCGGAAACCGGTTGGCTCACACTCATGTGTATGTACTGGGAATCAGAGACCCAACCGCACTCCTACCAGGATTATTACCGGTTGCACATGGAAACTGGCGCGATCCAGATGATGGTGGATGGCAAGACAGCCATCTTGCAGTCTTCGCTTTTTGTCAGTGATGTGGGAGCAGGGCTAGTCGCGTTGCAGGGGTCGGCACTGTCGGCCACGGCCAACGCAGTGGAACCCTATTTTTTTTCGGTGTGGGATGTTTCCGGCGAAACACCGGTGGAAACCTGGCGTCTGGAGGTGCCCTGGATGCAGGTGGCAGGTGGGATCTACGCGTCTCTGGATGGTTCCTTCCTTTATGCGGAGGAAGGTGCCGACGGCTTCCTCAAGGGAGTTCGTCTGGATCGGAACACCATGGAGGATCTGGGGATGCCCGCAGTGAACCATCACCAATTCAGGCCAGGGAGGATCCATGAAACCCTCAGTCCTGTGGTGTCCTGGACCCGGGCCAAAGGCCCCGTGTATAAAATACCCTATTTGGGGTGTGTAAATATTCCCATTTATTCAGTGGCACTGTATTTCTGGGATCCCATCCGCGGGATTGTCCGGAAGATCACTGGAGAACAGAGGAGTTATCATGATCCATACCTGATGCATGGGCAGACCGAACCCCGTTTTCTCGTGTACTATTCAATGATCAATTTTGATACATACTGTCTTGCCTACAAGGACGTCATTGCTGCCGGGATTCTGGATGAAACCGGCCACCTGCTCCCGGAACCGTAGCATCTGCCGGCGCAACCGCCTTTGTTTTTTGCGGCGCAGCCGCCGTGGAGTGCGGGACGCAAGTCCCGCTTTTATCCCCGCCGTTTGGGTTCAAAGCGGTGCCCGTCGGCCCCGGCTGCGCCAATTGCCTTTGTTTTTTGCGGCGCAGCCGCCGTGGAGTGCGGGACGCAAGTCCCGCTTTTATCCCCGCCGTTTGGGTTCAAAGCGGTGCCCGTCGATCCCGGCTGCGCCAATTGCCTTTGTTTTGTTGCGGCGCAGCCGCCGTGGAGTGCGGCAGAACGGGGGCGGTCAGTCGATGTAGGTGCCGGAAAAACTGAAAGTCAGGGCCCAGGCGTGGGAGGTGGTATCTGAACCCAGGCATTCGGGCAGCAGTTCGAAGTAGCCGTTGCCGGTAAACCGGGGGATGCGCAGGCTGTCCAGGGACGCGATGGGAAGGGCGCCGAACAGGTCGCGGATGACTCCGGGGATGGCGCTGGCCATGATGCGGTTGACCTTGTCGTGGTCCACCAGTTTGGACATCTTGTCGAACCCCGCCTCCTCGATGCGGTACTCCCGGGAATCATCCACATCCAGGGCCATTCCCCCCGCCACCTGGACCAGGCGCACGGGGATTTTCGCCGCCGTCCAGGCCTTGGCGTTATCAGCACCGTCCACTTCCAGTCCGAGTTCAATCCCGCCCGCGTGGATCCAGGGGCCATCGGTGTCCCATTCCAGAAGGGGGGGCAACAGGGCTTTGATGGAAACCCGTCTCAGTTGGGAATAGGGAAAGTCCAGGGACTGCATTCCCATGCTTTCCAGTTGGGATTTGGTGTAGGAACGGTCGATGTTGCCGCCGGCCCACACCGCGAAAGCCAACTGGTTGAAAAACCGGCTGCCGATGGCGGTGGAAAGATCCGTCGCATCCGGCGCGTCCAGGGCAGGGCGTTCCAGGATGCCGGCGGTCGCCGGTGCGGTGGCTCCTGCAAAACGGGTGGCCCAGGAAATTTCCAGACCGTTTTCGTGGATCTGGATGCCGTCCACCTGGTTGGTCTGGGTCAGGGGCGTATCAAAGGTGAGTTGGACATTCGGGCCCATGGACGACACCAGCGCATTGAAAATGTCTTCGGTGGCGTTGGCGGCGGCCTGGGCGATGGCCGGAGGAATCGAACTGTCAAACAGGGAACTCAAGGTGTTGAGATAGGGATTGAGGGCTCCGGAATCCGCCAACTGGATTGGGCTCGTCTCCACCTGGATGTCGGTGAGCTGCGCCTGGAACTGGGCGTCGAAAACCAACTCTCCCGTGATGTCCACCCAGTCGTAGTGATACGTGCCCGTGGAGTTCAGGGAAACGGCGCTGGCCGTGTAATTGCCATGCACGTTTTCCAGGCGGGCGGACAACAGGAGGCGTTCATCCTCAATGTGCAGGGTTACGGAAACCGCATCGGAAAACGCAGTGTGCACGGTGATGTTCACCACCACCTGGGACATCATGACCTGCACGGTCATCTGCAGGGGATTGTCGATCCAGGGGGACAAATCCTCGTCGGTGAGCAACCAGGAGATGATGTGGTTGATGCCGTCGTCGTCACCCTGGAGTACCGCATCCGGCAGCAGCAAGCGGATGGAACGGGGCACGGGAGCGGTGGGGGTCAAAAACGTCCCCTGCAGCCAGGATCGAAACGCGAACAGGGGATCCCCCGGAATCACGGCCTTGACGGTTCCCAGTCCGTTCACGGCTGGCAGGATCACCGCCATGTTCTTGCCGCCTTTCATGGAGGTGCCATTGACTTCAATGGTTTTGGACGGTGCTGTAACCACCGCGGTCACGTCGGAATTTCCCTCGATGAAAGAGCCCTTTTCCGGGCTCTGGATGGTAATTTGAACCTTGTCAGTGGTACTGCAGGATGCAACAACCATGGTCCATGTGATCCCCAAAAGAAAAGATATGGTGGTTTTTTTCATGACACGTCTCCCGTTTCAGGTGGATGAGAGTTCAATCGACACGGTATTTCCGTGAATGCCCCGCGAGTTTACCCGATATGGTCAGAATGTCAAGAAGCGGTTTGGCCGCGGCGGCGCAACAGGAACAGGGCCAGGCCCAGCATCAGCAACAAGGTCGTGGACGTATCGCCGGAGTTGCCGGAGGTGCGGCAACCGAATCCACCGCCACCGGAAACCTTCGGGCTCTTCTCCGAAGGAATGGGGGTGCAGGTGACGCCGTCGCCGGTGTATCCGGTGTTGCATGCACAGGTGTACCCGCCATCGGTGTTGGTGCAGGTGGCGTTGGTGTGGCAGTTGTGGGTGCCCTCGGTGCACTCGTCGATGTCGGTGCAGGTGACACCGTCCCCGGTGTAGCCGTCGTTGCAGGTGCAGGTGTATCCTTCTGCCGTATTGGTGCAGGTGGCGTTTTCGTCACAGTTGTGGGTGCCGTCGGCACACTCGTCGACGTTGATTTCGGTGCAGGTGACACCGTCGCCGGCATATCCCTCGTTGCACTCGCAGGTGAAGGATCCGGGAGTGTTGGTGCAGGTGGCGTTTTCGTCACAGTTGTGGGCGCCGGTGGCGCATTCGTCGATGTCGGTGCAGGTTTCGCCGTCACCGGTGTATCCTGCGTTGCATGCGCAGGTGTATCCGCCGGCGGTGTTGGTGCAGGTGGCGTTGGCATCACAGGTATGGGTTCCATCGGTGCATTCGTCTGCGTCATCGCAGAAGACACCATCGCCGAAGAATCCCTCGTTGCATTCGCAGGTGAAGGATCCGGGAGTGTTGGTGCAGGTGGCGTTTTCGTCACAGTTGTGGATGCCGGTGGCGCATTCGTCGATGTCGGTGCAGGTCACACCGTCGCCGGCGTAACCGGTGATGCAGGTGCAGAAGAATGAGCCCATAGTGTTGGTGCAGGTGGCGTTTTCGTCACAATTGTCGAGCCCCATGAGGCATTCGTCAATGTCTTCACAGGTATGGCCGTCGCCGGTGAAGCCAGTATTGCACACACAATCAAAAGATCCCGGGGTGTTGGTGCAGGTGGCATTTTCGTCACAGTTGTGGGCCCCTGTGGTGCATTCGTTGATGTCGACGCAGGTGACGCCGTCCCCTTCGTATCCAGCGATGCAGGTGCAGGTGAAGGATCCGGGAGTGTTGGTGCATGTTGCGAACTCGTGGCAGGTGTGGGCCCCCGTGGTGCACTCGTCGATGTCGACGCAGACACTGGGTTGGCCGGAGCAGGTCCAGCCGGATTCGATCTGACAGGCAGCAGAACAGCCGTCGCCTCCGATGGCATTGCCGTCGTCGCAGGTTTCGGCTCCGTTGATGATGCCGTCTCCGCAGATGACGGCCACAGTACAGTTCGGACCGGTCCATCCCGCATCACAGACGCAGACAGACGGTTCACCAGAGCAGATGTAGTTCATTTCCACGGTGCACACGGTGGAACAGCCGTCCAGGTCCAGGTTGTTGCCATCGTCGCATTCCTCCAGTGGGTCCACGATTCCGTTTCCGCACCGGGGGCAATAGTCCAGTGTCGGGTCGGCCTCGTCCACAAAGCCACTGCAGTTGTTGTCGCAGCCGTCGCAGACTTCCGGGTTCCCCGGGAAACTCCGGGCGCTGCAGAACAGGGTCGGGTCATCCAGGCAGTCGCCGTCGGACACGGAGGTCCAGGGGCGCCCGTCGGTGTCGTAGTCCTCGCAGTTGTGGATGGGCAGGATCACCTGGGTGGTTCCGGTGAATCCGTCGCCGTCCTCGTCGGAGAAGCATTCTTTCCAGTCACCGACACAGTCGCTGTAGTCATAATCCGAGCAGTCGCTTTTGCAGCGGATGAGCCCGGCCGTGAAGATTCCCGGGGCCAGGTCGGCACAGGCAGTGGAGGCGAGTGCGCCGAGGTTCGTGCCGTCGCAGACTTCCACGCCCTCATGGATGTAGCCATCGCCGCAGACGTTCCACGCGCACACGTTGGTGCATGCGTCCGTGTTGCTGTGGTTGCCGTCGTCGCACTGCTCGCAGGGATTGACGACACCGTTGCCGCAGGTGTTCACAAGACGCCAGCGCCACACACCGGGGTCATCCACATTGCTGAGCCAGGTGACGTTCGTGACATCCTGGTAGCCGCTTTCCGGAACGGAGATGGCAAAAAGTCCATCCCCCACGTCAATACCCGCCACGGCCGGATAGCAGGAGCCGGTGTCCTGCCATGGATCCACGAAGGGATCCGTGCAGATGCCGTTGATTCCGCCGCTGGCATCACCCACATACCATTGCATGGAATCGTAACGGAATTCCACATCCAGACCAAAGTCCGTTCCTCCCCCCACACATACGCCACCGGGGTTGGACAGGATGACCTGGAAGGTGTTTGGATTGGTATCTCTTGCATTGTAATATCCGACGTTTTCCCAGGTTACAATGATGCGTCCGTTGGCGGCATCCTCGCAATACCAAAGGTTGCTTCCCGGGGCGCGCAGGTCCACATCGGCGTACCAGGGAGCCACGATGGGGAACGGATTGTCCAGGGTGAACGGAATGAAGTCGGGAGTATAGGTATAGTTGTGGCCGGAAAAAGTGATGTTCCCGTTCACGTTGACCCACATGGAATCATAGATTTCGTCTTCCCGTCCGACAAACATGACGCCCAGGGGAAAAACGGACGCAACCGTCGGAACCGTGAAGGTGCCGTCGTCCAGGGGCAGGTAACTCCCGGTGATCAGGGACAAGACCGAACGACCATAAGGGCCATCCTGGGGAATGCCGTTCAGCGGAGCCCAGGTGGGTGTCCAGGCCGGACAGGTCACCAGGAATCCCGGGATCTGTTCGCAATGGCTCAAGCCATCCATGTCGGTGACACATTGCCATCCGGGGTCCACGGTGCAGTTGGTGCATCCGTCGTGATGGATGGCGTTTCCGTCATCGCAGAATTCGCCGTTGGCGCGTTCCACGATGCCGTTTCCGCAAACCGCCAGGGCATTGGGTGCGAAAAGAAGAAGAATTGCGAAAGTGAACGCAAGTGACAAGGCATAAGTGTTATTGCCGGTCGTTTTCATGGGAAAACCTCCATTTCCTGCGAATGGGCGCAGGTTTGTATTCATTATTCAATCCCTATTCCGCCTGCTTGAGGATCTTGAACTCCACGCGGCGGTTGTTGGCCCGGCACTCATCCTGTTCCTTGCGGTACAGGCCCCGGCAGGATTTCAACGGTGCACTCTGTCCAAAGCCTTTTGATTGCAGGCGATCCCGGGCGATGCCCTTGTTCACCAGGTACTCCAGAACCGTTTTTGCCCGTTGCTCCGAGAGTTTCTGGTTGTTGCGCACACCACCCACATCGTCGGTGTGACCGTGGACTTCCAGCAACTGGATGTGCTCGTGTTTCTTCATCACGTCCGCCACCCGGTCCAGGATGTCGTGGCTCTCCGGAAGCAGCGTGGCCTTGGCTGTCGCAAAAAGTACCCGATCCAGAATCACGATGGCTTCTTTCGTCACCACCACCTTTTCGGGTTCCTTTTTCGGGCAGCCTTCCTCTTCGGGTACGCCGGCTTCTTCCGGACACTTGTCCGTGCCGGTGCACCGTTCGGCGAACTTCTCCGAGAGACCCTTTTCGGCCACCCATGGGTCACAGAT
>CAZTZR010000120.1:0-9978 GCA_964618145.1 uncultured Kofleriaceae bacterium
TCAGGGACTTTACTCCCCATAAGTCAGGTGTCAACTTTCACAGGACCAGACCACAGGTCGGCTGTCAGTGTTGATCGGTCAGAATGGCTCCGGCAAATCCAATGCCCTTGATGTTCTCTCATTTGTGAGGGATGCGATGACACTGGGTCTCTCTGCAGCGGTGATCCACCGCGGCGGTATCAGTAGCGTGCGTAGGCGCAGCACTGGAAGACCCTTTGATGTTTCGATCGAAATGAAGTTCAACATTGATGATTCACAGGCAGTTTACCGTTTCGTAATCACTGGAGATCGGCAGGAAGACTACAAGATCAAGTCAGAGGTTGCCGAAGTATTTGTAGCCGGAAAAAAAGAGGCTCATTTCGTACGAGGCGAAAAGTGGGGTTCTTCAGAGAACATTGTGCCGCGCATGGACGAGCAGTCACTGGCGTTGAACATTTTCGGGGGACTCAAAGCGTTCAAACCGTTGGTGGATTTTTTATCCAACATTACAGTCTATTCGGTTTTTCCGGACACGCTCAGGCTTCCCCAGAAGTTCGATCCAGCCCAGCCCATGAAGTCGCACGGGGAGAACTGGGTGTCCATACTGCGCGATTTGGTGAGGCGGCCAGTGGATAAAAGAGAATTGATCCTTGGCCTGCAGAAACTCACCGGAGACATCCAGGATGTGCGAGTGAAAAGCGCTTCCCAGCATCTGATTGCCGAGTTCCGGCAGGAGCACAAGGCAAAAAAGGTGAAGGTCTGGTTTGATGCAGCAGGAGAGTCGGATGGCACACTGCGCGTTGCAGGACTGCTTACTGCGCTGCTTCAAAACCCGCCCTTGCCGGTTATTGGAGTCGAAGAACCCGAGTTGACCGTGCACCCTGGGGCATTGCCCATGCTCATGGACTACCTTCGCCAGGCAAGTGAAGTGTCTCAGATTTTCATTACCACGCATAATCCCATTCTTCTCGATCGGGTGGAGATTGATCGGGAGCCGGTGTTCATGGTGACGAGGACCTCCGGTGAGACACGCATAACGCGTGTTTCTGAGTACCAACTCGAGCCTGTCCGCAGAAACCTGCTCAGTTTGGGCGAGTTGTTCGTAGCAGGAGGATTCCAGGAGGAGTTTTCTTTTGATGAGTCGACCGATGGGGAGAAATGATCATTGAAGAAAAAGGCGTATTTGCTTGTGGAAGGAAAAGGTGAAGTTAAGGCGGCAGGCAATCTTGTGAACCGTTTGTTCGGGAGTCTCGAACGCGCTCTCGGTTTTCTTGCCCACAATCAAGGTGTTTCTGCAGTATACCCATAAAAACAGGTGCAGTCGGTTGACTTGCGATCACTCTGCACGGATTCAGAATAGAGCTTGATAAAAACGCGGTTCGTGCCATAAAGAACAGTTGGCCGGAAACGGCGGAAAGGATTTCCATGCGCAACCTGATTACCTTGCTTTTGGTCACTGCAGTCGTGTTTGCGGGGTGTGATGACAAGAAAAAGAAAAAACCCGTAAATAATAACAACATTAACAATGTGAACAATGTTAATAACGTTAACAATGTGAATAACACCAATAACGTTAATAACTTGAATAACATGAATAATACCAACAATATCAATAATAACAATAACCAGCCGGGACCCGAGATTCGCGAATGCGGCACGCCGGTGGCGCCTTCCTCCGGAACCTGCGATCTGACGGAAGGAGCCGGCAATCTGGTGAAGATTCGTGGCACCGTCCTGACGGGGGATGTCACCTTCAAGAACGGTGAGGTCGTTTACGACACCACCACCGGGTTGATCGTCTGTGTGGACTGCGACTGTTCCCAGGTGACCGGATATGCGACGGCCACCGGACTGCAGTGCGGGGACAACATCATTACGCCGGCACTGATCAACGCCCATGACCACATTGGCTGGCTCCAGAGCCCGCCTGTGGGCCACGGGACCATCCGCTACGGCCATCGCAACCACTGGCGCCGCGGGCTGGAAGGGTACACCCGGTTGTCGTATCCGGGGTCCGGCACGACCCGCCAGCGTCAGTGGGGGGAAATCCGCCAGGTGCTCTCCGGATCGGTCACGCTCTTCGGAAGCGGATCCGCCGCCGGATTCATGCGCAACGTGGATGTCCACAACCACTCGTTCATCCCCGGCATCAATGCCCCGGAATACGAGACATTCCCGGTGCATACCGGGTCGGACACCAACCCGGATCGCATTCTGGTGTCCTCCGGCTGCACGGCCTATGTGTTTGCCAATCTCGGCGAAGAGTTGCCCGGATTTTCCGCGTATGTGCCCCATGTGGCCGAAGGCATCATCGAGGCCGCCCGCAACGAGTTCCGCTGCATGTCCGGAATGGAGCCCGACGGCGAGGATCTGCTCGGTCCCAACTCCACATACATCCATGCGATAGGACTGGATGCGAACGACATTGCGGTCATGGCTGCCAAGGGCGGCCGGGTCATCTGGTCTCCGCGCACCAACATTGACCTCTACGGGGATACTGCACCGGTGACCCTCATGAACACCATGGGAATCACCCTGGGTCTGGGGACCGACTGGCCCATTTCCGGTTCCATGAACATGCTGCGGGAACTGCAATGTGCCGACTACCTGAACCGGGTGCATTTCGACAACCACTTCAACGAATACCAACTGTGGCGCATGGCCACGGTGGACAATGCAGTGGTTCTGGGTGTGGAACAGTACATCGGCAATCTGGTTCCCGGACTCTATGCGGATATCGCCATTTACAACCGTAATGGCATGGCGGATGACCACCGGGCCATCATTGATGCCCGGATTGAACACGTGGCGCTGGTCATGCGCGGCGGTACCGTTCTGTCGGGGGATTCCGCCCTGGTGGCGGCCCTGGCGGAAAACTGTGATCTGCTGGAAGTCTGCGAAGTCGCCAAGCGGGTGTGTGTGTCCTCGGAAATCGGCATGTCCCTGGCCGACCTGCAGGCTGCGGTTCACCCGGTGGGTGAGGCGTTCAACGACACTTATCCTTTGTTCTATTGCGGTGAACCCATCGGCGAACCGTCCTGTGTCCCCTTCCGGGAGGGCCAGTATACCGGTATTCCCGTGGCGGGTGACATGGATGGCGATGGCATTCCCGATGATCTGGACAACTGCCCCTTCGTCTTCAATCCCCCGCGTCCGATTGACAACGGGGTGCAGGCCGATGCGGACGGAGACGGTGTGGGTGACGTCTGCGATCCCTGCCCGCTGGATGCGGACACCACCGAATGTTCCTTCGATCCCAACGATGTGGATGGCGACGGCGTGCCCAACGACGAGGACAACTGCCCCTTCGTGTACAACCCCGATCAGGCTGATCGGGATGGCGACGGCATTGGCGATGTCTGTGATCCCTGTCCCGATGCGGATCAGCGCGGAGCCACGGGCTCCTCCATACGTGCCATTCGCGAAGTCTGTCATCCCGACCACGTGGGCGAAGGGACGGTCGTGACCCTCTCCGGCGTGCTCACGGCAGTGGGACGCAACAAGTTCTACCTGCAGGAAGCCGGCCAGACGGCATGGGCCGGACTGTACGTGTTCACGGGAACCACCCCCACCGTCACCCTGGCGGACCTCGGCAAGACCGTCCAGGTCACCGGAACCTATTCCGAGTATTATGGCCAGTCCCAGATTTCCTCCATCACAAACGTGGCCATCACCAACCATACGGTGACGCCCATTGCCCCCATCGCTGTGAACATCTCCGAAATCAACAACACCGGCGCCCGGGCCGAGGAACTCGAAGGCATGCTCGTCCAGATCAACATCGTGGATGAAAACTGGCCCACGGTCACCAACATCAATCCCGATGCTCCCAACGACTACAATGAGTTTGTCATCACCGACACGGCGGGGCACGCCATCCGCATTGATGATGATCTGTGGAATGAATACACCCGGGTGATGGGCAACGCCTACTCAGTCGTTCGTGGCATTGCGGTGTTCACCTTCTCCAACCGGAAGATCCTGCCGCGCATGGCCTCGGATCTGGTGCTGGCCAACTGACCCCGACGTGCAGCCGGTTCTGGGCATCCTCCTTTTTTCAATGTTCATCCCGCGGTGTGAAACCCGCATGGCACGTCCCTGCATGCCGCCTGTCGAGGGCATGCGGTGTGTGTATGGCGGAACCGCCCTGCGCGGACGCAATGACGGACCGAAAAGCCAGCGGCCCGAAGGGCGGGTCTGGATTGAAACCTTTTACATGGACGCCACGGAAGTGACCGTGGAGGCTTATGATGCCTGCGTGGCTGCCGGGAAATGTCCACCCGAGAAGACGAATTACAAGGGGTTTTCCGAACCGCGCCAGCCCAAGGTGGGAGTCAGTTGGTATGCCGCCCGGGATTTCTGCCGGGCCCAGGGCAAGCGGCTGCCGACCGAAGCCGAGTTCGAGAAGGCCATCCGTGGCCCGGATGGGGACCTGTATGCCTGGGGCAACGAACCCCCGGATTGTGAACGTACGGTGTTTTTGCAGCGCGATACGGGGCGGGGCTGCGGACGGCAGTCCCCCAAGCCCGGCACGGGTGCCACCTGGCCGGTGGCCAGTCGTCCCGCCGGACGCTACGGCTTGTATGACATTTCCGGCAACGCCGACGAGTGGGTGGCTGACTGGTATGAGCATGGCGGATATGAACGCTGCGGGGCCGCCTGTCGCGGGGTGAACCCGAAAGGCCCTTGCGATGGTGCGGAAAAATGTTCGGGGTATACCCAGCGGATTGTCCGTGGGGGTTCCTGGTACTGGGACGAGTCCCGCCTGCCCGGATATTGGCGCCGGCCCCATTTCCCCTGTAACAAGAAGGAATATCACCACTTCGGCTTCCGGTGTGCGAAAGATTCGCGCACGCCTTTTGATATGGTGCCGGCACTCTTCAACCGGGTGGTGGAAACCCTGGCCGCATGGCGGGGCCACACCCTCTGGTGGCAGTAGGCGCCCTTTTACGGAGGTAAATCATGGATCGCCGCACGTTTCTGCAGATTCTTGCCCTGGCCGGCATCGGTTGCAAATCCGGACGGGCCGAGGAATTGCGCCCGCTGGAATTGCCCCGATGGCAACTGCCGGTGCCCGACCCGAAGGATCCGCCTGAGGCGGATGCCGACCCCGATGACGTGAAAAAGCCTCCCGCCGCACCCGGTGCCGTCTCCGACGTGTACTTCACGAAGGAAGTCAGCCCGGCCGCGGTGATGCGTGTGTATGAAAAAATCGCCCACCGGGTGAAGGGAAACGTCGCCCTCAAGGTGCACTTCGGCGAGGACGGCAATCCCAATTTCCTGTCACCGAACCTCATGAAGGAACTGGCCCTGCACACCAAAGCCACGTTCGTGGAAACCAACGTGCTGTACGTGGGCCGCCGCCGCTACACCGAAAGCCATATCCAGTTGGCCCGGGAACACGGGTTCACCTACGCTCCCATCGACATCCTGGATTCCGAAGCCGACCTGGACCTGAAGGTCACCGATCCCCGGCTCAAACACTTCAAGGAAGTCAAAGTGGGAAAGAACATGGACAAGTACGACACGTACATCGTGTTTTCCCACTTCAAGGGCCATGGGTCCGCCGGCTTTGGCGGGGCCATCAAGAACGTGGCCATGGGGTTCGGCAGCATCGCCGGCAAGATGGCGCAACACGCCTCGGACATTCCCACGGTGGACGAGCCCAAGTGCGTCCGCTGCAAAAAATGCGTTGAAGAATGTCCGGCCGATGCCATCACCGTGAGGGAAAAAGGCTCTCCGAAGGTGAAAATCCATCCCGAAAAATGCATCGGTTGTGCCAAGTGCATCGGGGTCTGCCCCACCCGGGTGTTCGGCATCCCCTGGCGCAGCACCGACCGCCCCGTGTTCCACGAACGCCTCGTGGAATATGCCAAGGTCATCGCGGACCGCTATCCCATGGTGTTCATCACCGTGATGGCCAACATTTCCAAGGGGTGCGACTGCGCCCGCAGTCACCAGAAACCCTTCATGGGGGATGTGGGGATCCTGGCCAGCCTGGACATGCTGGCCATCGAGAACGCCGCCCACGACCTGGTGAACCGTGCGGCCGGTCACGAGGATGTCTGGCTGGACAAGAACTCGGTTTCCGGCCGCCGCCAACTCTCCTACGCCGCCGCCGTGGGCCTGGGCAATACCCATTACAACCTGATTGACCTGGACGCCCAGCCCGCAACACCTTAGAACCCCGCAACTGAGGCTGTTTTCATGTCACCGAGACTGTTGTGCGAACGATGTTTTTTCATTGTATTGTGCGCGATGTCGGCGCTTGCGGGGTGCGACGACCCACCGAAAAAGACCGCAGTCGACCCTTTCGACGGGTTGGACTGGGAGGTTCATCCCGGCACACCAACCTCCCGTGCGGTGGACATGGTCCTGGTCATCGACAACTCCTACGGCAATATCGATGCGCGGACGTACCTCAGCGAGCAAACCGGCATTCTGGAAGCCCTCGGGACGCTCGACTCCGGAATGCCCGACCTGCATGTCGGGGTCATCACCTCTGATCTGGGCTCCGCTCCGTACAATATCGCGGGGTGAGAGACCCCGGGAGGAGACCGAGGAAGGTTCATCCCCGGTCCAGACGACGACACCCAGTCCCTTCATTACCTGGTGGACGTAGAACCCCGCGGCTGCCCGGTGGAGCGCACTTACGGGTTCCGCACGCCCCTTGTATGCCCGTCCCACGCCTGCAGCCAGCAGCAGTGCGAGCCGGAGGCATTCTCCGGGACCGACGGCCACCCCACGGAGCCGACGGGGCTGACCCTGGTGACCGACGAGCGCGGCTGCCCCCGGTGTCGCAGTTATACCGCAAGCCCGCTGAGACAGGAGGTGGCGCGACGGATCCAGTCACTGGGAATCGGCTGTGGCTTTGAACAGCACTTCGAGGCACTCCGGCTGTCACTGTTTGGCCTGAACCCCGAGAACGAGGGTTTTTCACGTCCGGATTCCCTGGTGAGCGTGCTTTTCTTCATGAATGAGGACGACTGCTCCGTCCATGATCCCATCATTTTTTCCCCGGCCGACGGCACAACACTCTTTGATTTTCTGGGACCCATGAACAGTTTTCGCTGCACGCGCTTCGGTATCGTCTGTGACGAGCCCTGGCCGGACCGCTTCTCGCCCGCCGGGACGTACCCGATGACCAACTGTCGTCCCCGTCCGTCCCGGGATTCCCTGAACTTTTTGCACCCGATCTCACGATACGAGCCGGCATTTGGCGCACTGCGGGATGCCGGGCGGCTCCAACTCTCCGCCATCTCGGGCAGTTACACCAGTTCGCTCACGGTGAATCTGACGCCCGCCGGTGGGTGGCCTTACCTGAATCATGATTGCGGGATTGGAGAGGCCGCCGACCCGGCGGTCCGACTTCCCGCCTTCCTGGGGGCCATGGATCCGGGGCACTTCGAGTACGGCGCCTGGACCAGTTTCTGCCATCAGAATTATGACCAGGTGCTCAATTCCATGAGCGGGCGCATCCGGATTCACATGGAGGGTTCCGCCTGCCTGCGACATGCGGTGGCCCGGGACCCGTTGCCCGCACCGGCGCCCGAGGGTATCCTTTTGTTCGCACCGTTTTGCCGCGTGGTCGAGGTGAACGGCGACACCCGGACGCCCGTCCCCCTGTGCGACCCGTTCTACCGGGATGGCCATCCGCCCCACCTGGACCCCGGCTTGCCCCAGCCGGTCTGCTATCACCTTGACAGAGATCTCTACTGTCCACGAAATATCGTGGTAGAAGACACCCGCGATGCCCCCCGGGGTGATGTTCTTCCTCTCGCGCCGCACCCCCGCATCGCCTGGCGTGCGTGTGGAATATGTCTGTCTTCCCCCGTCCCGAGCTGAGGCATTGGGATTGGGTTACATCCATTACAATAGGTAGATCGCCTGACTGAAGGATGGGCTCATTGACCCTGGTCACAGCTGTGGGATGTCTTTCGTTGCCGGATGAAAAAGTCCGCGAAGCACGCAAGTTTTACTGAGAGATGAACCTTACCCCTTGAGCGCCTTCATCAACTCGACGCGGGTGGACACGTGTTGAAGTGAGAGGTAGTGTCGAAAACCGGGCAGTGCCATAAGCGAACGTAAACTCAGTCATAGAAGTTTCATGGAGGAAGGGGGCATCCCTCTCTGGCCCTCCTGGCCATGCTGGCCATCCAGAAACAGGCGTGGACTTGGGCAACACCCATTACAACCTGATTGACCTGGCCGCTTCGGGTCCGCAGAAATGAACTCCCGGGGTTGATAAGCCGGCTGCGACCGGGTATGATTGCGGGCATTCATCGACGGTTGATGAAACCTTCCTGCAAGTGAGGATCTTATGGCAACAGAACAACCACGCTGGTACAAATCGAAGATTGATTGGTGGCTCATCCCGGTCCTGTGCATTCCGCCCGTTGTGTCCATTGTGGTCGTGGTTTCCTTTGCCATTGCGGGCGAAATGACCGGTTTGCTGATTGGGGCCGCGGTGGCCGTTTTTGTTGCGGCTCTTTATCTGGGGCTTGTTTTTCCCATGCGCTACGGGTTGAATGATACGCACCTGATCATCAGGCACGGAATCTGCCGACAGAAGATCCTGTTGACAGACATCGCGGATGTGTATCCGACCCGCAATCCCCTGAGTTCTCCGGCACTGTCGCTGGATCGCCTGCACATCCAGTTTGGGGAGGGTTTTTTCAAGGGCGTGATGATTTCCCCCGCGGAGCGCGAAACCTTTCTCGAAGAACTTGCAAACAAGGCAGGATTGAAACGCCAGGGGGACCATCTGGTTCGGTGAGGTTGTTTCTTGCCCCGCCACCGCCTCATAATGGTGGAGAGAGAGCCTTATGGTGACATATGGGCGAGTGGGTTTCTTTTTGTTAATTTTTCAACCTGACCTTGGTTTCTTGCAGGAGAATATTCATGCGTCCACATATTCTTTGTAATATATCTTTTTTACTCCTCTCCCTTTTTTCCTGTAAAACAGAGACCAAAATCCTGGATCGATGCGGGGACGGCTTTCTGGATCCCGGGGAGGATTGCGACAAGGATGTGGGGAATGCCACCTGCGCATCCTTGGGTCATTACAATGCTTTGGGCGTTTTGCGATGCCATGACGATTGTACGTATGATCGTTCGGACTGCGGCGGCCGGTGCGGGGATGGAATTGTCCAGGGCGACCAGGGGGAACTATGTGACGGGGAAAACCTGAACAACACCAGTTGTCAGCAACTGGGATTCAATGAGGGCACCCTGCAATGTGGCTCCGATTGCCGCTTTGACACCAGTTCCTGTTCAGGGCTGTGCGGCAACGGCGTTTTGGACGAAGGGGAACTATGCGACGTAAACCAGTTGGACGGACACACTTGCGAGATTCTGGGATACCACGGGGGTCAGTTGGCATGTGCCGGGGACTGCCTGTCCTTTGACGAATCCATCTGTGTACTGGTGGGACGGTGCGGAGACGGGGAGGTGCAGCAAACCTACGGAGAAGAGTGCGACGGTTCGAACCTGAACGGAAAAAGTTGCGAAAGTCTGGGGTACCACCCGGGGGTGCTGGACTGCACAGGACAGTGCCTGTTTGATGTGTCCGGATGTGACGGAACCTGCGGGGATGGCATCCTCCAATCAGGATGGGAGGATTGCGATGGCGAAAATTTTGGAGGGCAGACCTGCCAAGAAACAATGGGGTACGTTTTTGGAGGTTCCCTGTCTTGCGACACCAATTGTCAGATTGCCAATGACTGCCACTCGATTTCCGGGATTTCTTCGGGAAATGGCCATACTTGTGCGGTATTGCATGATGGAACTGCACGTTGTTGGGGTTCCAGTAATGACGGGCAACTGGGGAATGGCTCCACCACGGAACACCATACTCCGGTGGTGGTCAGCGGACTGACGAACGCGGTGGCCATTTGCACGGGGTCATACCACACATGCGCGGTTCTCGGTGATGGGTCCGTCCAATGCTGGGGAAACAACTGGTTTGGGCAACTCGGGGACGGATCCAACACAAACCGC
>CAZTZR010000121.1:0-9944 GCA_964618145.1 uncultured Kofleriaceae bacterium
TCACGCCCATTTTGCACGACTTCAACCTGGTCTACGAGTGTGCCTTCGCCGGACCCGCCAAATAGGGGCAGGAGAACGGTATGTCAGGGCAGATGTGACGGATAGTCGTGGCGTGGGGGATTCACCGCCCAGCCCAGGTTGCGCCAGACGGTGACGTCGGCATCGGAAATTCCGTAATACAGGAAGGTTTTTCCCCGGTGGCGCAAAATGGCCGGGGTGGCTTCCGACTCATGG
This sequence comes from uncultured Kofleriaceae bacterium, assembly GCA_964618145.1. GTDB lineage: Bacteria > Myxococcota_A > Polyangia > HGW-17 > HGW-17 > HGW-17. The sequence goes on from CAZTZR010000121.1 coordinate 235, forward strand.
TTGACGAAGGAATTGGGGGCCACCCGGTCGAATACGGGGTTGAACGGATAGCGCACAAAGGAAAAGCCGTCGGTGGAAACGAGATACCCGATGGACAGGTTCGCCCGGACCTGGTCAATGGTGCCGAAACTTTCGGCAATGCCGGACTCGAAACCGAAGGCGGAAACCCACAGTTTGACCAGCATGTTGCCGGCTCCGTCCGGTTCGGCCAGGACAAACGGGGAGTGCACCCGGGAAACTGCCCGCCAGAGAATGGGGTCTGTCAGGGATTGGGGCAACAGAACGGTCTGCCGGTCAGACATGGCAAACGATGTGCCCATGGTATCGCCGGAGAGGATGGTGCGGATGCTTTCGCCATTGCCGGCTTCGTAATACACCCGGATGCGGCCGGTGGCAGGGTCGATGATGGCGGATGGCGCGTGGATGGTGGTTTCGTCGGCAGCCGGCAAAATGGCCGGGGTGGCGTCCCGGGTCCAGTGCCGGCCGTCGTTGGTGGAAACAGCCCGGCCGATGTAGGCCCCACGCCCCACCTCGAAGAACATGATGAGGTTGCCGCCGGCCCGGAGCAGGGTGGGCGCGCCGATATGGTAGTCGTCATCGAATCCGGACTCCATGAGGGGTGCCGGCGGGGACATGCTCCAGTGGATTCCGTCACTGGAGGAGGCGCGGAAAATGACGCTGCGCTCGAAGGCTCCCTGGTTCATCTCCAGATACATGTAGACATATCCGTCCTCGCCCCGGACGGGGAACGGTTCCCGCAGGACCCGCGGTTCCACCTGGATGCGGCAGCGTTCGTCGGCGAAGCAGTCGAAATCACCGGCGCAGGGGTCGGTGATGCAGCGGGCCCGGTTGACGGAGCACAATTCGCCGCTCTGGCATTCGCCGTCGATAATGCACATCTGTTGGCAGATGCCCAGGTCACAGCGTCCGTTGGGGCCTGGACAATCGCAGTCCGTGCGGCATTTGAGCACGCACCTGTGATTCTGGAAGTCGCAGGTCATGTGTTCGGGGCATTCATCGGAACGGTTGCAGTATTTCACCGTGCATTTGCCGCAGACGCACAGTTCCCGGGCTCCGGCACAGTCAGAATGTTTGAAACAATTGGCGGCATCGGGGGAATCCCGCTTCTGGCAGAATCCGCCCAGTTCTCCGTCCGGGGGCAGGATGCGGTGGGAGGCCACACACATCTCCAGCGGGCCCTTTTCCTCGAAGGGCGCGACGCCGGTTTCGATGGCCACACCCGAATACAGCGGCTGCGTGTCCAGGGTGCAGGACCAAAGGAACAAAGGAAGGATCCAGGAGAGCCTCTTCATGGTCAGAACTCCGTGGTGAATCCGAGGGCAAAGTGCAAAAGCGCACCCCCATGGACCACCGGCGGGAAAAAGTTGCCAGTCTTGAACTCCGTGCGTTCCACCAGTTTGTGGTATTGCATTCCGGCGTGCACCTTCATGTCATGGGGCCACAGGGAAAAGCCTTTGTTGATGGCGATGTTCAAGCCAAGGGCGAACACGTGCCGGTCGTTGTCCATGAGGGTGGCCAGTCCTTCCTGCATGGGCACCGGCGTGGGCACGAAGGCATAGCCGCCGGAGAGGGACACCTGCCCGGTATGGAGGGTGAAACCTGCCCGGGGCACCCAGATGTCCCGGAAATTGTCCGGGGGATGATGGGCTTCGATCAGGGGCGGGTTGATGCCGAAATCCAGCCGCATGCGGAACTGGGCGATACCTCCCGCAAAGGACGACCACTGCATGAAATCCAGACCGGCGTAAAGGTCGAGGATTTCGGGCAGGCTCCAGGAGGCGCCAAGGCTGAGTTTGCGGGGAGTGAAGTGGTCGATCATCTTCAAAAACAGGATGGTGTCCCCGGAAACAACGCCTGTGATGTCCACGTCCGCAACGATGTTCATGTTGGCGCGCAGGATGAATGGCTCACGCCAGAACAGGCCCAGTTTCAAGGTCCTGAGTACTTCGGGCAAAAACGTTCCGCGCAGGATCAATCCCCCCTGGGGAACCATTCCGTAGGGGATGGTGGTGTCCACCATCATTTCACCGAACTTGCGCCCGGCCCTGGCGCCAATGCCCAGCCGCATGTCGTCGCCCTGGAGGTGTACCATGATCTGCATGCCGAGGCCCACCTGGAGAAAGGACCAGGGCTCAATGCCCAGGGACATGACGGTTTCCAGGCGGTGGGGGTAGTTGTCCAGCAGGATGAAACGCGGTTCCGAGGCGGGGATCGCCTGCATGCGCACGACGAACTGGTCGGGAAGGTGCAGGCTTGCCCCGACGCCCACCGGAAACGGCAGGCCCTTCCAGAAACGCCTGACGGGAACGGACATTCCCACGTCCGTTCCGCGATAATCCAGAACGCCGGCATTCTGTGCATTCACCTGCAGCAGCCCGAAGTAGCCGTAGGAGTAGGTCCATCCCAGTTCCATGTGCTGCACGCCCCCGAGGGCGGCGGGGTTGTGCATGGCGGCCGCCCACCCCGAGGGATGGGTTACCAGGGAGGCTCCCGCAGTGCCCCGTCCTTCGGGATCCAGTCCGAAAAGATCCTGCGGGGTGGCAAAAGCCCCCAGGGGCCAGGCCATGCACAGGAGCAGCACTGTCAACAGGCGCAGGTGCCTCATGGGCGCACCTCCAGGGTCAGGCCGGTCATGAACACGAAACCCGAAGCCGTGACGGACGGGTAGCCCGGATTGGAGGTCTGGAATCCTTCCGTCATGGGGTTGTCCGGATCACAGGGCCACTCGTCCAGCAGCCGGTCGGAAGATTCGTCCGGAATCTCTCCGGAACAGCCGATAACGGTGATTTTCTTTCGGTGGGTCACCGGCAAGAGAAACTGAAGCCGGGAAAATGCATGCAGGGTGAATGATTCCGACAGGGTCCAGGAGAGCCCGGCAGAAAGCATGATTTTGTGTGCATCCAGCAGGTTGGTGACCCCGGTCTGGGGAGTGGCCACAAACGACGGGTCAAAGCCAAGACCGCCCCGCAAGGTGAAGGCATCGGAGAAAACATGACTGATTCCGGCCCTGAATCCCAGGGTGTTGCGGAAACGGTTGTGGGGAATGACGCCGGACAGTTCGCCCACCATGGGCATCTGACTGCGCAGGTCCACGAAGGGGCCGTTGTAAAACGACCAGAGTTGCTCGACGATATCCAGGGAGAGGGTGGTTCCCCCGGATCGCCAGGCCCCTCCCCACTGGAAGGTGTGGGGGGAATACAGGGCTGCAGCGGTGATTTCCATGTCGATGTCGGTGCCAGCCACCCGGTTGAAGGACACCGTGTGGAAATCCACGCCGAAGGCCTGGCGGTAGGTGATGCCGGCGGACCATGGGCCCCTTTGCCAGCCGATTCCCACATTCAGGCCCACCAGTCCTTTGAGTTCCATGGAAACACGGGCTTCGATGGCACGGGTGGCGCCTTCGGTGCCCACCATGCCCCCGTCGAGCCCGGCGAAATAGTTGAACCCAAGACCCAATCCAATGCGTCCCCAGGTGGGGGAATCCAGCAGTTTCGCCGAAAGGCCGGGGATGACCACGACACGCTGGCTGCGGTTTCCGTAATAGGGGTAAAATGGCTCTGACGGTGTGTGCAGGCGTACCCAACTGATCTGACCACTGGGAGCCACCAGCAGGATTCCCACCTTCACCCGATCCTTGAGAAACCCGCCGAAGGGTGGCATCACGCTAGCTCCGACATGGGAATAGAACGGGTCCGTGATGCCGACGTTGCCCTGGGGAGTGGCAAAGGAGGCCACCTGGCCGGTGACACCGGCAAACAGTCGGTTGTGGGTATCAAGTGCCAGGAATCCCGGGTTGAAATGCAGGCAATCCGGCCCCAGGCAGGTGGCGGTGACCGCGTCCCCGGCGCCCCCGGAAGCGGCCCCGGCGCTGAACAGGTCGATGCCGTTGGCGTGGGCGCCGGAACCTGGCCGGAAAGAGACGGCCAGCAGGCACAACAGGAAAAACAGGAAAAATGAACGTTTCATCCGTATCGGGTCTCAAAGATGAAAGTGAGCCGGAATCGGGCATCCCGGATCTTCCGGCGAAAAAATCGATGAAAATGTAACAGAACAGGTGTTGCTTGAAAAGTGAATAATTTCAAAAACTTTGACACGTTGCGTCATGACATGGTCACGAGCGTGTCACCAGATCGCCTTTCAGGAAGCGAAGTGGAGGCTTTCCACCGGGCGTCGGGGCATGGATGCCAGCACGGGAAGAAGTTCCGGGGGCCAGGCAAAGCGCAGGATCACGTTCCGGGCGTTGATGTTGCCTTCCAGACCGGCATCGGCCCGGCCCTCCTGGACGTCCACCAGGCTGTAGTACCGGCCGGCTTCCGCACAGGTTTCAGGATCGATGGCCAGATTGACCACGGTGACGATGACGGAACCGGTGCCGTCCCCATGGTCGGCAATTTCAAAAAAGCGCATCTGTTGGGGCCATTCCAGGGTAGACGGCGTCTGGACTTCCCAATAACCATGCCAGGCCTGCTGTCCGGCTCCAGGCGGCCGGGGATAGACCCGGTTGATGTGTCCGTGTCCCACCACATGCAGTACCACATGGGGATACTGCCGCAACAGGTTGACGAGTTCCGTCTGGCGGTCGGGAATGCTCTCGGCGGGGTGGTGGCTCATGACAATGATGGCCCGGTTCTGTCCGCTGTAAAATGCCAGGCGATCGGCCAGCCAGTTGAACTGGGCATTGTCCATGGCCCCGGTGGCCTTGTTCTGCACGGTGCAGGCGGTGGTGGTGTCCAGGGCGATCAGGGACAGGGGAATTCCCGGGACCGGTTCGTCCACCGTGTAGTAGTTGGTCCGGCTGTTCAGGTTTTCCATGGTGAAGCCATGACCCAGGGGGCCCTGCCGGGTGGATTGCATCACCATGGATTTGAACTCGTCCAGATCCACATACCGTCGGCGTGCGTCTGGCGGGATGTATGAACCGGAGTAGTAACTGGCGGACATGGGGACGTAACATCGGTCCGGAACTTCCGAGTAGCAATACTCGTTGGGGCAGGGGGGGGCGGTGAAACAGGTGGGGGTCACCGGCGAGGAGACCACCGCAGTGGATGAACTGCCAGTGGGATCGGCCACCACGGACACGCCCAGGGAGCCGAGCACCCATGCGTCGTGGTTGCCAATACAAAGGTACCAGGAAATCCGGGGATCAAGACCTGCGGCATCATAGGGTTCGTGGGGATCCAGGGGGTCGCCGGCCATGGGGCTGTCATCGATTCCCGTGTCGGGGTCAATCGTGTTGCCTTCCACCACGTCCAAAAACCAGCGCAGTTCGATCCACAGGTTGTTGTCCGTGACATCCCCGGTGAACAGCACGAAATCATGGGGATGCACGGCGGCAAATTCATTGATGGTGCGCATGGCGGCATCCAGCATGTGGGTGCTGTAGGCATCATGGGGCCGCCATGCCGAGGCTGCGGCAATGGGACTGTGGATGGCCCGTGCGGGACTTTCCTCGTCCAGCATGTGCACGTCGGTCAATTGCGCAAAATAGGCCATGCTGGCCATGGCGGTCACAGTTCCGCTGGATGCTCCGACGACGTTCCATTCATCCCGGGTAATCCACGGTTCCCCCGGCATCTCCTTCGTCAGCCCGTACAGCGGTCGCAGATCCTCGAAGAGGGGGGCCTCCGCCAGCCGGCCCCGGATGGTCTTGCGAACCGTTGTGTCCGGTCTTTCCAGGGGAACGTCCGCATCCGGTTCGGCATCGGGAATGTCGGCATCGGGGATGTCGGCATCGGGAACGTCGGCATCCGGTCCGGCGTCCAGAACGGGTTTTTTCGGGGTGGAACTTTGGCAGGCAAGCAGCCCCGCCGCAGAAGTGACCGTCAGGAATTCACGCCGGTTCATCAGGAAACCGTTTTTTTTGTCCATCTTCATGGAATTCACCTCTTGGCGAAAGGGCGCGACGAAAAGGGGAACGGGTGGTTCCCCATCGCGCGGATGAGGGAAGTGTGACATGGATGTGTGAATTCTGCAAGGACCGGAATAGTCAAAAATCGTTTGAATCTTTGACATTTTTCCAATTCCGGAAATAGTGGAAAGGGTAAAGGGAGGCAAATGGTGCCATTCTGGTTCGTGTGGTTTTTCTTCATCCAGCCTGCCCCACAGGTGCGTCCGCCACAGTTCGTGTCTTTTGCATTTGATGGGGCCGGGGATGTGGAATTCTGGAAGGAAAGTCTCAGGTTTGCCGAAGAGTTGTCCACAAGGACCAAAGCACCGTTCCGTTTTACATATTTTCTGACATGCCCCTATTACCTCGATCCGGAAGCCAAAAGTGTCTACAAAAACCATCAGGGAAAAAGCCGGATCAATTTGCGCTGGCCAAAAAGTACGGAAGAAGTGGCCCTGCGCATTGTTCTGATGAATGCCGCTTTCCGTCGGGGCCATGAAATCGGTTCACACGCCTGCAGTCATTATTCCGGTCGCAAGTGGACGCAAAAACTCTGGCGTCATGAGTTCAGACAGTTCAACCGGATCGTGTTTACTCCCCCCGATTTGGGGACATTTGCGGATCCGGCCGTCCGGAACCGGATAATCAGTGGGCTACTGCCGGAGACAAACCGTTTTCTGAAGGAAGCCGGACTTCCGGAATTTGCGGATGCTGCGGACGCTTTTTCGTTTCATGCGGATTTCACGGTGAAGAAAATTGCCGGATTCAGGGCGCCGTTTCTGCAAACCAACCCCGCCATGTACCGGGCGATGCTGGAGGAAGAGTTTTCCTTTGTCTATGATGCATCGGGAGCAGAGCAAATGGATTTCTGGCCCCAACCCCGCTGGAAAAGTCACAACCGCGTTCTATGGTTTTTTCCACTGCACCGGATTCATGTCGCGGGAAAGACATTCAAAGCCAACACCATGGACTACAATTTTTCCCTCACCCACGACCAGTGGGGGCATCCATTCAATACCCGCACGACCAGTGACCGGCACAACCAGGCAGCGGCCGACCGGCGTCGGGACAATCTGTACGATTCCTACATGGCCTATTTCCGGAACAATTACCAGGGTTCCCGGGCACCCATGCAGATTGGTCACCACTTCGGTGCCTACGGCGGGGGAAATACCGGCCGACGTCCCTACAACGAAGCACTGTTCAAGTTTGCCCGGGAGGTGTGCGTGCAACCCGATGTGCAGTGCCTGCCCATGCAGTCCGTAATTGCCCAACTCGAAGCCGCCCGTCAGGCAGGCACGTACGAAGCCATGAAAAACTTCCGGTCCACCGGGAACACGCCGCCCCGCAAATCCCGACCGAAACGGTCCATGGACCGGGGGCGATAGACAAATCAGGATTTCGTGCTATAGGGGTGTTCATGATGTATTCCTTCCGGTATGCAATGAATCCAATCCTGACGTTTGCCTTGTTCATGTCCCTTTTCTCCTGTGATTCAAAAAAAACCTGCCTGGGGATCCAGAAAGAGAAAAAGTGTCGTGCGGCAGGATGTGTTCCCATCCAGGCTCTCAACTGGCATTTTCTGTCCGAGGATGGAAAATGCCTTGCCTGTCATCCGTGGGGTTCCGTTTGCGTGCCTTCTTCAAGGCCTGCACTTGGTCTGAACAATCATTACTGGTTCCGCAGGCAACAGTCCGATGGCACCTTTGTGTACATGAAAGTCATGGACGTGGATGAAGTGGAAGGATGGGAATCCATGGGGAAGAGCGATGGCAGGAATTATTGCAGCATCCTGGATCCCGGACATGACACGGCCTGCACGGTGGTTGCCCCGGAAGACTGGTATCCCTTCAGGGAACATCCATCCTGGGAACAATGTGAAGCCATTACCGTTCCCTCGGTTTGCGAAAAAAAACAATGTACCCACGAGAGGAGCGACTGGTTTTTGTTGTCGAAATCAAAGAAATGTGAAATGCGTTTTCAGAACGGGAATATCTGCGTTTCCACTGGAATGATGAATGATAACATGGAAAGGACATGGTTCATGAGAACCCGTGAAGATGGTTCCATGATGTTCATTCTCAGTCAGGCAGTTCACATTTTCGGTTGGACCAAAACACGATACGATGAATTCCATGGCATGGACATGTGCGAGATTCTAGACACCGATTCGGGGATTCCCTGGACCGAGCCGGAGAGCCTTTGGTATCCATTCGGCGGGTTATGGTAAAATTCGTTGACGGGTCCTGCAGCGTCACCGATGACGACGAAGACCGTTTGTTGGCAAACTGAAAGGGAGTTCCCATACGAATGAATACATGGACAAATCAAATTTTTTTGGGATTCTGGTGTTTCTTCCTGTGCATGGGGTGTTCAGGCCGACCCCCGGTAAGCAGGGGACAAGAGCATGGAAGGCAGGACATACGGGAGACAGAAATCCATGATCTGGTGTTGTATTTCGATGACCTGCACCTTTTTCATCGAGTGGGTAGCCGGCTCTGGATGGACCAAGGGGGACGCCTGCTGCTCTTTGGCCTGGTCCGTAGCGGGCAAGGCGGCATCACCCAGGTCAAGGGGCAATTGCGGTTGTCAAAGCAGGAATTATTGAAAGTGATTGAACGAATCCAGCAAACGTCGGGATTGGAGTGCGACATGGAAAGTCGCCCCGGAATTCCCGACGAAGTGCCAGTAACGGTTCATTATCGCGCGGCGGATGGAACTTTCCATTCATTTTCAACCTGGTATCGTGAATGGCGTTCACCAATGTGTCCACGGGGTGATGCCTTGCGCAGGCTGGTGGAGGAATTGATTCACCGGCTGGATGGGCATTCTGCTGCTATCGTCCTGTCCGAAGATGCACCGGTGGAAGAACCCACATGGCCGGGTTTCATCCGAAAACCGGAACTGTAGGACACCTCATTCCCGGGACGAGTTCCCCTTGCAAATGATCAAAAATCGGGGGATACAATGTATGCAACCCGAAAAGAGGGAGTGTAGCGTACCGCCATCTGCATGATGCCTCGCCACTGTTCGTTTTCCGGATCCTCCGGCATGGTACCGAAGACGAGTCCGTACACCTGGTTTTTCGCGATCAGCACGTGGATGTCGTGAAGAGCCGTGACGGGTCTGTGCCGCTGAACAACCAGTTCATGCTCCTTGCTGCGGATCCGGAACGTGTTCAGGGGGGTCCCCAGTTTTTGGGTGGCGTTTGCCCGGGCATCCCGGGGTTTCACGGGAAAATCGGTTCTGGAATCGAACCAGTTGCCATGGAGGAATCCGAATGCCTGGATTTTTCCCGAAAGCGGCAGGTCCTTTTCGTACTCCAGAAAGAAGAACAGGGTGGTCTGGTTGGGAAAGACCCGGCCGCGACAGGGATTCGCGCCATAGACAACGAAACTGCGTGACCGGTTGTCCACCGGGTCGATGTCACAGGGGTTGTTGTAGGGTTCCCTGGCAAATACGCCCTCAAAGGGATCCCCGATGGTGAATCCGTCGAATTTCCAGAACGCAGGCTTTTGTGCAGTGGGAGTATTCCCTGTGTCCGGCGGGGCCGGCAGCGTTTCCACGGGACCCATTTCCCGGGGACTGCTGCACGCACAGAGGAACGCCAGGATGAGTGCTGGGGTCAATGCGGATTCAAGAATCCGTTTCATGATGCAGTCCTTTCAGGAGGGTCACTTTTCACCGTGTTCCGGCCGCAGGTCATTTTACCGAACCCGGGAATCGTGTCAATGAACCTCATACTGAAACCAGGGCAAGATCATTATGGGCGCAGAGCATTATTTGCCGTAATCATCGGCTA
>CAZTZR010000122.1:0-9897 GCA_964618145.1 uncultured Kofleriaceae bacterium
CCGGTTGACGGTGTACTGAGGCGTCAACCCTGACACCGGGGAAAAGCTTTGAGAGGCATTCGTTTGAATTGACTGTTACTCCGTGGACCTGGTCAGCGCTGTCAGGGGGAAAACATGTAGCCCCGGGCCCGCAGGGTGAGAAAATGCCGGGGAGTTCGGGGATGGACCTCGAAGTATTTCCGGAAGCGCACGAAAAAGTTGTCCACGGTGCGGGTTTCGATGCGACTGCACACACCCCAGGTATTCTCCAGCAGTTCGGCCCGGGTGCACACCGCGTGGGGCCGTTCCATGAGGTACCGCAGGACGGCGGTTTCCTGGGCGGTCAGGTTGCGCGGCCCCATGGTGGTCAAAGCCGTGCAGTCGGAAAAATCCACCCAGAAACCATCGCCGAATGAAATCCTGTTTTCGAAAGGTCTGATGTCCGGAAGGTACCTGTGCAGGGCCAGTGTCCGGCGGATGCGAAGTACCAGTTCGCGGATGGAAAACGGCTTCGTCACATAATCGTCTGCGCCCAGGGACAAACCCTTGACAATGTCTTCCTCGTCGGAGCGGGCGGAAAGGATGATCACCGGAAAAAGCATGTTGGCTTCCCGGACCTGCTGCAGGACCTCAAAACCGCTGATGCCGGGCAGCATGAGGTCCAGCAGCAGCAGTTGATGACCGGAATACCGGTCCAGGGCAGATTCGCCGGTGGTGCAGATGGTGGGATCAAAGCCTTCCCCGGAGAGCAACAGTTCCAGACTGCGGGCGATTTCGGGTTCGTCTTCCACAATGAGAATGCGCACCGGGGTTTCCCGGGGAATCTGTGTCATGATTCCACCTGCCCTGCAGGCAATTCAATGATGAAGGTGGTCCCCCGATCCTTTCCATCACTGTGGGCCCGGATCCGTCCCTTGTGGAGTTTTACCAGTTGGCGGGCCACGGAAAGACCCAGACCGGTTCCCCGGGTTTTTTCACTGGCCCGGTAGAACAGGGAGAAAATCTTGTTCAGATCTTTTGGCTCGATGCCAGCTCCATTGTCGGAAATGGAGATATCCACTTGTCCGGTTTTTTGCTGAACGGAAAAGACCAGTTCGGTCGCTCCGTACTTGATGGCATTTTCCAGGAGGTTTTCCAGGACTATTTCCATGTAGGAAGCATCAATCATGGCCGGTGCGGTCGCATCCGGGACACAGGAAAACACGATATCGGCACCCGGATTGACCCGGCTGGATCGGGAGCAGAAATGCCGTAGGAAATCCACGGCATCCACGGATTCCGGTTCCAGGGTCAACCGGCGGTTTTCCAGGCGTGTGGTCTGGATGATGTTGCGCAGGCGCCGACCCAGCCGCAGGGATTGCGAGCGCATGTCCACAAGAAGTTGCCGGGCCTGTTCCCGGGTGAGTTTCGGGTCTTCGTCATTCTTCAGCAACAATTCCGTGTTCAACTGGAAACTGGTCAGGGGCGTCATCAACTCATGGGAGATGGAGGCGAAGAAAATGGTCCGCTTGCGGTGCAGGCTGCGTTCCCGCAACCAGCCCACGAACAGGAGGGTGGAACCCGCCATGATGATGGCAAACAGGATGATGCCCATGACCAGGGTGGCCGTGCCCGACGGGGTGGCGGTGATCTCGCTGACGGTTCTGCGGGCGATCCGGCCGAGGGCTTCGTATTCGTGCCGGGCCAGGGCCCATCGTACGGTCCACATGACCAGTGCATAGATCACGGCCAGCTCGAGAATGACAAACAGGATCGTGGGGTAGAGGATTCTTCGCATGGCGGGGAGCATAGGGCTTTTACAGTTCTTTTACAATCAGGTGCCTGAAGAATGGATATGCTGGCTTCCGGCGGCAGGCAGTTTTTCCAGGCCGCCAGAAAGTGGTTGACATGAAACTGTTACTGACTTCGGTGTTTGGCCCCTTCGGTGTGGATGATCCCTTTGGAAGCCGTTACAACAAGATGGAACTTTTCCACAACCAGGTGACCCGGGAACAGGGAATCTTTTCCTTCCGGTTCAACCATCCGAGTTTCGGGCTGCATTTCCTGGCGGAAAATGTGCAGGTTCCCACCCGGGTACTGGATTTTCCGTCGTATGCAGATTTCATGCGGGAGGTGCGCAGCGGGAACTACACCCACGTGGGAATCAGTTTCATCGTGCCCAATTTCGAGAAGGCAAAAGTGATGGCGGAATTCGTGCGCCAGACGGATCCGGGCATCCGCATCATTCTGGGGGGCCACGGCACCTCGTTGCCCGAATCCCGGGAACAGATTCCCCATGATCATTACTGCGTCGGGGAAGGCGTGCGGTTCTTGCGCCGGGTGTTCGGGGAAAACGAAGACCGCAGGATTGTCCATCCCATGGTTCACAGTTCGTACAACCGCAACATCATGGGCGTCAGACTGCCCAGTGAATCGGGAGTGCTCGTTCCGGGAGTGGGTTGCGCCAACCGTTGCCGGTTCTGTGCCACCTCCCATTTCTTTGGGCAGTACACGCCCTACCTGAAAACGGGAAAGGAAGTTTTCGATGTGTGCTGCCGGTATGAGGATGAACTGGGGGTGACGGATTTTGGCGTTCTGGACGAAAATTTCCTGAAAATGCCGGACCGGGCCATGGAACTGGTGGAACTCATGGAAAAACACCACCGGTTCTTCAAATTCGCGATTTTCAGTTCAGCCGAAACATTGCGGTCCTTGCCGGACCTGGATTTTCTGGTGCGCATGGGGGTGACATTCCTGTGGATGGGGGTGGAGTCGAAAAAGGAATGTTACGAGAAAAATGCCGGTGTGGATTTTGTGGATCTGGTGGATCAACTGCGCAAACGCGGCATCAGCGTGATGGCATCCGTGATCCTGTTCGAGGAGCATCACGACCGGGACACCATCTGGGAGGACATTGACTTCGGCATATCGCTGAATTCGGATTACATGCAGTTCATGCAATTGGGACCCATGCAGGGAACGGCCCTGTACGAGGATTATCAGAAGCGGGGAAAACTGCTGCCGGAAATTCCCTTCCGGGAACGTCACGGGCAGGAGAAAATCTGGTTTTCCCATCCCTCTTTCACCCGGGAGCAGAGCCAGGCGTATCTGACAGCGGCCTTTGCAAAGGACTACCAGCAAAAGGGACCGTCGTTTTTGCGTCTGATGGACACCACGCTGCGGGGTCTTTCGTACACCCGCACCCACGAAAATCCGTTCGTGAGGCGGCGTCAGGAGGATCATGCAAAAAACGCCATGCTGATGCGCCATTTCCTGCCGGCGGCCAGGATGTCCTCGGAGAATGCCGCGACGCTGGCACTGGTACAGCGGCTGGAAGTGGAGTTTGGAGAACTTCTGGGGGTTCCAGGCTTCAAGGAGCGATTGACCGGGGCCACAGTGGCCGCACTCTGCCGGGCGCAGACGCTCAGGCACAGTTGGTTCGGGGATGTCCGGTCCCCCCCCACCCGGTGGAAGAATTACCGGATGTCCGGGTTTCCCTTGTGGTCCAGAACCTCCCGGACCTTGCGGGTCAAACCGGATGCTGAAAAGGGTTTGCCGATGAAATGCATCCCGGGTTCGAGCATGTCCCTGCAGGTCATGTTGTCAACGGAATAGCCGGACATGAAAAGGGTGCGCAAATCCGGGCGCAGCCGGGTCAGCCGTTCGGACAATTCCCGCCCGTTCATCATGGGCATGACCACGTCCGTCAACAGGAGTTGGATTTCTTCCGGATGCTGTTCACACAAAAGCAGGGCTTCACCGCCGTTGTTTGCGGTCAGGGTCCGGTATCCGGCCCGTTGAAGGACCCGTTCGGCAATCCGGCGCACGGCATCCTCGTCTTCCACGATGAGGATGAGTTCGCTGGCCAGTGCGGTCACAGTGCCCTGCCGGGCAATGGTTCCGGTTTCCCGGTTCTGCACCCGGGGCAGGAAGATCTCGAAAGTGGTTCCCTGTCCCGGGATGCTGTCCACGTGAATGCCGCCACCGCTTTGCCGGACGATGCCGTGCACAATGGAAAGTCCCAGCCCGGTTCCCCGGTTCATTTCCTTGGTAGTATAGAAGGGTTCAAAAATCCGGGACAGGATTTCCTGATTCATGCCGCATCCCGAGTCAGAAACGGAAAACTTGACGCAGGAACCCGGTTTGATCCCAATGCAATCGCCCTTTTCCGGGGAAATGAGTACGTTCCGGGTGCTCAGGACAATGGTGCCTTCCCCGTCCATGGCATCGCGGGCATTGATGGCCAGGTTCATGATGACCTGTTCGATCTTTCCCGTGTCTGCAAGGGTGTTCCATAAATCATCATCCAAATCCAGTTTCAGGGTGATGGTTTCGCCCAGCAGTCGATGCAACATGCCCTTCATGCCGTCGATCACCCGGTTGAGGTTGATCACTACCGGCTCGAGATGTTGCTGCCGGGAAAAGGCCAGCAATTGCCGGGTCAGGGTGGCCGCCCTTTCTGCGGCATTGCGGATTTCTTCCAGATCCGAGAAGAGGGGATCTCCGGGATTTACGGATTCCAGGGCGAATCCGGTGTAATTGAGTACCACCGAAAGCAGGTTGTTGAAGTCGTGGGCGATGCCGCCGGCCAATCGACCGATGGAATCGATCTTCTGGGAAGTCATGAGGGTTTCCAGTAGTTTTTTGTGTTGTGCTTCTGCAAGTTTTCGTTCGGATATGTTCTGGAAGGCACCCTGAACCTTGATGATTTTGCCGTCTGGATCCCGGATGGCTTCACCCACGGTGCGTACCCAGACGGTACGTCCATCGTTGGTGACAATTTCCAGTTCTTTGTCATAGGGGATGCCTTCGGTGGCACATGCCGTGTAGACCTCGCGGATACGTTCGCGCCATTGGGGGGCATAAAACCGGATTCCTTCCTCCACGGTGGGGGAATAGCCGGCCGGCATGCCGTGGATGGCTGCCACCTCGTCGGACCAGATCACCCGGTTTTTCGCAATATCCACCATCCATCCACCGAGATGTGCCATGCGTACTGCCATTTGCAGCAGGCCGGCATTTTCCGAGAGTTCCGCCAGGGCCTGCTTGTAGGAAGTGATGTCCCGGATGGTGTGAATGAAGCCTGTAATCTCTCCTTCTGAATGGATGGGATCCGTGACGACGAAAAATGTCTTGCCCGCGATGGACATCTCCATGGTTTCCCGCTGGTGGCTGATTCGGGAAGCCTGAAGGGGACATCCTTCAATATGGTCTTCGGTGCCATGAATCAGGGCAAAGCATTTTTTTCCGATGAGTTGTTCCCTGGGCAACTGGACATACCGGGCCATGGCCTGGTTGACCCGCAGGATGGTTCCATCGCCGTCCACAATGGCAACGGGATCCAGCAGGGCGTCAAAAAGCCGGGATTCTTCAAGGGCGGGAGGCTCGGGCATTTTGCACCTGTATTTCCAACGAGTACTGAAAACAAGTAATGGGGTAATAGTGACACTATCTCCAGCCAGTAACAATAAAAAAAAATAATCCTTGTGGATGCATGGTTCAAAGACCCCCGGGAGTTATGGTACGGTGGCGCGGCCGGAAGTGGCCCGGCCCGGAGACCTGCATGAAGGACAAGACCCTTTTTCATCTGGAAAAACACCTGCTCAGAAACATCGGACGCCTGAACCGGGAATATGCCCTCATCCGACCGGGTGATCGGCTGCTCATCGGTATCAGCGGCGGCAAGGACTCCCTGTCCACCGCGGCCCTGTTGCGTCAACTCCAGAAACGGGCACCGTTTGTGTTCCACCTGGAAGGAGTGACCCTGGACACCGGCCTTCCGGAGCCGGAAAGGAACCGGCTGCAGGCGTTCATGGATGGACTGGACATCCCTTATCTGGTGCAGGAAAACAACATCAACGAAACCATTGCGAAGGTGGTGAAGGATCCGCGCCAGATCTGCACGGCCTGCGCCCGGTTCCGTCGTGGAATCCTGTACGATCTGGCCCATGAACGAAAAGCCGTCCTGGTCTTGGGGCATCACGCCGACGATGCCATGGAAACCCTGTTGATGAACTGTTTTTTCAACGGGAAATTGCAGGGGATGCCCCCGTCGCTGGTGAGTGATGACCGGCGCAATCGCCTGATCCGGCCGCTGTTGTATTGTCGCGAACAGTCCATCCGGGAGTACGCGCAATTGATTGCTGCCCCGGTCACCCGCTGCTTTTGTGCGGTATCCTGTGATCTGTCCGATCGCCAGAGGGCCCGGACCAAGGCGCTCATCCGCGAGTTCGAAAGTCGTTATCCGGACACCGGCCGCCATCTGCTGTCCGCCATGGCCAATGTCAAGCCCAGCAACCTGATGGATGCCGGCCTCTGGAATTTTTCCGACCTCTCTGCGGACTGGGAAATCCCTTCACCGGACGCCATCAAGCCCGAAGTCAAAGCCCGCTGGAACCCCGGGGAATAGCAGGAGAGAAACGTTCATGTACTGCGAAGAGCAGGCGTCCCTTGTGTTTTGTTTACTATTCAAAAAAACAGTTTAGTGTTCGGGGATCAATGGACTTGAGGGGCTGTTACATCTTCTGGAGGGCCTGGTCGATGGTGCGTACAACGTGGCTGTCGTCACCTTTGGGGTCGTCGCCGAAATGCTTGCGCAGTTTTTCCAGGTCCGCCTTGGTGATGCCACCGGTGACCAGGGAGTCGACGGCGCCGGTGCGACCCATCCAGTTCACGTTACCGTCCTTGATGATGTCGATGAGAACGGCGTTGAGTTCGGCTTGCTTGAACCAGGGAGCCTTTTTCTGCCATTCGGGGAAGGACCGATCGTTTTTGCTGCGGAAGGAACCCGGAACGGTCCAGTGGGGGGTGTCCTTGTCACGAGGCTTTTTCTTCAAAAGTTTGATGGTCAACTGGTAGGCCTTCTGGCTGGCATTTTCATGGAAGGGGAAGGACCACCACATGGCGATCAGGCCCTTGGTGCAGGCCGTGCGGATTTTCTCTTCCTTGTCTGAGGTCAGTTTCGTATAGGCGGGCATGAATTTCTCGTCACCGAGCCGGCCGGCATATTCGCATGCCACGGCGCGTACATCCATGTCTGCATCCTTGGTCATCATTTCAATGAGTTTTTCCGGACCTCCCGCCATCTCGCGGTTCCAGGTGGAGGAAAGGGCCAATGCCACAGCACGGCGAACAGTGGCTTCGGAGTGGTTGGACAAGGAGAGCAGCATTTCGGCCACTTTGGGGTTCCGGGCGCCATCATTGGACACGGTGCGGATGAGTTCGCGCAACACCGCCGGATGGGATTCCTTTTTGGCGGCTTCGACGATGATGTCCTGGCTGGTGCCCTTGGTACCCAAAAAGGAACTCATCAGGCCGGCCGCCTTGATGCGGACCGCCGGGGATTCGTGACCGATGAGTTCACGTCCCAGACCATCGCCGCCACCGGTCAGGTCCGCCATCTTGCGGCCGCCGGACATGGCTTCGCGCAGGGCCACCACAGCGGGGCACTTGCTGTCGATGTGGTCATTCTTGATCTCGCAAGTGGCGTGATCCAGAAGCAGTTTCTTGTATTCTTCCATGCTCAGGGGGGGGCGATCCTTGTCGGCAAGACCCGCCACTTCGCCCACTTTTTCGCCGACCTTGTCGGCCACTTTTTCCACGGCTTCGCCGACCTTGTCGGTGGGCTTTTCTCCATCACCACCCTTTTCGGCGGCCATGTCGTCGGCCTTTTCAGCCGGCTTGGCTTCTTCTGTCTTTTCTTCCTTCTTCTTGTCGCAGGCAGCCAGACCAAAAGTCATGACCAGCGTGCATGCCAGCAGTTTCCACAACAGGTTTTTCATGATTTTTTTCTCCTTTTCATTCACATTGAATCATTGAAAATGCGAGTACTCATTACCCACAGGAATCCGTAAATTGGTGGCTCTTTTAATACAAACAAATCAACGGGTCAAGGGAAAACGGCTTTTCCAAAAGAGGCGGGCGATTACAGGGGGGTGCGTTCCGGGCAACCACCATCTCCCTGGAAATGCGGGAAGGTGATTACCGCCCAGCGGACATAATCCAGCAGGCTTTCCAGTTCCACCGGAACGGTGGACAGGTCAAACACGGTGGTGTCCAGCACGGTGATGGGCACCGCCGCCAGTTCCTCCATGGTGACTTCGCCGTCCTCGTCCAGATCCGCATCCACAATGTGCTGCACCAGCCGGGTGACTTCCGTGTGCCGGAAAGCCGTGAAGAAGAAATGGTCCGCGTGGATGGTCACTTTCGCCGCCACCGTACCCCCGGAGGGAACGGTCAGGCCGATTTCCGAGGGAGTCCTGCAACCTTCGGCTTTGGAGGGATATGGCAGTTCCCAGTCTGCGATGATGGTCCTGGCGGCTTCACACGGGCGGTCCGGGTCTGCCGGGTTGGCGGTGTCCACCAGATACGGGCAGCGACGACCGGTGTTTTTCTTGAACTCCATGCGGGTGTAGACGGCGAGTCCAGCTGTCTTCATGAGATCCACCATGTCCTGGGGTACATTCCCGAGAACCTGACTGGCGGCAGAAGCTGCAGGGAGCGAATAGCCCACCCGGTCCCAGTGACCCGTGGGCACCTTGTTGAATTCGGCCAGAAGCAGCCCTGCGGTGGGGGCGTTCTTCAAGTCCACAATGTAGTGGTTGTTCATGCGGTACTTCGGCTCGGAGCCGGCTTTTCCGACGGTGATGTCCCCGATGGACACAATGAAATCATTGTAGGTGACGCTCCAGCCGTCCTCGATTTCCTCGCCGTCCCCGTGCTTGTGGCTGTGGCCGCCGGGAATGCCGTTGACAATGGTCCATTCCGGTTCGATGTAGAACTGGATGCTGCCGGTTTTTTCATCTTCCGTGCAGGAAAGGGGAAGCAAAAAGGCGATGACAAAAAGAAAAAGAATCAGTTTTTTCATAAAAAATCACTCCATGTTCTGCCAGAGGCAGGTTGTCTGGTTATCGGGATTCCCAGGTGAACGTCACCATGTTTCCGGTGACCAAACCCATGACCAACTGGTTGTGGAGGGCTGAATCCGGCGGTGACAGGATGGTTTCCGTGGAATCCTCATACAGGTCAAAATTGACATAACGCAATATTCTCTCCACCGAGGTGGTCAACATCACGCGGCGGGTGGTCCTGGATTGCTCCGTTTTGGCCCCCAGCCCCGCGACCGTATACAGTGCTGCTGATTTGGGTTGTACGTTGACTTGAAATGTAAAATCCAGATGGGTATTTCCTTTGGTGGCGGTGCCGGCCAACTCCATGGAAAAACCGCTGTTTTCGGCCCTCCATAAAGGATTGGCCACATTGGCCGGCCAGTGCCAGCCGAAGTCATACTGCACCGAATGCACCTGTCCGGAGAATCCGGTCACCCTGCCCAGGGGGGAATCACCGGCATCCATGAGGTCCCAGTGGGTGGCCTGGGAAAATTCTCCCATGGCCTTTCCACAGTCGGTGAGACTGTCGCTTTTCGTGATGAACGTCGGAAAGTGGGAACAGAACACCAGGGGGCCGAACACCAGTTCCGCCTTGTCCAGGGTGATTTCCCAACCCCTTGAGTCCGTGAAAACGGAAGGATGACCCCCGGCTCCGGTGATGTCGTATTCCACCATTTCCTGGCCGGTGCTGCCCGTGTCACACGCGTTCAGACCGGTCAGAAGCGTCAGGAAAAAAAAGGAAAGGCAAAAAGTTTTCATGGTTCGGTCCTTTCCCGGGACAGCCCGGAATGGTACTGAAACGGATTCAGTACCGGAATCCAACGGTTCCCAGAATCATGCGTGGTGCTCCCGCCACGAAGTGCCTGGTGGGCAGGGTGGTGGTCTGTTCGGGATTCCACTGGGATACGAAGTTGTATTCCATGTCGTGCCACCGGGCGTCCAGGACGTTGGTGACTTCGAGTTTGAATGACAGTTCCCGCCAGGTGACCTCCGCCTGGGCGTCCAGCAGGAACACCGGATCCGACCATTGGGAAATCTTGGTAGCACTTCG
>CAZTZR010000123.1:0-9817 GCA_964618145.1 uncultured Kofleriaceae bacterium
TCCAACGGGACACCCTTTTGCGGGCGTCCCTTGTCGCCGGTCTTTGAAATACATTTCAGTGTGCCGGGATCAACGGACTTGACCGGCGTTGTCAGGTCACCATGCGGTGACATGGAACAGGTCGATGAACCAGCCCGGGGCGGTACCAGAATCATCGGAATACAGACAAAAGCGTATACGAATGGTTTGTTCGATGTAATTGCTCAGATTGACCGTGATGTTTTTCCATTCGCCAAAATCCCCGCTCCAGCAAAAGGCCCCTTCAATGTTGTGGGTATATGGTTCGTCCAATTGTTCGGAAAGGAGATTCTGCCAACTTCCGCTGGTGAATATCTGAATCCGTCCGCAGTCAGCTCCACTTTGTGTCCATAGCCAAGATGCGAACCGCAGTTCAGCCCCTTGAGCGCCATCCAGGAAGATTTCCCCCGAGGTCAGGCAATGGCTTCCCCATGCCATGCTGTTGCTGTAGTTACCCGACAGGTTGGTGGCGGCACATCCCGAGCCCTGGGCACATTCACCGGGTCCGGAAGTGGGTGTTCCCACTTCCCAGACGGTGCCCGTACGGGACCACCCTTGTGGCAGTGAAAGGGATTCGAAGTTTTCCATGGCCATGGGGTTCTTGACCATCAGGATGACCGGTGTACTGCGGTTAATCAGGGAGTTGTCCCCGAGTTGCCCTTTGTTGTTGGTACCCCAGCACCATACGGATTTTCCATGGTCAATGATGGCACAGGTATGGTTGTTACCGGTGGAAATGGCGGTGGCACCGGTCATGTTGCTGACGGCAACGGGAGTGTTGCTGTTCCAGGTGCTGTTGTCCCCCAGTTGTCCGTTTGTATTGCTTCCCCAGCAACGTGCGGTTCCATCTTCGAGTATTGCACATGAGAAATTGTTGCCGGTGGAAATGGCGGAGGCACCGGTCAGGTTGCTGACGGCGACGGGAGTGTTTCGCTGGAAAGTGGTCCCGTCCCCCAGTTGTCCGCTTGTATTGTAGCCCCAGCAACGTGCTGTTCCGTCGTTGATTACCGCACAGGTGTGCTGATAACCTGCTGAGATGTATGTGGCACCGGTCAGCCCGGAGACTTCTACAGGGGTTGCCCGGTCGGTGGTGGTCCCATCCCCGAGTCTGCCGAAACGGTTTCTTCCCCAGCAACGTGCTGTTCCATCCGCCTGCAGGGTGCAGGTGTGTTCATTGCTTGTGGAAATGGCCAATGCATGGGTCAGCCCGGAGACAGCTACAGGGATTGCCCGGTCGGTGGTGGTCCCGTCCCCGAGTCTGCCGTTTGCATTGCTTCCCCAGCAACGTACGGTTCCATTGCCCAGCACCGCGCAAGTGTGGGATTGACCGGCTGAAATGGCGATGGCATTGCCCAGACTGTTGACCATCACCGGTGTGCCACTGGAAAAACCGGAGCCATCCCCCAGTTGTCCACTCGTATTGCTTCCCCAGCATCGGGCGGTACCATCTGTCAGCACGGCGCAGGTATGTGCAGAACCTGCAGATATGGATATCGCGTTTTCCAGGCTGGTGACGGCAACGGGAGCGGTGCGCTGCATGTTGGAACCATCTCCCAGTTGTCTGCTCGCGTTGGTTCCCCAGCATTGGGCGGTACCATCTGCAAGAGACAGGCAACTGTGTTCGAATCCGCCGGAGATGGACAGAATCGAACGGCAACCCGACAGGGCACATTGATCGTCGCACGCCAGATTCCCCTGGAACAGGTATCCCAGGAAACGGCAGGACAATCCGCCCAGATTGTCGCTGTCACAGTCCTCCAGGTTTTCCTGGATGATGCCGTCCCCGCAATACCCGTCACACCCTGAGGTATCGAAAAGACAATGAGTTGTGCAACCCAGCACGCCAGGATGAAATCCCAGGGATTGACAATCCTCTCCCGCCAGGTTGGCACCCTCGCATTCCTCGTGGGGTTCCTGTATGATGTCATCGCCGCAGGTTCCATCGCAGCCTGATTCGTCAAACATGCAGTCTGTTGAACACGAGAGTACCCCGGGGTTGTATCCACGGCTTTCGCAGGTCTGGTTATTGAGGTTTTCCCCGTCGCACTGTTCGCTGTAGGTCAACTGGATGATGCCGTCTCCGCAGCGGCCCACCGCCACGCAGTTGTCCTCGTTGAAGGACTGACAGTCTTCGGCGCATGTCAACTGTCCTCCGTGGTATCCCAGGCTTGCGCAGGAATTGTTGTCCAGGTGGTTTCCGTCGCAGATTTCCCCCTCGTCCAGCACGCCGTTGCCGCACCGACTGGCGCAGCCGCTGGTGTCAAAGGTACAATTATTGCTGCATGTCAACGTGCCCCCGGAAAAACCCAGATTGGAGCAACTGGCTCCATGCAGGTTGGAACCGTCACACTCTTCACCATGTTCCGTCTGGACGGTTTCGTCTCCGCAGCGGTCGCCACAATCCGAGCGGTCAAAGGAGCAGTCCGCTTTACATTGCAAAATGCCATGTAGATTGTAATGACCCAAAGAGGCACAACTTTGGTCATTGAGATTCGACCCTTCGCAGTCTTCGCCGGGGTCAATGAATCCATCACCGCAGCGGTCCTTGGCTGTGGTAGAGGTTTTGCAGGAGCATAGAAAAAAAATGAAGGTAATCAGAAAAAGTAATGGAACAAGACGCATGCAGGTTCTCCTCGTATATATAAAGAAGGCAAAGATGGTTTCCGGAATGAAGATATCACACTCATCTTCGCCCCTCAATCCAGAAAGTACATTGTCGCAAGGCGATCGGGTTCTGTTTTTTGGACAAGGGCCTAAAAGTCTGATCCATTGCAGACGCTGATGTAGACGCTGATGGAACTGTTTGTCCTTGGGTTAAAGGAAATGTGTCCATGGGCACCCCCAGAATCAGCTAGCACAACGGGGGCAGGAGGCTCCCGGAGGAGTTCAGCCGGATGCCAGGCGCGATCCCGGATCCCCGGTGTAAACAGGGCCAGCGGTACCCGTTCGAATCGATTATCACTAATGCGTTGATGTCGAAGGTTTGTGGTGCCGATGATGCATCAGGTTGGAGATATGGGGAGAACTGAATGAAGAGTGGTTTTCGGTTTTCTGGATTTGCCCCACGGAACACCGACGCAGGATGCATTCCTGTGTGTTTTCAGGAGTCGACAGACCCGAAGGCTTGCGCTTCCCTGACCCGGGAAACGACATTTGTGAATGCAATTATTTCTTTTTGTTGTTTTGCGGGCGTCCCTATGGTTCCGGCGAACTACAGGTCGGGAATGAATCGATGGGCCCAGGTGCGGGCTTCCTGGCCGGCCAGGATGTGAAAGGATCGCAGTTTTTTGCGGCGCACGGGGGAAATCTGGCCGATGGGCATGTACAGGATTCGCAATCCCATGCGGATGGCCAGTCGCTTGAGAAAGGCTTCCGGTGGCTTGGGAGCGATGTAGAGTACGACGGGTTCCCGGGTAAGTTGAAGGCCAGCGGCCAGCAGGATCTGGCTTTTTTTTCGTAAAAAGCGCAGACGGGGATCTTCCCACACGGGCCAGATACGTCCCGGGGGGGTGGTAAGCAGGAGTCCCCCGTATTCACAGCGGCAGATGCCGGGGCCCACCACATGTTCCCCGGGATCCGTGGCATAAAAGGCCATGTCGCTTTCCTGATCATGTTCCCCGTACCAATGGGCGCAGTAGGGGTATTGCCCGTCCTCGCGCTCGTCCTCTTCGAATACCAGGACGACCGAGCCCACCGCACTCTTGCCGGAGATGTCTTCAAAGACGTAGATACGTTTTTCGAACCAGTTGCGGACGGTTTCCCGGACATCCAGTCCGTCCAGCAGGGTACAGGTGAACGGCTGGGTTTTCCGGCCCCGTTCCCCGATGACTTGCCGTCCCTGCTGTTTCAGGCGCAAGGCTGTGCCCTCGATGAGGAGATCCTCGGGGGGCCAGGAACACATGGAGGCTTCGGAGAAGGCGTTTTTCCATTCTTCCGGGGAAAAACCGTCCGGGCGATCCATGCGGGTGGATAAAAAGCGGGGAACCTGCTGCCTGAGTTTGCGGGCGAAATGCACCGAACGCATGGCCAGACCCAGTTGCTCCGGGTCCAGATCCAGCACGGGTGCGGTGACTCCCTCAGGGGGTTCGGCTGCGTCCGTGAGCAACCGGAAGAAATACCAGCCGAAGTCATGATCGAAAAAGGAGCGGGCGGCGACCACCAGATCATACCGGGTGGGAAAAAGCCTTCCCGTGGTGAACGCCAGGTTGCGCATGTATTTCAGGAGCGGTGTGAACAGGGCTCCGTTCAGTTGGGTGGAGAATTCCTTTTCAGTCAGTTCCCTGGCCGACTGCAAAAGGGCCAGTGTCCATTCATACCGCCCGGGAAGTGCTCCGCCGCCGGTTCGGGCATGTTCGTAGAGTTTGACGAATCCCATGGGTTCGGCCGAAATGAGGGCGGCAATTTCCGGCGGGACCTGATAGACCCGCAAATCATCACGCCGGATGCGGCGCAAGGGCTGTGGTTGGGCCGATTCCAGTTGACGGCACACGGGAAACACCCATTGGGATTCGCAGACAAAGAGCACGCCTCCCGGGTGGGATTCCATGAGGCTCTGAAGATGCCATGCGGCCACCTGGGCAAAGATTGCATCCACATCCGGAAAAGCCCCCTGGCCGCCTCTTTGTTGCAGCAGGCTCAGACGCATGAGTTTTGACACATCCACCTTGCCGGCCAGCAGGGTATCGGGTTCCAGGTTCTTCAGGGGATCTACCCCGGGGGTTTCCGGAGCCACCATGCGCCAGCGGATGTCCAGTTCGAGTGCGGAACGCACGGCTTCCCAGAGGGGGTCGGTGGCTTCGGCAGGTACCAGGTGAGGTGGTTCCCCCGATTCCGGATCCGGGGTTGCGACGTCTTGGCTTCCCACCAGGGCCAGGGCGGGGAACAGTCCGGTCACCTCGCCGGCCAGGGGCCTGAACACTTCGGGCAACGACACCGCCACCGCCGCCGGGGGATTCTGCAGCATGCGGGAGCGCACCTGTGCGGCCCATTCCATGGAACGGGATTCCACGACGAAGAACTCCACCCGCCCGAAAACCGGGGCCGGGGTTTTGCCATCGAGAAAATCACGCAGACAGTCCTGGGTCATTTCAGGTTCCATCGCCCACCGCGGCGGCCACTATGAACCGGTGCCCCCGGTGGTGTCAAGGTTCCCGGCAGGAAAGCGGTTGACAAGGAGGACGTTGGCGTAAATACTGCCGGACGAAAGGAATGCCGTGAAATGAACATCTTTGTTCTGGTCGCCGTGATCCTGTTGGTGGATTTTTTCATTTTCCTGTTCGTGGTGCTTCCCATCTTGCAGAGGAACAAGTTGATCCTTTATCTGCGGGAAAAGGGATTCCAGTATACCCTTTCAGGCAGACGGGTGGAAAAGGTGGAAGGCCAGCTGCGGGGAGTTTCCTTTGAAGTCTGGATCAAACCCCGGTTGCATGTTGAAGGTGGAATGGGCAGCCCGAGTTATTTGTGCCGGCTGGATTCTTCGGAATTGTTTCCGCCGGACTTCGGAGTGGATCTCACCTTGACCGATCCACAACAACTGTTTCGCGTGTTGAGACAACCGGTTTCGGAGATGTTCAGCACTTTCGAGGCGGCGGTCGCCGCCCGGATGGACTCCGAAGAGGCAGAGGTTTTCATCGAATGGATAAGGGCGGTCACGGATGATACGACGGAATCCAGACAGTACCTGTTCATGTGGCTCTATGGTGCCATTCGGGTGAAGGACGGTCATCTGGAATTCCTCTGGCCGAACCTGGGATCCGCGGTGAAAGCCATCGAGAATAATCTGGAGTTGAATGTGGCGTATTTCCTTCGCCTGGAAGAGCATCTGGAGGACATTGGCCGGCGGCTGCCCGGGTGGTTGGAACAGTCGGTCCCCGAACGTCCCGACTTGCCGGTTTCACCCCTGGTGGTGGCAGTACAACCCCCGGAGATGAAAGTGGAAGTTTCCCCTGTCGCAGGGGGGCGGTCCATTGTCCTTGTGCTTCAGCGAACGGAAACCACCATGGGGTTTGATCTGCCGACGGATCTCCAGTGGGGGGTGACGCTGACGGGAACCCTGCCGGACGGCAACCTGGCGCGGGTGCTGGTTCCCGCCGCCTTCAAGGGGCGGTTCGAAGACATGGATCCTGGCGCGGAACTCACCCTGCAGGTACTTCCCCTGGTGGCGAAAAGTTCCGGTCCGGATGCTCCGCAGGAGTTTCGCCTGCTGGGTTGATGTTCATTTCATGGTGCAAGGGGAAAAAGAGTCAAGAGGGGCAATGGGAAGCGGGCACCGCTTAGGGGGGCAGGAAACCGAAGGACTCCAGTTGCTGCCAGGAATCCTCGTGCTTGGTGTTGGTGCGCCCGGGATAACAGTATCCCCGGCGATGGATGGAGTCGTAGTTGGTCCAGTACCCGGCGCTGGAGCAGGTGTTCTGGGAGGCCCATGGGTTGCGGAAGCCGGCGGTGCTGTGGTAGGCCAGCACACTGTCGTGTCCGCTGCCGTTGAAGATGCTGGCGAACCAGTTGTTCACGCTGGTGGCCACGGCATTGTAGGCCTCCACTCCGGCGCAATAAGGTGAAGCGATGACCCACATCCACCATTTGCAGGAGTCCACCGTGTTCATGGGTGTCCAGGCAACGGAAGTGGTCACGATGGGAACGCCCGAGGTCTGGTTGTGGTCATACATGTTGCGGGCAGCCGAGACGGCCAGATCCTGATCAATGGGGAAGTACAAACTGTAGTAGGCTGCCAGATCCTTGATGTACCAAGGCAGCGAGCTGGCGATGCTGGCAATTTCGGAACCTCCCTGGGTACCCGCCATGGCGGTCACGGAGGCAATGTTCCAGCGTCCGGGATTCTGGGAGAGTTGCCGGGTGATCATCTGGCAACCGGCGCTGTGGCAGACAATGTGGCAGGGCAGGTTCGGTCCCTGGCAGGCCAGATCGAGTTTGTCGCGCACCGAGGCCATGCTGTCATTGAAACGCTTGTTGGAATCCCAGGCCAGCCAAATGGGCTGAGTGCCTTTTTGCTTGTGACTCCAGCCGCTGTATCCCCATCCGTAAACGGGACCGGTTCCGGCGGAATTGCGGCCGTGGATGTAGATGGTGGCAAAAATCCCCCGGTAGCGGAGTTGGTTGCCCCACAGTTCCACGGGAGGGCCGGAATACGGGGTGTGATACAGGTTTCCTTCCCACACGAATGCGGTGGCACCGTAGGGAGGTGTGGCGATGTGGCAGTTGGCAGTGTCCCACGTGCCCTTGGGGCAAGGGGAAGTGGCCACAAGTGCCTTGTAATAGAAACCGGTTCCCCATACAAAGGCACCCTCCGTGCCCACCGGGGCCGTACCCACATGGCAAATCGCCCTGCCAGTCATCCAGTTGCCCACTTTGGTGCCCTGGTAACAACTGTTGAAGTTGCCGTAGTAATACCAGTCCCGTCCCTGCACGTACCCGGCCACCACATCACTGGTGAATCCCCTGGCCCAGCAATTGGCTCCGTCGTAGTAAGAACCAGCCAGGGGACAACGATTTTTCAGCGGCGTGGTGTACAGTTTGTTGTCCCATACAAAAGCCGTGGTGCCGGGAGAAGGTGTGGCAACAAAGCAATTGGCGCCATCGTATCCGGTTCCGGGAATCGGGCACCTGGGATCATTGGGGGGTGGTGTCGGCGGAGTATAGACTTCCCCCTGGGTCTTGCATGACTGCAGGTACGCTGAAGGGGTGGTGGTGAATTCACTGTCCGCGGGAAGGGGCGTTTCCGGTGCCGGGTAGGCGACCTGCTCCTCAATCAACTGGAATTCCTGGACAGTGCGCTGGGCCATGGCAAGGCCCGGAACCAGGAGGAGGGGAGTGAGTGCCCAAAAGAAAAATCCTCGAGTTGACCCGCGTTTCATGATGAAAGCTCCTTTCCGACTCGTATCGGGGTGGAAAAGGTCGTGCCTCGTGCACAACATCGGGCCCACCCGAGCGGCGCCGGCAAACGCAGGATTCATGCCAGATGGGTGAAACCCGGGATTTTTCAACAGCCATGACGGAAAACTCGCCTCTGGTTTTCCCGGGAAACGGACGAAAAATTGTCAAAGTTTTGTTCGGTGTAAAAAATATATACAGCGGGGTTTCGGAAAGGCAAGTCGGGAATGGGAAATCGGCAAAAAACGCGCAAGAGGCAAAATGTTTAAATATTATACTATGGCGTAATCAGGGTGGTGACCCCTGTTTTTGTTCCAGTTCATGTATTTGCTGGTCATAGGCCCGCAGCACTGATTCCTTCTGGAGGGATGTAAACTCATCCGACGTGAAATCCTCCAGTTCATGGGGACCGGTCTGCCAGGAACCGGACCATGTGGGAATCTCGGGACCCCGTCCGGTGGTGCTGTCATCCTGCAGGTAGCCCCGGGCGGATGTCACCGTGTAAGGCCCTGCCATGCCCGCATCGTGGAACACAAGGCCATAGTAGACAAATTCCACCATCTGTTTTCCCGGCTCCAGACGCTTGACCTGGTTGACGTAAGCCACCGGGTTTTTGCCCGATTCATCAAAAAGCAGCAGGGAGAGGTTGAAGGAACCCGGCAAAAAGACTTCCAGGCCCACCTTCAGGACCAGATTTCCCTGCAGCACGATTTCCCCGAACTCTCCGGTATACCGTGCCGGAACCTGATGGGTATGGTGCACCACCACTTCAGACCGGACCGGTTCCTCCCCGGGGAATTGCCAACTGAGCAGATATTTGATGTATCCGTGGTTCTGGACCTTTTTCAGGGTTCCGGGCTGGAATGCATACTGGTACTGCCCCTCGTCGATGTTGCCGGGGGTGATCAGGGAGAAGGGCAGTTTTCCCAGGGGTTCCTCTCCGGTGGCGGTAACGGCAAACGATTCCAGCGAATGG
Source organism: uncultured Kofleriaceae bacterium (assembly GCA_964618145.1). GTDB lineage: Bacteria > Myxococcota_A > Polyangia > HGW-17 > HGW-17 > HGW-17. The sequence continues at coordinate 8,882 of CAZTZR010000123.1, forward strand.
ATTTGTACCGGAGCGGGCTTTCGCTTTTCGGTTCCCTGCCATGCAGAGAACCGAAGGGTCATGGATTCGTTTCCATGGGTGGCAAACCGGTCCGTCCAGAAACGATAATACAGGCGATTTTCTGGTTCGTCCGGGATCCCGGAATCCAGTTCGCTTTTCCTGATGAACAACGGGGTCACCGGCGTGAAACGGTTGGGATTCAGAACGTCGGTCATGTCCGCGGTCAGTCGCAAGGTGGTCACCGGATAGCGGTTTGCCTGTTCGTACATGCTTTTGAGGCGCTTGAGGCCTTCCACGGTACCATGCATCTGATGGACAGGGTCGTCTGGCTCCTGGAATTCATCCACTTCGGTGCGCTTTACCAGTTCAGGGCGTTGCAGGCTTTCCGGAGAACCGGAAACGGAAGGGTCATGCCCTCCGGTCCCGGAGTCTGTTGAATGGTTTATACGGTTTTTGCGGGTGGCGAAGAAAGCCAGGAGCAGAAAAACGAGAACGGCAAAGGTTCCTGCCAGGGGAATCCAGGGAACCCTGGAATCAGGGGATGTGCGTTTCTTTTTTTTTCCGGACATTTTCAGAATCACCCCTTTCCCATTCTACCTTGGCAGTATCCCTCAAACCGGATTCTTTTCCTAGCTTCAACATCCATGCCTGCCCGAATGAAACGCCAAATGGACAAATGACCATTTTCGGGTACAATACTGTGGTAATCCGGTTTTTTCAGGGTCCCCGGCCCGGCGTATTCAGGAAGGATGCCCGTCATGTCCAAATCCATTTTATCAGACAAGTTCCATTTGATCTGGATTGTGATGCTTGTCCTTTCCTGTGCGAAGGGGTCTTCGGGGCCGCCTTGCGGGGACGGCATCTGCGAAGCAGGAGAAACCTGGGAAACCTGCCCCCAGGATTGCCCGCCGGTATGCGGGGACGGTGTGGCCCAGG
>CAZTZR010000124.1:0-9795 GCA_964618145.1 uncultured Kofleriaceae bacterium
TCGATGGTCCAAATAATCAGGAAAATCTTTGTCGAAAAATGTGAAAATCAACAGCCGGCGGCTTCCACACCTGTGCCACTTTGAACGGTGGCGGAGCCAAATGCTGGGGTGACAACACCTACGGACAACTGGGGACCGGAAACACCATGGGCAGTCTGACTCCCACATTTGTGGCTTCCCCGGGAACGGAACTGACGGGTATCTCGGCGGGAACCAACCACACCTGTGCCGTCAAAACCAATGGAACCGCCCTGTGCTGGGGACACAACAATCACGGGCAACTCGGGGACGGTACCACCACCGACCGGTTGAACCCCACTTTGGTACCGGATATCAGTTCCCTGTTGACCGCTTCTTTGGGTGGCACCCATTCCTGCGTCTGGAATTCCGCCCGAAACCTTGTGTATTGCTGGGGTCTGAACCAGCATGGACAACTCGGGGACGGCACCACCGCCAACCGGTTGAGTCCCGTGGAAGTGGTCCCGTAGATCCTTGCCCTCCCTGAATGGCCAACAGGTCTTTTCTATTTGAGAATGAAAATCAGGATGGTCGTGAGAATGAGGGTCACCAGGATGATCCCCAGCACCAGGATCAAATCCACCAGCATCCCGGAATTGCGGGGGGCCGGCGGGGGCGGGTAGATCGCCTCCATGCGCAGGGTCTGCTCGGTGTCCCGCCTTTTTCTTTCCGGACGCCGGGCAATACCGGGAATGTCATAGGCCGGTGGCAAAGCCGCCGCAGGGGGGGGAGGCGGAGGCAGGCGATCCCGGCTGCGTTCGATGCTGGCCCGGTGGCTGCGGGCGACAATCTCCGCGAGACTTGGATCGGCGGTGGACACGCTGGGGACTGAAGGCACCGGGGCATCATCATGCACGGAAGCCTCCACCTCTCCGATGGAAAACTCCTGCTGCCCGTCCATGGCGTTTTTTCCCAGGATCAGGGGTTTGCGGGACGGAGGCGGAATGTGCACCTTTTTTCCCGGCGCGGGGGGAGGAGGCGGGGCAGGCGCAAAGGATTCACCGGGAACCGGCATCCGCACCGTGTCATTGTGTACTTTCTGAGGACGGTTGCGCCCCACGATGGGCAACACGTAACTGCACTGCAGGCAGGACCCGGCTTTGAGGGCCTTGCGATTGAGTTCGACTCCGCAACCCGGACAACGCACAGGAACTCTCCGTATCAGACGCCGACAAACAGCCGGTTTCCGAAGTTGCGATCGATTTTCGCCTGGAAGATCTTCATCGCGGAACTTTCGATGTCGTACTCGACGCGCTTGTACTGAAAAGTGCGTTTTTCCGTATCGAAAATGGTGTAGGCCGAGCGGTTGTCGTAGTCCCGGGGCTGTCCCACGGAACCCACTCCGACAATATATTTCATACCGGGTCGCAAGGTGAACTCCTGTGCGACAATTTCATGCACATCATTGGATTCCAGCGCAAAAGCCCTGCACAGGTGGGAATGGCCGATGAAATTCACATCCAGCAGGTTTTCAAAATGCGGAATCAACCGGTAGGCCTGTTCAATGGAAAACACATAGTCGAATTTTTCGGGCAACACCGGCGAACCATGGGAATACTGGATGGCAATGCCGTCAATGGTTTCCCGCAGGGTATACGGCAGGGAGGCCAGCCAGCGGGCGTTCTCCTCCGAGATGGAGGAAGCGTGCAGATCCAGCACGAAGCGACAGGCCTCGTAATAGTAATTGTAGTCCATGCGGCCTGCCACGGCAGCATCATGGTTTCCCAGCACGCAGGCATGCAGGCGGGGCCTGACCAGGTTGCAGCATTCGTCCGGACTGGCCCCGTAACCCACCACGTCCCCCAGACACACAAAGGCGTCGATTTCCTCGGATTCGTAGGCGGCGAACACGGCCGTCATGGCCTCCACGTTCGCGTGAATGTCACTGAATATCGCAATCCGCATGCTTTCAATCCATCCGCCCGGGGAGAACCCCCTGCAGGTTTTTCCGGCCGTTCCGGAAAAGGGTCAAGGAGTTCAGAAGGAAATCCCCAGGGACAGTCCCCCGCCATTCGGGGACACAAAGGGAAGGACCGTTACGAGCGGCTCATCCCCGGAAGACACCTGACCCGCGACATCCGGTTCGTGGGACAGATACCCCCTGTACATGAAATACGTGGAAACCAGTCCCACGGTCAGTCCGGCAGCCATCAGGATATTGGTATACATGGCGTAGCCCTGACCGCTGTCGCAGGTGCTTTTCATGTCCGCATGGGGATTCTTGCAGACATCGTTGATGCCTGCATAGGAGGCCGGATCCCTCTTCATGATACGGTCCTTTTCATCCTCATAGGAGAGCACCTGCAGACCTGTGTAGGTGCCCGCCCCGAGCAGCACCACCGCCGTGGCCGCCGTGGACCAGAAACCAACCTTCCACAGGTTGACGGGTTCGGACGGAGTTTTGGGTTCCGGGTCCTTCACGGGGGGAGTCACACCGGGATCCGGCTTGACGGGATCCCCGATGACATCGGGATCCTTTTCCACCGGCGGCTTGTCGGGTACCGGGTCGGGAGCCACGGGAGCCTTTGCGAATTCCGCAGTCACGGTGGTGGTTTCCCCCACACGTATGTTGACCGTGGTCTTCCATTCCGATCCACTCCTGCTCCGGACAAGCACCTGATGGGGGCCGGGGGTGATGCTTGGAATCACGTTGGCTCCCACCACGGTGTCCAGCACAAAAACATTGTCGATGAACACCTTGGCTCCGGCCTCCGAACTGTTGATCTCCAGGCGGGACACCTTTTGCTGGAACTGGTTGTTCCAGATGTCCGTCATGAGTTTGACAACGTCCCCCTTGCGGTTCATCGGAAAGGATACGCTGTGGAAATTCACTGTTTTATCAATAAGGAAATAGACGGTAATCTTGACTTGTTTCTGGTCCCGTGAAACCCGGCCAGTGACCAGCGCCTCCACATCCAGGTTGGTGGCAATGCTCCGGATGCATTTCTGGGTATCTTCGTCCTCGCAAAACAGAAGCATGTTTTCCTCGAAGGACGATCCCCCCTGCATCTTCCAGCCGGCTTGCTTTCTGGCAAGTTTCTCGAACGTACTGGTGGCAGTCTTTCCGATCTGGATGTCCAGACCGGCAGCCACTTCAAAACCCAGCACCACCGCCTTGCGGCCTTTTGCCAGAACGGGTGTGCAAAAAGAGAAAACCATGAAAAAGATTGCGAGTTGTCGAGCCAGCATCGTGAAGCCTCCATTCGCAGGTGCCAACATACTATACATAAAAAGTCCCGAAAAACAACTTCCGACTTTTCCTGCAATTGCAAAACCGGTAAAAACACAAAAACCAGTGCCGGTACAAGGAAACATCTCTTCAATGCATGGACTTTCCGGAATGATTTCTATATGATGGCACCTTCCACAGGCTCCGGATCCACCGGAAGGGAGCAGCCTTGAAACCTTTTTCGATCTTCCTGTTCATTCTGTTTGTTTCCTGTTCCCCTGAAAGGGTACTGGACAAACCCTTCGTGGATCTGTTTGACCGGGAGGATGTGGGAACCGGCTACTTTGACACCATCGGACGTTACATCATCGACCAGGGAGCCCTGCACATCCGGGGAGGATACAATCATCCCCTGTGGCTGAAAAAACCCCTGCCGGCAGAACTGGAGATCACCCTGGACGTCCGGAGCCTGTCCCCGGAAGGGGATATCAAGATCGAACTGTTCGGGGATGGAAAAAGTTTTGCCTTCAACCGGGGAGCATATTTTGCCACCGGCTACGTCCTGGGTCAGGGGGGCTGGAACAACACCAAAACCTTCATCGCCCGCCGGGACGAACATGACAAGGCACTTTTGCACACCAACCGGTTTCCCGTAACCCAGTCCCAGTGGCACCGTTGGCGCATTTTCACTTTCATGGAAAACAACCGGCTTGTCATTTCCTGGTGGATCGATGACCGTCCGGCCCTGCGCCTGGTGGATCCGGCACCCCTGTACGGCAAAAACAACCGGCACTTCGGATTCTCCAACTGGCGCGCCGATGTGTTTTTCGACAACCTGCACATCATTCCGTTGACCGCCGCACGAAAGGCGGAGCTTCAAGGGGCCTGGAATACAGCCATGCAAGATCCGCAACTGCTTCACCCAGGGCACACTCCCCTTCCTGCTCCCCCTCCCGTGGAGGAACTCCCCATGGCTCCGGATCCTTCCGGCGGCATTCCGGAATAGACAATCCGGGACAAACTGCAAGAGTCGAATACATCTGGCAAACGGCAGGCAATCCGGAACCGGCTACCGCCTGCCAACGTACAGTCATTTTTTGCCAACATTCCCATGTAGTACAGGATCTGGCCCGCACACGGATATCCCGTGCTTCCCTTTCCCGGGCGGACAGGAACAACCAACCGGAAACCGGATCCGCAGCGGGGAGCGTGGAGACCTGACGGGATTTTCCCCACCCATGGCAGGACATTGCCAGCAACGAAAACAGACAAAAAACCGGCAGAACCCTTGACTCGTAGAAATAACGCACCATATCAGACCTCCGGGAACCGGCCATCCGGAAAAGTTACCCTTGACATTGTCACTGGCTTGACGAACCCGCGTCCATCAGGAGGATCTCCATGAACCAACAGAACGAAAACACCGGAAAAAACGTTGAAAACCTCATCATTATCGGCTCTGGACCCGCCGGCCTCACTGCAGCCCTCTATGCCGGCCGTGCCGGCCTGGAACCCCTCCTGATCGAAGGTCATCTGGCGGGCGGCCAGTTGATGGAAACCACGGATGTGGAGAATTTTCCCGGCTACCCCGAAGGCATCCGGGGCCCTGCCCTGATTGAGGATCTCCGCAATCAGGCCCTGCGTTTTTCCACCCGTATCACCCAGGATGAAGTAACCCGCATGGATCTGGTGGCCTCCCCGAAAAAACTGACCCTTTCCTCCGGTGAGGAAATGTTGGCCAAAGCCGTGATCCTTGCCACCGGAGCCACCGCCCGGTACCTGGGATTGCCCTCCGAACAGAAACTGCGTGGTTATGGTGTCAGTGCCTGTGCCGTGTGCGATGGCTTTTTCTTCCGGGATCAGGATGTGGCCGTCATCGGTGGCGGTGACAGTGCCCTGGAAGATGCCCTGTTCCTGACCCATCATGCCCGGAGCATCACCGTGGTGCACCGGCGGGACCAGTTGCGGGCATCGCGCATCATGCAGGAACGTGCATTCGCCAACCCGAAAATCTCCTTTGTCTGGAATGCCTTGGTGGAGGAGGTAACCGGGGATCCCCAGGGTGCCGGTGTCACCGGACTTCGCGTCCGGGACCGGAATTCCGGCGAAATCCGGGAACTGCCCGTCACCGGAGTGTTCGTTGCCATCGGCCACGACCCCAACACCCAACTGGTGCAAGAACAACTGGAACTGGATCCCCAGGGTTTCATCGTTACCAGGACAAACACCACACACACCAATATCCCGGGTGTATTCGCAGCCGGGGATGTCATGGATCCCCGCTACAAGCAGGCCATCACGGCGGCAGGGTCCGGTTGCAAGGCTGCCCTGGATGCCGAACGCTGGCTCATGGAACAAGGCTGATTTTTCTGTTATCGGTATCATGGCGCCACAAAATGCCAGGAACTTTTCACGTCACAGGCACAAGGGGTCTTCCTCCGGATCATGAGCCCCTCATGGCGGGTCGTGTCAAACCACCCCCCATACCGGCTGATCAGTTCCCCCCGGGTATCAAACAGGTAGACCGGTTCTCCCTTGTTGGCGAGACCCGCATTGGCCAGGGAGGAATCCAGCACAATGACATCCGAAACGGGGGGCGGATCCACGGGTGAGGTTGGATCATAATTTTTTCCGGCCACCCGGACCAAATCTCCCGGCAAAAGGATGAAGGGCGGCAGCAGGTCTCCGGATTTCTCCAGATGGTCGGTGATCTCGAATCCTTCCAGGTCCACGGCCTGGGACGAAATGTTCCGCAGTTCAATGAATTCCTGGGCCGGTTCCGGACCGAACGGGTTTGGATGCACGGTTTCGATGATCACTGGAATTTCCCCGGTTGCCGGCTCAAACTCCATCTGGTTGCCGAAGAAGAGCGTTCCTTCCAGGCTAAGGCCCTCCAAACGCATGCGGGACTCCCGCCCGGCCAACTCGAATTCACCCCAGCGCTGGTACTGGGCCATACCCACCGGTCCGGAAGGTCCGGATAACCACACCATTGCCTCTCCTTCCAGGGCTCCATGCAGGTGAAGGCAACCCGTCAGTTCCCCGGGATCCCGTTCCTCCATCCTGGGGGGATAGAGCCAACTGATTTCCCCGGTGGAAAACTCTGCCACCACCTGCCACGGAAGCAAAAAGCGTCCTCCCAGCAATCGGTGCCTGCGCACCACACGCAACCGGTAGGATGTCTTTGCCCGAAGCGGTCCGTTGATCCACAGAATGAGGCATTCATGGTCATGTTCCATGCCCAGGCAGGCCTGCGGAAAAAGAGTGGCATCCAGAGCAATGACTTCCTTGTCTTTTGTTTCCAGTACAAACAGATCCGGCCGATTGGCCTCCTTGCCATGAATGCGGACCGCCAGGATGGCCAGATTCTGTGGAACGGTTTTTGCAGCATCCAGGGGGGCCAACAATTCCACATTGGCCATGAGATCATCGGGACGACTGGTGGAAAAAGACAGCACAAAAGCAACGGATTTTCCCTGTCCGTTGACCAGGGGATACCCCTTTTCATCCCGGATGCGGGGCCCCAAAACCAGATCATAACGCCATGCAGGATCCAGGGAACCGGTCTTTGGACGAATCCACCATCGTTCTTCCTCCGTCTGGATGGACAGTTCGATGCTTTTTTCCCAACGACCCGCCGTCAAAAGACCGCTGGAGGCATTTTTGAGAAACCCTTCATCCACCTGGGATACAAAACAGTTCCCCAGGTGACACTCCCCAGGACAGGCCGGGTTGCATACCCCGGCCTTGCGCTGTGGCACCAGATACACTCCGGCGGCCCGCGGATTTTCCCCGGAAATCACCGGACGTGTGAAGACCACTTCCAGAGGGCGTTCGGGTGGCAGGGGATACACGGAAGCATTGAACCCGGAGAATTCCGGACAATCCTCCAGGGAACGGCTTTCGGGAGCCAGACATCCCGCCATCCAGGAACCGATGAAGAAAATCATGATGAACCTACTGGGAAAACCGGACTTGCAAACCATGGGTATCACCTCCTGACACCCTGGAAAAGCCAGAATCATGCCAGTTTCCGGAAATCCGGATTTCAAGGGTCGCATGGGGCATTTTCCGGACTCATGCATGTCTTCGGACCAACATATGCCCAGGGGATCCATGACCGAATCCGGTAAAAATCACGGGATCCGGTCACCCAGCATCCATGAAAAACGCCTCTTGCAAACCAGATTTGACCGGCTATAATCAATGATGTCGTCAGGAGGAAACCATGCAAAACAAAGTGATCCGATTGGCCACCGTCCCGTTCCTGTTATTCTTGTTCTACGCCCCCCCCATATCCGCCCAGCCCAGCGGGGATGACGTGCATCTCCTGAATCCCGAGGGTTGCAGGTCCCTGGATCCGGATTTTCCCGTTTTGCTGCACGGGCATGTCGATCCTGCGTTGCCCCGGTTCACCTGGGTGCTGCCCCATGACCCCTTTGATACCCGTTGTGGCTATCTGGACCGGGACGCTGACGGCGTTCTGGACTGGGCCGAAGCAGAACTGGCCTGGGTGTTTCGACCCTATCTCGTTTTTGATAATGATGAAACCTATGCTGGAAAATACGATGATGCGTGGATGAACGGGTTTACCGTATACTACCAGATCCATCCGGTGGAGCATTCCATGGACGGGACCACCTCGTCCGAACCGGAACTGCGTCTGTTGAAACTGAAACTGGTTTTCGCGTTCAGGCGGGATCGATTTCACGACGGAGACACCGAAACGTTCACCATGGAACTGGCCGGGTTCCCGGATCCTGTGACCGGCCGGTTCACCCGCTGGCGCATCCATGCCATCAAAGCCGTCAACTGCCCCTCAAGCATAGGGGAGAAATCCTTGTCACTGAACAGGACGGGAACCTTTCATGGAAATCTGCCCCTGAACACCCAAGTCTATCTGGAGGAATACGGGATCACGGAAACGGGGATTCCCTGCACCGGAAGTTCCGGCACGCCTTTGGGGAGTTCCGGGATATGCCTACCCAAATTGTTCATTGCGAAAGGCAAGCATCGCCCTTACCTGTTCAAGGAAATCTGCGAGGGGTGTTGTCACGGGCCCGAGCGGGACAACTGCGATGGAGGCATACAAATGCCCGCCTGCTATGGACTTCCCGGAGCAGCAGTGAAGCAGGACGCAAACCGAAGCGGGTTTTTAATGCTGCCGCAATACCTGTCACACACGGGGATCCAGGAGTTTTCCTGGCGCTCGCCGGTGTATACGGATACTCTGGTACAATACCTCGGCAATGTGGGAGAAAAGCATTTTACCATGCGACAAATGGATGAATCGGTCAGGTTCCGCACGCTGGGGTGCGCCTCTGTTATTTCAGGACATTTTTATTTTTATGATCCTCTGGTTCTTTGTTTGGAAGATGATGGAAATCAACAGATACTAGATAATCACCGAGACATCCTGGAGCCATATTGCCTGCTGGGCGGAAAAGTGGTTGGCTGGGAAGATTTTCCGAATCCTGCATTTATTCATTACACAACTCATCAGGCACTCCCGGAATTGAACACCTGTATCAGTTTGGATCCGGCAGTTTTCCGTGGGTTGGGGACGCTCAGCCGTCAACATGCCAACATGGACCCCTTGGCGGCCCGGGAACAGTTTCATGGTGTGGCCGGTCTGTATTCCAATTATCCGGGGTTCCTGGGACCCCAATCCCGCCAGGAGTTCCTGTTTGATTTCTGGAGTGACATATTCTGTGGTTCAAAAAGTTGTTATGTCCATGAACTCTCGGACCCGGCTTCCGGCATGAAGAAAAAGATTTCCACCATGCCCGGGGCAGACGCCTATCGGATGTGTGAATCCATCTTTTTCCGGGATACGGATCAGGACGGGGTTCCCGACGAGTTTGACTGTGATCCGCTCAATCCCCATCTGAGGTGGGATCTGGACCAGGACGGACTCTGCGACGAACCGGTGGAGGATGTGGCCGCCTGCGAGGCGGTGTGCGGATTGTTGTACGGATGGGTCATAGGCCCGATCATCGGGCCGATACCGGGTTTCGGCAGTCTGTATTCGAACTGTCTGGCTCGATGCAACACCCATGACAACTGTTCTCCGTTGCGTAACCGCGATGGCGACCACTGGCCGGCCCATCACCCGGCACATGCCTGCCGGGCGGCGATGGAACGGTACGATTCGGGACTTCTTTTCCGATGCCGGGAGTGGTTTCATAATCCGGATCAGGCGGATGTGGATGACAACCAGGTGGGGGACTTCTGCGAAGGTTTTCTGTCGGATGCCCGGGTGGAAGTCCGGGATGCCTTTTTCGGCAGTTCCCAAGGACAGTTCGTGTTGTGTCCGGACCCGGACGCCACACTGATGGTGAAATTGCGTCCGGATCAGGAACATCCCACGGAGCCCCGCATGCTTTCCGTGGGATTCTGTGCGTGTCCGGAGGAGGAAGAGAGTTCCTGCCGGGATACGGATTTACTGCCACCCGAGTTCTATTGCCCGTCCGAACCAGCGTTGGACAAAGATGGAGATATTGACTACTCGAACAAGGATTTCGCATGGGATTCGAGAGATCTGGAATACAAATACTTCTATCACCCCGTCGAAGGGCAGCATCCCTGGGACATGGGAGGGTTGACCA
>CAZTZR010000125.1:0-9673 GCA_964618145.1 uncultured Kofleriaceae bacterium
GGGGTGGCGTCGGTGGGGGTCCCCCGGCGCTTTGCGATAGCAAAAGACGGGGGTGACCGGCGACCCCCCATCCCGGAGCCGCAATGGGGATATTAGCCGATGATTACGGAAAATAATGCTCTACGCTCATAATGATCTTGCCGTTGGTTTGCAATGGTTCAGCTTGACGAAAGAAGGGCACCACATTATGGTTGCGCACAAGTCAGCCGTCCCGGTGCCGAGGCTTCCAGTGGAGATTTTCCGCCCGGTTCGGTTCTGGTGATTCAAGGGAGTTGTCATGAATTCTATCCAACAAAAGACCATTGACCAGATCGGCATGCTGGCCGCCGAAGCCATTGAAAAAGCCAACTCGGGTCATCCCGGCCTTCCCCTGGGGGCCGCCCCCATCGCCTATGCCCTGTTCCACGAGTGCATGAAGTTTGACGCATCCCATCCCGACTGGGTGGACAGGGATCGCTTCGTGCTTTCCGCCGGCCACGGATCGGCATTGTTGTACACCATGCTGCATTTGTACGGCTATGAAGTGGGCATGGAGGATCTGAAAAATTTCCGGCAACTGAAATCCCGGACCCCCGGACATCCGGAACTCGGATGCCTGCCCGGAGTGGAAACCACCACCGGTCCTTTGGGTGCCGGTTTCTCCAATGCCGTGGGCATGGCGCTTGCCGAACGCCGCATTCGCGCCCTGTTTGGCCCCGAAGTGTGCGATCATCGTACGTGGGTGCTGGCTTCCGACGGGGATCTGATGGAAGGCATTGTCCAGGAGGCCGCCTCGATTGCCGGTCACCAGAAACTGGACCGTCTGGCGGTTTTTTATGATTCCAACCGCATCTCCATCGAGGGGTCCACCGAAGTGACCTTCACCGAAGATACGGTGGCCCGGTTCCGTTCACTGGGTTGGGCGGTGGCCGAAACCCCCGGAGAGGATCCGGAAGTGATTCTGGCTGCCTGGAAAGAACTGGACCGGACAGGTGCCACCCAGCCGAAACTGCTGGTGTGTCATACGGTGATTGCCAAAGGTGCCGGCAAGAAGGAAGGTACGGCTGCCAGCCACGGTTCGCCTTTGGGAAAAGAAATCCTCGAACAGATGCGCCAGAAAAACGGCATCCAGCCATTTGTGGTGGATTCCGGAGTGATCGCGCATATGGCAGAAAACCGTTCCAGACAAAAAGCCGCATATGAGGCATGGACACAACGGTTTGACCGTTTTTCGAAAGAAAAGCCCGATTTGCATCGCCTCTACGAACAGATGTCCGCTACGGTGTCCGGTTCCCACGAATATCCCGAGTGGAAACCCGGCACCACCGAGGCCACCCGCAAGAGTTCCGGCCGGATCCTGCAGGTACTGGCGGCCGCCAATCCGGCACTCATGGGGGGTTCTGCCGATCTGGCCCCCTCCAACAACTCCTGGCTGGACGGCTTTGAAGCGGTTTCCCCGGCCCACCCCGATGGAAGGAACATCCACTTCGGAATCCGGGAACATGCCATGGGCGGCATTGTCAATGGTCTGGCCCTGCATGGGCAGGTTCTGCCCTTTGGCGCCACCTTCCTGGTTTTTTCTGACTATATGCGTCCGGCGGTCCGCCTGTCGGCCATCATGAAACTGCCGGTCATCTGGATTTTCACCCACGACTCGATTCATGTGGGAGAGGACGGTCCCACCCACCAGCCGGTGGAACACGCCGATGCCCTGCGGTTGATACCGGATCTGCGGGTGATACGGCCTGCCGACGGAAACGAATGTGTGGCGGCCTACCGGTTTGCCCGATCCCGTCCCGGCCCCACCGCCTTGTTGCTGTCCCGGCAGAACCTGCCGCAACTGGAAAAGAGCACCCGGATTCCGGAGGATCTGACAGGATATGTGCTGGAACCCAAGACTGATGCAGACATACAGTTGTTCGCATCCGGATCCGAGGTTTCCGTGGCCCTGGAGGCATCCGCCCTGTGCGCCCAAAAGGGAAAATCCGTTGAGGTCATCAGTGTTCCCATGCTGGGTCTGCAGGATCCCGGCAACCTGCCGCTTCTGGTCCAAAGGCATCCCGGTGCCCGTCACATCGCCCTGGAAGCCGGTACCTGCCGGCTGTTTGCCGGTTTCGGCATTTCAGAGCGCATCGGTATTTCCACCTTTGGTGAGTGTGGCCCCGGCCCCGAGGTGGCGGCCCACTTCCAACTGACGGCACAACAGGTGGCGGACCGGATTCTGTCCGCCCATTAGACAACCAGTGTTTTCAACCCTAACCCCCAAGAAGGAAGGTTTTTCATGAAACAGGCAGTCATTTCCACCCGGTTCGGCGACATCGTTCTGGAGTTCTTCCCCGAAAAGGCCCCCAATCACGTGGCGAATTTTCTCAAACTGGCCGAATCCGGATTCTACAACGGTTCCATTTTTCACCGGGTCATCCCCGGGTTCATGATCCAGGGGGGATGCCCCAACTCGAAGCCCAATGGCAAGGGAACCCCCGGTACCGGCGGTCCCGGCTGGAATGTGAAAGCGGAATTCAATGATACTGGACACGTCCGGGGAATCCTTTCCATGGCCCGTTCCAGCGATCCCGACAGCGCCGGCTCCCAGTTCTTCATCTGCCATGCGGACTCCAGATTCCTGGACAAGCAGTACACCGCGTTCGGCAAGGTCGTATCCGGCATGGAGGCGGTGGACGCCATTGCCGAGTTGGACCGCAATTCCAAGGACATGCCGCGCGAACGTGTGGAAATGACCGTGACAGTGCGCGGATAGTGAAGAAAGAATCACTTCCCATCGTGATTTTCACGGATGGGGCCTGCTCGGGCAATCCCGGCCCCGGAGGCCTTGGGGTGGTGTTGCGCTTCGGACGCACCCAGCGCGTGATTTCCGAATACCTTGGCGAGAACTGCACCAACAACATTGCGGAGTTGACAGCCATTTTGCGCGCCCTGGAAGTCATCCGGGATCCATCGCTGCCCATCCGGCTGTATACGGACAGTGCCTATTCCCTGGGATTGCTGACCCAGAACTGGAAGGCCAAGGCCAACCGGGAACTGGTCATGGAGTTGCGCAAAAAAATCCGGCAGTTTCCCCGGCTGGAACTCATCAAGATCGAAGGCCACGCGGGCCACGAGGGAAACGAACTGGCGGATTCCTTGGCCCGGGCTGCCATCCGCAATCGTGCCTCTTCAGACGAATATCAGGAAATACCGGTTTGATATATCTGCAGGGAAGGAGCCGGTCAGGCCTTTACATGGGCGCTGGCACCAGGCGGAATCTGGAGGTGACCACCACATCGGCCACGCGGACGGGTTTTTCACCCAATTCAAAGGGCAGGGTGCGGGAGGAATTGTAGGAATGGATTTTCAGGCTTCCCCGGCTGCGGGTGGTGTTTCCCCGGGGCGGCACGACGAAAATCTGGTATCGGCCGCGTCGTTCCATGGATGTCGAGAGACGGGAACCGGACCCGGAAGTGACCGCCTGCGCCTTGATGCGGTTGGCTCCTCCCAGAAAACTCACCACGCGTCCTTCCGGGGTTACCACCACCAGATGGGCCTGCATGTTTTTTTCCCAGTTGCCATCCAGCATGAGGTTTTCCCACATGTTTTCGGAACGGGGATCCGCGGCCAGTTGCTTTTCCGCCCGGGCGATCTGGGCCTTGCTCAGTGCCGCAAAATGCCGCTCCCGATTCTGGGTGCAGAGAACTGCCTGAACCTGGTTTTCAAGATTTTTGGGAGCCAAAAGTGCCCGGGGAAGGACATGTTCGCACATCATGGGAAAATCATTCATGGCTTTGTAGGCAATCACCATCCGGGAATGGGCGGCTTCGTTGCCGGGTGCCACGTCTATGGCACTTTCCAGGGTATCAATGGCCTTTTCCAGTTGTCCTTCAAACAGTTCGATCTCCGAGAGAACCAGCAGGGCTTCGGCGTCCAGGGCATCTTTTTCCAGCCAGGATTTCACCTGATTGCGGGCTTCGTCCAGGGCATTTGCCTGGATCAGGGCCCGTACCAGGGCCTGCTTGCGGTCCCGGCTCTCCGGCAGTTCATTCAGGGCGGCCTTGCGTTTTTGTACTTCCGTCCAGTCCGCGGCCGCGGTGTCCGGACGGGTGACAATGGAGGCTTCGCGATACCACTGCTTTTTCATGCGCACCATGGGACGGCGCGGCGGTCGGCGACGGGCCCTTTCCATGGGCATGGGACCCTCCATATCCAAACTGAAAGCCGGCGAGGAAGCCATGGGAGCCGGCGGAGCCGACAGCGTCTTGCGGGAGGCAAAACCCTCAGAAATGTCTTCCGCCCGGCCGCCCACCATCTGGTCCACCGGAGCCACCACCTCGTCTTCGGACGCCTGGTGCTGGCCACTCCATTCCACCGAGGGACGGGTGTCCTCCACCCCGAAGGCCTTGGCCATGGCGGGGCTTTCCAGCACCAGAAGGCTCGTGTGCCTGGACAGGACATGGTAGGAGGTGGAAAGCCGCACGATTTCCTTGATGTTTTCTTCGCCTCCGGCGGATTCCAGATCCCCGATCCGGCCCTGGGCCCAGATGCGGGGAACAAAGGCGTTTCCGGCCGAGGAAGCGGGTTCCATACGCAACTGGTATTCCCGTTTCCAGGGAATTCCGTCCAACTCCCCTGAAAGGGAAACGGTTCCCGCCAGACCATCGGCAGGGACCCGCATGGCCACAAGGTATTCCTCTCCGGGCCAGAACACGTCCGGAATGGCGGGCGCCAGTTGTTCCACTCCCTCCGGGAAGACCATCCGTGCCTGGGTCAGGGGAACGCCAATCTGTCGTTGCAACACTTTCCAGGCCAGCGCGGACACCCGGGAACCGGGCAAAAGACCCAGAAAGGAGCCGTTTCCGTGTCGCGCCAGGTTCCGCAGGATCACTTCGTCGTTGATGCCTCCGAGGGCCACCGTGGTCAGGCGGGCGGTTCCCAGGGACTTTTTCGCCAGTTTTCCCAGTTCTGCGGCATCGGTTTCTCCCACCGTGGGGATGCCGTTGCCCAGATATACCACCCGGAGAGACTCCGGTCGGGTCAGTTTTTTCCGATATTTTCCAATGAATTCCAGCGTTCCGGAGAGGGAAGTGGAACCGGCGGGTTCCAGTTTGCGAATGGCATCATGCAGCCTGCCGGAGAGTTCAGCCGGGTTTTTGCCATGGACGGGTATTTCACGACAGCGATGGTTGCAGGCGGCCAGGTGGATGGGAGCATCCCCCAGTTCTTCCGCCAGGATCCGGACCAGTTCGGCGGCCCGTTCCAGCCGGGTTTTCTGCACGCTGTAGGAGTGATCCACCACCACCAGCACCTGGGGGGCACCCGAAGCCGCAAATGCGGGAAGACGGGGCTTGAGGGTCAGGGCCGCATAGGCGGGATCCTTTGGCTTCTCGGGATGGCGGAACGACCATGCCCGCAGTTCACGATCCGGATTTTCGTCCGGAATATCGATGATCAGATCCCCCTGGGGGATGAAATCCTTCTTTTCCAGTTCCAGTCTGGCGGTCCCGTTTTCCTGCCTCTTTTCCATTTTCAGCGGAGAAATCCGCAGGCGATCCACCCGGGAAACGCCCCCGATGGAAGCCTGGAACCGGAACAATTCCGAAGCCACCTGGTTTCCCACGGCTGCCGCCAGGGGCAGCACGTACCGGTACCCGCCGGGAATCGGAGACAATTCCTGGGTGTAGGCAATGCGAACCCTCCGGCTTCCCTTTTTCGGAATCGGGAAAATCTTCAGTTCAAACTGGGAACCCTTTTTCCAGTTCAGGATGGCGGGATCATCCCAGGGTCCGGGAACCCACACGTATTCCACGGCTTGCGGTTTTTTCGCCTTGGGAGCGGCATTGCGAAGAACGCCGGCCCAGATCTTGTCGCCCCGGGAACGTTCCACAATCGCGCCGTGTTCCCATTTGCCGTCCACCACCAGATCCAGACCGGCGATTTTCGCGTCCGGCGGCATGGGGAAGGTGTAGATGCCTTCCATGGTGTGGTCCGAATCATTCATGAATTCTTCTTCGATTTCGGTACGCACGATCCGTCCCTGGATTTTCACGTCCACCGCATGATCAATGAGGCGCAATGCCAACTCCGTGTCCTGGTTTTCCCCGGGACGACGGGCCCGCAGGGTGCCGAATCCGGAAGTTTCCGAATCCTTTTCCGGGGTATCCGATGTCCATTCCACGGCATAGCCCAGGTTGGATGCCGCCTGCACCAGAGGCGGGTATTTTTCCCGGAGAACGGCTTCGCCTCCGGCTTTCACATCGGCCTTTTCCCCGGCACTGGTGACTTCCACCTGGCCCCGAAGAACGTTGACCACGGTGGCCAGGGACTGGGCGCTCACCAAAAACCGTGTACCCACCACGCGGACTTCCCCGATGTCCGTCTGCACGAAAAACGGAGGCAGGTTCTGCTGTTTCACCACGTCCGCCAGGATCTCTCCCCGGACAAGCCGGATCCGGCGGGTACCGTCCTTTATCAGGGTCATGGCACTTTCTTCGTTCATCCAGACGGTGGTGTCGTCTTCGAACACCACCTGGGCCCGTTCCCCCGGGCCGGTGGTGATGGTTTCCGGAACCCTGGCACCCGAAGAACGCCGTCCGTCCGGATGGATGATCTGCACGTTTCTGACCACCAGCGTATCTGTCTGGGTGGATAGGGCGGTTTTTCCGGAAACGGGAGACTTGTCCACAGGCCGAAGCAGCCAGTACAGGCCTGGCAGCACCAGGGCCAGCACCAGGGCGAATCCTGCGGCCGGTCGCAGCCAGTTCCATGGCATCGCAGGTTTTCGTTCTTCCCGCATGGCCCTTTTGGCGACTTCCTCCGGGGACAGATGGGGGGAAAAGCCGGACCCGGCATTTTCCATCATGCCCAGCAACCGGACCGATGCCTTGATTTCCAGTTGGCATGCGGCGCAATCTTTTGCGTGACTTGCCAGTTCTTCCGGAAGATCCCTGGCCTTTTCAGGCCTTGAGGACACGAGGTCCCTGATAGTCTGACACGGATG
The DNA here is from genome assembly GCA_964618145.1 of uncultured Kofleriaceae bacterium. Classification (GTDB taxonomy): domain Bacteria; phylum Myxococcota_A; class Polyangia; order HGW-17; family HGW-17; genus HGW-17. The sequence continues at coordinate 6,968 of CAZTZR010000125.1, forward strand.
ATTGGTTTTTGTCATTGTCATACCCTCCTGCGGGTTTGTCCGGTTTCATGAGTTCGGGGCGCAGGGCTTCCCGCAGCGCCTGGACCCCGAGGCTGACGCGTTTTCGGGCGTTGGCCGGGCTGATGTGCAGCATGTCGGCGATTTCCTGCATGGAAAAATGGCTTTGATAATGAAGCAGAACGGCCTCCCGAAGCGCGGGTTTGAGACCTAAGAGCGCGCGGTCCAGTTCGTCCAGTTCCTCCTGTTTTTCCAGGGGTTTCTCCGTGGCATCCGAAAAAGTATCCGGGGATCGGAAAAAACGTTCAAACAGACCACGGCGGCGGTCCCTGAGACGCAGGTGTGAAGCACACAGGTTCCGGGCGATTCCGAACAACCAGGAGCGCAGGGAGGCTTCGGACCGATAGGTTTCCAGGGCATTGAAGGCTTCCATGAACGTGTCCTGCATGAGTTCCTCCCCTTCGGAGCCCGAGCCAGTCAGGGCAGTGCAGAAACGTCCGATGGGACCGGACCAGGCACGGGCCATGAGTTCCAGTGCCCGTCCCCGGTGTCCATCCCTTATGAGTGTCAGAATCTGTTGTTCCATGAGAAATCTCCCGGAAAAACCTGTGTTTGAATCCGCCAATCCGGACAGTTCCTGGCGAAATCACCCCTGTTGCGGTCGCCACCGTCAGGAATGTGAAAATTTTTTTCACGGCAGTGACACATTCACAGTGTTTATCCGCCAAATCATGGTAGATTGCAAACCACAAAAAGCCGGTGCTGCCCTTGAACCTTCCCTGGCCCGGCGGAACGGGACATCCATGCACAAATGGTCCTGGTGGATATTTGTCCCTGCGCTCAACTGGCTGACCTGGGCCTTTGCCGCATCAAGGACAAAAGAAAAGAAATACCGGATTCTGGCTCTTTTCTATGCGGCACCACTTGTCATTGCCATGGTGGCGAGCGATTTCATTGCACCGGAAGTATCGGACGTGCTGGGAGGAATTTACGGACTTTCCTGGCTCGGGGGCATTGCCCACTGGCAGATTGTCAAGGAAGAAGTATATGAAAAAATTGCCTTGCGCCAGCCACCAAAGGCAGTTTTGGATCCCCTCACGGTGCCGGCCCAGGTCATTGAACGGGTGATCATCAAGGAAATTGTAAAAATTCCCTGTCCTTATTGTTCCACTTTGAATGAGAACACGCAGTCCGGTTGTCTGCAGTGTGGTGCCAAACTCAGATGATCAGCGACACTGCTGGGCCTGCCACTGGGATGCCACGGCCATGCAGGACATGCCCACCCAGCGGCAGTTGGTGTACATGGCGCTTTCGCCGCAATCCGGAATGGTGATGGTGGCCAAAGACCAGCCCTGGTGATCCCCACAGGTGGCCTCACTGGTGGCGGAAGCACAACTTTCCTTCACGGCCCAGCGGATTTCATCATTGCCATCACAGTTGTAATCCCAAAGGGGTGTATCGGAATCGCAGGTATGGGGAACCGCAAAAAAGTTTTCCTGATCCGGATGTACATCCGCCTGGGTGTCGCAGCAGTCCAGGTTGTTGGTCACATATCCTTCCGGTTGTTCTTCGGCACACATCCCGGAATCCGGATCGCCGAATCCGTCATCATCTGCATCCTGATACCAGATACTCATGGGATCACCCATGCACTGGCCATCTTCACACCGGTCGTTGGCGGTGCATTCATCCCCGTCATCGCAGGTTCCGGTCAACAGTGTGACCAGGCACATCTGGCCGTTTTCCACCACTTCACAAGTATGGAGGGTACAATCGTTGCCATCCTGCGGGCAATCGGAATGGTCCTGACAGGAGAAGGTGCAATCGGCCTTGCAGCCGTCCTGGTCAAAATCGTTCCCATCGTCGCATTCTTCCCCCTCGTCCACCACTCCATTGCCGCAGATCCCCTCTTCGATGCATTCCAGATTCAGGGGGACGAACCCTTCTTCACAGGCACACATGGGCTCCAGTGTGACGTCATCCAGGATGCACTCGCCATGCCCCGAGCAGGTGACCCCCTCGCAGGGATCCCCGGGCGCCTCTTCGATGCAGTTGGTATCTCCCACCAGTCTGTATCCCTCGTCGCATTCACAGGAAGGCTTGGAGGTTTCCGGGTCGGCCACGCAGGATCCGTGACCCGAACAGGTGATGCCGTCGCAGGGATCTTCCGGATTGTTCTCCACGCAATGCACAAATTCCTCTTCGTGATACCCCTCTTCGCAGGTACACAGGGCAAACGGCGGATTTCCCTCGGCCACGGAGCATTCCCCGTACCCGTCGCAGTCCACCCCCCCGCAGGGGTTTTCGATGCATTCCAGTTCGTGGGGAACGAATCCTTCGTCACATTCACAGAAGGCTTCATTTTCCTCATTCACGGCACATGTACCATGGCCCGAGCAAGTTACATTTTTGCAGGGGTCGGATTTTTTTGTGCTCTTTTTGTCACAATGGGTGAAAAGACCAATGGTCAGCAGGATCAGTAATAAAGATGAAATACGCATGGGAAAACTCCTTTCCGGTAGAGGGAGTATACCCCGCAAATGTTGTTTGTCAAACGAACGACCCAACCGGTCAGGGCAAGATCATTATGGGCACAGGCGAATAATGAGTTGATCAGTTGTCCAGGAATCCCCATTGCGGCTCCGGGATGGGGGGTCGTCGGACACCCCCGTCTTTTGCTATCGCAAAGCGCCGGGGGGCCCCCACCGA
>CAZTZR010000126.1:0-9515 GCA_964618145.1 uncultured Kofleriaceae bacterium
GGAACCTGAACATTACTTTGCATCTACAACTTGGTCGGTCGATTGGTATCATTTCCCCCTGTGCAAGGTGCTGAACTTGCCTTTGCAATGGTTTGCACCGGACTTTTTCCAGTAGTTGCGCAAGGTCTAAAAACATGACTGACTCTCAGGAGGTCCATTTGAATTTTCCCCCCATGTCAGGTCATGGACAAACTCTTCGCCGGCCAAAGGCCGGGTTCGGACGGACATCTTGTTCGGGGTCTGGTCTTGTGCCGGACCGTATGAGACAAGTGGTGTTGAAATCCACGAGGATTTCAACTACAAACAGGACTGACTCTCTGGAGGTCCATTTGAATTTTTTCCCTGTTTGTTGAACTGACATCAGCGTCGTGGTAAGGAGACGACTCATCTCATGAAACTCTATCTGGATAACTGCTGTTTCAACAGGCCGTTTGATGACCAGTCCAATCTCCGAATCCGGCTTGAAACAGAAGCGAAATTGCGAGTTCAGGAAGAGATTCGTTCTGGTTCATTTGAATTGGTATGGTCCTACATCCTGGGGTCAAGAAGCTCGATTCGTTGCACATCGCATGCGCCATTTCGGCAAAAGCGGACTATTTTATAACCACAGACGATGGCATTCTCAAGAAAGCCACACTTGTTGATGAAATCAGAATCACAGACCCCATAGGGTTCATAAAGGATGCAATGGCATGATTACAGATACCGAAATCAAGACCAAGGGCCTGCAAGTACTTACGCAGTACCTTGGCAATATCGAGGCAGAACGGTTTATAGCGCTTATCCAAAGGGAGCCCTTTGATTATACAAGGTGGCGTCAGGATATGGATGAAGAACTAGGCATTGAAGAGATTAGTCGCAGGGCTATGGATTTGAGATCCAAAGATGGTGTAGTTCCGTAAAGGCAGACACATTCCTTTCCGTCAGGTGTCCACGTTCACAGGACAGGGCACCCCCAGGGCAGTAGAGGTGGTGCCGAAAAACTGGACAGTTACAGCTAAGGTATATTGCACAAAAGGACAATCGCATAAGTAATTGTCTCAGCCACCGTCAAGGTGATTCAGTTGGCCAAAATCCAGGAGCAGGTTTTACTGGCGCAAACTCCGTCGAAAAGTCCCTCCTTCCGATGGTAAATGAGCGGGACAGTCACCCACCTAATCGAAAAACTAATGGAAAAAAAACAGTGCGGTTGAAAAACACAGTTTCTTCCTCTATAAACATGACTGACTCTCAGGAGGCCCATTTGAATTCTTCCCCCATGTCAGGTCATGGACAACCTTCTCACTGGCCAAAGTGCGCATCCGGATTGTCGTCTTGTTCGAGGGCCGGTCTTGTGCCGAACCGTATGAGACACCAGAATGAAATCGGTTCGTGGCCGACACCTGAGAACACACCATGTTTTTTTCCGTTTCCAACACCTTGTCCCACGAGCAAGTTGTGCGGACAGATCGGATCATGTTCATGATGTACTTAAGACTTCTTTCCGTTCAACTTCTATTGATTTTAACATGCGCATGCGGGTCCGGAAACTCATCAAAGGGACCTCAATGCGGGAATGGTGTCGCGGAAGGAGATGAACCCTGTGATGGAACCGATCTCCGGGGAAACTCCTGCGCCAGCCTGGGTCATTACAATGTTCTCGGGTTGTTGTGGTGCTCCTCGGATTGCCGCCTGGATCGATCGGAATGTGGCGGATATTGCGGCGATTCCATCGTGGATGTCCTCCAGGGAGAACAATGTGACCAGAACAATTTCAATGGGGAGGATTGCCTTTCCATGGGATATGCCTCGGGCACCCTGGCCTGCGATGATTCCTGCAGATTGGATTTCACATCCTGCCTGGGAGTGTGTGGGGACGGAATACGTGAGGGTCAAGAAGCCTGTGACGATGGAGGCATCCTTCCAGGTGATGGTTGTTCCCCAGATTGCCAGATTGAAACCGGATGGAGTTGCCAGGGAGACACGCCTTCCATCTGCACGCCAATCTGCGGCGACTCCCTGATTGTGGGCGAGGAATCCTGCGATGGTACGAATCTGGGGATGAAGACCTGTGCTGATTTCGGATTTGGAGGAGGCGATCTCGAATGCAAGGAGGATTGCACCCTGGATACGGGAGCATGTCGACACGTATGCATCGCATCGGCGATCCTCCAGTGCAGGGAATTGACCTTTGGCCGTACCTGGGGCAACGTGCCGATTGCCCCGGAAACAGTTCACGCCTGGGAGTTCGTCTACCCCGGCAGCAATCGACAGATTCGCTGGGCTGAGGGACTGTCCAAGACAGGAACCATCGCGTCCGAGCCAGGTCTCGTGTTGGAGGAGAACTCCGGGTGCTCCCGTCACGATATGGGAGGCGCCACCATCAACATCGTTCCGGCCGATTTCAGAACCATCTCCACCTGTGGGTTGATCGAAGGTCGCACGTACTTTTTCAACATAAAAACCAATGCGACGACGAACACGGGATATGACCTTTCGACCAATTGACCTGCCACATCATTGCGGAGTCATCATCGTATTCGGTACTCATTATCTACACATTTGTATTCAGGGCCTGTCCCCCCCCCCGAAAACACAGGTCCGGACACCATGAGATGCGGACCGCCCATGCCCTTTGCAAACCCATTTTTACCCCAAAATCACCGCACCTTGACTTCATCTGCACCCTCTGGGATAGTACCCATCGGAGTCCAAAACTTGCATGAAATTACTTGTTATCGCCACTTATTTCTTTATGGCTTGTGCCTCCCCCGAAAACACAGGTCCGGACGGCAGCACTGACGCGGACGTGGACAACGACTCCACGGCACCGTTTGAACTCGCCATCACGACCACTGTCTTGCCCAGTCCCGCAGAGGGCACCTTCCTCGTCGCCCTGGGCTCCGAACTCCTTGCAGGGATCACTGTGCGCACCTCGGGGGAAGCCTTCTGCCCCGATTGCCTTACCATTCCCCCCGAGGATTGCCCAGAATTCTGCAAGCGTGAGAGCCTGTTTTTCTCCACCTTCACAACCGACGGCACTGTGCTGACCGAAGTGACGGAGTTGCTCACCTATTTCCCGGAGGGATTCGAGCATAACCTCGGCATCCCCGTCACGGTGTCCTTGGGCCCGGATCGCTGGCACCTGCTGTGGTCATCCTGTGACAACTCCCGTTGTGGCGGAGCCTTCGCCCGGCGCTCTTGCACCGGTCACCTGACAACCCTCGACCCATCAGGCACGTTCGTCGGCGAGTCTGTCTCCCTGTACGAAGGCTGGTGGGGTACACCACAGGTGGTAATCAACCCTGTCACGGGCCAGCGCCTCATTCTGCATGCGCCACCGGATTGGGGTTCCCGGGGCGCCGCGCGGTTCACAATTCTCGACGCACAGGGAGCAATCGTTGCGCCCTTTACCACCGTGGGCAGCGACCTGCGCCTGAGCCAGACCGCCGTGGCCCACAAAGACGGCTTCGTCATCGTGGTCACTGATCGCGATCCCGGAGGTGCCGCCTCGCCCCCCTGCACCGACTCCTGCGACTGTCTGGAGATCATCACCGACGTCCCTGCGACGACCGCCATCCTGGCTTTCCCCGTACCTTCGTCCGGAATCCCGGGAACCCCCGTTACCGTTGCATCCTCTGCAGCCTTGCACGAGCCAAGTCTTGTAGCCATGAATGCCGGGCTCATGCTCATGGGCCACGCTGGGGGTGAGGTGGTCCGTGCTTTTTACCTTGATTCAGAGGACGTCTGGACAGACCTGGGTGGCATCAAAGCTCCCTCCTCCCTGTGGATGGGCGCTGTGACCCTCAAGGGCGCACAGGGGGACAACCAACTGGCACTGTGGATCGGCGCCGACCCCCACGATGGAAACGCACAGGAAGTGGTCCTGGGCGCAATGGACACCACGGGGGTGATGGTCCGCTACACCACGGGCATCATCTTCCCCGGATACCACTTTGGCCCCACGCAAACCGGCATGGCAATGCCCGGCGGAGGCACACGCTTCTTCATCCAGCGCGCGGCCTGGCCTGTCGAAGGATCCACTGACTGGGCCTGGTGGGAATTTTTGCGACTGGACCTCGATATGACGACCCAGGGTAGCGCCAATGCTGTCCACTGACCCAAAGATCCCGCCATCCACCCGACCAGAGTGCTCATTAAAGGGGTGGTATGCGGGGACAGTCACCCTCCTAACCCCAAAACGAATTGGAAAAAAGAACCCGGTGAGGTTGAACTGCACTGGTTTTCGCATTCTTCAGTCTTGACAGGAAGATGTTTCAATGGAATGGTTTTTTCCGCTGACCAGCACGTGCGAAAAGTTTTGGACCACGCTCGTGCAAGGAACTTTCAAAGGTGATACTCCATGTCTTGGCTCGACAGTGTCCTCGCAACTCCGGTAATTGGCCTGCAACTGAGTCCCTCTTTTAGCTCTGCTCTTTCCTACCCGTCCCATCTGTCAGGTTTTCTGGATAACCTGATCAAATCAGAACAAACCGTCAATTTCGGGTTGGTGCAGCCTGCCGGAATACAAGTCACCTTGGTAAATACCGGTTATGTTTTAAAATTCGACATCAACAACGCGGTTGCCGATTTCCAATACCAACTAAAGGGGGAACATGCCCCAGGAGAACTGCCAGCGTTTGGAAGTGTCGTTCCGGTCGCCTTCTCTGCCATCGTGGAAAAGCAGATCTCCTTGCTCTCCCAAGCAATCGTTTCACTTGCTGAGCAAGGGAGCCCTTTGAAATGCAACCGTTTCGGTTTGGTGGCTCGTGTCGCCCTGGCAAGTGATTCCTTGCCACCTGGCGTGGATGCTCTGAAATCGCAAATGGCAGGGGCCTGGAATCACCCTTTGATCAAGCTTGATTCTACAGCTACGATTCGTCTGGCAGAAAACGATCATTGGACTGAGCTTTGCCATCATAAGATGACCTACGAAAATTCTGTTCAGGCCAAGCAGATTAGGCTGAATCTGGATTGGCAGCGTATGTTTAGAACCCCAGTTGAACTAACGAGCCCTGAAACCAGCGAGTTCCTCCAACTCCATTTGACCGCAGGCCTTGATTACTTCGAGCGCGTGGCTGATGGGAGCTATAACGAGTAAAAATAATGGTGACAGCATCTTTTTCCAGTTTTGAGGCAAGCGTATCACCCACGATTGATATGATCGATGACTCGCAAAGCCAAACAGGCAATGTGACCGAGGTGGCTCCCTTGTCAAAGAACGTGTCTGGTGATGCCACCGCAATCGTCATGGCGTCCCATGATATTTTGGACAAGAAAAAAGAAGACCTCAGCCTTCCCTGTGCCTGTCTTGGAAGAACCTCTGATGAGAATGAGGCTTTTCCGGTTGTCTCCGGGCTCTTTTCCAATCATTTGATTCCTCCCAAATCGGCCCACGAGGTGGAAGCCCTTTATGCTGAGCACTCCGAATTGGTTTCGCGCAGGTTTGAAGAGGGTCTTTCTCCCCAAGAGGAGAGACGCTTTGGTCTCGTCCGCTGGCATTTGCACCAGATCCAAAGCGCCAAACAAGGCACGCATCTCGAACAACTCGAACAGCGCGCCCAGGAATATACCGAGTTTGCATTCCAGATCGCCCAACTCAAAGCAGAAATTTTGGACAAACTGCCCAAACGCAAGCACAGATAGTTTCGGAGGGTTGTTCTCCTTATGACATCGCAACCACCGATTCGCAGAAGCTTCCCCCCGCAAAAATCCAACTACAAGGAATACAAAGAGGAATTGCGAAGCGATTTCTTCAATTCATGCGCATACTGCGGCATTATGGAAAGAGAATCCGCAGGCGTCGGATTCAGCATTGACCATTACATTCCCAAGGAAAGCCCGGAAGGCAAGCCGTTGGAACATGCTTTTTTGAATCTGCTATTATGCTGTAATGATTGCAACTCTTATAAAGGGACGTATCTAGCGCGAGACCTGGAAAAAGAGAAAGGAAAAATTATTATCAGACCTGATGAAATGGTTCCTGCCGACCACCTCATGCTTGATGAAAACGATCCTTGTGAGCTTGCCTCAAAAACCACAACGGGAGAGTTCAACATCGCAAAACTCGACCTGAACCGACCGGGATTAAAAAGAATCCGGGCCGTTCGTCACCAATGCTATCAATCGAAGGAAATCATCGAGCAGGGGATCAGGGCTCTGAGTAGTGTCGCACTTGACAATTTGGAACCTGCGCAAAAAACTCGGTTGATTAAATTGAGACATGACATTCTAAAGAAAAGAGATGGGCTTGGCGATGATGTAGAAAAGTTGCTCGCGGATTATGCCCGTTCACCTCTGCGGCTCCCAGACCCTGAGGGCAAGGTGCGCACGAAGGCGAGAAAGAGAAAATTGAGAGAACTCGGAAAAAGCGACCCCGGTTGATGGCTTGAGGAATTTTTGATGCATCACACACTTTTCAATAGTGCCCATCCTTGCAAAAGGAGTACTCCGGAAAATCCGGCGACAGCTATGTCTACGAATTGATAATGGACAACACTGGACAGGAGTAATGACAATGCCCGGGAAACACATCTTCGCCATGGCGTTTGCCAAGGTATATCCGATGTATATCCAGAAAGCGGAAAAGAAAGGCCGTACAAAGGAAGAAGTGGATCAAATCATCTGCTGGCTGACTGGCTATGATCCCGACGGATTGCGGCAGCAACTTGAGCTGGAAAGCGATTTTGAAACTTTTTTCGCAAATGCTCCCGCCATACACCCTAACAGTGTGCTCATCAAAGGGGTGGTATGCGGGATTCGCGTGGAAGACATCGAAGATCCGCTCATGCGGAAAATCCGTTACCTTGACAAACTGATTGATGAACTCGCGAAAGGAAAAACGCTGGAGAAGATTCTGCGGAAGTGACAGATGTGTGCCAAACAACTGAACAGTGGCATAACCATACCCTTGTCGGTCAACGACCGGACCGGACAGATCCATCCCGTCCAGCGCCCTCGTTTCGAGCACGGAATACCCCACGGCTGGTACAAGCGCTATCATGAGTCAGGAGAGGAACGGGCCCTAACCTGGGGCGCCGAACTGGCCGCCCAACACGGCAGCGAATGAAATCCATGGTTCGCCCGTAGTCCGCCCGCCCCACCTCCTTACGCGGCACCCCAGCCCCACCTGCTTCCGCGGCACCCCGTGCCGCCTTGGGAGTGCGGTGCCTTGGCGCCGCTTTTCTTCCGCGGCACCCCGTGCCGCCTTTTGGACTGCGGGGCGCAAGCACCGCTTTTCTTCTGCGGCACATCGTGCCGCCTTTTGGACTGCGGGGCGCAAGCACCGCTTTTCTGTGCGCCTGAAAGCGCATCAGTATTTGGAGGTGAAAGTCCTCTCCGACCGAGGCTTCATAGGTCGGTAGCCGAAGGTAACTGCGTCGCCGTGAGGCGGGGTGGAGAGCAACCCAAGGCAAAGGACCAGTCCGTACGATGAGGAACCCGTTTCGGTTTTTGCAGTGGTCGAGCCTTCGGAAAGGTGGCGAAGACTCAGGGCATCTCGCATGACGGATGTCGCACGAACCGCAGGCCTGAATGAGGCTGATGAAAGGTGATGCGGTCATTGCAGGGATGATTGGGGACGGAATGGTCTGAAGGTCTGATGCGTGAATCAGGGAGATCCCGGGACACAGGGAGAGGTTCCGGGAAGTCAGAGGACCCATAGTAGCGATGAAACGCCGTAATGGGCGTGGAGCGAAGGGGTCCAGGAAGATGGATGTGATTTGGACAAACGACATGAACGCAAATCCGCGGTAGTGCCCGAGGCTAAACAAGCGGAAGAAACCCGGTCCATGGTGGATTGGGTGGAACGTGCCGTCTGGACGGATCGCATGCTGCAAGCCCTGCAAGACGGGGTGAAAGGAGGCGTCTGGTTCAGTCTGATAGACAAGGTTTTCGCCCACAAGAATCTGGAAGCGGCGTTCCGGAAGGTTCGGTCGAACAAGGGTTCTGCGGGTGTGGACCACAAGACGATTGCACAGTTCGAAAGCCAACTGGAGGCGGAACTGGCGTACGTGGCAAAAACGCTTCGGGATGGCACCTATCGTCCAATGGCGGTGAAAAGGGTGTACATTCCCAAGCCCGGAAAACCTGAAGAGAAACGGCCTCTGGGGATTCCCAGTGTCCGGGACCGGGTGGTCCAGACAGCGGTACGGAATGTGATTGAACCCATTTTCGAGAAGGACTTTGAGGAGTGGACGAAAGAAGCGGGACTGGCACTGCATCCGGACAAGACGCGTATCGTGGATATGAGTCAGCCAAACGCCGGTTTCGTGTTTTTGGGATATCAGTTCATGCACACCAAGAAGGGCCTGAAGAAATGGGCCTCGGACAAGGCAATGAAACGGGTACGGTACCGGATTCGGGAGTTGACCCCTCGTGTAAACGGGAGGTCACTGGAAGTACTCGTACGCCGGCTGAACCAGTCCTTGAAGGGTTTTTATGAGTACTTCAAGCATGGTAGGCCGTTTGTGTTTACCAAGATTGACCAGTGGGTCCGGGTGCGGCTGAGAGCTGAACTTGCAGCCCTGCGAAGGTGACCCACCAACCGGAGAGCCGTATGCGGGAGAACCGCACGTACGGTTCGGAGGGAGGGGGGGCCGAATCCAATCGGGTCTCCCTACCCCTATGGACTGCGGGGCGCAAGCACCGCTTTTCGTGCGCGGCACATCCGTGCCGCCTCTCCGTACTCGTACTCAAAATACATGATCGTCGAACCAACTTTCGACCGAAAACAGCAGTGGTGTTGAAATCCACCGGAATTTCAACTAAAAACATGACTGACCCTCAGGAGGTCAGGTTGTCTGTTTTCCCATGTCAATACTTGTTACGTGCTCCACAATGGAGGTGATGAATCATGAGTACTGCCAAAGATGAGGTCAAAGCGCTTCTGGACAAACTCCCGGACGATTGTTCCCTGGAAGATGTGCAGTATCATCTCTATGTGGTGGAGAAGATCCAAAGGGGAATCAATCGCGCTGACAAGGAAGGGACGCTTGGTCAGGACGAGGTCGAAAGGAAATTTGGTAAATGGACCTCGAAGTAAGGTGGTCGCCAGAGGCAATCGAGGATCTTGACGCCATTGCCGAATATATCGCCAGGGATTCGGAGTATTACGCACGGGCAGTTGTCACAGAAGTTTTTTCGGTTTCAAGGAACATCGGCGAATTCCCCATGATAGGTCGAATGGTCCCTGAGGTCGGAGATGAGCACATTCGAGAGCGATTCGTGTACAGTTATCGATTGGTATATCGCGTTGAATCCGTGAGAATTCTGATTGTGGCAGTAATTCATGGGAAAAGACTGCTTGAGAATATGTTGGAACGATTCGAAGGCAGCACATAACAAGACAACTGCGTTTAAAAACAATGAAGAAACCAGGTGTTTCAGGAGTTTCCGTTGCAGCGAAACCGAGGGCTGGCCAAACAAATTCACATCGCCTTTTTTCTTCGGCACATCCGTGCCCGGCAAGGAGACCAATGCTAGTATTCATTGTTTTCGAGACTCTCTACGGGACCAACCGGCTGATCGCCAACGCC
>CAZTZR010000127.1:0-9368 GCA_964618145.1 uncultured Kofleriaceae bacterium
AATTCCCGATCACACAAGCCCCACTGCGCTCTCTTGCTTCAGGAACTTCCGATTAGGGAATCTTCTTACCGGCCGGGTTTGGTGGCCGGGACCACCTGGTTGCGGCCGGAGGCCTTGGCAGTGTACATGGCTGCGTCGGCACCGGCCAGAAGGTCGTTCATGTTGTCTGCATCGGTGGGGTAGGTGGCGACACCGATGCTCAGGGAAAGGCATCCCAATGGCTGGTTTTCCACCCCGGGGACATCCAGGGAGCGGACGCCGTCACACAGGCGCATGGCCCGGATCATGGCACCGGTCTTGTCCGTTTCCGGCAGGATCAGCACGAACTCCTCGCCGCCGTATCGTCCGATGATGTCGCTTTTGCGGGAGGGGGAAACCGTCATGGAACCGTTCACCAGAAAATGGGCCAAACAACGCAGGACAGTGTCCCCCGTGGCGTGTCCGCACCGGTCGTTGTAGGTCTTGAAGTGGTCGATGTCGCAGAAAAGGACGGAAACGGAGGAATTGTAGCGTCTGGCACGGGCGATTTCCTCTTCCAGGCGCTGGACACAGGTGGCGTGGTTGTACAGTCCGGTCAGGCTGTCCCGGATGGCCTGGGCCAGGAGCAGTTCGTTTTTCTGCTCCAGTTCCCGGTTGACCCGCACCAGTTCGGCCGTGCGTTCGTCCAGGGACTGTTCCAGCATGGCCTTGTGCTTTTTGAGTTGTTCGTTGGCCCGGACCAACGAGGTGTTGGCGTATTTGAGTTCCAGCATCAAAAGGTCGTTTTTCCGCTCCATGGCGATGGCATCGAACAGTTGCCGGAACACCGACCGCAATTCGTTGGGGTCCCAGGGCTTTTTCACGAAATGATGAATGTGCCCTTCGTTGATGGCGTCCAGGACAAAATCCCCGGCTCCGGCCCCGGTGATGAGAATCCGCTGGGTACGTGGGGCCAACAGGGAACTCTGGCGGAACACATCAATGCCGGTCATTCCCGGCATCAGGTAATCCACCAGCATGATGTGGACATCCAGACCTTCCTTGAGCATCTCCACGGCCACTTCCCCGGAATCCGCCTCGAATACTTCTCCCTTGTCCCTGAACTGCCGCACAAAGGTGCGCCGGATCAAAGGGTCGTCATCCACAATGAGAAAACGGGGCTGGATTTCGGCAGGTTCGGGGTCGTAGGATGTTTCCATGGGTTGTCACCCTCCATGGGCGAGATGGAAGACCGTGACGGCAGCCCCGTCGGGTACCGTTGCGGTGGCGTAGAACTCCGGTTCCACGAGGTCGCCGTTCACGGTGACCGTGATCAGCGCATAACTGTAGCGCAGGTGATCCAGGATGTCCTGGACCGTGATTCCCTCGCGCCAGGGGATGTTGTGCAGGTCGTTGACGCGAATCATGGCAAGGTCCTGATCCGGGCACGTTCGTGCCCTCCATTACGCGCTGACGCGCGGCCCGGGGGCCCAGGATTGGGCCCCCTCTTCCTGCCCGGGTACCGGGCGGGGGTCTCCGGCGACGGAACGTCGCCTTCGAATACGCGCTGACGCGCGGCCCGGGGGCCCAGGATTGGGCCCCCTCTTTTTGCCCCCCCAATCAATCGGCGGCCAGGGCCAGAAGTTCGGGCAAATCAATGCCCAGTTCCCGCAGGCGGGCCTTGGTGGGCACGCCGTCCGGAGACCATCCCCGGCGGGCATAGGCGGCGTCCAGAACCTTCTGGTACTGGCTTTCCCGGTGGGTGCGCAACGCATCCATCTTTTCGGTCAGGGTCATCTTCTCCGGATCCAGTCGGAGGATGTCCCGGAGTTGTCCGTCGTAACGCTCCGCCCGGGAGAGGTATTCCTCTTCGGTGACGGGGCCCAGGGAACGATAGGGCGGGACATCGTCTTCGCGCCGGCCAAAGCCGAACTGCACGCTCATGAGACGCTGCAGGTTGTGCACCCGGGCGCTTTGGGCCAGCATCTTTTCCTCGTCGAGTTTTTCGCCGGTCATTCCCTCGAAGAACTTGAAGTAGTTGTCCACGTGTTCGGGGATTTTTGCGGCGATTTGCGGGGCATGCTTCTTGTTGTCCGCGGGGGCCACGTCATTCCACACGATCTTGCACAATCCGTGCAGGCCGAACCAGGTGCGCCACAGGGGGAAGTAGTACAGGGCTTCGGCCTTGTCCTCGAAGGTGGGAATCTGGTTGTTCACCATGTCCATGAAGATCAGCCAGGCTTCGTCATGCTGGGGACCCTTGACGGCCATGGCATACCCCGCCTGCTGGGCGAGGCTTTCCTTGGGCACGTACTCGGAGTATTCGAGTCCCTTGACTTCCATGCCGACGTCCCGGATGAACCGGGCGTCGCCCTTGCCTTCGGCGATCCACTTGTTCTTGAGCCGGCGGATACCCAGCCCCACTTCCACACCGAAACCCTCACCCCGGCTCATCTGGTGGAGAATTTCCAGCACGCCCAGAGTGTTGCCGAACTTCAGGTCGATGCCTCCGGTGTCCTGCAGGTTGATGACGCCGGCTTCATAGCATTCCATGACAAACGCGAGGGTGGTGCCCACGGAAATGATGTCGATGCCGTAGGTGTCACAGTAAAAGTTGAACTCCACGATGAAATCCGGATCGAAACAGCCCATGTTGGTGCAGGCACCCACGGTTTCGTATTCGGGACCGTCCACGGTGACCCTTTGTCCCTGGTAGGGGCCGGTCTGGAGTTCAAAACCGTCCACGGCCTTGGCACAGGACATGGAGCAGCCGAACCAGCAGGCGTCCGGGGTGTTCTGGGTGAAGTATTTTTTCCGCAGCACCTGGGAGTCCACCTTGTGGGTGTCCGGATGGGATCCGAACTTGTAGTTGTCCACCGGCAAAAGGTCGTAGCGGTCCATGACCTCCACGATGTTGGCGGTGCCCACCTCGCGCATGCAGCACTGGTACTTGTCCAGGGTGGCCATCTCGGCGTTGACCTTCATGCCGTGGCGGCGGATGAGCACCGGGTCCACGGGATGGTTGGTGTCGTCCACGATCTGGATGGCCCCCGTGGGACACACGTGGGCGCAGGAGGTGCAGCCGATGCAGTGGGGATCGGTTTCCCCGAAGGGCATGGTGAGATGCCGCAGGATGCCCCGGCCGGCGAAGTCCAGGATGCGCTCCTGGATGAACTCGTCACAGGCCTTGACGCAGTGGCCGCAAAGGATGCAGGCCTTCGGGTTGGGATCCGTCAGTTCACTCTCGAAGAGTTTGCCGTCGGTGACGCCGCAGCGCCGGGCCACGTCCTGGATGATGGGTACGTTGGGCCAGCGGCCCAGATACATCTGTGCGAGCATCTTGCGGTGCTTTTTCACGCGTTCGGAGTTTGTCCAGACGGTGATTTCCTGACGCACGGGGTAGTTGCACGCGGTCACCAGACGCCGTTTGCCCCTCACCTCGATTTCGCACACGCACAGGCGGCAGGTGCCGTTGGGGGTGAGATCCTTGTGGTAGCACAGGGTGGGAAGGGCGATGCCCTCGGCGATGACGGCCTTGATGAGGGGCGTATCCTGAAGGACCGTGACCTTCTTGTCATTGATGAGGATGTCGATTTTCGCGGGTGCCATCATTTCACCTCCACGGCGTCGAAGCGGCAGACTTCAAAACAGATGCCGCACCGGATGCACTTGTCCTGTTCCAGGATGTGCGGGTTTTTCGCGGTTCCGGTGATGGCCCCGGTGGGGCAGGGCTTCACGCAGGCACCGCAGCCGGTACATTTGTCCTCCACGATGGTGTAGGCGATCAGGGATTTGCAGACGCCGGCGGGACAGCGTTTTTCCCGGATGTGGGCCTCGTATTCCTCCCGGAAGTATTTCAGTGTGCTGAGCACGGGATTGGGAGCGGAGCCCCCCAGTTGGCACAGGGAGGTTTCCGTCACGGTGTCGCAGATGGTTTCCAGGTTTTCCAGATCTTCCGGTTCACCCTTGCCATCGCAGATGCGGCCCAGAATCCGGGAGAGCGCGAAAAGCCCTTCCCGGCAGGGGGTGCACTTGCCGCAACTTTCGTCCACCAGGAAGTCCACGAAGTAGCGGGCAACGTCCACCATGCAGGTGCGGTCGTCCATGACGATCATGCCGCCGGACCCCATCATGGATCCCAGTTGGGTCAGGGAGTCGAAGTCCACCGGCATGTCCAGCCGGGAGGCGGGAATGCATCCGCCGGAGGGTCCTCCCGTCTGAACCGCCTTGAAGGGACGGTCACCGGGCACGCCGCCGCCGATGTCCTCGATGATCTCCCGCAGGGTGATGCCCATGGGCACTTCCACGAGGCCGGTGTTGCGGATTTTGCCCACCAGGGAGAACACCTTGGTCCCCGAGGAGCCGTCCCAGGGGTTCGTTGAAACGTCGCCGCTGCCCATGGAGGCGAACCAGGCGGCGCCCTTTTCCAGTATGGGAGGGATGTTGGCCCAGGTTTCCACGTTGTTGAGTACCGTGGGCAGATCGCGGAAGCCGAATTCCACGTTGTGGACGTACTTGGCCCGGGGTTCCCCGGCGCGGCCGGCCATGGAGGCCATGAGGGCGGAACTTTCGCCGCACACGAAGGCACCGGCGCCCCGGTGGATGTGGATGTCGAAGGAAAAGTCCGTGTCGAACACGCGATCGCCAAGGATTCCCGCCGCCCGGGCGTCGGCCAGGGCCTTTTTCAGGCGCACCAGCGCCAGGGGATATTCCTTGCGGATGTAGATGTAGCCTTCTTTGGCGCCCACCGCAAACGCGCCGATGGCCATGCCTTCGATGACCGCGTGGGGATCGGTTTCAATGATGGAGCGGTCCATGAATGCCCCGGGGTCGCCTTCGTCGGCATTGCACACCACAAAGATTTCCGTGCCCCGGTGGAGGCGGGCCTTTTTCCCGGAGGCCCATTTCACGCCGGCCGGGAAGCCGCCGCCGCCGCGTCCCCGCAGGCCCGAGCGGGTGACCTCTTCAATCACGGCATCGGGATCGTTCTGCTGTAGCACCTTGCGCAGGGCGGTGTAGCCCCCCCGGGCGATGTAGTGATCCAGGTTTTCGGGATCGATGAGGCCCTTGTTGCGCAACGCCACCAGTTGCTGTTTGGTGAAGAAGGGAATGTCCTCCATCTTCGCGTGGACGGCCCCGGTGACCGGGTTTTTGTGCATGAGTTTTTCCACGGGTTTGCCGCCCAAAAGGTGCTCGGTGACGAGGGTTTCCACGTCCCGCTCCCGCAGTTTCTGGTAGAAAATGCCTTCGGGTTGCACCACCACGATGGGTCCCACCGCGCAGAAACCATTGCAGCCGGTGCCCACCACCAGCCACTGATCCTGCAGTTGGTGTTTTTCCAGGACAGTCCGGAGGGTGTCGCGGATTTCAAATCCCTTGGCGGCCACGCAGCCGGTGCCGTTGCATACCATGAGCATGCCCTTGTAGGCGGCCTGTTCCTTGGCGACGTTGGCGGCAATCTGTTCGAGTTGGTCCATGACGATTTTATTCATGACTTCCCTCCTCGGGTGGACAATCCACCGGGGCGGCAACGGCGGTGCCGGCGTGTTTCTTCAGCAGGCGTTCCACGTGGCGGCTTTCCACGTTGCCGACGATTTCCTCGCCGATGCGGATCACCGGGGCGATGGAGCAGGCTCCCAGGCAGGCCACGGCCTCCAGGCTGTATTTGCCGTCGGAGGTGGTGCCTCCGGGGGGAATTCCCAGCACGCGTTCAAACGAATCCAGGATGTTGGCGGCGCCCTTGACATGGCAGGCGGTGCCCATGCACACCTGCACGATGGTTTCGCCCCGGGGTTCCAGGGAGAAGGACTTGTAGAACGTGGCAATGTGGTACAGGTGCGCAATCGGCACCCTGCACCGGGTCTGGATCCGGTCCAGGGCCGTCTTGGGGATGTGGCGGAAGCGTTCCTGGATGTCCTGCATCATTTCGATGACGTATTCCGGGTTCGCGTCCCAGGCGTCGATGATGCGGTCCAGTTCTTCGGTCACCCCCGCACAGCCCATGCGGGAGATTTTCTTCGGGGTCACCTTTGCGGCGACTTTGTTTTCCTCCACCCGCCAGGCCGGGGTCACCTGCCGGCTGCGCAGGACCAGGGCCTTGATCTTCTTGTGGCGGAACACCGTGCCGATGCCGCCCCGGGCGGCCTGCTTGAAACGGCAGACGCCCCGGCGCCAGTCGAAGAACGAGAAGTTGAGCATCCCCATGAGGGTGTGGTTGGCGGCGGAGCCCGCGGACACCACGGCGACGCTGCGTTTTTCCACTTCGTTGGCCGCGAACTCGTCGGTGAGTTCTTCGGCCAGGATGTGGGAATCCACCGGGTCGTCGGTGGCGTCGTACACACGGATGGTCTGTTCGATGGAATCGATGACCACGAGGCATTCCGTGTCGGAAATGCCGGTGAGCATCATGGCGTCAAAGCCGGCGAACTTCAAAAAGGGTCCGAAGTAGCCGCCTACGTTGCAGTCCATCATGGAATGGGTCAGCGGGGAGACGGCGGTGACAATGGTCTTGCCGGCCCCGGGAAAACTGGTGGTGCCGCCCAGGGGCCCGGCCGCGAAGCAGATGGGGTTCTCCGGGCTGTCCCATTTCGTGTCGCGGGTGATTTCCCGGAAGGTCAGCCACAGATCGAATCCCTTGCCGCCGGTCCACAGTTGTTTCATCTGCGGATCCACCGGCAGTTCGGTGATGGTTTTTGCCGATACGTCCACCCGCAGGGCCCGATCGGCGTATCCGCGCTGCAGATCCCGCAGCTCATACCGTGTTTCAAAAAGCAGTTTTCGTTCGTGCACAGAACACCTCCGGTAAAAAGGAACACAAACCCGCAACGGTCTTAAAACACCCTGCCACGGGTTTCAAGGGAAATTGCATGTATTCCGGGAGGATCCGGACCCTGGGAAGTCTTCAGGGAGCGTCCAGGGTTGTCCGGACCGAAGAAGCCAGGTCACTGGAGGAAAAGGGCTTGTGCAAAAAATGCATACCGGGTTCCAGAATTCCCTCGTGGGTGATGATTTCCCGGGTGTACCCAGAAATGAACAACCGTTTGATATCCGGGTACAATTCCTGGATGGCCACCGCCAGATCGCGGCCGTTCATTCCGGGCATCACCACATCGGTGACCAGAAGTTCGATGGGGCCGGGGTGGTTCTGTGCCAGTTCAAGGGCCTGGGCCGGGCTCGCGGCCGCGAGCACCCGGTACCCCTGTTTGGCAAGCACCCGCTGTGCCAGTTTGAGGATGGATTCCTCATCCTCCACGAGGAGCACGGTTTCCCTGCCCCGGGTGGAGGTGGGCCGGACTGGAAGGACAGTGGCGTCTCCCACGTGGTTGGGGCCGGTGTACCGGGGCAAAAACATCTCGAAGATGCTGCCTTCGCCCGGAGCACTTTGAACCCGGATATGCCCGTTGTTCTGCCGGGCGATGCCGTAAATCATGGAAAGGCCCAGACCGGTGCCCTGTCCCAGCGCCTTGGTGGTGTAAAAAGGTTCAAAGAGATGGCTCAGGGTTTCGTCATCCATGCCACTGCCGGTGTCGGCCACGGACAGGACCACATAATCTCCGGGTTCGATCTCTCCTGCCGGCTCCTGGACATTTTGATTGCGTGTCGCGATGATCACCTGTCCCATGTCGGCAATGGCATCCCGGGCGTTCACGCAGAGGTTGGCCAGGGTCTGGTCCACCTGGCCCGGGTCGATGAGGACTGGCCAGAGGTTCCCGGCAGGTTTCCATTCAATTTGGATGTCTTCGCCCATCAGGCGCCGGAGCATGGCAATCATCCCTTCAACGGTGTGGTTCAGATCCAGGGCCCGGGGGGCGACCGTCTGGCGACGGGCAAACGCCAGCAGTTGCCGTGTCAGGTCCGCCGATTTTTTCGCGGCCCGCCGGATTTCCTCCAGTTCCTCCTGCAGGGGAGAGGCTGGGTCCACCTGTTCAAGGACCAATTCGATATTGCCCTGGATCACCGAGAGCATGTTGTTGAAGTCATGGGCGACCCCCCCTGCGAGCCGGCCCACCGATTCCATCTTCTGGGATTGATGCAGCTGTTCCTGGAGTTTGCGTTCGTGGTCCACCATGTGCTGGATGTCGCTGCGGATCAATTCGAGACACTCGACGAGGTAGGCGAGGGGATTGTCCGGGGACACAAAGATTCCCTGGGGGAAATCTTCGCCTGCATGCAATTGCAGCACGCGAAAGGCTTCGCTGAGTTCCTCCAGATCGGCGGTACTCACCAGAATGTCCCGTTTGCGGTCCGGCACCGGTGGTGGTGTGGACGACGCGGCGACGATTTCGAAGGCTTTGGTCACCGACTCCACCACCAGGATTTTCTGCTTCAGAAAGGGTCCGATCCACTCGATGGCGATCCGGTTCAACCGGTCGGGACGAATGGCGATCTGCGTGGAGTGTTCATTGCGGGTCAGGGCGTTGATCCGGGAGGCTTCCTTCGCAAACTGCTGGCGCAGGCGCAGGGATTTGATGGCGGACAGTTCCGAATAATTGACAAGGATGAAAGGCACCCCGAAGAGTTGGTTTTCCACGAGAACCTTCTCCAGCAGGGCGCCTCCCTGGACAATGTCCCGGGGGTTCTGGATGGACCCGCACAAACGTAGATAATAGAGTTTTCCAGGAATGATGCCGATTTGGAACCGGCAGCCCTGGGGGTTGACATATTCCCATTCGGGCTTGAAAAGCACGTCTGCGAACCGGGGGAAAATCTCCGGACGAACCGCAGGCGTTCCGGGAATCCTTGCACGGTTTTCTGCCAGCAGTTTCAGGGTTTCGGCCATGGCATCGGCATGGTTTTCGACGGTGATGACTTTGAACAATGAATTATACAGGCGCAGGCCGTGATTGATGAAGGGCTGCAGCCAGGAGGGTTCCTGGATGAGTACCATCCCGATCATTTCCTTCCGGTGTTCCATCAGGAACATGACTTGTTTTTTCAGCGTCAAAAAGGGCAGGCGTCCTGTCACGCGGGCAAGGTTCTGAATCTGGGTATAGGGTTTTTCCACTCCTGAAACCAGGCAGAAGGAATCCACCGCTTCGTTGAACAATTCAAGGTTCAAATTTTGCAGGCAGCCTTCGGTATCGATGTACACGATGGAATTACCGATTTTTTTCAATGATATCCAGTAGTTGTCACCAATGTTCACCCGGGAGAACTCCGGGAGGGATACCACCGGCAATCCTGCGATCTCCGGGAGGAAACCGCCGAAGATACCCTGTTCCGTCAAGGAAGTGTCATTCATGGAGAACCTTTCGCTTGTGCTGTGCCCTGGTCTTGTGCGTGGACGCCACTTTCCGACAGAACCCACTATGTACGAAGGTGAATCAATTGTCAACAGCGGTTCGTTGACACTCCTGGGCAAACGCATTATGAGCGCTGAGTGATAATTGTGGGCCAGTGCCGGTTGCCGG
>CAZTZR010000128.1:0-9090 GCA_964618145.1 uncultured Kofleriaceae bacterium
AATTTGTCTGCGTCATTACTCAGGATTTTTTCCAGGGTGTTAAACTTGGGCTAACGCATTAGAGGTGGTGTTCGCGCACAGGTGACATGCGCTTTTCGTCGTAGTTGGAAAAACGTGTAATGTGATGGGGCACAGTGTTATGCCCCTAAAAGGCAGGATCTACGCCAGGGGGTGCGAAGCCAGAATCTCCAGGGGGTCATTGAAGTCCACCGGGAATCCCCACACGGCATGCATCATGTATGTCCCCTTGGGAAACACCACATTCTGGATTCCATCCAGAACCATCTGGCGGGCCTTGCGATACAACACCAAAAATGCACGGTAACGGTTGAGCCATGTATCCTTGCAGGAACCCGCAACCTTTGGCCGTATACCCCCCGTCTTCGGCCTCTGAAGCGGAAACGTCGTATGCGGCAATTCCTGAACCCTTTTCGCCCCCATAAAGCCTTGGTTCCGACTCGCCCGGTCCGCCGCGATCTCCCGTTCTTTCGCCATCACCATGTCATCCAGTTGACCCAGATACTTCTCCGGCTTCATCTCCACCGCGGCAGGAAACGGCGTCAACTCGATGTCCAGTTTCTTCAGATGTCTTTCGCTTTCTTCCCCGGAAAAGACATATGGTGGACGAACCGTCGCAATCTTCCCCTTGCGAATCTGTTTCACAGTACTCAATGCACCGGGCCACTCCCTGTTGGACGCCACCAGCCCTGCCTTCACAGGGTTTGTCAGCATATACACCATTTTCTCCCAACAGGCGCCAGCATCGGACAGGGCGCACCAGTTCGGACGTTGGGCGCTGTCCCAGATGGGTCCGCTCTGGTCCAGTTTCTTGTTGATGATTTTGGCGATGAACGAGTCCATGGCACCGATGAAACCCGTACCCAAAAGGCCCGTGGGGTCGGTCATCACGATGTGCCAATGATTGCTCATGAACGCGAAGCCGTGAAGTTTCACCGGGAACTTTTTCTGGGCCCTTGCGATGGCATACTGGATGTAGGCTTTGAACTCTTTATTGGGGATTAAAAAAAACTGGCCCCGGATGCATTTTCTTGTCACGAGGTAGGTGGTTCCGGGAAAACGGGGCAGAGCGGTGCTCATACAAACTCCTTTGCAGGGGGTTTTGGTGCCCTGCCCCCTTTATTATCGGCGCGGGAGCAAAATCGTTGCGGGAAAAATGCAAAATGGGGTGATTATTTCGTGATGAATTGACGTGGGCGTGATATGCAGTGGGGGTTTTGGGGAAACGGTGGCGGGGAAGGGATGCCTGCAAAGGAGGTGAAACCATGACCGGAACCGGCGATGCACAGGGCCCTTCGATGACCGAACCTTACCGGATTACTTCGCCAGAATTGTCCATGGCGTCGGCCACCCTCGCGGAAG
Organism: uncultured Kofleriaceae bacterium; assembly: GCA_964618145.1. Lineage (GTDB taxonomy): Bacteria > Myxococcota_A > Polyangia > HGW-17 > HGW-17 > HGW-17. The sequence continues at coordinate 1,381 of CAZTZR010000128.1, forward strand.
CTTTCATGGACGATCCGTTGTGGATCAGGATTTTCCGGGATTTTGAATGTACCCCGGATCGCATGGGTGCGGCGTTCAGTATTCCCCTGCGCCATTGTTTCCGGTACGGGGAGGTCCATGCCGTTTCGCCGGACATGGAAGGAATCGCCTGCTGGGTGCGGGGCCGGCATGCGGACATGACCTTCTGGCGGATTCTGCGCAGCGGAGGCCTGGCCTGCGCAATGAAAATGGGCATGGGGGTGGCCAGGGCCATCCGCCCGTTGGGCGAGACGCTGACCGCACGCCGCAATGAAAACATGAAGGGCAAGCCCTACTGGTATCTGGTGGGTCTGGGGGTGGCCAAAGCCCATCAGGGCCAGGGGCACGGCTCGCGCCTGCTTTCGTCCATGATGGCACGCTGCGATCGGGAATCCCTGTCGATATATCTGGAAACCGAAACCACGGAAAACGTCGGCTTCTACGAGAAGCGGGGATTCGAGGTACTCTGGGAGGTGGTGATTCCCGTTCTGGAAGTACCCATGTGGGAAATGATCCGCCACCCTGGCGGCTAATTATTGCAACCGTCCCCGCCATTCTTCGTAAACTACGGTACAGGGGGTGGTACCAATGGGCTTGACCGGCGCTGTCAAAGGTGAACCATGTGTCCCAAAAAGAGGATCGTGCGCGTTTCGCGATCAACGATGGCGTAGAGGAAGGGGCGATCCACGGTGAAGGGTGTCACGTTACCACCGTTGGAGTTGTTGACCGCGACGATGGCCGTGGCAGCCGCGGCCTCGGTGCCCTTCTTGTTGACATCGATGAAGGCCTGATGGAACACGGCCGAGACGCAGATGAACTCAGGTGTCATCGCACTGAAATCAGGCGGCGGTTCGGCCTCGCAGAAGACCGGGCCCAGCCCCATGTCTTTGAGCAGTTCATCCATCGGACCACCCCATTGGATCGTGAACTCCGGCATGTTCACCGCGACCGTTCCGGCAGGGCTCTCATAGGTCTTCGCCAGCAGCGTATCCAGGATGTTACCGTCGAGGGTGGCCGCAAAACCGGCAAAGTCGTCGGGCAAAAATATCAACATGTCGAAGCGATCATCCTTGTAGGGGATCGCCAGGATCTGGAGGTGTTCCGCCGGTGGAGGGTCCTGCCCCTGTTGCATCGCACTGTCATGAAGTCGGGCCTCGGCCAACTCCACATGCATGGAGGTGAACGGCTGTTCCCCATTGACACCGTAAAAGGACATGGGAACGCCATCCTTGAAAGCGGTCTTCCACTTCGCGTTGAAATACACCGCATTGACCAGCACCATCCAGGTGCGGTCGGTGATGCTGCCCTGCGGGAGCAAATCCTGGATTTTCCTGGCTGTGTTGTCCTCTACCCACCGGTTGATCTCGGTGCGCATGAAGTCCGGCTGGTTCTCAAAATCGGCCTGGAAAAGGTCAGCTCCGTAATGGTGGGTCATGACGTCCAGGTATTCCTGATAGACCGTGAAGGTGGTCTCCAGGAAGGCTGCGTTGGCGATCTCGAGACGGGCCCGCTTGGTGGAGTGGGAGCGGATGATCTGGTCCAGGGCCCCCTGGCCGGCGAAGATGTCGTCCGCGGGCCCATCCAGGAAGAACCCGGCACGCATGGCGGCTTCGGTGTGTCCGGCGGCACCCGGGTAAAGCAGGTTGAAGGCCGAAAAGATCGAGTAGGGGGAGACAACCAGATTCTTGCCGTCCTGACCAGGCAGCGCGGCGATGTGGCGGTACAGGTGGGCCGCAAACGACCGCTGGGCGTCGGCTGCCGCGCTGGTCAGGGCGGGGTCCACGGTGGTCGGGTCGATCACCGGCCGGGAACCGGACATCTTGGTGAAGGCGTAGGACGGGCCCTGTTCGCCCCCGCACGCACCCATCAGGAAAAGCACCAACAGCATCGAAGAGAAATGTCGTTTCATGGAGTGGCTCCCCGGGCGTTCATTACTGACAGCCCGTCAATGTGTAGCATGCTTACAGCGGGATGCAACAATTATTGGAACAGAATCAGGGCAAACGCATTATGAGCTTGAGTGATAATGAGGGTCCAATGCCGGTGGCCAGTCATCGGCACCGGAAAGCGGTGGTACTCCTCAGAAACTACGGGATCAGACTTTTGGGCCCTTGTTCAAAAAAACAGAACCCGATCGCCCTGATCCAGAGGGTCAGGATCCTTCACAGGGGTTTCCGCCACACGCACAAGAGGGAGAGTATTCTATCGTTTCACCCCGGTGAATCCGGTTGCGAACTCAATGGATGCCGAAAGGACAAGAGCTTCCAGTTCTCCGTCCATGTCAGGATCGCCAGCCCACAAGCAGCCCCCGGCATAACCGACCTTCACCACGCCTTCGTCAATGCCGATGGCCTCCCAATCCCCGCCTGCCGAACTACCCTGATTCACCAGTTCCCCGTCGGCCACAGACCCGGCCAGCAGGATGCAATTGATGCCATTCGTGGCGATGCCGCCACCGAGGAAAAGCCTGAAGGTATTGCCGGATTCCCCGATGACGCCAAACACTTCCCGGTTCACCACCGTGATTTCCCCGTCGCATACCTGCTCGCAATCGGGATTCAGCGTGCCTGCTCCGCATTCGGCAGGATCCGGCGCAACCAGAGGCTCCGAACACTCGGTTTTGGGCAACGTCACAATCACCTGATGGCGAAATTTGGGATTTCGCTGTTCCATATTGATGGAAGCGGGCCACGCCTCTGATGGGCAAACGATTTCCGGGCGGCCACAGTCCAGATCGAACGCCAGCGGACGACCTTCATGGGTGATTTCAATGACTCCGCCCTGCAAGCCGATGGTGCGTTCGTAGACTGCGCCGCCAATCTTGATGGTCACTTGCAGCGTATCGTCATAAAAAATGTCCCAGATACCATTCACGTCAGGAGCAGGAGAGCGGGAAACCGCACTGCATCCGTCACCTTTGGCACCCATGGAAGACAGGAAAAACAAAAAGACAAGGGAAAGAAACAATGGCCGGGAATGGTTTTTCATCGGTAACCTCCGTTATGAAACTGCAACTGAAGTTGTCCATTCAAGAGTAGCAGAAGAACCGGAACTGTCAACCATGAGCTCGTACCCGGGCAGGGTGATCGAGTTCTGTTTTTTCTGGACAAGGGCCCAAAAGTCTGATCCCGTAGTTTCTGCGGTGTACCACCGATTTCCGGTGACGGTGACGGGGTCCGGTTGACGGTGTACTGAGGCGTCAACCCTTTTTTTCCGGGAGAATCTTTGGGGGTCATTCCCTCCAACTTGGGGGGACAGGATTGGCCCCACTTTCATAAATCCGGCCCGCAGGGCCACCACGTTTCGAAGCCTTGCGAAGAAACCACTGGCACCGGCAACCGGCACCAAACTTGAATGATAGAAAATAAGAGGCACACATGTGTTTCCTTAGGGGACCTTAGATCAAAACCATCGTCTACTAAATCCGTGACCACACCTTCAATCTCAGTTGAACTGGGAATAATGTGAACTCGACTGCCCTGGTATCCGGGCTTTTCCTCACTTGACATTGAGCTTGTCCATGGCGTATGGGCTCTGGCGTAGGTAAAAACATGACCGGAACCGGCGATGCGCGGGAAATTTCGATGACTGAACCTTACCGAATTACTTCGCCAGAATTGTCCATGGCGTCGGCCACCCTCGCGGAAGCTTTCATGGACGATCCGTTGTGGATCAGGATTTTCCGGGATTTTGAATGTACCCCGGATCGCATGGGTGCGGCGTTCAGTATTCCCCTGCGCCATTGTTTCCGGTACGGGGAGGTCCATGCCGTTTCGCCGGACATGGAAGGAATCGCCTGCTGGGTGCGGGGCCGGCATGCGGACATGACCTTCTGGCGGATTCTGCGCAGCGGAGGCCTGGCCTGCGCAATGAAAATGGGCATGGGGGTGGCCAGGGCCATCCGCCCGTTGGGCGAGACGCTGACCGCACGCCGCAATGAAAACATGAAGGGCAAGCCCTACTGGTATCTGGTGGGTCTGGGGGTGGCCAAAGCCCATCAGGGCCAGGGGCACGGCTCGCGCCTGCTTTCGTCCATGATGGCACGCTGCGATCGGGAATCCCTGTCGATATATCTGGAAACCGAAACCACGGAAAACGTCGGCTTCTACGAGAAGCGGGGATTCGAGGTACTCTGGGAGGTGGTGATTCCCGTTCTGGAAGTACCCATGTGGGAAATGATCCGCCACCCTGGCGGCTAACATTGAAAAATCAACCACATCGGTTAAACTTCTGCCGAAAGGGGGTACCATGAGGTTCATTTCCATATTTATTATGTTTTTGGTTTTTGCCGGGTGCGAAAAAGACCCATCGAAAAAAAACAATCAGAACAACACGAACAATGCAAATAACACAAACAATATCAACAATGCGAACAATACCAACAATGTCACCCTGGACATTGGCATACTGACCTTTGAAACTGGTGGTGTTCCCGTGCGCACGGGCGGGGATCCCCTGGTTTTGACAGACACAGCATGGGACGAAGAGTACACCGCCACGGTGTCTTTCGATGCACTGCAGGCCCCGTCCCATGCACTACCGCCAGGAATCGGCGGCATCAACATGGAGGTCCAGTTCGGCGGGTTCAATGTCATGTCCGGCTTTCAACTGGATCCGGAAGTCGCCCAACAGTTGAATGGCCTCCGTCTCGAGGGAAAGACCATTCGCTGGCCCGGGGGCGGTTATGACACCCTGGATTATTCGGGTTGCATCGGACATCCCCAGAACCGGCCGCAGCAGAATTTTTTCGGCTTTGATCAACAGTGCACCTTCGGTCCCGCCGAGGCCAGTTCGTTGGCACAAATCACCGGGTCGGAACTCTGGATGCAGGTGCAACCGATGCTGGTGGTTCCCGATGTCCCTGATTCCGTCTGGGTCCACGGAGCCTTCCCGGTGTACAACCACAATTCCGGGGATCCCGACACCCTGGATGCGCCAGTGGCAAACTGGCAAATCGGAAACGAACAATTCCATCTCGATTCAGGCGAATACTCCGCCATGGATTTCGTGAATGCCGCATTGTTGATGATACCGGCCATGAGGCATGTGGATCCGGCCATCAAAATCTGGGTTCCGCTTTTCCTGAATTATGCCAACAACTTTTTCTCGGCCCAGAGTGAATGGAACCGGACCATCATAGAAAACCTGGCATCCATGGTGGACGGGTTTACCGTTCATAACGGGTATAGCCCGGTCGTACCCAACGCCGCCACACCCCAGGATGTGGCAGATGCATACCGGGCGATGTTTTCCAACGCCCTGTGGGCCCGGAAAAACCTGGAGGACCTTCGCGCACTGATTCTGCAGCATGCTCCCGGCGAGGCTGACAGACTGCAATTCGCCATCACTGAAATGAACGCCACCTTCGGGATTTTCCCCGCCGATCACAATATGATGAACCATGTACAAACTCTTGCATCCGGTGCTTATTTCGCCTCCATGCTTGGGATGTATGCCCTGCAGGGGGATGTCACCCACGTACACGCATTCACCGGAGTACAGTTCACCAGTATGGGGCTTCTGGGTGTCACTGACGGAACCTTCACATCCAAACCGGATACCCACTCCACCAGTGCCCTGGTCCTGCGGGAATGGAATGACTGGGCATACGGCGAGGTGCTCACCAATGTGGAAGTGACTGCCCCGGTTTTCCAGTCCAGAACCCTCGGCTGGATGCAGGGCCATGACGCCATCCCCCTTTTACAAGCGTTTGTGGTGAAATCCGGAGAAGACTCTTCCATAAAAATCATGTTTGTCAACCGGTCCCTTACAGAAAGTGCACGTGTACAACTCCAGATCGCCGGCATGGAATTTTCCGATGCAGTGATCAGGATTGTTACCGGTCTGGCACCGGACTCCAATCCAGGGCTAACCATCCCGGAGATTGTCAGCCCGGTTTTGGCAGCAGAGTATTCAAGGTTCCATTCGGGAGTCGTGGGAGAGATCTGGATACGCAGTGAAGCGGGGCCTTTTCGCGATTCCATCCGCATCCCCCCGACGTCGGTTGTTTTCATGACCCTTGAGTAGACAACCACGCCTTTCCCGACCCTGCTCCACAATTCCTATCAGACGGGCTCACCCTCCTCTTCCCGATTCACTCCCCAACACTATCCCGGGAATCAAGTGCCTGGATGCGGCAACTATTCCATTTCAACGCCTTCACTGTGACGGGCGGAAAACACAATCTTTTCACGAGTCGCTCATGGTATTCACACAATCCCGGGCCACTTTGGTGAGGGCAACAAGGCCCCGGGAGCTCCCATGACCGTATCGATGAAACGAACCCTGATCCGCCTGTCCATTCTGGTTATGAATATCGTTTTCTGGGGGGTGGTCTATTGGTATCATTCCGGCAGTGCAAAACAGTCTGACGAAAACCTGGCTTCACCCTCGCAACAAACGGAAAATCCACCGCCACGAACCGTTTCCAGGAATAACTAAGCGGAAGCAACCCCAATGACCCCATGGTGGCCGGCAAATATTCCGGAAATGCGTACAAGGACGCTGAAGAACTCGCCATGCTGGGAGTTCAGATCCGGGCTTTCAGGGATGGAGAAGTCCGATACGACAACATGGACCTTGACCGCATGAAAGGCACGGCAGTAGAACTCACCAAGGTTGGCGACGTGGTCGAAGGCCACCTGGACATCACTGCCCCGCAAGGTGGCAGAGAGGGTGATATGCTCCTGAAAGGCGCATTCAAGGCCACATTGGCCAAGTAATTCCCAACCCCGCGCCCCACCCCCATTCATACCGCGCCCCCCTCCGCGCCCCCCTGCCCGCGCCCCACCCGCATTCACATCGCCCATATCTCACAACCCCACCCCGTTGCCACACGCTGTTGCTCACTTTGATGGTTTTTTGATGCCGTGTGCGTAGTGTATTTGGCCCTGTTGACGGAGCGTTTTTGCGGGCGCTGTGCGCATTAGGAGTGGCCAGCACGCACCGGCAACCTGGTTTTTCGCGGGGTTTGCGGAAAAACTGCGGAGGGGCGCTGGGGCGGCGCCGGGGGGTGTCCCGGGAGAACGGGGCTTTACGCCAGGGGGTGCGATTCAAGCACCTTGAGCGGGCATTGCGTACTCACGGGGAAACCCCAGATGGCGTGCATCATATATGTCCCCTTGGGAAACTCCACGTTCCGGATTCCGTCCAGCACCATCTCACGACACTTGTTGTACAACGTCTGAAATGCAAGATAGATTTTCAGCCAAGATTGACTCCCGGAACCCGCCACCAGCGGCCGCAGGTTCTTCTTCTTTCCCTTGTTCGCCTTCATCGACTCCTTGAGCGGAAACGTCGTGTGCGGCAACTCCTGGACCCTTTTGGCGCCCATAAAACCCTTGTTCTGCTTCGCCCGTTCATCCACGATTTTTGCCTCCCGGGCCATCACCATGTCGTCCAGTTTACGCAGGTATTTCTCCGAATCCATCTTCGCGGCACCGGGAAACTTCGTCAACTCGATGTTCAGATGGCGCCATTGCTCCTCGCTTTCCTCCCCGGAAAACACCAGCGATGGCCGCTTCGTTTTGACAATCCCCTTGCGAAGGATTTTCACCGTGGTGATGGCCCCCGGCCACCACCTGTTGGATTCCACCAGCCCGGCATTCACCGGATTCACCAGCGTATATACCATTCTTTCCCAGCAGGCATTTTCATCGGTCAATGCACACCAGTTGGGCCGCTGGGCGCTGT
>CAZTZR010000129.1:0-9082 GCA_964618145.1 uncultured Kofleriaceae bacterium
AGCACCAGGCGGCTGTGTCCCGCACCGCGCAGGTGTGATGCACCCCGGCATCCACCGTGGTCACCCCGGAGACAAGGGTCTGCACCGTCACGGGAGTGCTGCGGGTGGTGGTGGTTCCGTCCCCCAGTTGGCCGAAGTTGTTCTGTCCCCAGCACAGGATGCTGCCGTTGTTCAGAAGGGCGCAGGTGTGGGTGCCCCGGCTGGTCAGGCGGATCACCGAACTGCCCAGGCCGGTGACGTTTACCGGGGTGGTTCGCTGGGTGGTGGTTCCGTCCCCCAGTTGGCTGTTGTTGTTGCGTCCCCAGCACACGACGGACCCGTCGGTCTTGCGGGCGCAACTGTGATAGGAACCTGCCACCACTTCCGCCACGCCGGATCCCAGTCCCGTCACGGCCACGGGAACCGCGGAGGTGTTGGTGGTGCCGTTGCCCAACTGTCCGTTGTCATTGGTGCCCCAGCACCATGCGCTGCCGTTGGTTTTTACCGCGCAGGTGTGGAACATGCCTCCTGCCACCTGCTGACCCATGAAGGAGAAGTCGGAAACGGCCGCAGGTCGGGTGCGGTCGGTGAATGTCCCGTCTCCCACGCGACCGTCGCCATTGAAACCCCAGCACCAGACGCCCCCGTCGGAGCGCACGGCGCAACTGTGGCCGCCCCCGGCGGAAATGGCCGTCCAGGTATTGCACAACGAGGCATTCCAGGTGCAACTCTGGGAGCAGGCGAGAGTACCGCCGGGCCAGCCCATGGAGGAACAGGTATGCCCTCCCATGCTGGCACCGTCGCAGTCTTCGAAATCGGCCTGGATGATGCCGTCTCCACAGGTTTCCGAGCAGACGGATGTGTCCAGGGCCGAACAGTCGGCGTTGCAGCGCAGGTTCCCCTGATAGAATCCCAGATCCTGGCAGGTCACGCCCCCCACTTCGGTGGAGTCGCACACTTCGTTTCCCACCACCATTCCGTCTCCGCACAGGGGGCGGCAGACACTGGGCGTTCCGTTGCAGGACCACCCGGTTTCCACCTGGCACATGGCATCACAGCCGTCCCCCGCACTTCGGTTGCCGTCGTCGCATTGCTCGTTCGTGTCAATCAGTCCGTCACCGCAGAGGGTTTCACATCCGAGATGGATGAAACGGCAATCGGCGCCGCACACGAGGCTGCCGCCCACAAAGCCCTGGGACACGCAGGTTTCGCCACCGAAATCCTCGCCGTCACATTCCTCGTCCACATCCTTGAAGCCGTTGCCGCACTCGGGGGAGCAGTCCTCGGGGCAGTTGCCGGAATGCTCGGGAAATTCGCAGGCGCCGTCTCCGCATTTGGATTCGTCCCGCAGGCAGTCGGGACCGCAGGCCCCCACCCCGGGAGGATCGCATTCCTCGGGGGGGATGATTCGTCCGTCCCCGCAAAAGGGGAGTTTGCTGCCGCCCTTGGCGCAGGATATGCAAAGAAAAAGCGATAGGAGCAAGTGTGGTTTGAGAAGGGTACGAACGGACATGATGAAGAAGTCCTTCCGGATCTTTTGTACCGGAAATGCTGTTTTTGCGCAAATCCCCTTTCGTGTTCATCCTTTCTGCCTTGACTACGGGGGAATGGATTCACTAAATGGATGGCATGAAACAGTCATTCCTTGTGTTGTCCTCGTTGTTGTTTTCATGGTTTTCCACAGGATGTGCTTCCATGCCCAAAGGTGTCCAGCCCGTAAGGGATTTTGAATTGAACCGGTATCTGGGAAAGTGGTACGAGATTGCCAGGCTGGATCATTCCTTCGAGCGGGGGTTGAATCAGGTGACGGCACAATACACGCTGCGCAAGGATGGAAAGATCACCGTGCTGAACCGCGGGTATTCGGAGAAACAGCGCAAGTGGAAACAGGCACGGGGAACGGCCCGTCCGGCCCGGTCTCCCAACGAGGGATTTCTCAAGGTGTCGTTTTTCTGGCCGTTTTCGGGCAGTTACGTAGTGGCGGAACTGGACCGGGAGAACTACAGTTTTGCCCTGGTCACAGGTCCGAACCACAAGTACCTGTGGATCCTTTCCCGCACTCCGCAGATGGACCCGGACGTGTATGACAGACTGGTGAACCGCGCCCGGGAACTGGGGTTTGACGTTTCCGGGCTGATTGTGGTCAGGCATGAACCATGACGGACCGGACGCACGAACCCGATCCCGCGATGGAGGCCACCCAGGCGGCTCCCGCGCTTGGTCACGGAAAAGGGCCGGGGGCATCGGGTGACGTTTTGGCTCCGGTGGTGGAACCGGGAACACCCTGCAGGGAACCCGGGGAACTGGACGTCACGGTCGACCGGTCCGTTCCTGTGGCGGTACTCACCCGTTTTGGCATCACGGAGTGCGGAAACGAGACCACTGCAGAGGATGGGGAGCGGTACGCCTTTGCAGACGGGGATCGGGATCTGGCGGAGATTGGACGGGGAGGCATCGGCCGCGTGCTTCTGGCCTTTGACCGGCATTTGCGGAGGGAAGTGGCCATCAAGGAACTGAAAAGTGCCCATCTGGGTGAGGCACAGCAGGTCCGGTTCCTGCGTGAGGCGCGTGTGACCGGACAACTGGAGCACCCCGGGGTGGTGCCGGTGTACGAACTGGGGCACCGTTCCGATGGCACCCTGTATTACGCGATGCGGCTGGTGCGGGGCCGGACCCTCAAGGATGCCCTGCGGGATTGTGGTACACTGGAAGAACGTTTGCGCCACCTGCCGCATTTCGTCCAGTTGTGCCAGACCATTGCATATGCCCACAGCCGTGGGGTGATTCATCGTGACATCAAGCCGGACAACGTGATGATCGGGGAGTTCGGGGAGACCATCGTGCTGGATTGGGGACTGGCCCGGGCCCGGGAGGCAGGCGATGACGTCACAGAGCCTGCAGCAGTGGTGTTTGAAAAAGTGGCTGCAGGTTCCGATGCCAGCCTGACCATGGCGGGGGATTTTCTGGGGACGCCCTCCTATGTGGCTCCGGAACAGGCCCGGGGTGAGTTTGCATCCTTTGGAGGTTGTGCGGATATATGGTCACTGGGTGCAGTGCTTTATGAACTTTTGACAGGGCGGCCGCCGTTTGTGGATGACAGTCTCCCTGGCCTGCTCATGCAGGTGTTCGAGGGGGAAGTGCAACCGCCGAACCGTCTGGTTCAGGACATTCCTGCAGTCCTGTCGTCCATTTGCATGAAGGCGCTGGAGCGGGATCCGGCGGCACGGTATGCCGGGGCCCTGGAGTTGGCCGGGGACATCGAGGCATTCCGTTCCGGTCATCGGGTACAGGCCCACGAGTATACGGCATGGGAGCATCTGGTTCGGTTTGCAGTGCAGAAGAAGGGACTGATGGTCTCCATCGGGGCAGTGCTGATGATGGGGATTGTTGCCCTGGTGCTGGTGAGCCTGGCCCTTCGTTCGGAAAGGCAGGCCCGGCGTGAAGCCCAGGAGGCCTCTGTCAGGGCAGTCGAAGCACGGGTGCGGGAACGGGGGGAACGCCTTCGTGCCGGGCTTCATTTTGCGCAGGGTGCAGCAGAGAAGGCTTCCCGGCTGTTTACCGAAAAGCGGTTTCTTTCCGCAAGGGTGTATGCTGCCGCGGCGCTGAACCACAATCCGGTAACGGCTCCGGATGCCAGCGGGGATGCCAGCCGGTTTCTGGGAAATCCGGAAGAAAAGGCCGCCACGGAACTGGCCATGGAGTCATTGGGATGGGAATGGATGGCCCGCCGGCGTAGCCGGGTGGAGATGGATCGCATGCTGGTTGCGGGGGATGCCGTCAACGGCGTGGCCGTTTCGCCGGACGGAAGCCGGGTGGCCGCAGTGACGAAGGAAGGCTGGCTTGCAGTCTGGGATACCGCTTCCGGACAATTGGCGTATCGGATGCGGATTCATCAGGATACTGTCTGGGCGGTTGCGTTTTCCCCGGACGGTGGTGGGCTTGCAGTGGCTTGCCGGGATGGCAGGCTGGTGTTGCTGGATGCACCAGATGGCCGTGAGCGGGCCTCTGTGCAGGCCCATCCGGCTGATGCATTTGCGGTGGTCTTCCATCCGGACGGCGATAGGGTGGCCACGGGGGGGGGAGATGGTGTTGTTCGTATCTGGCGAGTGAAGGATCTGGTGAAGGTAGATGAGAAGGGCGGCCATGACGGGGCGGTTCACGGTGTTGCATTTTCGCCGGACGGGCGGTCTCTGGCCACCGCCGGACGTGACCGGAGCGCACGGGTGTTCGGGCCGGACAGGCCAGAAGGCATGGTGTTGAAGGGGCATTCGGCGGTGGTGCGACATGTGGCGTTTTCCCCGGACGGCGATAGGGTGGCTACGGCCTCCTACGACAAGACGATCCGGGTGCATGATGTGACCACGGGGGACGAACTGCTCGTGCTCTCAGGTCATGGGGACGAGGTGTTGCACGTGGCGTTTTCTCCCGACGGGCGGTATCTGGCCAGTTCCAGTTGGGATCGGACGGTGAGGCTGTGGGATGCATCCGGTTTTCTGGTCATGATTGTGGACGGGCACGATCAGGCGGTTTGGGGAAGTTCCTTTTCCGGGGATGGAACCCGTTTGGTTACGGCCGGTGAAGACGGGACGGTCCGCCTGTGGCGGATGCGACAGGTGGAACCGGAATACCATGAAACCGGGCAGGGCTACCTGTGGAGCATTGCGGTCAGACATGACGGAAAACGGGTGGCAACGGCGGGTGCGGACGGGATGGTACGTATTTGGGATGCCGATTCGGGCAAACTTTTTGTGCGGTTGAAGGGGCATGTAGATGTGGTGTCCGAAGTGGTATTTTCGCCGGATGGCCGGATGCTGGCCAGCGGAGGCTATGACGGGACGGTGCGTCTTTGGGATTTGGATGCGCCGGGGAATCCGGGGTTCGTGATCCTGGGGAATCATGAGGGGTTCGTCCGATCCGTGTCGTTTTCGCCGGATGGCCGGATGCTGGCCAGCGGAGGCCACGACGGGATGGTGCGCCTGTGGGATGTCACTGGTCGATCCCTGGCCGGGGAACTGGGGCAATCCGGAGGTCCTGCCGTGCGCCGGGTAGCATTTTCGCCGGACGGGAGAATGCTTGCGTCAGCCTGCAGGGACGGCCGTGTGCGTTTATGGGATGTCGATGAAAGGCATGTGAGGCGGGAAATCAATGTGGGAACGGAAATGGTTGTGGGACTTGATTTTGCGCCCTGCGGGAAACTTCTGGCGGCATCGGACATGGCTGGCCGGATTCTGTTGGCCGACCCTGCCAACGGCAATCCGGTGTTGTCCTGGCAAAAGGGGAGCCAGGGGGTGTATACCTTGCGCTGGTTTCCGGATGGCCGTCATCTGATGGCCACCGGAGATGACAGGTCGGTCAGTATATGGGATCGGTTGGCGAAAGGGGAAACCCGTCGTGTGGTTTTTCGCATGAGCCAGTCGGTGATCGCCGGTGCCGTGTTTCCGGATGGTCGGCGGATAGTCATGGCGGATTCCGAGAGGGCTTTTGCCCTGCCTCTTGAATCAGGAATGTTCGTTGCGGATCCGAAAGTCACCTTGCAAGAGGCCCAGCGGGATGCAGGGGTGGAGTTGGCGGGTTTTTACATGCGGGTTCCGTTCAGGGATTAGTGCAATGGACCAGTGCGTCAAAGCTCCCCATGTGGGACTGACCGTCCACGGGTCCACCGACAATGCCTGTCAGGCAGATGGTGCCGGTGGGATCCCGGGCGACGCCGTAGGCGAGATCATCCCCGCCGGAACCCAGTTGGCGTGTCCAGGAATCCGCTCCGTTGGCAAGGGAGAAACGCAGCAGGATGATGTCCCTGTAGCCGCGGTGGGTACCCTCGTTGAGGGGACCGGAGGCATATCCGGCGAGATATCCGAACCCGGTGGTTGAATTCAGAACCAATGCAGAGGCATCGTCCTCTCCGGTGGTTCCCCACTGCCGGGTCCAGGAAGTGACATAGTTGGCGTTCATCCGACGCACGAACATGTCCAGATTCCCGGCGGCCATGCCCGAGAGGGATCCGCTGGTATACCCGGTGACGTACAGGTTGCCGGATGCATCGGCCTTGATGTCATTGGCACCGTCGTATCCGGTGGTGCCGAACTGGTGATAGGAAACCAGGGTGCCGTCGGATTTCTGTACCTTGATCAGCAGCACATCGGAGAAGCCCTGGTTGGTAAAACCCGTTGCCGCACCGTTGGTATAGCCGGCGGCCACCAGATGGGTGGTTCCTGAGAAGGTCATGGCAAAGGATACATCGGTCTGGTCGGTTCCGTACTGGCGTCCCCACTGGAAGTTGCCCGAGTGGTTCCAGTGGGCGATGAAGAAGTCGCCTTCTCCGAAGTTGTAGTTGGGAATGGAATAGGCCCCGCCTGCCGGTACCACCCCGTAAGTGGTTCCGGTGACGTAAATCCCCGAACCATCGGAGAGGATCTGGCGGGGGCCGTCCAGTTGATCGGTTCCCCATTGGCGTGTCCACAACACATTCAGGTTGTTGGAGAGTTTGACGATGAAAATGTCTCCGCTGCCAAGATGTGTGCCTCCGGCGAAGGACCCATAGGTTACTCCGGCGATGTAGACGTTCCCGGCTGAATCAATGCTGATGGCACGGGGAGAGTCGAATTGGGGGCTTCCCAGTTGCAGAATCCCCAGGGGGTTTCCGTGCCGGTCAAATTTGACGATGAACATGTCGGAATCCCCAAAGGACTGGGTGCCCATGACGCCCAGGGTGCGTCCGGCAACGAATATGTTGGAGTTGGCGTCAATGGCGATGACATTGCCGCTGTCCTCCTGAGCGGTTCCGAACTGGGACGTATTGCGGCAGGTGCCGTTGTTCAGTTCACAACTGGTGTCACATGCCAGGGCGCCGCCGAAAAAGCCGAACTCACGGCAAAACCGGCTGTTCAGGTTGGTTCCGTCGCACTGTTCCCCATAAGTGGTCTGGACCAGTCCATCGCCGCATCGGCCGGCGGCAATGCAGGGAGCGATGTCGAGGGCGCAGGTTCCCGAGCACAGGGGCGTGCCGCCGTGATACCCGAGTGCGGTGCAGGATGCGGCGCCGATATTGGTTCCGTCGCACTCTTCGCCGTGTTCGTCCTGGATGAGGTTGTCGCCGCATCGGCCGGCGGCGATGCAGGGCGCGATGTCGAGGGTGCAGGTCCCGGTGCACAGGGGTGTTCCGCCGTAGTATCCGAGTTCGGTGCAGGATGCGCCGTCGAGGTTGGTTCCGTCGCACTCTTCGCCGTGTTCGTCCTGGATGAGGCTGTCGCCGCAGCGGCCGGTGGCGATGCATGGGGTCAGATCGAGGGTGCAGGACTCCGTGCACAGGGGGGTACCGCCATGGTAACCGAGGCTGGTGCAGGATGCGCCGCCGATGTTGGTGCCGTCACATTCCTCGTCCGTGTCGATGATTCCGTCACCGCAGACCGGGTTTTCATTGATGCAGCCTGTGACATCCAGTGAGCATTGGGAGGTGCAAGCGAGTTGCCCTCCGGTGTAGCCAAGTCCCACGCAGGTGCGGCCACCCAGATCGGTGCCATCACACACTTCGTCGCCTTCGATCAGGTTGTTTCCGCAAATGGCCTGTCCTCCGGTACACCCGGAACGGTCCAGCCGACAGTCTGCCCGGCAGGCCAGTTCTCCCGAATCGTATCCGAGGGATTCACAGGAAATGCCGGCGGGTACCACGAGGTCACACTCCTCTCCTGTTTCCAGAATGCCATTGGAGCAGATACTGCCTTGAGCCCTCAATCCGCTCGTGTCAAAGGTACAGGCCAGCAGGAAAAGGGGGAGAAAGAGAGAGCATTTTCGCATGTTTCATGACTCCTGTAGAAGGCACTGGTTATTCATAGCGCAAGAATCACATCTTTACAATGTGCAAATCGGGACTGCATTGAGTCAGGCAAACGACAGGAGGGTCAAAAACTCAGAGGGCAATGGAAAACATGATCAGCGCCAGGAGGCCACCGGCGCCGGCCGAAACGGGGATGGACAGGTTGTCGTCCACCCGTCGGCTGAACAGTTCCGCCATGGCGCCGAAGAAACTGGCGAAAAGTGCGATGGGCAGGACATGGCCCATCGGCAGGCTGGGGTGAAAAATGAGTAGAATGCCGGCTGCGGCAATGGTACCGGCCAGGAAAAATGCCAGGGTGCCTTCCAGGGTTCGGCTGTTTACGAGACGGATGCGGCCAAACCGCCTTCCCACAAGTGCTGCCACGGGATCGGCGACCCCAAGGATGATTACTGCACACAGGCCGATGGGCAAAGGCACCGTGCAGGCGAGAACCACAAGGGATGTGGCGAACCAGGTTGCCGAGTTCACCCGGTTGCGTTCATGGGGGTGGGCAATCCGGCCAAACAGGCGCATCAGGACGTCGTTGGCTCCGGGTTTGATGCGACGGATGATTTCCATGGTCCATGCGGTGGAGGCGAATGCCAGCGAGGCCAGCAGCAGGAAGAGCCGGGAAGGGAGGAGCGTGATGGCTGCTACCGCCACGGACGCATTGAGCAGATGAAACAGGCTTCTGGCATAATTGGTGGGGCGCACGTTGGGCACATGTATTGACATGCCCCTGAGGCTGTGGGCGAAATCCTCATAGGCATGCATGAGGTGTCCACGGAATTCCACCCAGCGGGCCTGCCATTCCTCCTGGGTAGGCCAGTGGGGATGGGGCATATGTTCACGCATGACGCGGGACAGTTCCTGCATCCGGTGGGGTAAATCGGATTCGGGCAACATGGCTGCTGCCCGCTCACGAAGTTGGGTCAACTGTTCCTCCAGAAGTTGCAGTCGCTGCTGCACAGCCAAGGCGATATCCTGGCGGAAACGGGCAGTGTCGATATCTTTGAGAATGCTGTGAAGTTCCAGTGCGAGATGACGGCTGTCGAGGACCAAAACCTGTGTCACGTGTTCTCCTGGGGCGGGTCAAATCCAGTGGTCAACCAGATGCCAGAGCCAGTATGCACACACCGTGCCCCCTGTCAAGGGATGCCAGGGATGCCGAAACCGTCCCCGCCGAAACCGTCCCCGCCACCGTTTCCCCATAACCCCTATTACGCACCACGCCTACGTCAATTCATCACGAAATAATCACCCCATTTTGCATTTTTCCCGCAACGATTT
>CAZTZR010000130.1:0-8828 GCA_964618145.1 uncultured Kofleriaceae bacterium
GGGGATCTGGGGCAGGATGTTTCCTACGGCGACGAAACCACTGGATACGCCATTGGGAGTGGTCCAGAAAGGGGTGCCGCCGGGGATCAGGGTATCCACGGTGAACGCCCGGGCCCCGTCGAAAATTTCCATGCGACCGTCCTGGTCCAGATCCGCGATCTGAACGGAACGGCCACACCCGGATTCGTTCACGAAATCCATGGCCGGGTTG
Organism: uncultured Kofleriaceae bacterium; assembly: GCA_964618145.1. Taxonomy (GTDB): domain Bacteria; phylum Myxococcota_A; class Polyangia; order HGW-17; family HGW-17; genus HGW-17. The sequence goes on from CAZTZR010000130.1 coordinate 212, forward strand.
CTGATGTCCCGGCCGTTGAGGGCATGACAACCCACCACGATGTCGGGCATGCCGTCGTGGTCCAGGTCCGCGATGGCAGGTCCACCGTGAATGTGCCTATAAGAAGCGCCGGAGGTGCGCACCCCGCTGCAGGAGGGGAAATTCGCCCGGTCGCACACGTCCCCGATGCCATCGTTGTCCACAATGCGCACGCCGCCTCCCTGCATCACGTACACGATCTCCAGGCCAGGGTCGTCATCGAAATTCGCCAGGGCCACGGAAGCTCCCCCAAAGGGCTTGGGGGCCGTGGGATCCGCGTCCGAAGGAATGGTGAACAGGACCTCGCCCCCGCCGGCACCGTCCCCGGCGCCGTTGAGCACGACAATCACGCTGTCGGTGTTGTACGCATTGCTGTGGAACAGCACCACCACGATGTCGGGGATGCCGTCCCCGTTGACATCGCCCACGATGGGCGCCGCCATGGAATCGGTGTACACCTTGCCTAGAACCGTGGTACCGCGCCAGTACCACTCCAGTACGGGTTCGATGTCCATGAAAATGGACTCTCCCTCGCAGATGGGACCGTCCGGCAGGGGCAGGCAGCGACCGATGGCCGATTCGCAGTAGAACGTGTCGTCCGGACAATCGAAATGGTCGTTGCAGAAACCACCGGGAGTGATGCATTCCTGGTGCAGGCACAGGGTCCCCGCCGGACAGCAGGTGTCCAGGGCCGCGCCGCAGAGGGACTGGCCTCCGGAGCAGGCGGCGGCGCAATCCACCCCATCCAGGCAGATCTGGCCTTCCCCGCAGCAGGTGAACAGGTTCTCCCCACAACGGACCGATTCGCACACGGGCAGACAGGCCATGCCGTTGACGCATTCTTCGTCCTCTTCGCAACACCGGATGCCGCACACGCGCTCGGGCTCACACACTTCGGCGTCCGCGTCCGCATCCGGCTCGATGATGTCCGGCCCGGCATCCGGTTGTGGCCTCACCCCCGCCTCCCCGGTACAGGAACCCGACAGCAGAACTGCACCGGAAAGAAGCAATGCAGTACAAAAGAAAGCAAATTCACGGAAGTGTTTCATGGCGGTTTCCTTTTTCCGGTGAATCCGGGTACACCTGATGTTCCGGACGTACATGATAGTGGAAAACAATTCGGGAAACAATCGGCCATTTGGAATCCCCGGGTATGGATCCGCATTTGACAACACGTGTTTTACTGGTACATTGTTGGCGTCCCGTGGTTTCTGCCCTGCCCCGAAAGGAGATTGCCCATGCGCCGCCTTTTCCCGATCCTGTGTCTTTTGACCCTGTTCACGGTTTTTTCCTGCGATGACGACCCCAAGAAAAAAACCGGATGGAACCAGAACAACGTCAACAACACCAACAACACAAACAACACCAACAACATCAACAACATCAACAACACCCAGATGGCTGTCATCCAGGGCCGCGTCTGGAGTCCCGGCAGTGATGACCCCATGGTGCACACCCACAACCGCATGCCGGTTACCGGCGCCCTGGTGGCCGCCTATACGGGTGGAGTCGATGCTCCTCCCGATGGCAATTACTGCAACAAATGTGTGGAACTTCCCCAGGGACTGCCCCACGTGTTCACCGACACCGACGGGTCCTTCGAAATCCGCCTGCTGCCGAACTACACCTACAATTTTCTGGTGCAGAAAGGGGAATTCCGGCGGGTCACCCAGATTACCACCGGGGGCCCCGGAGAAGTCATGGACCTGAACGCCCCCGACGGCATGCCGTCAAACCCCATGGTCACGCTGCCGAACTACCATGATCCCGGTCAGGGTTCCTGGATGCCCCGCATCGCGGTGATCAAGGGCGCCTACGAAGACATGAGCATCATGTTCCGTGCCCTGGGCTTTGATTACAACGGCGCCCGGGTCATCGAAATCAGCCCCGACGGCGGTTTCGGCCTCCCTCCCCCTCCCTCCGAAGCGGATGAACTGTTGGCGGATCCCGCAGAACTCGCCAAATACAACATCATTGTCATCACCTGCGGCGGTTCCGTGTCATCTTTGACCAAGTCCGCGGAAAAAGCCAACCTGCGGGAGTGGGTCCGCAACGGCGGAAAACTCTATGTGGATGACTTCTCCTATGACTGGGCAGAGCAGAACTGGCCCGAGTTCCTGAGTTATTACGTGGCTGAAGCAGGTTCAGGCAGTGGTTCCACCGGTGTGTGCGGCGCGGGCAATCCCGGCTCCATCGGCATCTGCAACAACTGGAGTTCCTACAATACCACCGGCACCCCCATGGATCCCATCCTGGAGGAATGGCTGGCCCTGACCGAAGTCAACCGGGGCAGCTCCATCCATCTGGAAGCCGCCTGGGACATCATCCACGACATCGGCAAGGGTCCCATCGGCGAATGTGACGACGACATCAACCCCGACTGCATTGACGGCGTGTTCTGGGCTTTGCCCAAGGTATGGATGCGCGGCAACGCCCCGGCCAACCACAACAACGCGCCCATGACCGTTTCCTGGAACTACTATTGCGGCAAAGTCCTGTACACCGTGTATCACACCCATTCCACGTCTTCGACCTCGGATCCCAAGCAGTATGAACTGCTCATCCAGGAAAAGATCATGATGTTCCTGATCATGGAAATCCAGACCTGCACCAAGCCGGACATCATCGGTTGATTCGCCTCTTTCTGATTCTCACGGTGTTGGCAGTTTTCTCCGGCTGCGCCTGGTCCGCCCGGCTCGGCGCCGTGGGGACCGTGCGCGACCTGTCGGACCTGGGCGCCGAAGCCACCCTGGATGCGGCAGCAGGACGCTCCTGCGGACGCGGAACCTGCCTGACCGGGGTTACTGCCGCCACCGGCTTTTTCGGTCGCGACCCGGTATACGCCACCGCCGGAAAACTCGAGTACCTGTGGTTCTTCGGATCCAACGCCGCCTCGGTACAACTGTCCGCAGGTCCCCGCCAGGTGGGGGACACCACCGGCATGGTGGTACAGGCCCGCATCACCGCCTTCGAGGCGTTTCCTTCCCACTCCCCCAAAGGATCCATCGGCGCCGGCCTCCAGGCGGCCTGGGGCTTCGGCGATGAGGCCGTGCGGGGCGGATGGTTCGGCGTGGGCCTGTTCTGGGAATTCGGCGACATCTTCTCCTGGAAATGACCCGGACAACCGGCAGAAGTTCAGAAACGACGGCGGATCCACAGGAAGAACAGACCCATCAGGAAAACCAGGAAAACAGGGTTGGGTTTTCACTCCCGGATGAACGGCAGGAACAGCCCCCAGAATTTCCAACTCCACACTCCGGCCGAAAGCCGGGTTGCCACAGGGCCAGACAGTAAACTGCACCTGTGCCGGGAACGGCAGACTGAGCGATCAGAAACACCGTAAGTCATCTCTGGCGTCTTACACACCTATTTCAATCCCCGGTCCAGGGCGCGGTACTGCAGGGCTTCGGACACATGGGGGGTGTGGATGTCGACGGCTCCTTCCAGGTCCGCGATGGTGCGGGAAACCTTCAGGATCTTGTCGATGGCCCGCACGGAAAGTCCATGGCGTTCCACCGCACGCTCCAGCAGTTTTTCCCCGGCTGAGGTGAGGCGGCAGCACTCCCGCACTGCCCGGGCATCCATGGTACCGTTGAGCAACGGACGGGAACCGAACCGCGCCGCCTGCCGTCGCCGGGCGGCGAGTACCCGTGCACGCACCGCGGAACTGGGCTCCCCTTCGGGGGAATTCTTCAGTTCCCCGTATCGCATGCCCGGTACTTCCACCTGCAAATCGAAACGGTCCTGCAACGGCCCGGACAGTTTCGATCGGTACCGGGCGATGCTGTCCCCGCTGCACTTGCAGGTGCGCAAATCCGAGGCAAAAAACCCGCAGGGACAGGGATTCATGGCGGCCACCAACTGGAAACTGCAAGGATAATTCACCGTTCCCTTCGCACGGGTGATGGTGATCCGCCGGTCCTCCATGGGCTGGCGCAGGGTTTCCAGGGTGTGGCGGGGAAACTCCAGCAATTCATCCAGGAACAGCACCCCGTGGTGGGACAGGCTGATCTCCCCGGGCCGCGGGCCCGCGCCGCCCCCCACGAGGCCGGCCACCGACACCGTGTGATGGGGCGAACGAAACGGCCGGGACGTCAACAGCCGGGTCCGGTCCAGAAGCCCGGTGATGCTGTAGATGCGGGTGCAGTCCAGGGCCTCCTCGAAGGACAATTCCGGCAGGATTCCCGGCAGGCGCTGGGCCAGCATGCTCTTGCCGGAACCGGGGGGGCCCACGTACAGCAGGTTGTGGCGGCCGGCGGCGGCGATTTCCAGGGTCCGCCGGGCAAGAATCTGTCCGCGCACATCCCGCAAATCGGCCAGTTCCCCCGGCCCGGCCGGGGAATCCGGTGCCGGTATGTCCGGCCACGGCAGAATGCCGTTCAGACACGCGACCACCTGTCTCAAATCCCTGGCCACACGCACCTTCAAACCCCGGACCAGGGCGGCCTCGGCGGCGTTTTCCTCCGGTACCACAATGGTGGGTATCCCTTCCAGTTGGGCCAACTGGGCGATGGAAAGCACACCCCGCACCGGACGCACGGACCCGTCCAGGGCCAGTTCCCCCACCCACAGGCTGTCCGCCAGCAACGAGGGTTCCAGGCTGCCGTTGACCGCCATCACGCCCAGGGCAATGGGCAGGTCCACCGCCGTGGTGTCCTTGCGGGTTTCCGCCGGCGCGAGATTCACGGTGAAGCGTTTGCTCTTGAGTTCAAATCCGCCGTTGTCCAGGGCGGTACGGATCCGCACACGCCCCTCGTTCATGGCGGTGGAGGCCAGCCCCACCAGGTGAAACCCGGGCATGCCCACCTGGCAGTCCACCTCCACGGTCACCAGAAACCCGTCAATGCCATTGATGTCGCCGGTGAGGATCTTCGTATGCATGACCCGGGCAATTGCAAGTGGCGCGCCAGAAAGGGAAAAGCCGGTACCCTGCCAAAATCCCGGGCTCCGGCAGGGGCAAATCCGGCCGCATTTCACCGGATCCGGTCAACGTTGACCACATGTGGGGATTCTGCAGGTTCCGGCGGCTGTCACTGCAACAAAAAGTCGAGGTAGTTCTCCCGGTCGATGACTGTGAAGGTCGAATCCGGGACGGTCCCAATCCAGGCCTTCGGTGGCCTCGCGCCGCGGATCCCCCACTTGAATTCGAAGCCTGCGACCCTCCCGTCGCGCTCCTCCACCAGGTCCACCTCTTGTCCCGCGGTGTTCCGCCAGAAAAAAAAGTTGGCGTATTGTTCGAGGTAGGATTGACGTTTCATGCGCTCAATGCAGAGAAAATTCTCCCACAATGCGCCGGTGTCGGAGCGCAGGTCAAGCGGATTCAGGTTCGAGAGCAGCGCGTTGCGAATCCCCGTGTCGAAGAAGAAGTACTTGTTCTTTTTCCGCAGATCGGTCCTGGGATTGTTTCCCATCCCCGGGAGGCGGTACAGGATGAAGGACTTCTCCAGGATGTCGAGGTACCGGTCGACCGTCTTGTAGTTGAGGCCGACCTGGGTGCCCAATTCCGACAACGACACCTCGGAGCCAATCTGCAGGGCCATCAACCGCAACAGATCGAAAATCGCCCGACTGTTCCGGAGTTTCTCCAGAGCCAGCACGTCCTTGAGCAGATAAGACGAGGCCAACTCGTGCAGGATCCGGGTCTTCTCTTCCCTCGTGGAAGCACTTACGACCTCGGGATAGCCGCCGAAGAGGACCGACTCCTCAAGCCGCTGTCGCAGATCGTGGCGGTTGTACAGGTTCGCCAACTCCATTTGCGACACCGGAAAAAGAGTGAGCGTCCGCTTTCTTCCCGTCAGCGGTTCCCCCATCTGGCCGGCCAGTTCGAAGGACGAGGATCCCGTCGCGATGATCCTGAGACCGGGGGAAGCATCAATGATCATTTTTAGTCCAGCGCCGATTCCGGCCACCTTCTGGGCCTCGTCGATCACGAGCAACTCATGGCCAGCGACGAACTCCAGCAGCCGATCGATCCTGCCTATGGCGAACAATTCCTGCAGTCTCACGTCCTCGCCGGTTTCGACGCGGGCTCTCCATGGGGCCATCTTCAGGTAATTCCGGATCAAGGTGGTCTTGCCGACCTGACGTGGGCCATAAAGAACCAGCACCTTTCCGGGTCGTAAAAAACGCTCCAGATCGTCGTAGTGTCTCGGTATCATCTTGTCGCTCCTCGTTCCATTCCAGAATCATCATGACCTAATCCTCGTAAATGTCAAATTTCAAGGAGTTATAATCCTCATAATCATGGTATTTCAAGGAACACGACTGGCAATCCGCTTAAAAACCCCTGCAGTGGCACAGCGGGGACCGAGCGGTTTTCCAGCAGTCACACTATTTCCGGCGCAGACTCTGCAGGCTTTCGGTGGCCAGTTGGCCCAGGGTTTCCTTCCAGCCGGGAATCCGGTGGGTGCGGGCCGTCAGTTTCTCCAGAAGGGTCATATCCGTATCATCGCCGAACCGCCCCAGCGCCAGGATGGCCAAGGCCATGCGCGCCGGCCGGTTGCGTGGCGACAATTCCTGGCGCATCACGGTTCGCACGGCCCCGGGGGGTGCGGAATCCAGCAGGGCACCCAGTGATTCTGCGTGTTCCCGCGTGGGGGAAAGACCCGCGTGATCCAGCAACATCCGCAGTCCCGGCTCCGGATCCGTGCACAACAGCATGCGGGCGACAGCCCGGTGTTCCGGTTTTTGCGCATCAAAGGGCCGCGCCTTGAGTACGGCGGAAAAAAAGCGGAAATCCTCTTTCGACGGATCGCAGGACCTCAGCCGGTCCAGTTGCGCTACGGCCAGGCGAGCCCGAATCACCACCCGGTCGTCCGGGGAAGTCTTGCCTTCTTCCCAAAGCGGCCGCGCCAGTTTGACCAGTTCATCGGTGGCCGCCGAATCCGTGGTCAGCCGTCCCAAGGCCTCAATCACCGCCTCCCGGAGCCGGTCGGGCACATCCCATTGCACGAACAGGCGCAAAAACGAAGTGGCGTCGGGGGCCTGCAGGCGGCTGATGGCCAAAATGCCCGCCAGGGAAATGCGTTCCTGCCGGCGCATGTGTTCCAGGATTTCATCCCCCACGAAGGGAGCTTCCTTTGGCGTCACCAGCGCAAACACCAGTTCCACCACGCGCAGTTGTTCGGACTCCGGCGCGGCCAGATCCAGGTGGATCGGCGCCAGAGAGAGCAACGCCTTGCGAAAGGCTTCCGTGTACCGGGCATGGCCGGAGGCTTTCACCTGCTCCCATTCCCCCCCACGGGTTGCAGGATCCGCCAGCACCCAGCGGGCATGGGCATCGGCCGTGTTCCGTATCTCCCCCTCGGGGGCATCGGCACCCGGAATTCTGGTGGGTTTTTCCACCGCAGGCTTTGTTTCCGGGGACTCTTTGTGGTCCATTTCCCCGGATTTTTTCCCGGACACCCCTGGGGTCCCGATATCCGGTCCCCGGGTCGGACCCGGCCGGCAGGCCGACCCGAATACCAGCACCCCCCAAAGCACAACCAAGGCAGCCTTCATGGAACACCTCCTGAAAACACGCCCGGAGCATAGCATGACACCGCACCGGGAAAAAGCCGGAGTTTTCCAACTTGCAGGGCGATCGAGTGCTATTTAGTTGCAAAAATCTCCCTCCCCGCCACCGCTTCAAACACTATGACCTTTTCTTATCACCACGCTTACTGGCCTGCAATACATATTATTAATTTGACATTTTTGATGCCTATTGCGGAGAAAAATTGACCCTTTGCAATAGGATTTTTAGGGGCGTACAGCGCATTAGGAGTGGTCCAAACGCACCGGTGACCTGCGCTTTTCAAGGTGAACTGGAAAAACGAGGGGGCAGGATGGGGCAAAATGTTATGCCCCAAAAAGGCAGGGAGCTACGCCAGGGGGTGCGACTGAAGCACCTCCAGCGGGTCATCGAAATCCACCGGGAATCCCCACACCGCATGCATCATGTACGTTCCCTTGGGAAACACCACATTCCGTACCCCGTCCAATACCGCCTTGCGGGCCTTGCGGTACAGCGCCAGAAAAGCACGGTAACGCTTGATCCATTGGCTTATGTCAGAGCCAGCAACCTTTGGCCGTATACCCCCCGTCTTGGTCCCGTGAAGCGGAAACGTCGTATGCGGCAACTCCTGGACCTTTTTCGCCCCCATAAAACCCTGGTTCCGACTCGCCCGTTCTGCCGCGATTTTCCGTTCTTCCGCCATCACCAGGTCATCCAGTTGACCCAGATACTTCTCCGGTTTCATCTCCACCGCGTCAGGAAACGGCGTCAACTCGATGTCCAGTTTCTTCATATGTTTTTCACTTTCCTCTCCGGAAAAAACATAGGGTGGACGGACCGTCGCGATTTTTCCCTTGCGAATCTGTTTCACGGTACTCAATGCCCCGGGCCACTCCCGGTTGGACGCCACCAACCCGGCTTTCACCGGGTTCACCATCGTGTACACCATTTTCTCCCAGCAGGCACCCACATCATCAAGGGTACACCAGTTGGGACGCTGGGCGCTGTCCCAGATGGGACCGCTCTGGTTCAGTTTCTTGTTGATAACTTTGGCGATGAACGAGTCCATGGCGCCGATGAAATCCGAACCCAAAAGACCCGTGG
>CAZTZR010000131.1:0-5149 GCA_964618145.1 uncultured Kofleriaceae bacterium
TGCGTAGTGTACTTGGTCCTGTTGCTTGTGTGTTTTTGCGGGCGCAGGGCGTATTAGGAGTGGACTGAACGCACCGGTGACCTGGTTTTTCGTGGTGGGTGTAGAAAAACTGCGGGGGCCCCGGGGGGGCGGCACCGGAGGTGGACCTGGTGGACCGGGGACTTACGCCAGGGGGTGCGATTCCAGCACCTTAAGCGGGCATTGCGTACTCACGGGGAAACCCCAGATGGCGTGCATCATATATGTCCCCTTGGGAAACTCCACGTTCCGGATTCCGTCCAGAAGCATCTCCCGACACTTTTCGTACAACCCCAGAAATGCCAGGTAGATTTTCAGCCACGCCTTACTCCCGGAACCCGCCGCCAGCGGCCGCAGGTTCTTCTTCTTGCCCTTGTTCGCCTTCTTCGACTCCTTGAGCGGAAACGTCGTGTGGGGCAACTCCTGAACCCGTTTTGCCCCCATGAAGCCTTTGTTCTGATTCGCCCGTTCTGCCACGATTTTCGCCTCCTCTGCCCTCACCATGTCGTCCAGTTTACGCAGGTATTTCTCCGAATCCATCCCGGCTGCTCCGGGAAATTTCGTCAACTCGATGTTCAGATGGCGCCATGCTTCCTCGCTTTCCTCCCCGGAAAACACCAGTTCCGGCCGCTTCGTTTTGACAATCCCCTTGCGAAGGATTTTCACCGTGGTGATGGCCCCCGGCCACCACCTGTTGGATTCCACAAGCCCCGCGTTCACCGGATTCACCAACGTGTATACTATCTTTTCCCAGCAGGCATTTTCATCGGTCAACGCACACCAGTTGGGCCGCTGGGCGCTGTTCCAGATGGGGCCGTCCTGGTCCAGTTTCCTGTTGATGAGTTGTGCGATGAAAGAGTCCATTTCCCCGATGAACCTGGGTCCCGTCAGGCCGTCGGGGTCGGTCAAGACCATGTGGAAATGATTGCTCATGAAACAGAAGCCGTGAATCTGCACGGGGCAATTTTTCTGGGCGCGGGCGATGGCGTAGAGGATGAGGGCAGTGAACTCTTTATTGGGGATTAAAAAAAATTGGCCCCGGATGCATTTTCTTGTGACGAGGTAGGTGGTTCCGGCGAAACGGGGCAGTGCGGTGCTCATACAATTCTCCTTTTGCAGGGGGATTTGGGGCCTGCACCCTTTATTATCGGCGCGGGGGCAAAATGGTTGCGGGAAAAATGGGAAATGGTGGGATTTATATCGCAAAAGGGAGGTGTGGCGCAGTATGGAGATAGCGTTTCGGGGAGGTGGTGGCGGGGTCGGGTAGAGGCATCGATGGGGCAGGGCTGCTTTTTGGTTTGCATTCCAAACGATGCAGAGGCATCCTTTGACAGGTAATGACAACGGAGATTTTCCATGAAAAACACCATGCTGATCCTGATGACCGGAACCTTGATGGCCACCCTCTTCCTGTCGGCCTGCACCAGGGGAAAGGGAACCACCGCACCGGATGAAACCGCCGGATCCCAGGTGGAGCCTCCCCGGCATGAAACCACCAAGGATTCACCTCCCGACGGGCAAAAGGATCCGCCGGCCGACGGGCAAAAGGATGTGCCCGAATCTGTCGCGGCATCACCCCTGGAAGGTGTGGTGATACAAGACGGCCTGGTGATGTCCATCCATGGAAAATCCGTCAACTTTCCGGACAGCGAAAAACTGCCCTGGGTAGCGGGAGGCGCGGGCGTGAAACCTGAATGGATCACCCTGGGACACGGGAGGGTCCGCAAGGAAATCGCCGCCAGCCACAAACTGAAAGTGGTCCGGCACGCCTTTCTCGAAGACTTCGTGTTCCTGTGCGGGCAGTTCGAACCACCCTTTCCGGACGGATCCTTCAACTGGATCGTTCACCGCCCGACCAAACGATATGTGGGACACTTCCTGGACAAGGAGTCCAGATAACCCGCAACATCTCCAAAGAATCCATTTTTTGTGTTGACAATCCCGTTGAACGGACGTATATCCTTTATACTTGACTATGTTTATCAACTATGTCAAGTTAACTGGGATTACTGGACCCCAACACACAGGTGACATCATGCCAATTCACAACAATGTACTGAGCGTCATAGGTCGTACCCCGCTGATTCGTCTTCGCAGGATTGTAGACGGGCGGCCGGTGAACCTGTTGGGAAAAACCGAATTCGTCAACCCGGGTGGCAGCATCAAGGACCGGATCGCTGTGGCCATGATTGAAAAGGCGGAACAGGCGGGTCTGCTGAAACCGGGCGGAACCATCATCGAGGCCACCGCTGGTAACACCGGCGTGGGCCTGGCGATGGCCGCCGCCGTCAAGGGATACCGATGCATATTCGTTCTCCCCGACAAAATGAGTGAGGAAAAAATCAATTTACTCAAGGCATACGGGGCTGAAGTGGTCATCACCCCCACTTCCGTGGCGCCCGATTCTCCGGACAGTTACAACGGAGTAGCCAACCGGCTGGCTCGGGAAATCCATGGCGCCTTTCGCCCGAACCAGTTTGGCAATCCATACAATCCCGACGCCCACTACCTGACCACGGGACCGGAGATCTGGGAGGATTCCGGTCACCGGGTGGATGTGTTTGTGGCCGGGGTCGGCACCGGAGGCACCATTTCCGGAGTTGGCCGTTATCTCAAGGAGGTCCATCCCGATGTCATTGTGGTGGTGGCCGATCCGGAAGGTTCCATTCTTTCGGGGGATTCCCCGAAACCGTACAAGGTGGAAGGCATTGGCGAAGACTACGTGCCCGCCACCTTCGACAGGCAGGTCGTGGACGAGTTTGTCCGGGTCAGCGATCGGGAATCCTTTCTGGCAGCCAGAAGACTGGCGCGGGAGGAAGGCTTGCTGGTGGGCGGCTCGGCGGGTACTGCCGTGGCAGCGGCCTTGAAATTCGCGGACCGGATGCCTCCGGACAGCGTCATCGTGGCCATGCTCCCTGACACCGGACGAAATTATCTCAGCAAGTTGTATTCCGATACATGGATGGCGGAAAACGGCTTTCCCGTATCGGGCGGGACCAGAGTGACCGCGCAAGAAGTCCTGCTGCGCCGTACCGGCCAATTCCCTGCCATGCTCCACATGTGTCCCGACGCCTTGCTCGCAAATGCCATCGGTCTGATGCAACACCACGGAATCAGTTCACTGCCCATTCTGGAAAACAACCAGGTGGTGGGCAGTCTGGACGAAACCACCCTGATCAAGTTCCTTCATGACCACCCAGACGCATCGACGCGGTCCGTACGGGATGCCATGGGAAAACCGGTACCCCTGATTCACCCGCAGACGGATGTATCCGAAGCCTGCCGTTTGCTTCTGGCCGGATATGGCTGTGTGGTGGTGCTCGGGGAAAACGGCCCGGACGGAGTCCTTCGCCGCTCCGATTTGGTGGATTATCTGACCCACCAGGGACACATGAACGGAGGTGGAATATGAGATTCTCCACAAAAGCCATCCATGCCGGGCAGCCACCGGACCCCGCCACCGGCGCCACGGTCATTCCCGTTCATCTGACCACGACCTTCACCCAGGAGGGCATTGGCCATCACAAGGGATATGAATACCAGCGCTCCGGAAACCCCACCCGGGCCGCACTCGAAGAGTGCCTGGCCGCATTGGAATCGGACGACGCCTCCGGGCTGGCTTTTTCATCGGGTCTGGCGGCAACGGCAACGGCCCTGTCCATCCTGAAACCGGGAGACCATGTGGTGTCCGGAGAAGACCTGTACGGTGGTACTTTCCGCCTGTTTGAAAAGGTATTCAAACCCTATGGAATTCATTTTTCCTATGTTGATGGTCGTGATCCGTCTGCCTTCCGGGAAGCCCTGACCGCGCAGACCCGCATGATCTGGATTGAAACCCCCACGAACCCTCTTTTGCAACTTACGGACATCTCGGCAGCCGCAGACATTGCGCGACAGGCGGGTGCATTCCTGGTGGTCGACAACACCTTCGCCACGCCAGCGCTACAGCGCCCCCTGGAACTGGGAGCCCATGCCGTCGTGCACAGCATGACGAAATACATGGGCGGACACTCGGATGTGGTAGGCGGGGCCATCGTCACTTCGGACCATGAACTGCACGAAGCCTGGAAATTCCATTAGAATGCAGCGGGTGCCGTGTTGGCTCCCTTTGAAAGTTGGCTCATCCTCAGGGGGCTGAAAACCCTGGAAATCCGCATGCAACAACACTGCATCAACGCCCGGGCCATCGCGGAACACCTTGTGGGTCACCCGAAAATCCTGCGTGTGCTGTATCCGGGTCTGGATTCCCACCCACAACGGGATCTGGCCTTGCGTCAAATGCCCGGAGGTTATGGCGGAATGGTCACGGTGGAACTGAAGGGAGGACGCGCTGCTGCAGAACAGTTTGCAGCCAGGCTTCGTGTCTTTTCCCTGGCGGAAAGCCTGGGAGGAGTGGAATCCCTGGCCTGCCATCCTGCGACCATGACCCACGGGTCCATTCCGGTGGACATGCGCCTGATGCGTGGCATTACCGATGGAGTCATTCGTCTTTCTGTCGGGATTGAACACGTTGACGACCTTCGGGAAGATCTGGAACAGGCACTCTCGGGGGTGGAGCCATGAACCATGTCATATTACCATGACGCCCATGCGAAGGTCACCTGCGCAATACTTGCACACATCATGGTGCGCTTTCCCGTGCAGAAAGTGCGCACTCACTTCTATCAATGCGTTGCAATGTCTTGATATTCAAGGTTTTCAGTGGATGGCACGGAAAGTGCTTGCAAGGGGAAGCAGGAAGGTGAACTCCCGCCTGAAGGACGGCGGACAACAGAAAGGATTAATTATAATGAAAAAATTGGCAAAAACTGGATGTTTGTTTGTTTTGGTTGGCGCTCTGTGGATGGTGACGGGTTGCGATTCCGGGGATACCTCCAATCCGGCTTCCGTGAAAACCTCCATTTCCCAAGAGGGTTCAGCGAATCCGTGTAACTGCGGGGAAGGCTGCGATTGCGCATCCGAAGGCGGTTGCAAGTGCGCTGAAGGTGGATGCAAGTGCGCTTCCGAAGGTGGATGCAAAGCTTCCATGGGCGGATGCAAGTGCGCTGAAGGTGGATGCAAATGCGCTTCCGGCGATGACTGCAAATGCGCCGAAGGCCAATGCAAATGCGCTTCCATGAGCGGATGCAAA
>CAZTZR010000131.1:5249-8755 GCA_964618145.1 uncultured Kofleriaceae bacterium
TGACTGCAAATGCGCCGAAGGCCAATGCAAATGCGCTTCCATGAGCGGATGCAAAGGCGGATGCAAGGGCGCCCACGGACATTGACATTGACGTATGTGACACTTGTGTTGCCACGAGCCTGGCCTTTGATCTACATTGACTGGCATGAACCCCATGCGGAACAGACCCCATCAGGCGCTCGCCGTCCAGGCAATCATCACCATTCTGCTTGCTTTGCTCATCGTCTTTCTGGCACGCAAGGTCACGCGGGAGGTGGATCGGACAACCGAAGAAAAGGCACTCACCCTTACTCGCACGGTCGTGGTGGCCATTCGCGGAGTCATACGCCACGGCCCGGACCAGAAGGGACGCGTGCAGGGAATCCTCGACGAAGTCAGCCAGAGCCCCGAGGTTCTGTCGGTGGGCATCGTGGACGATGCTCATAGACCTCTTTATGTGCTGGGTGGCGAACTGCCGGGCCAGAAGATCCTGAGTCAGGTGAAGCCGCTCCTGGCGCGCAGTCGGGATATCGTGGTCGCCCTGCCGTTTGATGTTGCCTCCGGCTGCATGGCATCAGGGACATGTCTTTGCACGCCCAATCAATGTCCCTGCGGCGCAGACGATTCCTGGGCTGCACCCGCCGGCCGGTACCATGTGGTTCTGGTCATGGATCGAACCGCGATTGCGGAAGTGACATGGCCCATCCTGGGCGTTACCGCTCTTGGCGTTGTCATGCTCCTCATCCTGTTCGCCGTCACCGTGGCATGGTTCCGTTCCCTCGCCGCGCGGGAGAGGCTGGCCCGCGACATGGCCCTCGAACAACAGCGACTGATGGGTCTGGAGTCCTTGCGTCTGCTCGCGGCCGGTTTGGCCCATGAACTCCGCAATCCCCTGGGTGCCGTTCGCGGATTGGCCCAACTCATCCATGAGCAGCGCGCAGACGCTGACTCCCCAGGCCATACGGCACTGATGCTGGACGAGATCGACCGCATGGTCGAGCGCCTTGAGGAGTTCCTGGATTTCTCCCGTCCGCGCAAGAAGAAGGAGGACCGTGTTGATCTCGGGGAAATCGCGCGGAGAACGGCGATGCTGCTTCGTCCGGACGCAGAGGAAGCGGGGATTTCCCTTGAGGTGAATTTCCATGGGCACCCTTCCACTGAAGTAATCGGGGACTCCGCCGCCCTGGAGGAACTGTTCCTTAACCTTGTGCTCAATGCCATCGAAGCTTCGTCCCCCGGCGGCCGCATCGAAATTGCCGTGGATTCCGTGACATCGGGACCACGGGTTCGGGTGATCGACACCGGCCATGGGATCCCACCGGCGGATTTGCCCCGTCTGTTTGATCCATATTTCACCACCAGGGAGAAGGGGAGCGGATTGGGCCTTGCCATTTCCCGCCGCATCGCCGAAGATCATCATGCCATGCTGACACTGACCAATGGCCAGGATTCGGGGGCAGTGGCCACACTGACCTTTTTCACGGAATCAGGAGAACCTTGAAACCATACGCACTCATCGTTGACGACGAAAAGGCTTTCCGGACTATGCTGGAAGCCGCCGTAACCGCTGCCGGCTTTCCGGTCCAGACCGCCAGTTCCGGGGAAAAAGCCATCGCATGCATTGAGAAGGAACTCCCGGGTGTTGTCTTTCTCGACCAACGCATGGGTCCCCAATCCATGACTGGACTTGAAACGCTGGAGGCCATTCGGGAGCGTTATCAGGAACTTCCGGTGGTGATGGTGACCGCATTCGGTGACGTGCAGTGCGCCGTGGCAGCGATGAAGGCAGGTGCCCTCGATTTTCTGGAAAAACCAATTGATTTCAATGACCTACGACGCATACTGCAAGAGTTGCTGGCAGTCGGGGATTTTGTAGATACCCCAGGAGAGCGACGTTCCTTCGGTGGCATCGTCCCGAGCGGCGACGCCATGCAGTCTACACTGGAATTGCTCGAAGCCTGTGCCCAATCCGATACATCAGTCCTTGTTACCGGCGAGAGCGGCACAGGCAAGGAACTCGCGGCATCCTTTGTCCACGGGCACAGTGGGCGCAAGAACGGTCCTTTCATCAAAGTCAATTGCGCTGCCATCCCGGCTGCGCTGCTCGAAGGAGAGATGTTCGGCTGGGAGAGCGGCGCGTTTACGGGTGCAACCCGCTCCAGGGAAGGACGCTTTGCCGAAGCCAACCGCGGCACACTTCTGCTCGACGAGATTTCGGAAATGGGCATTGACCTGCAGTCCAAACTCCTGCGGGTGATCCAGGAAAAGGAATTCCACCCACTTGGCGCAAGCCGTCCCCGCAAGAGTGACGTCCGCATCATCGCCAGTTCCAACCGTTCCATTCCCGAAGCCATCGCAGCCGGCCTTTTCCGCGAAGACCTGTACTACCGGCTCAATGTTTTCGAGGTATTGCTGCCGCCCCTGCGGGAACGGGCCGGCGACATCCTGCCCCTGGCCCGGCATTTCATTGAAACCCTTGCCACCGACAGACCGCGCCGCCTCTCGTCCGATGCCACGCAACTACTCATGGAGTACGACTGGCCAGGAAATGTACGGGAGTTGCGCAATGCCATGGAGCGGGCCGTGATCCTTGCACGGGGGGGAGTCATCCATCCCGACCATCTGCCTCCCAATGTACGCGGAGGTCCCAAACGTCCCCGGAGCCTCCCGTCCGTTTCGTCCGTGCTACGCGCCGGCACTTCGGTCCAGGAGATGGAGCGGGCCCTCATCGCCGAAACCCTGAACTCGACCGATGGCAACCGTACCCACGCAGCCGAAATTCTGGGCATGAGCCGCCGCGCCCTTCTCTATAAAATCAAGCGCTACGGTCTTTGACCCCCCTGGCGTAAGTCCCCATCCCCACACCCCCCCCCCTGCCCGCGCCCCATCCCCATTCACCCCGCCCATATCTCACAACCCCACCCCCGCGTCACACGCCGTTGCCCACTCCGAGTCGTTTTTGAAGCCGTGTGCGTAGTGTATTTGGTCCTGTTGATGGGGTGTTTGATGGGGTGTTTTTGCGGGCGCAGGGCGTATTAGCAGTGGTCAGGGCGCACCGGTGACATAGTCTTTCGGGGTGGGGACGGAAAAACTGCGAGGGGTATATGGGGCTGTGGGAATGCCCCCAGGGGTGGCGGACCCTACGCCAGGGGGTGCGATTCCAGCACCTTGAGCGGGCATTGCGTACTGACGGGGAAACCCCAGATAGCGTGCATCATGTACGTCCCTTTGGGAAACTCCACGTTCCGGATTCCGTCCAGAAGCATCTCCCGACACTTTTCGTACAACCCCAGAAATGCCAGGTAGATTTTCAGCCACGCCTTACTCCCGGAACCCGCCACCAGCGGCCGCAGGTTCTTCTTCTTGCCCTTGTTATCCTTCTTCGTCCCCTGGAGCGGAAACGTCGTGTGGGGCAACTCCTGAACCCGTTTGGCCCCCATGAAACCCTTGTTCTGCTTCGCACGTTCCGCTGCGATTTCCGCCTCCCGGGCCCTCACCATGTCGTCCAGTTTACGCAGGTATTTCTC
>CAZTZR010000132.1:0-8726 GCA_964618145.1 uncultured Kofleriaceae bacterium
GCGAGGATTTGAACTCGACCGCGGCCGCTTCCTGGCTGGCGCCGAACCAGACGAGGTACTTCACCAATGGAAGGGGCTGGGCTACTATCGCCGGGCACAGAACCTGCACGCCTCCGCCCGGGAGTTGGTCGCCCGGTACGGCTCCCGGTTGCCCGAAGATCCTGCACAATTGCAGAAACTTCCCGGAGTGGGCAAGTACACGGCAGCCGCAGTGGCTTCCATTGCCTGGGACTGGCCTGCTGCCGCTGTGGACGGCAATGTCCTTCGCTTTTTGTCACGTCTTTACGCCATCGGAGACGACATCACCGATCCCCGGACCATTGCACGGCTGGAGAAACTGGCGGAAGAACTGCTGCCCGGTTCCCAACGGGGCCTCCACAACCAGGCGGTGATGGACTTCGGGGCATTGGTGTGTGCACCCAAACCCCGTTGCGAAGCCTGCCCCGTATCCGGTGTTTGCCTCGCCCGCGAACGGGGAATCGAGTTGTCCCTGCCTGTAAAAACCGCGAAAAAACCTCCCGTTTCCGAATCCTGGCGGGTGGCCATCATCTCTAACGAATCGGGAGAAATCCTCTTGCACCGACGCCCGTCACAGGGCCTGCTGGCCGGGTTCTGGGAATTTCCCAATGTTCCTGCCACCGAACCGGCCGAACCGGCGTTCCGGGAACATCTCGGTCTGGATCTGAAGCTGCTCGAATCCATCGGCTCCGTAACCCACGTTTTTTCCCATCGTCGGTGGGAATTGCAGGTCCACCGGGCCCAACTGGCCAACGACCTGCCGAAAGGGGATCATTTCACCTGGTGTCATGATTGGCATGCCGCCACCTTGCCCAGGGCTTTTTCCCGGATTACGGAACTGCCGGCTTTTCCAGAGCCAGGATCCGCCCCGGAAAATGCCGGTTGAATAACACCAGAATGCTTTCGTATGTGGCAAGCCGTGAATCGGCACAAGAACTTCTTTTCCCGAAAGGAATATCCGCATGAAAATCACTGCATTGTTTACCCTTCTCCTGTTTTCCCTGTTTTCCTGCATCCACGATGGTACCCCCGACGACGCCCGGCACCAGAGAGACCACACGGGGAACCCCGCACCGGGCGATGACCCCGACTCCGGAGGGGATCCCGAACCTGCAGGCCCCCTGGTGGATCTGAAATACGCCTTTCAGGCAGGACAAATCCTGAACTACCGCAATTCAGAGGAAATGATCATGTCCGTGAAAATGGCCAGCCCCGGTGGCATGCCCGGCATGATGCCCGGCATGGTGCCTCCGGGCGTTGCCGCAGCCATGCAGTTCCATGTTCTTACGGAAACCGGCTTTCGTCTCACCATCACCGAAGTGTATCCGGACGGGTCCGCCGGGTTCATCCTCTCTGTCAACGATTTCAAGAGTTATATGATGCCCGGCAAAACCCTCATGGCATCCCATGAGGGGCTGGCCAAAGATGCCCTGGAGGTCAAGGGCACCATCAGTCCCAAAGGCCGTGTGGTTTTTCACGATGAAGTCTTCCTGGTGGTTACCGAAAAGAACGAGAAGTTCTATGTCAGGGCCAGGGGAAACGGGCATTCCGTTTCCGGAGAGGCATCGGACGGAGAAACCACCGTGTCGGTGTTCGCCCAGTATGATCCGAAAACCGGCCGTGTCACGGGTGGCGCCAAAACAACGGTGAAAAGTCCCAAAAAGACCGTAGCCACCATCAAGGTCAGCGAAAATGACCGCCGGGTGGATGTGCTTCCCAAACAGATCATGGAGATGTTCGAACTCCCCGAAAACCCGGTGCGCGTGAACCAGACCATCGGCATGCGCTTTCCCGGAGCCTCTCTGGGGTTTCAGGTGACTTCTTATGACAACGACATTGCACACCTGCGGGTTTCCTTTGATGCAGACACCTCGGAGATGGCGCGCATGGGAGGCGAAGAAGTTCCGCAGGAAGGAATGCCGCAGATGTCCGGTACAGTGGATGGACGTTTCTCCGTGGCCCGGGGCCTTCTGGAACACGTTGCCGGGAAAACCGTGACCCGCATCCAGGCCGGAATGGAAGTGGAAATATCCACCACATTCCTTTTGCAATTGCAGTAATCCTGTTTTACCGATACTGGCGTCTGGGCATGGCGTTGACGTGGGTCAGCCGCAACAGGTAGGGAACATTGGGACTACCCGCATTTCCTTGTTTGTCCCGGACCCGGACATAATAACGATGCCCTGGGTGCAGTGCCGTCTTGACCCGGCGCACCCCGCTGTAAATGCCCGAAGCATCCTCCACCGTCACGTTTCCGAATCGATCCACGATGGCCAGGGAGGGATCAATGGATTCCCCCCCCGTCATTTCCACCTGAACTACCGGCGGGTTCGAACTGGACCCCGGCAGACTGAACCAGAAATAATCCACATCCCCTTTGGGCAACAAAAACCCCCGTACCAGGGTGCCGGCATGAATGCGCCCCGCCTGCTCCGGCCGGTTGTTGGGTTCTCGCTCATCGGCATCGGAAGCCACCTGGAAGCGCCAGTTCAGGGAGTAGGTGGCATCGGGATCGAACGATTTCTGGGAATCCACCTCCAGCCAGTAATTGCCTTTGGCCACCACCTGATGGTGAATTTCCAGTGGATTGCCATCTTTGGCCTGGATACAGCGTTTCAACGGCATGAGACACATTTGCAGGTCCGTCAGGGATTCAGGAGCACTCAGAGACAGGTTCATGGACATGTCCCGATCGAAGTTCACGGAATAAAAATCCCTGTCCCTGGCGTGGGAGATGGTCCCCAGAATCGTTCCTGACATGCCGGAAAGCACGTTCGCCTGGGAAACGGAATCATTCGGTTCGGACTCGAACCGTTCTCCCCCCGTATCGTAGGACACCCGGATTTCGTATTGTCCGTCCACCGAATATGCACGACCAGCCCCGGCAATCGCCAGAAACGAGGCCCCCACTTCCTGCAGGTTCATGCGCCTGAGCACCAGGCTTTCTCCGGCGGGCACTTTCTTTCTCAAAACGGGCGACTTTCCCTCCGCTGGCCAGAAAGACACATTCAGGGGCAATCCTGCAACGGTCCGGAACTCCATGCGCATCAAACGGTTGCCGAAATCCAGTTGATAAAAATCCACATCATTCCGGCTGTGAATGTAGCCTTTCATGGCCCGCCCCGGAATCAGGCGATTGGCGGTGGCCCGGTGATTGTTTGGCTCTATCTCCTGTCCGGGGGTCGGCGTGGTCAACCGCCAGCGCAGGGTATAGGGATTTTTGGGATCATGTTTGAATACGCTCGATCGCCAGCGTTCTCCCACCACGAAATAGTGGGTCCCGGGATCCAGCGTCAGATTGACGATGATCTCCTCCCTGCCTGCTTCGTTGTCGTCCTGCATATGGATGGGCTTGTTTTCCGAATCATGGACACTCAGGAACATGTCAATGCCCGGCACTCCGGTGAGCCTCGCCCAAAGGATGTGCCGGCTGTCCGCAGGCACTTCGAACCGGTAGTAATCCCGGTCCGGACCGAGCATTTCCCCCCGCATGCGGGGTTCGTTGATGAACCCCCTGGCCGAAGTTCCCGGCTCCAGCAACAGGGCCCATGTGTGGTAATCGTTGGGCTCCTTTTCCTGGATATACACAGTCGCGTCTTCCTGGCTGCCAGCGAGTTCCCCCGGCAGCACCAGATGAACCGGCTCCAGTTTCTCTTCAATGGACCGTTCTGGCGGAGGTTGCTTTTCAGGGGATTTTTTGCAGGACCACAGCACCGATGCACACCAGGCCGCGGCCAGCAGTCCGAAAGGCAGGAACTTCACCGCTATTTTTTATCCAGTTCCCGGATCAGATCGGTGGTGATTTCCAGATCGGGACGGGCAAACAACAGGACCTGGGGATTGTCCGGGTCATGGGCAATGATGAAATGATACCCCTTTGCCTTGGCGATACGCTCAGCCGCCACTTTCAGTTGCCGGGAAAACGGCTCGGCCACTGCCTGGAACTCCTTGGCCATGTCCTGTTGTTTCTTGGCCAGATCCATCTGCCCCTTCTTGACCTTTTCCATCCAGGCATCATAGCGCTTCTTGATTTCCTCGAACCGGCGCTGCTTCTCTTTCTCGGTCAACACATTGGCGTTTTCCTGGAGGTTCTTCCACTGCGTTTCGATCTGGTCCTTTTCGGTTTCCAGCGGCTTTTCCGCCCTCTGGCGTTCCCGTTCGAAACGGTCCTGAAGGGCTTTTTGCTTGGCCAGAACAGCCTTCCCCGCTCGGGAATTATTCAAAACGCCAGCGGGATTGAACCACCCGATGTTCTGGGCGTGGGCCACGGAGGCCACCAGAAATGTGGAAACAAAGATGGTTGCAAAGATATAACGTTTCATGCTGTGTCTACTCCTTGGGTAAAAAACGCCCGCGGAATTAACCGCGATATTGCATCAGACAATCCCCGGTGGAAAAAAATTCTATGGTTCCGAGTCAATCATGTTTTTCACTTCGGCTGTTACGTCCACCCGGGGACCAGACCACAACACTGTTCCCTTCTGGTCCTGAAACAGTACCAGATCCAGTTTCCGCCGACGGGCAATGATCTCCGCCGCACTCTGAACCTTCTCCATGACGGCGGTCGCGAACTTCTCCTGGATGCGGCCGAGTTCCTCCTGAAGTTGTCCGCGAAGGTTCATGCACTTCTCGTAGATTCCCGCATGGTTCCGCAACGCTTCCTGCCGAACCGGGTCATCATCGTCCAGGTTTTCCGTTTCCCTGACCCGGATCAGCGTTGCCTCCAGCGGGCCGCCGCATTTTTCCTTCAATGCCGATTCCCGCGAGACGATTTCCCGTCGCAACAGGTTCACCTGCGTCAGGCCCCAGGTACTTTCATCCATGATGGCCTTGACCCGGATCACCCCGACCTGGACGGGTTTGGCACAGGAACCCGCCATCAGACCCAGAATCATCCATGCCATGAAAAGTTTCCGCCCGCAACGGGACATCAGAAGGAACCTCCGATGTTGAACTCGAACACAATGGGTTCCTCTCCCTTTTGCGGGTTGAAAGGAAGACCCCACTCGAAGCGGAGTGTTCCGAGGAAAGTGTACCAGCGGATGCCGAATCCCCAGGATGAGCGCATCTTCGTCAGGGAATAGTTTTCGTTGTCGTCATAGGCATTTCCGGCATCCACGAATACCACACCCTTGATCATCATGGCCTTGAGGATGTCGAATTCCAGTTCCCAGTTGAACACCAGGCTCTTGTCCCCTCCCTTGCGGAACGAAAAGAGGGCCGCGTTGGGGTCCGGAGAGACGGGAATCTGGATCCGGGGCCCCAGGGAATAGGGCCTAAAGCCGCGCACGGTATTGATGCCCCCGAGGAAGAACCTCTCGAAGATGGGAACCCCCGCCTTGTCCGACGAGGTGATCAGGCCGATTTCTGCGTTCATCTTGAAGATGAACGGTTTGAGCAGGGGAAAGTAAATGCGGGAAAACGCACGGTATCGGTCAAACACGTTTTCGGAACCGAATTCCGGCCGGGCGAACTCCGCGCTGAGGCTGTGCATGGCCCCCTTGGTGGGGAACTGCCGGTGATCGCGTTTGTCATAGGTTACCGATGCCCTCACCGAGGAGGTGATTCCGTCCTTGAAAAGGTTCGCCACAAATGCGGTGGATGGAATGGTCAGCCGGGATCCGCTCCCCAGAAGCACACCGCTGGAGGACGTGTTGATGGCCACATCCTCAAGGGTATATGTGAGAAACACGCGCCAGAGCGGGGACAGAGCGTATCCCCAGGTGAGGCTTCCCCCCATGGTCTTGCGGTTGAAACTTTCAAACGCATACAGGGAGTTGTACAGGGAGAAGGAAAAATACCACTTCGTGTCGAAGAAATACGGCTCCACGAAACGCAGGGAGAAATGCTGTCGCAGGGAAGACAACTGGCCCTGAAGCATCATGGTCTGCCCGCGCCCGAACAGGTTCTGTTGCGTGATCTGCATCTGGGCAACCAGGTTCTCCACCGTGGAATAACCGGCGCCTATGTTGAATGTACCGGTGGAACCCTCGCTGACGTTGAACTCCAGAATGGTGTATTCGTCCGTACTTCCCTTCTTGTTCTTGACCTTCACATCCTTGAAGAATCCCAGCCGGAAAATGGCCCGCCGGGATGTTTCAATCCGGGTGCTGGAGTACAGATCCCCCTCGTGGATCACCATTTCACGGCGGATGACCTTGTCCTGGGTCTTGGAGTTGCCGGTCACCTCAATGCGTTCGATGTAGACCTTGCGTCCCGGGCGCACCCGGAAATCCACCTCGATGCGGCGCGTTTCATCATCAATCTGGGTCAGGGGCACCACGTTGACATAGGCGTAACCCATGTCCCGGTAATAGGTGGTCAGAGCCTGGAGATCCCGGGCCATGCGGGACCGGTTGAACCAGTTTCCCGTCTTGGAACCCACCAGTTTCATGTGTTCTTTGAGAAGTTCGGCTTCGGCTTGCGTTTCACCCGCCTGGATGCGCTTCATGATTTTTTCCGGACCGATGAGATCCCCCGAAACGGAGATTTTTGAAATCCGGTAACGCAACCCCTCGTCAATGGGTATGTGCACAAACACCTTGTTCTGGGAGGCACTGAACTCGATTTCCGCAGGCCCCACCTTGGCCCGGATGTATCCGGCATCAAAATACCGGGCACTGATGCGTTCAATGTCATCCTTGAGGTCGCTTTCCTTGAACACTCCGGAAGTGTCGCTCAGAAAGGCCATGATTCCCGGTTTGGATGTGGCGATTCCTTCCCGCAGGGTACGACCGGTGAAATGACGGTTTCCAGAGAACGAAACACCGCCCACTTTCACCCTCGGGCCCTCGGTGATGTAATAATGCACCTCCACCTTGTTGTCCTTGGTGTTCTTGATTTCCAGGCGCAATTTCACCAGATAGAAACCGTCCTGCAGGTACCTCTGGCGAATCTTTTCCTCATTTTCCTTGGCCGCAGACTCATCCAGGATGGTGTTGGGCTTGAGGGTAACCACCTTGTTGATTTCGCTCAGTTCGATGGCCTTGGCTCCGTGGACATAGATGGTCTCGATGGAAGGCTTTTCCTCCACGACAAAGGTCAACTGGATGCCGCCCTCCACGTCCATGCTTTCCACACTGATTTTCCGGAACTTCTTGAGGTTCCAGACCGCCCGGACATCCGCTGCCAGTTGGGTTTCGCTCAGGTGGGTGCCCGGTTTGGTACGGATGACATTGAGCACGGCATCCTTTTCGGTCATCTTGTGGCCGCGCACATCCAGCGTCACCACCTTCGGTGCGGAGGAATCCCTTGAAGCCGGCAGATCTCCCACGATGGCGGGAGAATCATCGTCATCCTCATCCACCTCTGTGTCAGAACTGTCCTGCATGGCAGCAAAGGAAGGAGTTGTCAACCCGAGAACCAAGAGACCAAATAACAGGAAAAACTTATTACGCACTGACATTTCCGCGATTGTCTCCTGTGATCTTCCCGTCCGCCATGATGATTTCCCGGGAAAACATCGTTGCCAATTCGGGGTTGTGCGTCACCACGATCATGGTCATTTTCAGGTCTGCGTTCAGTTCCAGCAACAGTTGATGGATGTTGCGCCCTGTGGCACTGTCCAGGTTTCCGGTGGGTTCGTCAGCCAAAAGCAGCCGGGGTTTCATCACAATGGCCCTTGCAATGGCCACCCGCTGTTGTTCGCCCCCGGAAAGTTGTCCCGGCCGGTGGGTGAGGCGGTGGGAAAGTCCCACCCTTTCCAGGGCATCCCGGGCAAGACCCACCGCGTTTTTCATGGATATTCGCTGAATCAGGGCCGGAATCAAGACGTTCTCCACGGCGGTAAAGGCGGGGAGCAGATGATGGAACTGAAACACGAAGCCTACTTCCCTGCTGCGGAAATCCGCCAACTGGTTGGAGGAAAACCTGGCCAGGTCGCGGCCTGAAAAATGGATCGATCCGGAAGTGGGAGTATCCAGCCCACCCAGAAGATGCAAGAGCGTGCTTTTGCCTGCTCCGGAAGCGCCCACGATGACCACCATTTCCCCTGCATCCACCTCCATGTCGATGGATTTGAGGATGTTCAGAGTGCGCTCGCCATGCACAAAATCCTTGGTGACTTTTTCCAGCACAAGAAGAGTTGGTTCCATCCGGCTCCAGTTGACCCTGTTTCCTCACGTGGCAGTACTATCCGGGCCGGACTCCAAACGTCCGGGACCGGTCGCCTATTCCCCGGGAACAAGACTCCCCGGGACGGTACCATTAAGCATAATAGGGGATGACTGTCAATGAAGATGAACACCCGTGCCATTCAGCGTTTTTTCATGAACGCTTCAATCACGTTGCGGACTTCATCCCGGGGTTCCGGGGACTTGCGGAACCGTTCGATGAGGGATTCCAGTTTGATGCAGGCCCTTTCGCTCCCCCTGGGTGGGCAGAGCACCGTCAGTACATCCCCCAGGGTGGCCACCTCGGCAGGAGTCAGTGCAGAAGGGTTCAGTTCCCGTTCCAGGAAATCAACCCAGGGCTCCAGATGGGAGAGGGGGCATCGCTGATAGATTTTTCCTGCATCCACCCACAAATGCAGGGATGCATCCGTAAAAATGTTGTCCACCCATGGGCAAATGACTGACTGTTCCTCCGGGGTCAGTTCCAGCATCCTTGAAACGGCCGTCAAGCAGGCCCGGGTAAGGGCAAGATCCCCCTTTTGCGCCAGTTCCCGCACTCCGCCAAAAGCCCGCAACCGGGAAAAACGCATGACATGG
>CAZTZR010000133.1:0-8609 GCA_964618145.1 uncultured Kofleriaceae bacterium
ACGATGGCGAGGTGGTCCTCGGCGGAGGCACCATCTCACAGCAGTGATGCTGTCACAGCATCGATCAGATTCTGAATCGCAAAAACTGCTGATAAAAAACCCAGGTATTATGGAAACCGCGGCGACGGTTGCGGTTGTTGCCCCGGAAAATCGCCACCTCCACTCCCCATTGGCGACAGATGCTGCAAGAACAGGACTGCCACGGACGCCGTTCCATGGTCAGTTGCATTTTCTTCATGCGGGGCGATGATATTTCCGGGACCGTGAGATGAGTATACCGTTCCAGTTTCTCCCAGGCGACCGAGGAGTCAACGGCCCCGGTATCCAGCCCGCGCAGGGCGTCGAGAAGTTCCCGTTCCAGCTTCAACGCCCCGGAGTCGGCTGCCAGGGTCTTGATCCCTTTGGACTGGGGCACCCGCAAGGCACAGTAATTTTTTTCTTCGGTGTGATAGTTCTGATCCGGAGAAAGCCATGCCTGGCGCAATGCCGACGCGCTGTCCACGGACAGCACCTGGTGGGAAGCCAACTCCGGCAAGAGGGCCGTGCGGGACAGGCCGAACAGGTGCAGCCCCACGCCCTTTGGCAAAACCGGTTTCACGGCATGGAGAATGTCCAGGATTTCCCGGGTGGAGGACCGGACCAGCCCGCCCAGGGCGATGAGGCGATAGCCCATCTTCGCCGTGCGGGCGGCGGCTTCTGCGTAACTTTCGGGATCCCAGCCCTGCACGGCGCCCACGGGGATCCAGGAACACTTGCGTCGTGCATGTTCCCGGAGAAACTCCCGGGCGTTCTTCAGGGTGATCCGGTAGCGCAGTTCCCGGTCCGGGTGATCCGCCGTGGGAATCAGGTGGTCCACCGAAACCCCCAGATCAAATCCGCACAGGGTGTAGTAATCAATCACATCCGATGCGGAATAGGGTGGTACCGGCTGATCAATGTATCCGAAGGCACCGCAATCCCCCAGCACGGGGAAATGCGCCGGCACACGCAGTGCGGCATGTACTCCCAGACGGCGCAGCCGTTCCTTCCTCTGGCGGCTGGTTTCCTCCACCACCTTGGACACCAGAATGCCGTCGTAAGGGGGTGATTCAAAAATCTCGTGGGCGTATGCCTCGTGTTCCCACCCCCGGTTGCGGGCCGTTTCATTCAGGAAATCGAATTGCGGGTCCACCCGGTCGTCCCAGTCGGGAATGAAATACTTCGGGCCGGGTGTATCGAAGAAACTACTCATGACGAAGGCACAAATCCAGGAAGGCTCCGGCATCTTTCCAGGCCGGATGAAGGTGCCATGCCGGATCCGCCCACAGGTTGTCCGCAAAAAGAACCCTCCGGACCAGTTCCCCCTTGAGGGCGATGAGGGTCTGCCGGAACAGTTTTGCCTGGGGCTGCCCCAGGGGAATATGCATGGCGCCCCCGGGGATCATGTCCCCGGCGGAGGGTGCGGCCAGCACCAGGGTGGGACAGTCGGCAACGTGACCGGACAAACCGGCTGCATCCAGGTATTCGCGCCCCAGAAGAATCATGCGCAAATCCGCAGGTTCCCGGAACCAGCGGCTTACCGCACCGGCCAGTTCCATTCTGGCCACCCAGCGGGCACGGGCTTCTCCCCGAAGGGAGGTGAAGGTCATCTCGTACGGAAACACCCGGTCGTCTTCTTTCAGAAGTCCCAGTCCGGCGGAAACGATATGCACCGTGCATGTTCCCTTTTTGTTTTGACGGAAATGCTCCACCCCGCGGCGCAACAGTCGGTGCCCGGCCCCGTCATACAGTTCCATGGCGGAACAGGTTGGCAAATGGCCCACGGCATCCCTGTCTCCCGCCAGCCATCGTGACAACTCCCCGGGGCCGGCGATCACCTCCGGACGCAGGGTCTTGCGCCCGGTACAGGGAGCCAACAGGGCAATTTTCATGGACGCTCCCAGGTGGTCACGGCGAAAGCCTTGTGGTTGTGGATGCTTTCGTCATTGACGGCGGTCACCTCGTACCAGGCCACCCGTTCATCCTTGCGCAGGGCCACTGCCGCATTGCGCACCATGTCCTCGACGAATACGGGATTGTCAAAAGCCTGCATGGTCACATGACGCTCGTCTTCCCGCTTGAGCAGCGGATAGATGGGGGAGGATCCCGCCTGCTCCGCCATTTCCACGAGTTCCTCCAGCCAGATTTGGGTGAATTCCCCGGGAATCGGGCAGGTGGGGCGCACCTTGAGGGTGATGATGCCGCGCTGGTTGTGGGCCCCGTAGTCGGAAACCGCCCTGGAACAGGGGCACAGGCTGGTGACGGGCACCGACACCATGAGCACGAAGTCCAGATCCTCCCCGTCGGCAGCAACAAGAAACGCGCACTCGTAGTCCATGATGGAAACTGCGCCGGTCTGGGGGGCCCGCTTTTCCATGAAGTAAGGGAAATGTACTTCCATATGGGCTTTTTCGGCCTCCAGCCGCTTCTGGATCTCCCGGATGATGGACGGCATGCGTTCGGCGGTGATTTCGTGGGCAAAGTCGGAAAGGATGGTCACAAACCGGCTCATGTGGGTGCCCTTGAACTCCTGGGGCAGATCCACGGACATCTGGAAGGTGGCCACCGTCTTTTGCTCGCCCCGTTGGCGATCCATGACCGTGATGGGCCAGCGGATGTCCGTAATTCCAACGTGATCAATGGGGATTTCCCGGTGATCCTGATGATTCTGAACGTCTTCGATGGTCATGATGTCACTCTTCTCCGTAGTAATGACAGGCAGACGTGGGGGTTTCAAACACGCTCACCCGCACCAGACCGGGCAGGCGCGCCCCTGCCCGCTCCCAGAGCCAGACGGCCAGCATCTCGGAAGTTCCGGCCGAAAGTCCTTCGATTTCGTTGAGGTTTTTGTGGTCCAGTTGACCTGCCAGTTCCTTTCCCACCGCGCTGATGTCGTGGTAGTCCAGAAACCAGCCCCGCAGGGGATCCACCACTCCGGCGAATTCCAGTTCAAAACGGAACCCGTGGCCATGCACGCAGCGGCACTTGTGACCGTCCGGTGCCAGGGGGAGGCAATGGGCGGCATCAAAGGAGAAGGACTTGACAAGATGTACTTTCGGCATTCGTTTGCCCCTTCCGGTCCGATCCACGGACGAACCTGCGTTACATGTACATGATTTGGCCCCCGAAGGAAAGGATCACCGGTCAACAAATCAGGGTTTGACGGGATAGCCTGCCTTGTCCAGAGCGGCGGTGATTTCCGGCAGGGCTATGGGGATTTCATGACGGATGGTCACCGTCTTGTCCCCCAGATCCACCTCCACGGCATTGACTCCCTCGAATCCCGATACAATGCGGGTGACGGCGGACTTGCAGTGATTGCAGGTCATGTCCGGTACATTCAGGCGGGTTTGATCCGAAGACATGCTTTCCTCCTTCTTGTGGCCGGTTTTGCCACGGAATTTGTGCATCACCCATGGCCAGGCGCCTGCAAAAAAGAAAATGCCGAACAGCAGCACCCCGGACAGGATCTTGATCCAGTTCAGGGAGTGCCCTGCGTGCCCCCCCGGAACCACAAAAGCCAGGGATGTTCCGGAAACTGCCAGCAGGCGGTCCAGAATCCACCCTGCCCCGAGGGAACCCAGGAAAATCACTGCCAGATACACCGCCAGGTGCCGCCAGCCCAGCAACTTGCGGATGGTGGTGATACCCACGGCGTTGGTGGCGGGTCCCGCAATGAGGAACGCCAGTGCGGCACCGGGGGAAAACCCCTTGAGCATGAGGACCGCTGCAATGGGAATGGAGCCGTTGGCGCAGACATACAGGGGAATGGCGACCAGCACTGCCACCACTACCCCCAAAAAGCCTGTTCCCACAGTGTCGGCCACCAGTTCGGCCGGCACCAGCGCAGTGATGACACCCCCCACAAGCAACCCCAGAAACACCGAATCCGCGATGGAGCCGGGCAACTCCCAGAGGCCATAGCGCAGCATGCGAAAAATGCGATCCGAAAATTTTTCGGACGCTCCGGGGGATTCACAGGAACCGCCATCGGTTGTGCAGCAGGACTCTGCCGGCGATGACGGCTCCACAGATGGTTCGGCCGGCTCCGGAAGGAACAGCGCCGCCAGAAGTCCGGTAACCAATCCCACCAACAGGGAAACAAAAAGGCGCATGAGGGTGAAAAACCAGCCCAAAAAGGCCCAGGTGGCCAAAAGGGAATCCACTCCGGTGACCGGTGTGGTGATCAGGAACGACAGGGTGGGCGCCGCCCCTGCGCCGGATTTGCGCAGGGCCGTGGCCACCGGAAGCACCCCACAGGAACACAGGGGAAGCGGAATCCCCACCACGGAAGCCTTGAACACGGCAAGAGCCGAGTTCCCTCCCAAATGACGCTTGATGGAGTCAATGGGCCAGAAAACGTGCAAAAAACCGGCGACAGCAAAGCCCAGAAAAAGGTACGGAGCCATTTCGGCGCCCAGGCGCCAGGTGGAATCGACAATGGTAAAAAGAATGGAAGTCATGATCGTTAGCCCCGTCTAACAATATACCGATGACAACGGCAAAAGCAATCCCCTGAAACGATCATTAACGGGAAATGATGGAAAAAAACCGGAAATGCCTGGCAGTGCTGACCCCGGCCCCTGTTGCCATCACCCGGTATGGGGGGAAACCTACTCGGGCGCGTCACAGGACAGGTCGGCACCACCCGCGATATCCCGGAAAGCCAGAACCTGTATCTGTCCGCCCATGGCCGAGAGAACTTCAAACTTTGCATGGCTGCCATCGGAGAGATGCAGAATGTAAATGTTTTCACTCATGATGTACCCGGTCTGGCCGGAGCCCCCTGCCCTGTATGTATCTCCGATTGCATAGTCCTCGGCGTTGCCATCGGAAATGAATACTGCTTCTGCGGGAACTTCCACAACATCATAAAAGCCGGTTTCGTTGCCGTGGTTGTATGCAGAGGTGTCCTCGCACAACATGATGACGGGGCCCGAACCCGTGGACAAAAATCCAAAGTCACAGGAATCCAGATCATTTCCCGCGGTCTTGTCCCGCAGGTTCATCTTTTGCACACCGCCCTGATGCATGTCTATTTGCAGGAGAAAGGCATGGCGGGGATCCTGGTTGTTCACGTTGTTCGTGTTGTTCGTGTTGTTCACGTTGTTCGTGTTGTTCACGTTATTGGTATTGTTCGTGTTGTTCACGTTGTTCGTGTTGTTCACGTTATTGGTATTGTTCGTGTTGTTCACGTTGTTCGTGTTGTTCGCCGGCTCTTTTTTCTTGTCGTCATCACAGGAAAAAAGAAGGAAGGAACAAACCAGCAACAGGGAAAGGACGAATACTTTTTTGAACATAATAACCTCCACGTTAATGAAAAGGGTGATACGTACGGGTTGACATACCCTGACTTACACTGTTTGTCAATAAGTTCCTGATTGATCTCACCACCTTGCAGAGTCTTCGTGCATGAAGTACAGTGCCATGGAACCGCTTCTCTCCCCGGAGGCTTGCCATGTCTCATTTCCGCCGGCTATTTTCCGCATACAAAACCCTCTTTTTCCTGCTGATTTTTTCAACTTGTGCAGGCACGAAACCACAGGGGCTCACCACGGCCGAAACTGCCCTGATGAAAAACCCGGAACTGTCCATCGTCACCTGGAACCCCACCACCAAGACCGGACATGCGGCATTGAGGCAAAAGGCCCGGCCCACAAATGCCGGACACATGAACCTGACCGAAGTGGACCGGCTCATGCGTTCAGCCCTGGAAAAGTCCGGCGGTGTGGGACTCGCCGCCCCCCAGGTGGGTCTTTCCATCCGCATGATTCTGGTGCAGTTGCAAAATACGGAAAAAACCGTGATCACCTGCCTGAACCCGGAAGTGCTGGCGATTTCCGATGACATGGTGGATGGATACGAGGGATGCCTGAGCATTCCCGGCGTGGGAGGAAAGGTGTCACGTCATGAACACATCCGGGTGGCCTGCACCACCCTGGACCAAAAACGGGTGACTTATGATTCCAGCGGCTTTGAAGCCCGCATTTTCCAGCATGAACTGGACCATCTGGATGGTGTCCTGTACACCGACAAACTGACGGGAGAACTCATGGACATCGAGGAAATGCGACGGCGCCGGGAGCAGGAAAAACGGGAAACCGAAAAGGAATGAACCGGCCTACGGCCCCGCCAGGAACCGGACGCTGTCCAGAAGCCAGTACTTGTCACAAGTCAGGGTAAAATAACGGAAACGCACAAGCACAGAGGCCTCCCCGGCGGCCGGCAAAGACAGATCCAGGGACTCAATTCCCCCGTAGGGCAAAGTGGAATCCGTAAAAACATCATACTGTCGCATGATTTCCCAGGAACTCCCCTGATCGGTGGACACTTCCACCGAAGCAAAATCGTCCCAACTGCCATTCTGGAAGTTATGGACAAAATGCAGCTCCACCCTCGTGCGACCGGAAAAATCCAGTTCCGGAGTTACCAGGCTGTCATCAAAATGCACGCAGATTTCCGGAGCGGCGGAATCCACCATCGCATATCTTCCGGAAGCCTTCTGGAACGGACGGACAACCATGGCGGAATCCGAAGACATCCAGGAAAAGGCAGGATGCCCGTCATTGACCACCTGCCATCCGACAGGCGGCCAGGTTTCGAATTCCTCCTGAAACACCAGTTCCGGACAGCCGTCCACCCCCGCGCATGCGGGATCCGCGCAATCAATCAGACCGTTGTAGTCATCATCCAGTCCATTGGTGCAGGAAACCTCGGTCATCTCCGGTTCAAAAACGGTGACCACCACATCCTGCGGCATTGCGCTGTCCCGGTTCATTTCCAGGGCAAAGTAATACATGCCGTCGGCAGGTGCCTCGAAAAGCAGGTTCTCGGCGCCCACAACCGTGTCGTTCTGAAGAAACATGCACACCGTGGAAGAACATGAAGACAAAACCACCCAGGAGGCATCCGCATCGGAAACAGCCTGGAACACCACCCGCTCCCCGGCGGCCATCTGTCGTCTGAACCAGCGTTCCGGACCTCGGATCCAGTTGCAGGCAAATGTGCGAACGTCAGAATAATCCCCCGCGAAGTGGGTCATGGATACTGCAAAGGGCAGGTCCTCCACCGCCAGGGCCGTGGAACAGTCGTCAGACTCCAGGGAGTCTTCACAATGTGCAGTGTTTTCCCCATCCAGACGACAAACAGTATCCATCTCCCGGCAATCCTCTACAGGCAATTGCCGGAAACAATCCTGCCCGTACGGAATGCATGCGTGCACCACCTGACCAACACAGAAAAGTCCCTCCTCCCGGCAATCCAGGAAACATGTGTCCTCGCAGACGGGTTCCGGTCCGCTGGACAGGCACCAGGTGTCACCGGAACAGGGTTCCGCCTCCCACACCGTACAGCCAGTATCGGCCACCACACAAGTGTGCACCGCACCCAAATCCGGTGCGCAACGTACCGAACGGTTGAGGCATTCATTGACACAATCCCCTTCCAGACAAACAGCTTCGCCCTCCTCCATCGTGCAGAAAGGTTCGGTAAACGGACAGGGCCATTCCACCCAGTCCGTGCATCCATTGGACTGAACGGTACAGATACTGCGGGCAAACCCGTCCTCAGAACAGCCCTGGGCTCCTTCCATGCAGCGGTCTTCACACCGGGGGATACAGCGGGTGGTGTCAAACCGGCAATCCGGGGTACACCCCAGTTGTCCACCCACAAACCCGGCGTTGAGGCTGACGCAGGTGGCGCCCACGAGATCCTCCCCGTCGCAGGCTTCATGGGTATCGGCGATTCCATCTCCACATGTGTCCGGGGCTGATTTTTTCTTCTCTTTGTTGCAACCGGAAAAAGCAATCAACAACAAAAAAATAAACAGCAGGCTTTTCATGACGTTCTCCCCTCACCGAGCCGACCGCGGAGGGTCATCCTGTATGATGATCACGGATCCTGTGGGCACCACCCGGAACAGGAGACGCGCCTGGGAGGTGTCCAGCCGCACGCATCCGGCGGACGCCGGCGTTCCCAGTTCATCCGCCCCCGACTCGTTGCCATCGGCATCCACCGGCAGGCCATGCACACCATAGTTGCGCCGGAATTCCATCCAGTAGTCCATGCCCTCCCCACTGGTGTATCTCACCTTGGCCTTCTTGTAATAGATCCGGAACCTGCCCTTTGGCGTGTAGTTGTTTCGCCCGGTGGACACCACAAATACCGCCAGCAGCACCTTTTCACGGAAAAGATACAGTCTTTGCTCGTTCAGGGACACTACCAGCACCTTGCGGGATGAAGGGTCCCATTGCCCGATGAAAGTTTGCCATGCAGAACGGGCCAGTTCACGCCCCAGGGCAATCCCGGCCCATTGACCTGGCGTGACGCCTGCGCCGGAATCATCGGGAAGATACTTTGCCCCCGTCGACCCGGAAAGCAATATCACCATCAACCAGGAAAACATGAACATGACTCAATACACCCGTCTTACAGATCCGACTCGGGCACCCCCGGCCCGCCGCCGGAAGACTGCAACTTCTCCATACGCCGGAGAATTTCCGGAAATTCCTTTACACTTCTCAGCCAGGGTCCCAAGGGAACGGCTCCTTCGAATACCACGGTCCTCTGATCTTCGGGCAAACGGATGGAAA
>CAZTZR010000134.1:0-8356 GCA_964618145.1 uncultured Kofleriaceae bacterium
GCACTCGCGTGCCGCAGTCCAGAAAAGCAAAAGCGGCACTCGCGTGCCGCAGTCCAGAAAAGCAAAAGCGGCACTTGCGTGCCGCAGTCCAGAAAAGCAAAAGCGGCACTTGTGGGGGAGAGGCTTGAAATAAGTGGGGTCGTGGGGCATATTGACGCTGCGGGCAAAGTCTCCGCGAATCAGGTCTCCGGGAGGAAATGGATGATTGGCAAGGAACATGAAATGAAATTGCGCAACCGGTTGGCGGCGCTGGGGTCGGATGTGCTGGCAGATGCGCTCATCGGGCTTGCGATGAAAAGCAAGGACGCGGTGTTGGCCGTCAGGTTCCTGGTGGGCACGGAGGAGGAGCGTTTCCAGTATCTGAAAGATGAAATCGCCGCGCTGAAAAAACAGACCAGGCGCATCTTTGAGGGGGAAGCCGCCCGGGACGCGGAGGAGAACCTTCGGCGCATACTGCACCAGATTGTCCAGGGAATCATGGATCCGGAATCCGGGCTGGAGTTGATGTTCCGGTTCTGCCAGTTGGAGCCGCGGTTCATCCGCCGTTTTTACGGGGACATCGAAGGGCTTCGCCAGTTGTTCGGCGAGGAGGCCGACGATGTGATTGCCGGATACCTGTGGCGCCATCCGGATCCGCTCAAGTGGGTTCCGCACCTGTGGAAATTTTTGCACAAGGATGACATCTCGTTTCGTGCGGGGGTATTTCTGGACCTTCGACCCGTCATGAACCGGGAGATGGAGCGGCACCTTGTGTTCTACCTGCAACGCCAGATTGTAGTGGCCGGGAAAAAGTTGGACACTGACATCCAGATGACGCTGGAGTTGAAGTTGCTGGATCTGGCCATGGTCTTCAGGGATGCGGATTTGTATGTGGAAGCGTGGAATGCCCATTACGGGGAACTGGACGCGTTCGCCGCATGCGATCTGGCGCGTATCCACCTGATGAACGGGGATCCGGAGCGCGCAATGGAAGTGGTGGAATCCATTGCGGACATGGAGGGCGCCGATGACTGCCTGGCGCTGCCCCAGGTGCGTCAGGAAGTCATCGAAATCCTGAATACATCGGAGGATGCCGTGGCCATCGCATGGCACATGTTCCGCCAGGAGCGCAGCCGGGACAATTTCGAGCGGCTGCTGAATCTGGTTGGGGATGAAAAACTCCCGAAAATCGTTGCGGAAGAAACGGATTTGATTCTTTCGTCGATGCAGTTGGACATGAGCAATGCAATTTTTCTGTTCGAAAACATGAAGTGGCGGGAGTGCGAGCGGTATCTGGTCACCCGCTGTGGGCAGATCGCGAATGTGCCCGAGCATCTGGTGGAATATATGGCCCTGCGGATGAAACACGCACATTTGAACCTGGGATATGCGGCCCTGGGCAGGTCCATTCTGGAACGCTGTCTGGCGTCGGGAAGGCCCGGGATGGTTTTGCGGGCACTGAACCTGCTTCTGGATCTTGAAAACATGGCGAAAAACACAGGCGAATGGGGAGCACTTTCGCCCCATCGACAGTATGTGGAAGATCTGGAGAACAAGTTCGCCCACATGAGGGAGTTCTGGAATGTCTGGCGGGAACCGAGGGCGTAACCGCCGGTAACCTGAGGAACAAGGTGGTGCCATGGGAGGCAAGTCTGTTTTCTTTCGCGTGATACCATGGGTGCTGGCGGTGGTGCTGGGTGTGTTCACGCTGGTGACCTGGCGGCAGTTGCGCGGTACCCGCCGGCAGTTGCAGGCGTGTGTGCTGGAGGGTGAGGCTTTGGCGGCGGCACGGCAGGAGGATGTGGCCAGGCGACAGGGCATCCGGCTGGGTGCGGGCCCGGGGACGGAGGAGAAGGAACGGACACCGGGGAGAAGACGGCGCAAGGGTGCCGGAGACGATGCGGATGGGGGCGATGGTGGGAGTGGCGCCGGATGGTTTCAGGATCCTGCCGTGCAGCGGGAGATCCGGCGGCGGGCGGCGGAACTGGCCGAGGGACTGTCGGAGCAGAAGGTGGAGGAATTCAAGGAAGACCGGCGGGGACGGCGGATGGAGCGGCGCGCCCAGTTCATGAACATGTTCGAGACGGCAGCCGCTCGGGGTGTGAATGCGTATGTGGGGGAGGCGGGACTGGATGAGGCGGAGGCGGGGAAACTGCACGGACTGTTCGAGGATGGCCGCAAACGCCATGAGGATTTGTTCCGCAAGATGCAGGACGGGGAGATTTCCCGGCATGAATTCCGGACACAAAGCAGGCAGGAGTTCGACACGGGACGCCGGGCGGTCGAGGAGTTGCTGGGGACTGAAGGTACATTGAGGCTCAATGTGCTCATCGGCGAAGAGATGGAAAAGGAAATGCAGAAGCGGCCTTTTCCGGAGGGAGATGACTGACTATGGAAGAACTGGTGCGGCATGAACGGCGGCGGGTGCCGGGAGCGCGACGACAACTGGTGATTCTGGGGGGTGGCGTGGCGGGGCTGTCCGCATGGCGGGCGGCGCTTAAGCGGGGACTGGACGTGGTGCTCGTGGAGAAGAATGCACAATTGGGGGGGTTGACCCGGTCCATATATGTGAACGATTTCGTGTTTGATTACACGGGGCACTTTTTGCATCTGGCGCATTTTGAGGCGCCGGGGGATGTGTGGGGCGGAGGCGGAGGCGCCGGGGGCGCCGGAGCCGGGGGGTGGCGGCGGGTGCAGCGGGGGTCCGCGTGCCGGGTGGGGGGGCGGCCGGTGCCGGCGCCGGTGCAGTATCATTTGGGGTGGTTGACGGAGCCCGCGCGCACGCAGTGCGTGGCGGGGTACCGGGCGGCGGTGGCGGCGGGGGGAAGCAGGGGAAAAGCGGCAGGTGGCCCTGCCGCAGTCCCAGGGCGGCTGCGCCGCGGGGAAGAAGGCGGCGGCGGGGGGGCGGCGGCGGCGGGGGAAGATCTGTTGTCGTACTTTTACCGCTCGTTCGGGGAGGGTATCACCCGGTGGTTCCTGGAGCCGTACAACCGCAAGTTGCTGGCGACGGACCTGCGCAATCTGAGCGCCGAGAGCCTGAACCGCTTCTTCCCGGCGCCGGATCCCGTGTTGATGGAGGCGGGGATCGCCGGGGGCGGGGACAGTAGCGGAGCCGGAAGCACCGCAGCGGATGGCGGAGCGACGTACAATTCGCGGTTCTGGTACCCGGAATCGGACGGCATCGGCCAACTGGTACGCCAACTGGATCCGGGGCTTTTCTGGGTGCAGGATGAAGTCATAGCCATTGATCCCGTGGCGCGGGTGGTGCGCACCCGGGGCCAGGAAATCCCCTACGAGCATGTCATCAGCACCCTGCCCTTGCCGGACCTGCTGCGCATGTGTGTCGCCGGAAGCACCGCGGGCGGAACCGCGACAACGGTCGGGGGTGGCACGGCGGCGGCCGACAGGCTCAGTGCAGCCGGCGTGGCGGCGTTCCAGGTGGGACTGCGGGGCGGGTGTCCGGATTTGCTGCGGGATCTGCACTGGTTGTATGTGCCGGACCCGGACATTGTTTTTCACCGGGTGGGCGTGTACTCGAACATACACGGTAATATGGCGCCGGCAGGGTGTTTCTCGCTCTATGTAGAGGTGGGGCTGGAACACGGCAAGACGCCAAACTGGGAAGAACTGGAGCGGCGGGTGACCGGGGACCTGGAAAAACTGGAAATTGCCCGGCGCGCACAGGTGGAAGTATCCGTACGCCATGCGATTCGCCCGGGTTATGTGCATTTTGATCATGCGTGGAAAAACCTTGTCCCCACTGCGGTCCGGGAGTTGGCGGATGCGGGTGTCCGGTGTGTGGGCCGCTACGGCCGATGGGACTACATAAGCATGGAGGACGCCATACGGGAAGCTGCGGTCGTTGTTGGTGACATTGTCGGGGACGTTTGACAAACCGCATCTGTGGTGGGATACTTCAGCAGTCATTTGGAGGCATGCCATGAAACGCCTGAGCATATTTTGTCTATTGTTTGTTTTTTCTTCATGTTCCCTGCTGGTCAGTTTCGACGAAAAGAAGGAAAACTGCAGCAACGGCAAAGACGATACCGGGAACGGGCTGGTGGACTGTGAAGACCCGGACTGTGCAAACAGCCCGGATTGCGCCACCGTCAACAACTGGAACCAAATCAATAACTGGAACAGTGTGAACAACATCAACAACACCAACAATGGTGATCGCGAAATCTGCGACAACGGCGTCGACGACAATGCAAACGGACTTGTGGACTGCGAGGATCCGTTTTGTGAGGATTTCTGGATCTGCGAAATGGGACTGGCCAAATGCGACCAGACGGTTTTTATCCAATTTGAACCGTTTTCGGCTACCTACTGGACGTCAATATTCAAAAACGGCACCGAAGAAAATGGCTGCCCGACCAACAGGTTCTGCCAGATTTATACCCAGCACTCCATGGTTCCCCACTGCTATCCCGTACCAGGCACCGTTGCCCAGCCCTATCGGTCCTGTATGTCGAACCACTGTCCTCCGGGACACATGTGCCTGTCATCTCCCACCATGTCGGGCGGAAGTGACAGGATCTGCCTGCCCTATTGTGCCCCCGGGCATGTTTCAGCCTGCGCTCCCGACGGGAACATACGGACGCTGTGTTTTCGTCAGGAATCGGTTCATGAATACGACCTGCTTCGGACGAACGTTGAAACA
Organism: uncultured Kofleriaceae bacterium; assembly: GCA_964618145.1. Taxonomy (GTDB): domain Bacteria; phylum Myxococcota_A; class Polyangia; order HGW-17; family HGW-17; genus HGW-17. The sequence continues at coordinate 4,643 of CAZTZR010000134.1, forward strand.
TGGGTCTGCGACCAGCCCAGGTGTGATGCCATCCTGAACACCGGATGCCAATCAGGCCACATCTGCTTCGCGAAACACGATCTCATGGGGCAGGCCGAATGCCTGAATCCCGGCAATCAAATTCCCCCGATGGTTGGAGCCGGTTGCGAAAATGACATTGACTGTCCTGCTCGAACCATCTGCCATCCTGAAATGAAGACATGCACGGAACTTTGCATTCCGGGGAACGAGGGCGTGTGTGCACTCAGCCTGACCAGAGGGTTGAGTGTGAATTGCGTCAAACATCCGATGCAGAATTTTGGAGTCTGTATCAGGCAATAGGACTTTTTTCCGCTCCCACGTCCTGCCGATCCTTTTCCCGCCTGATAGCTTGTCATTTTCTGCGACTGTGGTATTGCAAATACCGGAGTTGGGACCAACTTCTACACTCCCAGCCCAGGAGAATCTTGCCATGAAAAAATTGCTTGTTTTCGTGATAATCCTGAGTTTTGCCGTTTTCGCATGTGATGACGACAAGAAAAGCAGCACCAACAACCAAAACAACGCCAACAACACCAACAATACGAATAACCAGAACAACACCAACAACACCAACAATACAAACAACACAAACAACCAGAACAACACCAATCCCGTCTGCGGGAATGGCATCATCGAAGGCACAGAGCAGTGCGACGGCGGCAATCTGGGTGGAAAAACCTGCGCAGACCTTGGATATGACGGCGGCATGCTGGTGTGCACCACCACATGCACGTTCAACGAAAGCGGATGCACCACCAACCAGACCGGAGACGGCATGGTAGGTGACGGCTGTGCAGATATCGCTGATTGCGACGGGATCACCGGACTGACCGCTGAATGCATGACCGACATCATGGGGTTCATGCAAATGCCCGGTGGCTACTGCACCGCCTCCTGCACCGCGGGACAGCCCGATCCGTGCGCGGCATCCGGCGGAGAGTGTGTGAACATGATGATGGTGTCCTATTGCCTCAAGCCGTGCAGTTCTTCGGCGGATTGTCGCACACCGGATTACGATTGCTCCGCGCCTCCCATGGGCGGCACCGGCACGTATTGCCTCCCCCCCATGGGCATGTAGCAAATACATCCTGTGCGGGCCAACCGTTCATTGTAGTCTTCCTGAAGCCATGCAATTCATTTATGTCGTCAAACGCAAGGAAATCGAATGGTTGTTGCCGGAATGCGGCTTTGCCCCCACGCCGGAGGGGATGACGGAACGTCTGCCGTTGGGCTTTTTCATCGAACGGACCCACGCCGAGCGGGACCCGGAGTTCAAGCAGTTGATTCCGTATACGGTGATTTTCCGCGAAGACGAGGTTTTCGTGTTCCGGAGATTGGCCGGCGGCGGCGAAAAACGGCTGCACGATCTGCTGTCCATCGGAATCGGGGGACATATTGAGCCATCCGAGTCCGGGTGCGATTCACCATGGGAGATGGTGCGCGATGCTGCCGCCCGGGAGATCGCCGAAGAAGTTGCGATTGGCGGTATTGGAGACGGGTCGGGGCCCGGGGCGCCTCCGGGGCCGGAGTTCCGCGGCATCATCAATGACGAAACCAATGAGGTAGGGACCGTGCACGCCGGTCTGGTTTTTTTCCTGCGCCTTCCCGGAGGCGCCACCGTCCACGTGCGTGAAACCGACGTCCTGGAGGGCCATTTCATGCGGGTGGGGGATCTGGTCGAACGCACGGATCTGCAGTTTGAAACGTGGAGCCGCCACATTCTCGATGTTCTTGACAGACCGGAAAGATGCCCATGAGGATTACCCTGTTGGTACGCCATTGGATCATATTGAACGCTGTTGTTGTCATGATGGTTGGTGCGGGGTGCAGGGAAAGCAGGAAATCTCCCGCGCCGGCAAAAACTGGTGCGTCAACACCGCCGGAGGAGGCAGCCAAGGCAGCGGCGGGGGACATGGCAGCACCGGGGGAGCGGCAGGAGTACGTCACCCCTTTGACCACGTGGGACCTGCCGGAACCGCCGGCGTTTTCTCCAGATGGCACCATTCATTTCATCCACAACGCGCACGATTCGTGGAACCGCAAGACCTGCGCTGGAGCCGGACTCGACAATCTGAAGAACTATCTCGCCCACAGTATTGATGGTCAGCCCTTCTGGGTCGGCCCGGACAGCCTGGCCCCGCGCCACCTGGATCCGGACCTGCGTTCCGAACCTCCGGACCCGAAGGAGTGGGTCGCCTATCTTCGCTCCGCCAAGGTACGCTGGATGGCCATTGGCCGCGACGATTTGCAACTGGGGCAGACTGCCGTGGAGCAGTTTCACAGGGATACCGGAATGCGCTTTCTGTCGGACATCTGGTCCGGGAGCGCTTTTGATGCATGCGTGGTGGAAACCATCGCCCGCAGACGCATTGGTGTTTGCGTGATCACATCGAAGAACCCCGATGCCAACGCCTACTGGACCCGGGTGCGGACCCAAATCGAGGGTGCTGACCTTTCGATCGTGTTTCTTTCCGGGGATCCCGCCTGGCAGAAAACCGTCGTCAACCTGCCCCACCCTCCTGATTTGTTCATCATGGGCGGCATTCAGTCCTTCGCCCACGGCCGCATACTGGAAAACGGCGCCATTGCCGTTGCATCCGGCGCCGAACTACACCAGGCCGGAGAACTCCGGTTCAAAGTTTCATCCGGCCCAGCCCCCGGTATTTCCGCCGGCCCCAGGCTTTCGGCCGATCCCGCCGCCAGCCGTTATCTCCTTGTTTCCGAACACGGCAATCTCCTCACCGAACGCCGTCGCCTGGAGTTTGGCTTCGACAACCTCTCCCGTGCGCTTTCGCGCCCCAACCTCAAACACGCCTCCTACCAGGCTTACTCCCACCGCCTCCATCTCATCCGTGGCGAGTGGGAACGCCTCGCCACCCGCGCCGCCGCGTGGAACACCGCGCTTTCTTCCCACGCGGGCAACGCCCTGCACTTCCAGTCCCACACCCTCCCCGCCTGCGGCCAATAACAAAAAGTTACTTGACTTTTTAGTCGAAAAAATGCAAAAACGGGTTCAAGGAAAGGAGTTCAACATGAAACTCGTATTGATGACAATGAGTATTTGTTTGGTTTTGTGCCCGGCAGTGTCCTACGGGAATGGCGTTGAAGAAACGAATCCGCCTGGGGCTGCGCAGGGAAAATCAGAACCGGGCCCGCAACTGAAAAACCTGGTGGTGGCCAACCCCCTGGGGCTCCTTTTTGGTGCCTTCACGTTTGAGTTCCAAAGGGCTTTGTCCCCAAATCTGGCTGTTTTGGTGGCCCCGGGTTATGCATCCTACTCCACTTCCAGCGATGGCACCACCATCAAATCCACAGGTATGTCCCTTGACGTCGGAGCTGTGCTGTATTTTTCCAAACACGTATTTGAGGCGTGGTACCTCAAGGGAACTGCCGGGTTCATTTACGCTTCAACCTCCGGCGCCGGAAGTTCATCCGGAACCGGTTTTTCCGCGGAAGCCCTTGTCGGCTATCGCTGGCTCTGGAGCAACGGAATCAATCTTGCCCTTGCGCTGGGCGCGAGATACATGAACTTCAGCATCGAATCAGATTCCACCACATTGGATTTTTCCGGTGTTGGCCTCGGCGGAGAACTGTCACTCGGCTTCGCCTGGTGATCGCCCCTTCCCATACATCCTTTACCGTCCCTCCCTCAGAACTTAACCACCCCGCCCCTATATCACAACATCACCCCTT
>CAZTZR010000135.1:0-8290 GCA_964618145.1 uncultured Kofleriaceae bacterium
ATGCACCCGCCGATCCCGCACTCTGCGGCAACGGCCAACTCGACTCCAACGAACAGTGCGACGGCGAAAACCTCAACAACGCCTCCTGCGAATCCCTGGAATTTGCCTCCGGAACCCTCGCATGCAACGCCGACTGCACCTTCAACACCAGTACCTGCGTACCGACTACCTGCGGCGACGGCCAACTGGATCCCGGCGAACAATGCGACACCAAGGATCTGGGCGAAGCCTCCTGCGAATCCCTGGGCTTTGCCTCCGGTGAACTGGACTGCACCGACTCCTGCACCTTTGACACCTCCTTGTGCGTCCCTGCCTCCTGCGGCAACGGTCAACTGGACGACGGCGAACAATGCGACGGCGAACACCTGGGCACGGCCACCTGCCAAACCTATGGTTTTTACGGCGGTGAACTGTCCTGCGGTTCCACGTGCCGACATGTGACCACCGGATGCATCGGCCATTGCGGCGACGGGATCCTGCAAGCCGGACATGGCGAAGTCTGTGACGGTGAGGACATCGGCAACATCACCTGTGCCGACCTGGGTTTTTCCGCAGGCACCCCCATATGCCGTTCCGATTGCACCGGCGTCTCCGTGGACGGTTGTCACGGGGATTATCTGTCCCCCCATATCGGCCTGGTCATCTCCGTTCCTGCCGGTACCTTCCAGCGCAATTCGTCCGGCGCCAATATCAGTTCGGTGTCCGCGTTCCGCATGAGCCAGCATGAAATCACCCGGGCCCAATGGGTTGCCGTCACCGGATGGCAGGATCCAAGTTCCGAACACCGCTCCAGCGGTATTTACGATCCCGTGCAACGCGTGAGTTTTTACGATGCCATAGCGTTTTGCAACATTCTGAGTCTGACCGAGGGTCGCACGCCGGTCTATCATGTCAGTGGCGTGGATTTCGCCACCCTGGACTATTCCCAGATCCCCAGTGCCAACGATGAAACCTGGAATGCCGTCACCGCCAACTGGGACGCCGACGGCTACCGTCTGCCCACCGTCATGGAGTGGATGTGGGCCGCCATGGGTGCCGATTCCGCCAACCCGGGAATGGTCAATACCACCGGCTACAGCAAACCCTTTGCAGGCAGCAACGGTACCAACCTCATCCAGGATTATGCGGTGTTCGGATACAACACCGAAGAAACAGGCCGCACCCCGGAAAACCGCACCAATCCCGCCGGCTCCAAACTGCCCAATGAAATCGGTCTGCACGACTTGAGCGGAAACATCAATGAATGGGTGTGGGATTGGTGGCACGGGTCCCATCCGGCGGGCCCCCTGACGGATTACCGGGGTCCGGAGACGGGCACCGAACGTATCGTACTGGGCGGAGACTGGTACAATTCCTCGCACTGGTGCGCCATTTCCAGCCGCATTGGCTGGACGCCCCACTCCCGGGCCCAGCAAATGGGCTTCCGGGTGGTTTTCGCGGATCGGTGATTTTCATGAAGTTTTACCGGAGATCCTTCATTGCGTAATACGAAACGTGTCAGCCAGACAGGAAAAATGCTTTATGTGATTCTTGGCCTGCTCAGTGCGGCGTTGGGGGGCATCGGAATCGTGTTGCCCCTGCTTCCAGCCACGCCTTTCTTTCTGCTCAGTTCGTATTGTTTCATCAAAAGTTCACCACGACTTCACCGGTGGCTGGAGGGTACCCGGGCCTACCAGAAGACGGCGGGGGTCTTTCTGGCCACCGGCGGTCTTACGGTCAAGGCAAAACTCTCCATACTCATTCCGGTGCTCCTCATGCTGACCATCATGTTTTTCTCCGTGCAAAGCACTGCGCTGAAAATCCTCGCAGTCATACTTGGCCTGGTCAAAACCGTGGTATTCCTGCGAATCAAGACAATCCGGAATTGCAACACCCAAAAGGCTCTCGCAAAAGGATGAAATTTCCCACATGAAATGGTTGCTCCTGCTTCTTTTGACCGGTTTGACCTCCAGTGCAGCCCAGGCTGCAAAGGACCAGCCGACGTATGCCGGGGGAATGATGGTCATGGGAGGCGGCATTGCCATGGAGGATGTGTTTGGGGGCATGAAGGGAGTCAATGTCGGGGTGGGCGGACGACTGATGTTCATGACAGGATACGGTTTTCGCGTCGGCATCCTGGGGGGCACCGGCAAGATGACCTATGGCGAACACGACAGCCTCTTTCAATACAATCACAGCGCCATCAGCGCGGAATGGGGCATGACCCGCAAACGCTGGACCATGAACGCCGGATTCACCGGAGGATGGGCGAAGTATTACATCCTCCACAAAATGGATGTCAGTGAGGACGGCCTCATCACTGCCCGGGAATACCAGAAATCCGTACCCATCTTTTCTCCCTTTGCATCCTTCGAATTTGCGTTGTCAAGCCGCTTGCGGGCTACGCTTTTCGTGGACTACCCCTTTTGGCCCATCGAAGGCCACCGGCACAATCATCTCCGCATTGGAGTGGGCATCCTTTTCGTCAAGTAAAACCACTTTTGCCGCAGGGGTCATGCATGCAGGTCGAAACGGTCCAGTTCCATGACCTTGTTCCATGCCGCGATGAAATCATGGAGAAATTTCCCGGTGGAATCGGCGCAGGCATACACTTCCGCAAGGGCGCGGAGTTGGGAATTGGAACCAAAGACGAGGTCCACGCGGGTGCCGGTCCATTGGATTTCGCCCGTCACGCGGTTTCGACCCTCAAAGACTTCCCGGTTTTCCGTGACCGGTTTCCATTCGGTCCCCATGTCGAGCAGGTGCACGAAGAAGTCATTGGTCAGGGCTTCGGGCCGTTGGGTGAACACGCCGTGGGGGGATTGGCCGAAATTGACATTCAGAACCCGCAGGCCGCCCATGAGAACGGTCATCTCGGGAGCCGTCAGGGTCAGCAGTTGTGCCCGATCCAGCAACAGTTCCTCTGCCGTGACACTGCATTTTCCCCCGAGATAATTGCGGAATCCATCAGCCTTGGGCTCCAGCACTGAAAAGGACGCCACGTCGGTCTGTTCCACAGACGCATCCATGCGACCCGGCGCAAAGGGAACGGTCACTTCATGTCCGGCGTTTTTCGCCGCCTGTTCGATACCCGCACAGCCTCCCAGGACAATCAGGTCCGCCATGGATATCTTCTTGCCCCCCGATTGCGCTCCATTGAACTGCTTCTGGATTCCTTCCAGGGTCTGGAGCACGACCTTCAGCCGCTCCGGTTCGTTGACCGCCCAGTCCTTCTGGGGAGCCAGCCGAATCCGGGCGCCGTTGGCCCCGCCCCGCTTGTCGGAACCGCGGAACGTGGACGCCGAGGCCCAGGCGGTAAAAACCAGTTGGGACACGGACAGCCCCGAAGCCCGGATCGTAGCCTTGAGCGCCGCGATATCCCCTGCGTCCACCAACGGGTGATTGACCGCCGGAACGGGATCCTGCCAGATGAGTTCTTCCGCGGGAACCTCGGGACCCAGATAGCGCGAACGCGGACCCATGTCCCGGTGGGTGAGTTTGAACCACGCGCGGGCGAAGGCATCCGCAAACTCCGCGGGATTCTGTAAAAACCGCCGGGCGATGGGTTCAAATCCCGGATCATACCGCAAGGAAAGATCCGCAGTGGTCATCATAGGCCGATGCTTTTTGGTCGGGTCGTGGGCATCGACCACCATGTCTTCTTCGTCCACATCCTTGGCCAGCCATTGATTCGCACCGGCCGGACTCTTGACCAGTTCCCACTCATATTTGAACAGCACTTTCAAATAGCCCATGTCCCATTTGGTCGGATTCGGTTTCCACGCACCCTCGATACCACTGCTGATGGTATCGCCACCTTTGCCGCTGCCGAAACCGCTCTTCCAGCCAAGCCCCTGCTCTTCCATGGGGGCGGCTTCAGGTTCGGGGCCCACATGGGTCGCAGGACCGGCACCGTGGCATTTGCCGAAGGTGTGACCACCGGCCACCAGGGCGACCGTTTCTTCGTCGCTCATGGCCATCCGGGCGAAGGTCTCCCGAACGTCCCGGCCCGAAGCCACCGGATCCGGATTTCCGCCGGGCCCTTCCGGGTTGACGTAAATCAAGCCCATCTGCACAGCCGCGAGGGGGTTTTCCAAATCCCGTTCACCGGTGTAACGCTTGTCCCCGAGCCATTCGCTTTCGGCTCCCCAGTAGATGTCCTCTTCGGGCTCCCAGATGTCTTCGCGACCTCCGGCAAAGCCGAACGTTGGAAAACCCATGGACTCCAGCGCGCAGTTGCCCGCCAGAATAAAGAGATCCGCCCAGGAAATCTTGCGTCCGTATTTCTGCTTGATCGGCCAGAGCAGCCGACGGGCCTTGTCCAGATTGACGTTGTCCGGCCAACTGTTGAGGGGCGCAAACCGCTGGTTGCCGGTCCCGCCGCCGCCCCGGCCGTCGCCCAACCGGTAGGTCCCGGCGCTGTGCCACGCCATGCGGATCATCAGACCGCCATAGTGACCGTAATCCGCCGGCCACCACGGCTGCGAATCGGTCATCATGGCATACAGATCCTGCTTGAGCGCCTCAAGATCGAGGGTTTTGAACTCTTCGGCATATTGGAACTGCTTGCCCATCGGGTTGGACAAATCCGAATGCTGGTGAAGGATTCGCAGGTTCAACTGGTTCGGCCACCAATCCCGGTTGGTGGTTCCGCCGCCTGCAACGTGGTGTCCGGTTTTGCCCGTCACCGGGCATTTGCCTTTTTCATCCATGATGTTTTCTCCGTTCTTTGTGGCTCCTGCAAAATTGCATGATGCCATCACTGATACTCCGAAACGCAAACTGCTGTCAACTCCCGAAACAACCACGCATTGGACCCCCGCGACAGATACTGTCGCATGCCTGTTTCCGTTTCCCTTGCCCTTCTCCACCGTCAGCAAATGAAAAAATACAAAAACCAATTGTCTTGTCAGAACGCCCCCCCAACTGCGTCCAACTGACAGGCTTGAATACCAAAGTTTTTTCCATTTCTGAAGAACCTTTGAGATCGAAAGAAAGAATACACTATGAAAAACAAGTATAATCGGAGAGGCAATATTCTTTCCTATCGCCCGGAACCCACGGAAAAAAGAGAGTTGGATGAAGAAAAACCAACCGGGATTCGGTCATTGGAAGTTCGTTATGATAAACACGACAGTGAAAACCGGGAAATCATCAGCATTCAAGTCGTCTTTGGTCCTCACCATATCATCAGGATCGAGGCTACACCTTCCGGTGGCGTGGAGGTCAGGATTGTCGCAACCCACCATGGCTTCAAGGCAGATGCATCCTTCGTCAACAGTGAATTGTACAAAATTATCGAAAGTGTCCGGCAATTGTATCCGAATAATGTCATCGACAGTATATAGGTATTTCCCGTTTTGAATGACCTGTATGCCTAATGACTTTGACAATGCACGAAAACTGTTGAACATGAACCTAGCGTTCTTTTTTCGGGGAGACACACTTTCCACCATGAACCGGAAACAGTGTCCAGCAACATCAGGAAGCGCAGGTCACTTTCCTGTATTTTCCAAAATCTTTCAGGAAGCAGGTTTCCTATGTCGTTTATGATCGAAATTACAGAAATTCGCATACCTTCGTCATCTGATGAAGAAAACGCTTCACAGTTGATTGGATATGGCAGAGATTTTGATGAAGCCCTCGCCCATTCAGGAGGCGAGGCTGATTCTGAAGAAATACTCGAAAATCTCGTGGTCATATATGACTTTACAGAATCCCATGATTTGGACAGCCATCGAATCGCCGATTCGATTTGCCGCTTTCACATTCAAGATGACCAACAAACCCCACTTTTTGTTCGAGAGAAACTGGAACTTCTGTTCAATAAAAAATTGTTTGCGACCGCATGTCTTTACTGTTTTGAAGCAATTTGGGATGCAGGATATGAGTGGGAACTCCCTGAACACGAGCGAAACAATCTTCCCTCTGACGACGAAGATCCAGAAGGTAAAGCATCTTGGCTCGCATTTACCAATTCAATAAACGACACACTTCAGAATGAATAAATTTCCAAATAAAATCATGATATTGCAAAAAGTCCGATCCAAAATCTGGTGTAAATGCCTTCAACCCAGTATACGCTTGATTACTTCATTCAAATCTGCCAGACCATCCCGATTTGATAAAAGACCTGGTAATATTTCCTGTTTCACGCTAACTTCATATCCAGCAATCGCTTCATCATTTGGTGAATCAAAGACCTTAACAATCTTGAATTTACCAACCGAAGCAATCGCCTCTTCACGGATCAGTCTTAACCGTGTTCATTTCTATGGAAGCATACATGTCTGATTCCGAATTCATCGTTGGCGAGAAATATACGAAAAATGATATTTACCGAATTTGCAAGGTACCTATCGCAAAACAAAAAGGGAACTGGAATACTGGCTACACAAATTTTGAAGGTGACTGGTTTATTTTCTGTAATGTTGGTATTCCTGGCAGGACTGGACACAATTATAAAAACAAGTTTATTGGCGATGACCTAGTTTGGTTTGGTAAAAACGCATCCCACGTTGGTCAAGAGTCCATTCATTCTTTGCTGCACCCTCAGGGTAGTATCTTTGTTTTTTATCGAGAGAACAACCGTGAACCTTATACATATGCGGGCATAGCTCAAGCAAAAACCTATAAAACAACAGTTCCCATTGAAATCATTTGGTCATTCGCTCAATCTGCAGTTCAGTGCCATGAAGTTCTTCCCGAAGAGTTACAAAAACCAGAAAATTTCATTGAAGACGCTACTAATACAATGTCCGTGAACATTTACGAGCGGAATCCTCAAAGGAAGATGATAAGGATTCGTAAAAATGAATAACATGACACGGGATAAATTCGAATCATCAATAGGACGTAAGGTCTATGCCATAGACTTGTTCTGCGGGGCGGGCGGACTGACACATGGCCTCGTGAAGGCCGGTGTCGATGTCCGCTTGGGCGTGGACATTGATCCGGCTTGTGAATACCCCTTCGTCGCCAACAACAACGCCAGATTCCTGCTCAAATCGGTGGAAAATTTGGTTGCCAGCGAACTGGATCACCACTACAGAAAGAACGGGATCAAACTCCTTGCTGGTTGCGCTCCGTGCCAGACTTTTTCCACCTACAACCAGAAGGCGACGGAATCCGACAAACGCTGGTGGCTCCTGCTGCAGTTTTCGAGACTCGTGGACGAACTGTCACCGGATCTTGTGACCATGGAGAACGTTCCGCGACTGATCGAACAGAACGTTTTCGACGAGTTCGTGGCCAACCTCGAAGGCAATGGGTACTCGGTCGCATACCGGGTCGTCAATTGCGCCGAATACGGCGTCCCACAACAGCGTAACCGTCTGGTGTTGCTGGCGTCCAAGCTCGGGCCGATCTCACTTCTGACTCACGAGCAGTTCGGCAAGAGACCGAGAACCGTCAAAGAGGCCATCGGCAACCTGCCTCCACTATCGGCCGGAACGAGCCATCCGAAAGACCCTCTGCACCAATGCTCCGCTCTTTCCGAAATCAATATGCGTCGCATAAAGGCTTCCAAGCCTGGGGGGACATGGCGTGACTGGCCCAGGGAGTTGGTTGCCGACTGCCACAAGAAATCTTCCGGGAAGACCTACCCCAGCGTCTATGGCCGCATGACCTGGGACGATCCCGCCCCGACGATGACGACGCAATTTTTCGGGTTCGGTAACGGACGTTTCGGCCATCCGGAGCAAAACCGAGCTATTTCACTCAGAGAAGGCGCGATCCTGCAGAGCTTCCCACCGGATTACGAGTTCACTCGACCGGGAGAACAGGTCTGCCAGAAGTCCATCGGCAGGCTGATCGGCAACGCCGTTCCCGTTACCCTCGGAGAGGTCATCGGGGCCAGCTTGCTGTCGCACGTATCGGAAGCGACCAAGAAAGCGTATCGGTCGAGACGGAGGAGCCGGTCACAATGACAACGACAAACGTAGGTTCGGCGAACGGTGTCGTTCGTTTCGGTGCCGTTCCCGAGCCCGGTCAACTCGTCGAAGTCCGACGTCGTCAATGGGTGGTCACCGATGTTTCCAGTGGAGCCTTGTCACCGGCGAGCAACGGTGACCAACACCTCGTCGGCCTGTCATCTCTGGACGAAGATTCCATGGGCGAAGAGATCCAGGTCGTCTGGCAGATGGAGGCCGGAGCCCTGGTCCTGGAAAAGGCGGGTCTGCCGTCGATCACCGGCTGGGACAGCAACGACCGCCTGGAGGCCTTTCTCGACGCCGTTCGCTGGGGAGCCGTCACCAAGTAAGCTCCCGGCCATAGGCATTACGCTTTTTTCTTGCATTTGCAACAAGCCCGA
>CAZTZR010000136.1:0-8218 GCA_964618145.1 uncultured Kofleriaceae bacterium
ACAGATTTCATGAGTATCCACCAATCGGCCGCCAGGGTGCCCGGACCCCCCGGACAGCTTCGGAAACCGGGCAAGCATAGGCAATAATTCCGAGGTTTTCAAATTTTCCAAAATCTGTACAATACGATGGAAGCTGGAAGGGGCCGGATTCAACCATTCCTGATTCTGTCGGCATGATGCCGGCCGGCCCTTTCCCCGGAGCCATCATGCGCTGGATTCTCAAAAACGGCACTGTCCTGACACCGGCAGGCCTGTCCCCGGTGGACGTCATCGTGGAAGGCGAAACCATTCTGTGGGTGGGCCCCGATGCCGACCCGTCTCCCGGGGACCATGTGCTGTTCCTCAATGGCCAGTTCCTGCTTCCCGGTTTCGTGGACATGCACACCCACCTGCACCTGCGCGTGGGGGACCAGCAGGTGGCGGACAATTTTGCATCCGGCACCGCAGCCGCCCTGGCCGGAGGCACTACCACCGTGGTGGAATACGTCACTCCGGATCCGGAGGAGGATTTCCACGACGCCATTTCCCGCTGGGAACACCTGACCGCCGACACTTTCGCTGACGTTGCCTTCCACCTGTGCATCCCCCGGGTCACGCGCCAGTTGACGGACAGCATGGGTTCCTTTGTGGACCGCGGCATTTCCGGGTTCAAGGTGTTTCTGGCCTATCCGGGACGACTCATGCTGGAACCCTGGGAAATCCGCCAGGTCATGGATGCCGTCCTGAATGCCGGCGGCGTCCTGTTTGTCCACGCCGAAGAAGGCCACACCGTGGAGACCCTGCGGGAGGACGCCGTTTCGGCGGGACGGCGCGAACCTGCCGAACACGCCCGTACACGACCCCCGGAGACGGAAATCCGTGCGGTGGAAGTCATCCGGGATCTGGTCCGTGAAACCCGCTGCCCCACGGTCATTGTCCACGTCAGTTGCGCCAGGACCGCCGATCTCATCGCCGAAGCCCGATTCGAAGGACTGCCGCTGTTTGGAGAAACCTGCCCGCATTATCTCTGGCTCACGGACCGTTTCCTGGATCAGCCCTTCGAACGCGCCGCCCACTACATCTGTTCGCCTCCCCTGAGATCCCCGGAAAACGCCCAGGGACTCTGGGACGCATTGAGCACCGGCGCCCTGGAATTCGTTGCCACGGATCATGCGCCATTTGCCTCCATCAACCGACTGGCCGTCCCCTCGTTTGACCGGGTTCCCAACGGCATGGCCGGCATCGGCCAACGGTTCGGACTCACCTTTGGCGGCGGCCCCGGAGCCGGCCGGTTCGGCATGGAAAGGCTCGCCCGGTTGCTCTCCACCAATCCTGCCATGATCTGCGGCCTGTATCCCCGAAAGGGAGCCATCGCCCCCGGCTCGGATGCCGATCTGGTGGTGCTCGATCCCTTTGGTGTCACCGACCTGTCGGAAAGTCCCCTGGCCGGTGCCTGCGATTTCAATCCCTGGGAGGGCATGAAGACCCGGGGACACATTGCCGCCGTCATGAGCCGCGGCGAGTGGGTGGCCCGCGCCGGCACGGTGACGGCCGAACCCGGGCGCGGACGAATCGTCCGGCGCAGGAAAGTCAAACCCGAAACCCTCATCACACTGCAAGGAGAGAATCTCGCATGGATATCCTGTCCATAGTCCAGACACGCATTCTCACCTCCCTGACCGGGGGGGAACTGTACAACGGCTGCATCCGCATGGATCCCAAGACGGGGACCATCCTGGAGGTGGGTCCCGACGTGCAACCCCATGAACTGGATGTGGTCGTACCCATGCCCGGCTGTGTCATGATGCCCGGATGGGTCGTGGGCCACACGCACCTCTACTCTGCACTGGCCCGGGGCATGCCGGCACCCCGCAAGACTCCGGCCAACTTCGTGCAAACACTGGAGTATCTGTGGTGGGTGCTGGATCGGGCGCTGGATTCCGAGGGCGTGTTCGCCAGCGGCATGGCGGGCCTTCTGCAGGCGGCACGTGCCGGAGTCACGGGTCTGGTGGACCACCATGCCAGTCCCGAGTGCATCAACGGCAGCCTGGATCAGTTGAAGAAAGCCTTCGACGAAGTGCGCATGCGCGGACTGCTCTGCTACGAGGTCACCGATCGCAACGGACCGGACGAGGGTGCCGCTGGCATTGCCGAAAACCTCCGGTTCGCCCGGGAAAACGCCGGGCACGGCCTGGTGCGCGGCTGCATGGGCGGACATGCATCCTTCACCATCCATGACAACACCTTTGATGCTTTGGCCGAAGCCTGTCTGAACCAGAACCTTCCATTGCACATCCACCTGCTCGAAGATGCCGCCGATCGCGCCGAGAGCGTGCGGCTGTTCGGCAAGAATCCCCTCCGGAGGCTGCTGGAGCGTGGGCTGGGCCGGGAGTCGGACCTCTTTGTCCACGGGGTGCACCTGACCGAAGAGGAACTGTCCACACTGGCCGACCGGAACGTGACCTTGATCCACAATCCCCGCTCGAACATGAACAACCGGGTGGGACGCGCCCGGCTTGCTTCGGGTCGGTGGCAACTGGGCACCGACGGTATCGACAACGACATCGTTTCCGAACTGTGCGCCTGCTTCTACCGCGGACGTGAAGACGATCCCCCCATGCCCTTCATGCAGCCCCTGCAGATGATGCAGGAAAGCCAGAAGACCCTGGGACGGGCGTTTGACATCGTGCTGGACGAATTGAAGCCCGGCGCGGGAGCGGACCTGACCATCCTGCGTTATGACCCGCCCACGCCCCTGACTGCCGAGAACCTGGCCGGACACCTGTATTTCGGACTCGGAGCATGGGCCGTGGCCGGCACCGTGGTGCGGGGCCGGTTCGTCCTTCGGGACGGACAGATTCTCACCTGTGACGAACCGGCCGCGCTGGCCAATACACGGGCGGCTGCCCGCAAACTGTATCGTCGCATGGAGGCAATGTCATGAACCACGATCCCGAATGGCCCATGGACGGGGAGGATCCGGACCTGAATGACACCGGCGCTGAACGTACCGACCCGGGGGTGCGGGAAAAGATGGCCTCCATGGTGGGGGATTTCATCTCCCGCCTTCTGACCACCGGCGACGAGGGCTGGCGCAAGATGCCCATCCGGGTACCCCAGGAAATCGTTGCCTACAGCAAGGAACAGGTCAGCGCCCTGCGACAGGAAGTGGCCGCCTCCGTCCGCAAGGAACTGGGCAATTACTTCAGTCAGTTGAACCTCAGTTCGGAACTGTTGAAAATCCTGACCTACCTGACCTTCGAGGTCAAGATGCAGATCCGGCTCGTACCCACCGAGCGTGGAAGCGTGGAAATCCAGAGTCGCACGGAGGTGAGCGGCATTGGCCCCGAAACCAAGAAACCCTGAAACGATCACCGCCGACGTGACGCCGTTGATGCGGCAGTATCTGGAACAAAAAGCCCTGTACCCCGAGGCCATTCTGTTGTTCCGGGTCGGCGACTTCTACGAGATGTTCTACGAGGACGCCCAGATTGCCGCCGAAGCACTGGGGCTGGTGCTGACCTCCCGGGACAAGAACAAAGAAAATCCGGTGCCCTTGGCCGGAGTTCCCTACCATGCCCTGAAGACCTACCTGTCCCGTCTGCTGGATCAGGGATTCAAGGTCGCCGTGTGCGAGCAACTCGAGGATCCGAAGGACGCCAAAGGGGTGGTCAAGCGTGGGGTCACCCAGGTTATTACTCCCGGCTTGATCCTGGACGAGGACCAGCTGGACGCCCGGGTGGCCAACTATCTGGCTGCCGCCGTACCGGATGAAGAAAACCCCGACCTGTGGGGGCTGGCCCTGGCTGACATCAGCACCGGGGAATTCCGCGTGACCCAGGTGGAGGGAATCGCCGCGGTGGCTGCGGAAACCAGCCGGATCATGCCCCGCCAGTTGCTGGTGCCCGAGCCGGAAATCCCCTGGTTTGAACGCCAGTTCCTGAACACGCGGGTGCTGGTGGAGAGTTGTGACGCTCACCTGGAAGGAGCCGACATCCGGTCACAACTTGCGGCACGGGTGGCCGACCCGGCACCGGCGGAACTGGCAGTACATCCGGCCGCAAGTCGGGCCACATTCGTTGTGTTGCAGATGTTCGCCCGGGCCAGGCCTGCCCAGACCCCGCCGCCGGCACGGGTCGTATGGTTCACCCCCGGTGCGTTCATGACCCTGGATGCGGGTACCATCCAGAATCTGGAACTGTTTGAAACCATCCGGGAGAAAAAGCGGGAGGGTTCCCTGGTGCAGGTGCTGGACCGTACGGTGACCTCCATGGGCGGACGCCTTTTGCGTTCCTGGATGACCTACCCCCTGCTGGACGTGGCGCCCATCCGGCGGCGCCAGGATGCGGTGGAACTGTTCGGCGACCGTTCCGACCTGAGGGAAGCCGCCCGCATGGTGTTGAAGCAGATGCCCGATCTCGAGCGGCTCGTGGCCCGTGTGTCCCACCGGGTGGCCACCCCACGGGATCTGGGTACCCTCCGCCGGGGGCTTGGATTGCTTCCCGCGTTGCTGGAGGTGCAAAAGGCCATGGAACAGGCCGCCACGGACGGCACGCCGGACCTGCTGGATCTGGGCGGGGATCTGTGCCTGGATTTGTGCGAAGCGTTGGATGCCCTGGTGGAGGAACCGCCGCCGGTACATACCGAGGGGGGGATTTTCGTTCCCGGGTTTTCCGGGAAACTGGACGAACTGATGGACCTGACCTCGGGAGGACGCCAGAGCCTGCTGGACATCGAGGAAAAGGAAAGGCGCACCACCGGCATCGGCTCCCTGAAGGTTTCCTTCAACAAGGTCTTCGGATACTACATTGAAATCCCCCGCGCCCGGACAGCCGCCGTACCGGCACACTACGTGCGCAAGCAGACCATGCGCAACGCGGAACGCTACATCACGGAAGAGTTGGCCGAACTGGAGGGCCGCGTACTGTCCGCCCAGGAGGAACGATACCGCCTGGAGGCAGACCTCTTCGTGGATCTGCGGGAACGGCTGGCGGCGCATCAGGAACGGCTGGCGGGCATTGCCCGTCGCATCGCCCGCATGGATGTCCTGGCGGGTCTTGCCGAGGCTGCGCACCGTTTCCAGTACCGGCGCCCGGTGGTGGATTCATCGGACAAACTGGAACTGACCGGTGCCCGCCATCCGGTCATCGAACGCAACCTGGGGGCTGGCGCCTTTATCCCCAACGACCTGAAACTGAAGGGCTCCGACCGGCAGGAACTCATCATCACCGGCCCCAACATGGCCGGCAAGAGCACCATCATCCGACAGACAGCCATCATCGCCCTTTTGGCCCAGATGGGTTCCTTCGTCCCGGCGGAAAAAGCCCATATCGGGGTCTGCGACCGCATTTTCACGCGGGTGGGAGCATCCGACAACATTTCAAAGGGAGAGAGCACCTTCATGGTGGAGATGAAGGAGACCGCCGGCATCCTGGGGCACGCCACCGCCCGCTCTTTGGTCATCCTGGACGAAATCGGCCGGGGCACATCCACGTATGACGGAGTGTCCATCGCGTGGGCCGTGGCAGAATACATCCACGACCGCATCGGCTGCCGGACCCTCTTTGCCACCCATTACCACGAACTGGCCGCATTGTCCGACATCAAGCCGCGGATCCACAACGCCGCCGTGGCGGTCCGCGAGTGGAAGGGCGAAATCGTCTTTCTGCGCAAACTCGTGAACGGGTCCGTCAACCGCAGTTACGGCATCCATGTGGCCCAGTTGGCGGGCGTCCCCGCCGAGGTCATCACCCGGGCACGCCACATCCTCAAATCCCTGGAGGAAGGGGAAAGCCTCACCCTGCCCCACCCTCCCCGGGCCGGGAACGAGCCCCAGTTGTCCCTGTTCGAACCGGCCACTCCCACCGTGCAGGGCCGGATCGAGGAAACCCTGCGGAACCTGGAACCGGATCTGTTGTCCCCCCGGGACGCCCTGCAGGTCATATACGACCTGATTTCCCTGCTGGAGTAATCATGCACACCATTTTTCCCCGATTCATCAGCCTTTTTGTCGCCTGTACCGTATTTTTTGCCTGTACATCCGGACACCGGACCGTCACCCTGGAAGCCTCCCCGCCTCCCGATCACAAACCGGAAACCGTCCCCGGCCCCTCCCTCGTGGAGGCCGTCCTTTCACCCCAGGCCGGGGAAAACACCTGCAAGGGTCCCTGCACCATGACCTTCCCTTCCGGCTCCACTACCTCGGTTCCCGAGGGAATGCAGGCGAAGAACACCGGTTCCGCCGTGTTCCTCACGGATGCGGAAAACAGCGTGACCGTGGTGTTGCAGGAAATCGAAGTCGCTTCCTGCCGGGAAGCCATCGACAGCGTGTGGAAAACCTCCGGCCTGAAATTCATCCCCAAAGTGGACAAGTTCCTGACCCCTCCTGCATCCGACGGCTTCGATGAAATCTGCGTGGAAACCTACGTGAAGCCCGATGGCGGGCCCCTGTCCCAGGCGGTGGCCCGGCGCAAGGGCAATCTCTTCTGGGTGCACCTGTTGCACGGCCCCGGCCCGGCCATCGACAAGCGGGCCGCCCAGATCATGACGTTCCTGACCAGCCTGAAGGCGGCAGGCGTGAAAGAGGAAGACCTGGGCTCCAGGCCATTCGTTTCCATCCGGAAAAATTCGGCGAAACTGGAAACCTTCATCGAAGAGGCCATGAAAGTATCTGGCCTGCCCGGCCTTTCCATCGCGGTGGTGGAAGACAACGCCGTGGTCTGGTCCCGGGGGTTCGGACGCCGGGAAACCGGGAAGCCGGCGCCGGTGACTCCCGGCACCCTCATGATGATCGGATCCATCACCAAGCCCCTGACCACCTTCATGATGGGCACACTGGTGGACGATTTGCGTTTCAAATGGGACACCCCCGTACGCTCGTTGCATCCGGAATTCACCCTGGGGGATCCGGAACTCGCGAAAAAACTGACCATGGAGCAACTGGTGTGCGCCTGCATGGGTCTGCCCAGAAAGGATCTGCCCCTGATCCTGTCTTTCTGGGACAAGAAGGCCACCGACTGCCTGCGGGAACTCGGACAGATGCGTCCTTCCACCGCCCCGGGGGAAACCTTCCAGTACCAGAACCACATGGTGGGGGCCGCCGGATTTGTCAGCGCCCGGGCGATGTATCCGAAACTTTCCCTGGAACAGGGATACGAAAAACTCATGCAGGAGCGCGTCTTCGCCCCCGCCGGTATGAAAGACACCACCCTGAACCATGAAACCGCCCGCCGCTTCGCCGACCGCGCTGCCGGCCACAGCCTGGACATGCAGGGTGCCATGCAGCCGGTATCCCTGGAACACGAACGGTTTGTCACCTACATCGCACCATCGGGAGGCATCTGGTCCACCGCCACCGACATGGCCCGGTTCCTTCTGGTGGAACTCAACTCCGGCGTGGTCCCCGATGGGCGCAGGGTCATCTCCCTGGAAAACATGAAACGCCGCTGGACCCCGCAGGTGGCCATCAATGCGGACGCCTCCTACGGGCTCGGATACGTCACCGCCCGGGACCGGGGACTGCTGGAAATCACCCATTCGGGCGGCACCATGGGGTTTTCCTCGCTGATGGCATTTTTCCCCGACAAGGGCATTGGTTTTGTCATCCTCACCAACGGAGTGGGTACCCATGTGGCCGGCGCCGTCCGCCGCCGCCTCATCGAACTGTGGTTTTCCGTGGATGACAAGGCCGCCGAGAAGTTCACCTACGGCGTGGAGCAGTTCAAAAAAGCCCTGGCGGAGGAGACCCCGCGCATTTCAGAACCCACCGCCGAATGGATGAAGCCGTACCTGGGCACCCTGCACCACCCCGAACTCGGGGATGCCCGGATCACGGCGGAAAAAACCGGGTTCTTCCTCACCATCGGCAAATACCGCACCCGGCTCAAACTCTACACCACCCGGACGGAAAAGACCGTGCTGGTCTTTGAAACCCCTCCCCTGGCGGGACTCGAACTCACCCCCGTGGCCGATTCCCCCGGCACCCTCGAACTCTCCCGCGGCCAGGAAAAGTACCTGTTGACCCCGAAAAAGTGAATCATAGCAACCGTCCCCGCCACTATCCCACTTACCCCGCCCATATTTCATGATATCGCCCCATCTTTTTCAATTCGCACCACGTGGGATGTGTCTGGTGGTCGTTTGAGCAGTGCATTGGGTCCTGTTTCTTGATGGTTTTTGTGGGCCTCTAACCCAAGTTTAACAGGCAAGGGCTGAAAACGTAGTAAACATAGCCCACTTA
>CAZTZR010000137.1:0-8143 GCA_964618145.1 uncultured Kofleriaceae bacterium
GGACGCTGTTGTGTTATAAGGGCGATGGAGGGATGTCCGAGGCGGGGTCGGATGGATTTCTTTTACTTCATACGGGAGCGGATGTGCCAGCAGGCGTGGCAGAAGTCGACGAAGCCGGTGGGCAGGGGGATGGAGTTTCGTTGGGCCAGTTCGTGGGGGCCGCCTGCGAGGATGGCAGAAGTGGTGGGGTGTTCTGCGGGGTCAAATTCCTGGAAGAACTTCTTGAGGGAAATCTGGTGCAGGGAGGCCAAAGGGAAGTGGGGACATACGTTTACCTGCCCGAGGACGTCCACGAAGAGGCTGAGGGGCTGGTGAAAATCCAGGTGGGGGCAGGCGTCAAAATCAGCGGGATCCCAGAGGGTCTGGTGGCCGGTGCATTGGTCTGCGGCGCGACCCCGGTGCATGATGGTACCGGTCAGGACGTGGTGATCTGCGAAAATGATGTCCGGGGGATCCGGGGGATTTTTGGCGTGGTGGGAAGCGTTGAGCAGGGAGATGCCCAGTTCGGTGGCAATGGCTGGAAGTTGGTCGCGGATGGCGGCAAACGGGGGTACGCCGTGGAAACCGTCGTCGGAGAGGATGAGTTCTTTGAGTCCCACGTCGGACAGGTAGCGAAGGGAGAGGCGGAACTCGTCGATGCCGGTGATCCAGTAACCGTTGGTCCATACGGAAGGTGTCAGTTCGAGGGTGGACGCCTCGTGGACCAGGTTCCGCAGCAACGGAAACAGCAAAAAGGGTTCGCCGCCGGTGAACACCACGCGGCAGCGGCGAACGATGGACATCTGGCGCAGGATCTTGCGGGCGAAGGTAATGTCCAGGGTTCGGCGGCCGGCTGGAGAACAGGATGAGAAGCAGTGGGCGCAGGAATTCGTGCACCGGTCGGTCAGTTGCAGGTACCAGGTGTCAAGGGAGGATGATTTCATGTCACAGTCACGTAGTTGACATAATACCGATTATCGGAAATACAAATACCGCACGACAGGGGTCATGAACGTGATGACCGTTTTCTTGAGCCATCCCGTTGATACCGGACATGCCGCGCCCCGAAAGTCTGCTCCAGAAAAGACGTAACCGCATGGTTCAGTGCGACCTTTTGCGGCAAATGAATCACGGACTCCCAATGATCGGAAAGTTTGCACCGGAAACTCACTCCGACATTCCCGGGGTTTTGCAGACCGATACCGGCAAATTTTTCCACCCACTGACCTGTCAAGACAGCGTGTTCGATCAGATTCAGGTCCACATCAATCTGTACGCCGCGCACATCCTTCTGACGGGCTTCAGCGAGTTTTTCCACTTCAGACAGTCGCAGGATACGCCGGATGTTTCCGTCCCGGTCCCGGCTGATTTCCAGGTTCCCGGTAAAAATCAGGGGCTCGCCGGCGACAATGCTTCCTTCGAGCCTTTCCACGTTCTTGGCACTGACATGAAACGAAATGAGGCCATCCATGCCATCAACTTCCCCCTGCAGATACCGCTGTTTGGTTTCCTTGGTGCGGCGGTCCTGCAGACTGGAAACCACCCCGGGAACAACCACATCATACATCTGGAAGCGTCCATCTTCTTCCATATCCTCGGGGGGTTCGACCTCATCCAGTTCCCCGGCGGTATGTGTCCATTCCCGGCCTCCGGCCACCTTGGACTGCAGGTAGGAATCCAGGGGGTGGCCGGAAACGTACATGCCTAGAATGGCTTTCTCCTGGTTGAGCATTTCCATCCGGGACCACCCTTCAACCTCCGGAAGTACGGGTTCCGGATCTTCAGGAAGGTCTTCGGCAGACATCATCTCGAAAAGGGAAATCTGTTTTGAATTCTTTTCTTTTTGCGCTCGTTGTCCCGTTTTCATGGCCCCTTCCAGGGCCTCCAGCATGGCAGGGCGACATTGACTGGACGGCATGTCTCCACACATGGAATCCATGGCCCCGGCACGGATCAGCGTTTCCAGAACAGCCTTGTTCACCTTGCGGCTGTCCACTCGCTCGCAGACATCCCACAGGCTGGTGAAAGGTTCGGCTTCCCGTACCTGCATCATGGAAGACACTGCCACTTCGCCCACACCCTTGAGGGCACCCAGTCCGAAGCGAATGACTTTTTCCCCCTTTGCATTCCTGACAATGGTGAAATCTTCCTGGCTCTGGTTGATGTCGGGCGGAAGCACCTGCAGGCCCATTTCCTTGGCCACATTGAGGAATTTCATGACCCGCTCGGGCTTGGAACGCTCGCAACTGAGGATTCCCGCCATGAACTCCACGGGTTTATGGCAACGGAGCCAGGCGGTCTGGTAGCCAATCAGTGCGTACGCGGCACTGTGGCTCTTGTTGAATCCGTATCCGGCGAAAAATTCTATCTTTTCAAATACGGCCCGCGCCTGT
The DNA here is from genome assembly GCA_964618145.1 of uncultured Kofleriaceae bacterium. Lineage (GTDB taxonomy): Bacteria > Myxococcota_A > Polyangia > HGW-17 > HGW-17 > HGW-17. The sequence goes on from CAZTZR010000137.1 coordinate 2,373, forward strand.
TCTTCAGTCACCAAATCCGGATGCGTCGCCAGTGCCCCGTCAATGAAGTCCTTCTTGACCTGTGCCATGACTTCCGGTTTTTTCTTGCCCATGGCTCGACGCATCATGTCGGCAGCCCCCAGGGAGAATCCGGCCATGGTACGGGCGGCCTGCATGACCTGTTCCTGGTACACGATGACGCCATAGGTTTCCTTCAGGCAGTCTTCCAGAAGCGGGTGCAGGTATTCCACCGCCTGCCGACCGTTTTTGCAATTGACGTAGGTGTCCACCACGCCACCACCCAGCGGCCCCGGACGGAAGAGCGCCACCGCTGCGATAAGATCCTCAAAACGGTCCGGCTTCAAACGCATCAGGAACCGCGTGAATCCATCACTTTCCATCTGGAAAACACCACCGGTTTCCCCGCGGGAAAGCATTTCAAAAACCTGCGGGTTGTTCAATGGAATCGATTCAATGGAAAACGGCTCCCCCTCATGCTCCGGATCCTCGTTGATCCGCTTCTCCGCATCCGCAATCTTGGTCAGGTTGTCGAGCCCGAGAAAGTCGAACTTCACCAGTCCGGACAACTCCACCATGTCCTTGTCATACTGGGTCACCAGCGGAATCATCATGGAACTTTCGCCCTTGACGTCCACTTTCCCCCGGAAGCATGGAACCACGTTCCACACGTCCTTGTCGGCAATGACCACACCTGCGGCGTGGACACCGGGATGGCGGTACATACCCTCCAGTTTTACGGCAGGTCCCAGCAGGTCGGCCACAATCGGGTCTTCCGCAGCCATTTCCTGCAGTCGGGGCTCCTGGGCGATACCGGCCTCCAGGGTGATGGGATTTGCCGCATCCGTGGGCACCAGTTTCGCAATCCGATCCACCAGATCCAGCGGAATCCCCAAAACACGACCAACGTCCCTTACCACCGCACGGCTCTTCAGCGTCGAGAACGTGGCGATCTGGGCGACACGGGTTTCCCCGTATTTGTCCCGGACATAGGCGAGTACCTCGTCCCGACGGTTCCTGCAGAAATCGATGTCGAAGTCCGGCATGGAAATGCGTTCCGGATTCAGGAAGCGCTCAAACAGCAAACTGTAGCGGATGGGATCCAGATCCGTAATGCGCAAGGCATAGGCGACCAGGGATCCGGCTCCGGATCCCCTGCCCGGCCCCACCGGTATTTTTACATCCTTTGCCCAGTTGATGAAGTCCGCAACAATCAGGAAATATCCGGCAAAGCCCATGCGGATAATGGTGTCCAGTTCCAACTCCAGCCGGGAGCGGTATTCCTCCTCCTGGATTCCGTAATCACCCCGGCTCTGAATCTCGCCGAAACGGCGTTCCAGGCCCCGGGCGGATTCCATCCGGAGCCAATCATTCTGGTCCACTTTTTCCGGCGTCGGGAAATCCGGTAAAAAATACACCGGCGTCTTGCTGTGTACATTGTTGGGGATCTCCACCTGGCAGGCGTTCGCAATCCGGACCGTGTTCTCGATCGCCTGCGGAACCGAGGCAAAGGCTTCCATCATTTCTTCCGGCGATTTGAGATAATACTCATCCACGTCATGCTTGATACGATTGTCATCAGTGAGTTTCTTGCGCTGGGAGACTGCCATCAGGATTTCCTGGCTGCGGGCATCCTCCCGGTTCAGGTAATGGCAGTCATTGGTGGCCACCAGGGGGATGCCGGTGTCTGCGGAAATCCGGATGAGGGCATCGTTGAGTTCTTCCTGTTCCGGCAGGGCGTTGCGCTGCAGCTCCAGATAGAAATCCCCTTCCCCGAAAGTGGACGCATACTGCCTGGCCTTGTCCTTGGCAGCCTCGTACCCCGAGGCGAAGAAAGTCCGCGGGATTTCGCCCCCCAGACAGGCTGAAAGCCCTATCAGTCCGGCACTGTGTTCCCGGAGCAAATCGTGATCAATGCGGGGGTTGTAGTAAAAACCGTCCAGACTGGCCATGCTGACGAGATACTGCAGGTTCGCCAGACCTTTCTGATTTTTTGCCAACAGTACCAGATGGAAATTCTCCCGGTTGTCCTTTTGCAGGCGGCTTCCTTTGGCAACATATGTCTCACAACCCAGAACGGGGTGGATTCCCTGCCCTTTCGCCTTGAGATAGAAATCCAGAATCCCGTACATGTATCCGTGGTCGGTCAGGGCGCAGGCGGTCATCTTCCGGTCCTTGAGGGCCGGTATGAGTTTCTTCAGCAGGATGGCGCCGTCCAGAAGGCTGTATTGGGAATGAAGGTGCAAGTGTACAAATTCAGACATGGAACCCCGCTTTGCCGGAACCGGTCACGGGAAGGTTCCCGCGCCGCTGGAATTCACATTTCGCCATCACCCTGCAACTGCACACACTTGGCGTATTCCGCGCAGTCCTGGTGGGCCAGGCAGTTCATGTAAGGCTGGATGTTCTCGGCGGTTTCTTCAAGCGCCGATTTCAGCGCCTTTCTCTCAAGATTCCGACGGATCATGGAAAACCGGCAGGAATGGTGACACCGGTCGCGGTCTCCTACCCGCCGGACCATGTCTGCCTGTTTGTCCAGGGGAAGTTCTGCGAACTCCGCAGCAAACAACCGTGGCGCCAGAATATTCGCACATTGGTGGATGCGTGCGCAGACATCGTTGCAGCGACGGGATTCCAGGGGATCCAGTGGGTATTCCGCCACGGATTTGAACAGGGATTCATGCCGGCACACAGCAAAGGTGCGGCAGTCCTTGTAGGACATGCATGCCATCTGGTTCCGCATGAAAAACTGATGGTATTTGTGATCATCGGGAAACTTTTCCGCATGGGCCGGGTTGAGTTGATCCCGGCAGGTGGTCATGCAAGCGTTGCGATCGGAAACCATTTGAAGGGCTTCGCCCCGGGCCGCAGGGTCCCCGCGCCGGCTCTCCCATATCAAATCAATGGTTTCACGGGCACAGGATGTGATGCGGTTGCAGTACTCTTCACACTGTTCCGGTTTCAGCGGTTCAGGGGCGGAAGGTGCAGTGGACTTTTTTCCGCATCCGGAAAAAACAGACGTTGCAATGACACAGGAAAACAAAAAACCGGAAAGTCTGGACATGAAAAACACCTGAATGTGGAAGGCGAATGAAACGGTTCAGAATTTCCACAGGAAGCCGGCGCCGCCGTAGAACTGGGTGTCGTTCTTGGGCATCATGGAACTGTTGTAGTAGTCCATGTAGGCGGGGCGGTAAATGGTTCCGCTGGGCTTGAGGGGGATTGCCGCCCAGTGAAAGCGGACATAGACACTGTAACGGGTGTCCAGCGCCCATTCCACGGCGGTGGAAAACATGATGCGGGCGCCCCAGTAGGGATCCCTCAGGTTTTTGCCCTTCCATCCCTGGACCTGATCATCCGGGTCCGCCGTATTGCAGAAGGCCGGCTCGGACCGTGGATCCCCTTCTCCGGGAGGGGCCGACAGACAGAAACGATCCCGGTAGATGTTGAAGAACGCCATGACCGACAGGTTCACCTTCTCCCGGAAAGACAGGGTTGCCGACCCACCCCAGTTCCAGGTGAAGTTGGTGCGTTCCTGCTTGCCCACGCCACCGCCCAGGTCCATGAATGCCCCGAGGGTCAGTGGTCCGCCCTGGAAGAACTGTCCACGCACGGTGAACAGGAACTCGGTCATGTTGAAATAGGTGCGGAAGGTGGCGCCCCCGTCAATGCCATAGACGCCTTTTTTCCAGATGCCCACCATCAGGCGGCTGTCCAGCCAGTACGGATAGTCGATGCCGGCGGAGGCGGTAAATGACTGGGGGGGAATCACCTTGGCGCCGAACGCCGACAGAGCGCTCTTCATCTCTGCGATCTCCTGGGAAGTGGGACCCAGGGTCAGCATGTTGATGTTGAAAGTGATGGGCTCGGTGGATGCGCCCTCAATGCGGATGGTCTGGGTGTAGGGGCGGTATCCCTTGGCCAGTACTTCCAGGCGGTAGGTGCCCACGGGAAGTTCATAGTCCAGAAGCGGCACTCGTCCCACTTCCTGATTGTCAATGATGACCCGGGCACCTGGTACGTTGGAAATGACCTTGATGGAACCGGCCCGTTCCATGGGGATATGCATGTTCGTCAGTTTTCCGTCATGGACCTCAATGGTACGCTGGACTTTCTTGAAGCCAGGTTTTTCTATGAACAACTGGTATTTTCCGGCGGGGAAATTGTCGGATGCGAAGGCGCCCTTCCCCTTGAGTTGGTTGTCCAGCAAAATCTTGGCATCCGTCTCCGTGGTGATCTTGATTTTCCCCATGGGAGTGATTTTCGGGGCATCGGAAAGTTCGAAATTCTCCAGCACGGTTTCATTGAGCTTGATGACCACCGTTCGCTGGGCGGTCACAAAACCGGTCTTGCGGACCTCCAGGAAATGTTGTCCCACCGGCAGTTTGATTTGGGTCTGCGGTGCAAGACCCCGTTTTTCACCATTGATCCATACCTCGGCACCAGGTGTGCTGGAGATCACGGTGAGCATGCCCATGGGAGTATCGGCTTCCTTGGGTTTGAGTGTGGCCAGTACCTTGGCGGTCTGGTTGGCCTTGATTTCAACGATCTGCTGATAACGGAACTCCTGGAATTTCACGACCACCAGATAGTTGCCCGGATTCATGTCCAGGAGAACCGGAGTGCGGCCCTTGCTTTCCCGGTCCACTTCGACTTCCGCGTTGTCCATGTCGGCGGTGACAAGAAGACGTCCCTTGGGCTCTTCGATTTTCAGCAGGTTTACCATCAACACCCGGGTGGAACGCTCTTCAATAGTCACCGTGTCCGTGTACGGGTGGAACCCTTCCTTGGTCACGGAGATCTGGTACCGACCGGGCTTCAACTCAACAGAGGAAGGCAGTTTCCCTTTTTCTTCCCCGTCCACCATAATGGTGGCGCCGATGGAACTGCCCGTGCCCCCGTCCTTGAACTCCACTGCGCCCGGAAGGATCTTCCTGACCATGGTGTAGGTGAACTGGTTGTTGTACCGGGTGGTCAACTGCAAGGTCGTCTCAAAGTCTTCCATGTCGGGATGCGTCAGGATGACCTTGTAACTGTTGTTCCGGGGAAGCCGGATCCAGTTGGTGGGCGTGGTGCCGACAATTCCCCATTTCTTGTCTTCGATGTACACCTGGGCGCCGACGGGAACGGATTCGATCTTGACCCGCACCTTCGTTCCCGACCTCAACCACGGGGGCCGGGAGTCCTGTGCCTTTGCAATGGACGCGTGCAGCAGGATGAATGCGAAAACGGGAAAAAGGATAGTACTCATACGGGGAAAGCGTGAAAAAATCATGTCATACTCCGACTGAACGGGGTTGTATCACTCAAAACGGAAGCTACTATACCACAACCGGGAAAAAGGTCCACACCCCATCTCCGGCTCTTCAGGGGGCAGGCTCCCACAGTTGTTCAAACCCTTCGGATGAATGGATGTTCTCCCCTTCATCAATCCAGATGGCTTCATACCCGGGGAAACCGGCCAGAATTGCCATGCCATCTTTCATTCCTGCCACAAAGAGGGCCGTCGCCAGCCCGTCGGCAATCATGGCGGACGGGCCGACCACCGTGACGGAGATGATCCCGCGGGATGGTCGGCCGGATCGGGGGTCAATGATGTGACTGTACCGGATCCCGTCGATCATGCGAAACCGTTCATAATCCCCGCTGGTCAGCACCGTTCCGTCGCCCCGGAGGCTTCCCTGCCTGGACAGCCCTTTTTCCCGCGGATTTCTGATGCCCACTGTCCATTTCCTGTCAGGGCGCCTTCCGGATACCCTCAGATCTCCGCCGCC
>CAZTZR010000138.1:0-8022 GCA_964618145.1 uncultured Kofleriaceae bacterium
TTTCCGCATTTTTGTCATCTGCGACGAACCCTATTATCCCTTTGTCCGGGGCAAGGACGTGATCCACGTTCCCTTCAGTTACTACATGAAGCCCGGAGAAAACCGCAACGTGCTCACCTTCGCCAGCATCAACGGCACCAAGCGGGACGGCATGTACGGCCTTCGGCATACGGACCTGGTGATCCTGACACCGGAAACCGTATCGGACGATGCCATCTCCCTGTTCGAGCGCGGAATTCTGGCCGGATACATGCGGGGAGCCTTCAGTTTTTCCTGCGCACTGACCCAGTATCTGCTGGCCCGGGCCCTGACAGGGGATCCCTTGATTTGCCTGAAGAAACCGGATCGAATCCAGTTGTCCGGAAACTTCCTGCAGGAAGAAAAACGGCTTGTGGATTACGTGGAAAAGAGTGTGGATTCCACCCTGGCGGTACTGGACGGACTGGAAGATCTGAAACGCATCACGGGGTCAGACCAGAACAGTTCCTACGGGGGATTTTTCGTCACCTTCAAACTGGCCGGACGCCTGGCCGAAGCGGGGGTCACCGCCCACGATTTGCACCGGGCGGCCCTGCGCAACCAGTGCGGAATCATTGCCACCAACGGTCTGATCCGCATCAGTTGCCTCATCAGCGATGCGGACAATGCCGCCTTCCGCCAGAATCTGGACAAGTCCATCGAAGAGGCGCTGCTGGAGAAAAAGCGGGGCGCATTCACCCCTTCCATGCTGTAGTCAATTGAAACCGCCGACAAGGCTACAAAATCAGGGAAGCCGGCGGATGATCTCCGTGGCCACGGGAGTGGACTTGTGGGTCAGTGCGCCAGTGGGACAGACCTCCACGCAACGGTTGCAGCCGTCACAGGCAGTTTCCACCAGTTTTTTCTTCATGGGAGGCCGGATGACCGTGACAAATCCTCGGTTTTCGAAAGCCAGTGCATGGCATTTCTTTTCCGATTCACACACGCGCACACAATTGCCGCAGGTGATGCACTTTTCACTTTCGAAAAGAATGTCCGGATGGGAATCGTCACAATACCTTTCGCGCACGGCCCCTACAGCATAGTGTTTCGCATCGGGCAAAAACGTGTCGGCAGCCGCCCGCAACTTGCAGGTATCCGCTCCCCGGCATCCGCATTCCAGGCAGCGGGAAGCCTCGATCACGCTTTTTTCAGGGTCAAGACCCAGAACCACTTCGTCAAAGGACCGGATGGCCGTGGCCGGTTCCACATGGGCCGGCCGTGCCCGGGCCTGTTGTTCGTATTTCTGGAACAGGACCGCCGGGATGTCCGAAAGGGTGCCGATGTTCACCGAATACAACTGCGGAGCCCCCACCACCGGCTGGCCCGTGAGGAACTGGTGGATGGATACTGCTGCCATCTTGCCCATTCCGGCAGCCCGCACGGCGATATCCGGTCCCAGCACGGCGTCCCCGCCGGAAAACACACCCGGAAGATTGGTTTCCATGGTCTTCTCGTTGACCACGATGGTCCCCCAACGGGTGCGGGCAATGTCTGAACCCTCCAGGCCCACGGAACTGACCTTCTGGCCGATGGCGGCGATCACGGTGTCGAAATCCTCCTCGAACTCGCTTCCTTCCACGGGCACCGGACGCCGGCGTCCACCCGCATCGGGTTCCCCCAACTCCATGCGAAGACAGGTCACGCGGAGTTTTTCCCCGGCCCGGACGATCCGGACAGGGGCCACCAGGAGTTTCAGTTCGACGCCGTCGTTTTCGGCATCCACGATTTCATGTTCCCACGCCGGCATCTCGGCACGGGTACGACGGTAAAAAATCTCCGTTTTGGCGCCCAGCCGCACCGCGGTGCGGGCTGCGTCCACAGCCGAGTTTCCACCGCCGACCACCATGACGCGGCTTCCCACCGTGACCTCTTCCCTGCGGGCCACGGCCCCCAGGAAATCCACTGCGGAAATCACGCCCGGAAGGGTCTCTCCCTCCACCTGCATGGCCGAAGAGTCCTGTGCCCCGAGTCCCAGGAAAACGGCATCATGCATCTTGCGGAGCGAATCCAGGGAGAAATCCTTTCCCAAAGTACGATTGTAGGTGAAGCGAACCCCCAGTTTCTCCACCACGGCCACTTCAGCATCAATGATGTCATGGGGAAGCCGGTAGGCGGGAATGCCATAGCGCAGCATGCCACCGGGGGCAGGATGGGAATCAAAAACCTCCACCCCATGCCCGAAGAGCGCCAGAAACCAGGCGGCATTGATGCCTGCCGGTCCGGCTCCCACCACGGCCACGCTCTTGCCGGACGGCGCACAGCGCGGCTCGGGCACATACGGTTGCTCCTGCTGCAGATCCGCATCCGCAGCCGTGCGTTTCAACTGCATGATGGAGATGGACTCGTCCACACGGGACCGGCGGCACACCTCTTCACAGGGAGCAGGACAGACCCGTCCCAGACAGCCGGGCAGCGACAGGGAATCCTTGATGATTCTCAGGGCCTGCAATGGTTCCTTTTGGGCAATGGCCTTTACAAAACCGGGGATGTCCACCCCGGTGGGACAATTCTGGTGGCATGGCCCGAAGCAGTCGCCATAATGATCCGAAAACATCAGTTCCAGTGCGGCCTTTCGGGCAGCCAGAATCTCCTCCGTGCAGGTGTGCACCACCATTCCCTGCGCCACGGGCGTGGAACAGGCGGGGACCAGATTGGATCGGCCGCCCTCGATTTTCACCACGCACATGAAGCAGGAGGCAAAGGGTTCATGCTTCTCCATGAAGCAAAAGGTGGGAATGCAGATACCGAGTTGTTCGGCAGCGAAAAGTACCGTGGCATTCGCCGGTACCGTGACTTCTTTTCCATCAATGACGAGGGTGACGGTCGGTTCCACTGGATCCTCCTAGCGGGTGATGACCGCATCAAAGCGGCAGACATCGCGGCAAACGCCGCACCGGGTGCAGGTCGACTGTTCAATCCCGTACGACCCCTTCTCCCCTTTGGTTCCGGTGATGGCGCGCACCGGACAGTTGGCGGCACACTGGTCACAACCCGTGCATTTCTCCGGAACGATTTCAAACGTGGTCAGAGCCTTGCAGACGCCGGCAGGACAACGTTTTTCGCGGATATGGGCATCGTATTCGTGCCGGAAATACTTCAGGGTGGTCAACACCGGATTGGGTGCGGTCTGACCCAGACCACACAGGCTGGTGTTCTTGACCAGACCGGAAAGTTCATCCAGCAGCGCCACGTCGCTTTCCAGTCCCTTCCCGTCACAGATCCTGTCCAGGACTTCCAGCATCCGGGTGGTGCCAATCCGGCAGAAAGTGCACTTGCCGCAACTTTCTTCCTTGGTGAAATGCAAAAAGAAGCGGGCCACATCCACCATGCAGGTGGTTTCGTCCATGACCACCAGACCCCCCGAACCCATGATGGCGCCGGTCTGGTTGACTTCGTCGTAGTCAATCCGGGTGTCAAACAACTCCACCGGAATACAGCCACCCGAGGGTCCACCCATTTGCACCGCCTTGATGGGTCTTCCGGTGCCGGACCCGCCTGCCACCTCCTCGACGATCTCCCGGATGGTGATTCCCATGGGCACTTCGGCCAATCCACCCCGGCGAATCCGGCCAGCCAGGGCGAAGACCTTGGTACCCTTGCTCTTTTCCGTTCCCACGGACGCAAAGGCATCGCCCCCGTTGGTCAGAATCCAGGGGACGTTGGCATAGGTTTCCACGTTGTTGATGTTCGTGGGAAGTCCCCACAATCCTTTCTGGGCCGGAAAGGGGGGACGGGGACGGGGCATGCCCCGCTTCCCTTCAATGGAAGCCAGCAGGGCCGTTTCCTCCCCGCAGACAAACGCTCCGGCACCTTCCTTGACCTTGATGTGGAAAGAAAAATCCGTGCCGAAAATGCGATCCCCCAGGCAGTTGGCGGCTTTGGCCTGTTCAATGGCGTGAACCAGCCGTTTCACGGCCAGGGGATACTCCGCCCGGCAGTAGATGTACCCGCTGTCAGCCCCCACGGTCACCGCAGCAATGGCCATGCCTTCCAGCACCGAGTGAGGGTCGCTCTCCAGAACCGAACGATCCATGAAGGCTCCGGGATCCCCTTCGTCTGCATTGCACACGATCACCTTGCGATCACCTGCCGCCTTGCGTGCGAATTCCCATTTGAGGCCCGTGGGGAACCCGGCGCCGCCACGACCCCGTAGACCGGATTTTTTCATCTCCCCGATGACCCAGTCGGCTCCCTTTTCGATGGCTGCCTGCAGCCCGAGATACCCTCCGGCATTGCGGTAGTCGGAAAGGCTCTCCGGATCAATGATTCCGCAGTTGCGCAGCACAATCCTGCGTTGCTTGGACAAAAAAGCCCCGGCGGCCGATCCGGGATCCGACTCCTGCAGCAAAAAGCGCGTCACAGGCTCACCACCGCGAAGGTGCCGTTGAATCACCTGATCCACCTTTTTGGGATTCATGTCCCCGTACAGGAAGGTCCGCCCCTCCTTGTCCCGCAGTTCCAGCAGCGGTTCACGATGACACAGGCCATTGCAGCCGGTGATGGCCAGTTCCGCCGAAAGGGCGGAATCCTGCTTCAGAATGTTTTCGATATGCCGGTACACCTCGTTGGCCCCGGCGGCGATGCCGCAGGAACCCAGGCCCACGGCCAGACGGAAGGAGGCATGTGTTTCATTCATGGGCATTCCCCTGCGGTTTCATTGCGGGCGTGCAATGCTTCGATCATCTTTTTCGGGTTGAGTTTTCCCAGGGTGTCCGTCCCCATCACCACCACCGGGGCCAGACTGCAGCACCCGACACAGGCCACCGATTCCAGGGTGTACCGGCCATCGGCCGTGGTGCCCCCATCGGGAACACCCAGTTCCATTTCCAGGGATTCGGTCAGGGTCGCAGCGCCACCCACGTGGCAGGCGGTTCCATGACAGACCTTGATGATGGTCTCCCCCACCGGAGACAACCGGAACTGGGAATAAAAGGTGGCCACCCCGTACAGTTGCCCCGGAGTGATCTCCGTGCGCTCGCACACGGCTTCGAGGGCTTCCAGGGGAAGATACCGGTAATGCTCCTGGATTCCCTGCAGGATCGGAATGGCCTGCTCGGCGCCGGTCCCCTTTTCCTGCAGGATTCTTTCGATGACGGACAGGTCCACTGTCATGGGGAAAACTCCTTGTGAAACCGCGTTCAATGCGCTGGGCCTGCGGATTTTCACACCGGGGAACGTACAGTTTCTCCCCGGAGAAGTCAAGCTGCCCTGAGTCCGGTTTTTCCGTATCATATCCATTGCCGTGCGCTTCGCGGACTTGTGCTAGAATGCCGGGATTCCCGGTACTCCGGGAACCGGAAATGAAAGAATGAACCCCGGAAAAATTTTCTTTTTGTTATTGTCCCTTGTGCCATTCTTCCCGGTTTACGCCCGAACCGTGGATGCGGAGTGGAGTCTGGGCTTGTACGGCGGCATGTTTTATAACACCAGCCCCATACAATTGTTCATGCTGGAAAAACCGCAATTCCGGAAGCATTACATTCTGGCGACCAATGGCACACGTACCCTGTGGCAATCGGAAAGTTGGCCCGTCTCTGTGGTCATGGATGTGGTGGTGGCCCGGCAATCCGGCCAGGCCAACCTGACCGAAGTCTCGGCGGCTCCCGTTCTCCAGTGGAGCGGATTTCCCTGGAGCAACCGTTTGCGAACCGTGTTCGGGTTCGGGCCCTTCGGTGCCTCCTGGCTCTCGAAGGTGAGCCCGCTGGAACGCAGTTCAAAAGGAGGCTCCCCCTGGTTGAACTTCCTGGTACTGGAGGTGGCGTTTGCCCATCCAGCAAAACCCCGTGACGTACTTTTCATCCGCCTGCACCACCGGTGCGGCATCCTGGGATTACTCAATGATTACGGCATGAACGGCGAGGATTTCCTCGTAGTGGGGTACAGACGTCACTTCTAAGGCTGAATGAAAGAAGAAGAATCAGGGCCCTTCATGCACACCGAATACATGAACCCCAATGGGAATTCATTGCGGTACAGGCTGTAAAACCCGTTTTCCAGCACGCCGTCATCCCCGAAATTGGTCCGTTTCAGGACGATACCCACCTGGGGACCTCCAGGGCAGGCGTACAACCGGGTACCGGCCTCCACCATGCGCTGGCGCGAAGATCCCCATCCACCCGTCATGCCATAACCAAACCCGCCCATCCCGTGGGAACCATCCAGTTTTTTCAATCCGGTTTGGCTGACCCATCCCTGGATGCGGAATTCCCTGTGCTCGAGAACCACCAAAGCATGACCACCCTGGCGTTTCAGGACGCTACCGCCAAGGATCCAATCCGACCCTCCCGGATCCCTGATCCGGGCCACTTCGGCTCCTTCCGGTTCGACACGGATCACCGTACCGTTTTTGATCAGATGAGTTTCCTCCGTGACCTCTGTGCCAACATCATTCTGATTGTACACCCATGTCACGCGGGATGCCGGTAAACGGCCCGTGAATTGAACGCCCATGATGTCGCGGGAAAACTCCCAGAATCCATTCCGGCGACGCCTGAAGCGGCCATTGATGGAAGGAAAGACCATGACTCCTTCCCCGGAACGGGGATTCACCCCGGGTTGAATGAGTTTCACCGGGGAATCAGGGGTCGGCTGCAGGGAATCCAGCGGAAAGTAGGCGGCCAGCCGCACATCTCCGAAATCCAGAATCACCCGGACCGATTCCGGGTGACGCTCCAGAACCACCATGCGATGCCGTATCCGGGGGCCTTCATTGTCGTGGTCAGAGGATATTGTCATGGATTCCCCGCCCCGTACCCAGAAGGCTTTTGATGTCGACAGGATGTGTGTTCTCAAAAGATGGCGGGTTTCGAAACCGTCGGCCAGGGCCTCTTCAATGGGAACCTCGGGGTCGCTGGGCATGACCAGTTGTTCATGGGAAATGATCTGTTCCGCGGGAGAGAAAGGGGGTTCGGGAAGCCGGGGAACTTCCACCAGGGACCCTGTGCCGCACGCCATGCACGCCATGAAAAACCCGAACCCGCAGAACCGGACGGCGTACATCAGCCTTGAAGTCATTACAATGTTCCTTTCCCGGAATCCGCACCGAACCCCGAACTCTCCGTGCATATACGGCATCCGGAGATCAAACCTTTCCCGCCTTTTCCGGAAAATTCAGTGTATTGGTCCCCGAACCCTGGATCGGAATCCGCATTTTCAATGCATGTGCCATGATTACAGGACACACCGGAACACAGGTTCCTTCGGATGTCACTACCCTGCATCGTGGGAAAACCGGGGTGGTTTTTTTTTACAGGGGTTGAACCCCTGACTCAAAAAGGCTCCTAGAAATGCACTCCGAGCAGGAAGAGCATCAGCAAGAAACCTACAGCAATTCCGGCAATGCCGAACGGAACGGAAAAGGGAGCCACCTTTTTTGCCACTTCCTCCACCTTGGAAAGATCCTTTCCTGTCCATTTGGCGATGGCCGGCAGACCCTGCAAAAGACCCAGGACAATGCACACCGGCGGAAAGAGGAATATGGCGAGGGCCATAACCGGAAACGCCTTGAGAAAAAGTCCGGCATGGGCTGTATAAAATTTCGAAATGATCAATCCATCAACCAGTCCCCAGATTCCGGCCAGAAGGATCACCGAGCCTATGTAACCGGAATAGTTCGTCAAGGTATCCAACTTGTCCTTGAGATCCGGCTTTTTCGCCACGATGAGATTGGCAACGGAGATGATGCCCGCCGCGATGAGACCCACACTGATTGCCCAAAAATATCCACGCATGATGACACTCCTTCCATGAAAAAGTATTCAAAATGGTCTGTGACCAACCCAAAAAACCGGATATGAACTGATTCCAGCCATCCATACTGCTGGACATTTTCCGGAATGTCAAAGCATTCCTTTATGGCAGGAAAGATTGGCCAGAAATCAGTCCCGTTCAAGGGCGCCAGCCGTACACGGCAGGGCGATCGAGTTCTGTTTTTTTCTGGACAAGGTCCCAAAAGTCTGATCCCGTTGTTTCTGCGGTGTCCCACCGATTTCCGGTGCCGGT
>CAZTZR010000139.1:0-7989 GCA_964618145.1 uncultured Kofleriaceae bacterium
GATGGTCCAAATAATCAGGAAAATCTTTGTCGAAAAATGTGAAAATCAACACCGGCGGGTCACAGAGATTGGCCCAGGGTCCAAAGACCGGAGGTCGACGACCCTGGGATCATGTTCTCACACCCTCTTCTTGACCCCACAAAGTTCTTTCAGATAATCTGAGTCGATTATCTAAATAATCAGGGAAGACTTTTTGACTTATCGTGGAAAACAACACACCCCTGGCGCGGGGGAAACCGCGGATGCGGGCCCAGCGTCCACGGGGTCGTCCACGGGGTCGTCCACGGGGTCGTCCGGTTCGGGGGCATCCCGGGACAGTTTCACCCGTGTGGGCAGCATCCTGGGCACGCCGGCCTACATGTCCCCCGAGCAGACCCTGGGGCAGCACGATGTCATTGACGCCCGCAGTGACCAGTACAGCCTGGGCGCCATCCTCTACGAGATCCTGACCGGCCGTCCTCCACACCAGGCGGATTCGGTCAAGGCCATGCTGCTCAAGGTGGTGTCCGAGCCCGTCACACCCGTGGTGGAACTCGAGCCGGCAGCCCCCCGGGAGTTGCGTGTCATTGCCGAAAAGGCGCTGGCCAGGGACCCGGCGGACCGGTATGCGTCCACGCAGGACATGGCTGCAGACATCACGTCGTATCTCTCCGGTGAGAAAGTCGCTTCCGTCAGTTACACACCCAGGGAGCTGTTGCTGCGGTTCCTTCGCAGGCACCGGATGGCAGTGGCGGCAGGGATCCTGGCCTTTGTTTCGCTGGTGGCTGCTCTCGTGTTCATGTCCTGGGCCTACCGGCGGGAGTCGGTGGCCCGCAATGCCGCCACCGAAGCCCGACGGGAGGAGTCGCGGGAACGGGAGAAGGCGCAGCATGCGCGGGAAATGGCCCTTGCCCAGCGCCAGCGCGCCGAAACGGCACTTGGGAAGAGTCAGGCGGAGCAGCGCCGGGCCCACTTCAACCTGGCCCAGGCCACCCTGGAGAGTGCCAGGATGATGCTGCGCCTGAAGCGGTACCACGAAGCTTTCCTGCTGGGTGCGGCTTCGCGGCTCCATAACCCAGTGCACCCGAAGTCTCCGTGGTACATCGCCGGTTACGGGGATGACCATCCCGAGGCCGTACAACTGCTGGCCAGCGCCGACGCGTTGGTGCTTCTGGCCCAGACCTCCTCGTCCCTGTTCCTCAGGGACATCCACCTTCCCGCAGGTCCGATGACCATGCATGGCATGGTGACGACCCGTCTTCACTGGGTGGATTCGTCCCCGGACAGCCAGTGGTTCACCCACGCCGACGGCACGGACGGGATCACCGTCCGGGAAGTGGCCAGCGGCAAGTCGGTGGTGCGGCTCGATGGCGGCGGAGGGGTTGTGGAACTGGCGGCCTTCGGGAAACAGGGATCCTCCCTGTTGACATTGGACCGCGGTGGGCAGGCCATCTGGTGGGAACTTCCCACGGGGAAACGGTTGGGCACGTTGCAGTTGCCTGCGAAAAAACCGGGTGCGTTCCTGATGGCGCTGCCTGCACCGGGAAACTTCCTCTGGACCGGAGTTTCCGGGGGCATGTGGCTTCTGGATGCCGCGGCCGGGAAAATTTCTCTGGTCAGGGAGGATGACAAGGACGAGTTTTTCTCCGTGTGCCTGCACCCGTCCGGTTCCTACGCACTGTCCACCTACAGGAATGGGGACATCAAGAGCACCCGGATCCCGGACGGTCAGACCCGGACCCTCCACTCCATCGGTAACCGGGCGAGTTTTCGCTGTACTTTCTCGGAGGATGGCCGGTTTCACCTCACGGAGTATGTGGAGTCAGTCCATTCGGAATGGGCGTTTGACCTGCGTACCCTGAAGTTGACACAGTTGTCCCGCCAGACCGGTTTGCCCCAATTGCCGCTGTACCATTCGCGGTCCCATCTGCCGGGGCACGACTGGTTCGGACTTTCCCCCGAGGAACTGGGCCTCTGGAGTCCGGCCACCGGCGGGTTCCGGGAGTTGGCGCGGGGACAGGGGAGGCAACTGGAGTTTTTGCGTCAGGTGAATCCGGAGAACCTGTTTGCCGCGGACGCACAGGGTCGCGTTTTGCACTGGCAGACCCGGGAACCGGCCCGTCGGGAATATGCGTCCCACCAAAAGCGCATCCAGTTGGTGAAGCAGTCCCCCGACCAGAAGTGGTTCGTTTCCGCTGCCTGGGACGGGGTGGTTCATCTGCACGAGGAGGGTGTATCCAGGGGTGTTCCGTTGGGCCCGGCCTTCGGGAATGCCGTCTGGAGCATGGACTGGTCCCCGGATGGCAGGATGATTGCCGCCATCGACAGTTCGGGGGCATTGCGGGTGTACGAAGCCCAGGGCAGGAAGTTGATGTTCGAACACAACTGCGCTGATGGCATGTTTCCCACCGTGGTGTTCTCGCCGGATTCTTCGGTCCTGCGGGTGCTGTCCCGCCATTTCGCCTATACCTTTGCCCTGCCTTCCGGGGAGTTGATCCGCCAGGTGAAAGGCGGCTTGAGCAACACCAACGGTGGTCCCACGGATCCCTGCCGACGCCGTGCCGTTTTCAATGACGGAAAGGAAGTGATCGCCCTGGACTATGAAACGGGCGAGCGGCGATCCCTGGACCTGCCGGATCTGGCCATCGGGGACATTGTCGCCTGCGCCGCCATGGAGGGGGATGTTTTCCTGTGCCAGGCCCGGGATTACCGGATCCACGTTTTCCGGTGGCCCTCCCTGGAGCGGATCAGTGTGCTGGATGGGAACAAACGGTACTACTCCTCGGCCCGGCTTCACCCGGACGGCCAGTGGATCCTGACCTCCGCCGACGATGGCACCTGTCGGGTGTGGGACCTCGAGACGGGCCGCCCGCTTCTGGTGTTTACCGCCGGGGTGGATGAAAAATCCGGTGTGGACGCACAGTTCTTCCAGGTGAGCCACGACGGGAAGCGCCTGATCATGAGCGGCGGCCGGCAGGTGTTTTCCATTCCGCTGGACTGGACCCTGAGTTTGATGGAACCGCAGGCGCTTTTAGAGTTGGCTGAACAGAAAACGGGGTTGTGGGTGGATGGTATCTTTGTAAAACCCCGGGCCGCCCGGCTCCCGGACAAGCAGTAAGGTCCACTCATTCCTGCGCGGCGGCCTGGCAGAGGGAATCACTGCCGATTCTTGTGAGAAAAGGGTTATGGGCGGGTTTTGCTTGCGGACGGTGTGCAACTGCGGTAAGAAACCTGCAGATCCAGTTGGCATTCCCGGCGGGTGAAAACCGGGCCCCACAAATGGAGGGTACCATGAGCATTTCTTGTCCGTTTACCGCAGTGATTCCGGCGGCCGGAATCGGTAGTCGCATGCTTCCAGCCACCAAGGCCATCCCCAAGGAGTTGCTTCCCATCGCGGATACGCCGGCCATCCAGTATCTGGTGGAGGAGATTGTAGCTTCCGGGATCGACAAGGTGGTGTTCATCACGGCCCGGGGCAAGGAAGCCATCATCGACCACTTCGATTCGGCGCCGGATCTGGAGGCGCTTTTGGCCGGCCGCAACAAGATGGACCTGCTGGAGAAGGTGACCGCGCCCAACCGGGCGGCCTCCTACATGGCGGTGCGCCAGGATCGGCCCCTGGGACTCGGGCACGCCGTGCTCATGGCGAAACAGGCGGTGGGGGATCATCCCTTCGCGGTGGTACTGCCCGATGACCTCATCGACGCGCCGTCCCGGCCGGCCCTGCGCCAACTGATGGATGTCTACGAGGCCCACCAGCCCCACGGGGTGCTGGCCCTCATGGAAGTGTCCGACTCCGAGGTCTCCAAGTACGGGATCGTGGCCGGCCACCACATCGACGACAAGGTGATCCGCATCACCGGCATCGTGGAAAAGCCGTCCCTGGCCGAGGCCCCCAGCCGGCTGGCGGTCATCGGCCGGTATGTGCTGCATCCGGATACCTTCGGCATCCTCGAACACCTTCCCCGGGGGGCGGGGGGCGAGATCCAGTTGACCGATGCGTTGGCTGAACTCGTGCGTGACGGCAAGACCCTTCTGGGGTGCCACTTCGAGGGCCTGCGTCACGATACGGGGGACGTGTTTGGCTATCTGCAGGCGAATCTTCATTACGCCATGAAGGATCCCCAACTGGCTGAAAAACTCAAAGCCCACATGCAGGGGATCCTTTCCCGGTAATTAACCCCGTCATGCCCCGACACCTGTTGCAGGTCGCCCTGCCGTTTCCCCTGACGTCCACGTTCACCTACCACATGGATGAACCCCCGCCTCCGGCGGGCACCCGCGTGGTGGTCCGGTTCTCCCGGCGGCGCTGCGTGGGCTACGTCATGCCGGAAAAGTCCACGTTTGCGGGCGCCACGCAGCCGGTGCTGGAAGTGCTCGACGACGGGATTCCGGTGTTTCCCGAAAGACTGTTCGAGACGCTCCTGTGGGCGGCCGGATACTACCACCATCCGGTGGGGGAGGTGCTGCGGGCGGCCCATCCGGTGCTCGATGAGGTGTATACCCTGCAGAAGTTCCGGGTGGTCCGGCCCAGGCCCAATCAGTACCTCGGGGTGGTGGATCCGTGGACCGGCTCTTTGGGGCATTTCGCCGACGGGCGGGTGTATGCCAAAAAGACCCTGTTGCGGGCGGGTTGTACGGAGTCCTGGATCCGCCGGGCGATCCGGGACGGGTTCCTCGAGACGGTGGAAGAAAGTTCGGACCGGCTGGTAGGCATGGAACCGGCGGTGGTGGAGGTGACTCCCCCCGTGGGCGGGGAACTGGACGCCCTGCGCCGCAAGCCCGTGAGGTACCGCCTGTTCTGCGATTTGCAGGAGGCGAACCTGCCGGTGCCCGTGGCCGATGTCCTGCGGGATCATCCCCGGGCGGGCGGGCACCTGTCGGCCCTGAAAAAGGATGGGTACATCCGCGTGGAAAAATGCCCCCGTCCGGGAAGTGCGGTGTCGGCGCAGAACCTGCCGGTGGAGCAGGCGCCTTTGACCCTGACGTCGGACCAGTTGGCGGCGCGGGACCGGTTGTGCGGTGCCTTGGGGGGATTTTCCCCGTTCCTGCTGGAGGGCATCACCGGCTCGGGCAAGACCGAAGTGTATTTGCAGGTGCTGGCCGAAGTGCTCGAACGTGGGCTCAACGGCATCATTATCGTGCCGGAGATTGCCCTGACGCCCCAGTTGGGCGCGCGGTTTTCCGCTAGGTTTCCGGATCAGGTGGCGGTGCTGCATTCGGCGCAGCCCCAGGCGGAACGGGCGCGACAGTGGCGGGATCTGGCATCCGGACGCCGACGCATCGCCCTGGGGGCACGGTCTGCGGTGTTCGCGCCTTTGTCCAACGTGGGCCTGATTGTGGTGGACGAGGAGCACGACGGCAGTTTCAAGCAGGACGAAGGGTTTTTCTATCACGCCCGGGATTTTGCTTTGGTGCGGGCGCAAAAGGAACAGGCGGTCATTGTGCTGGGATCGGCGACGCCGTCCATGGAGGCCCGTTTCCATGCGGGCTCCGGCAAGTGGGGCCACCTGCTGCTGACCAAACGGCCCCGGGCCGCGCAACTGCCTGCGGTGCGCACGGTGGACATGCGGGTGTACCAGGCGTCCTGCGGCATCACCGGCCCCCTGGATGAGGCACTGGAGAAAAACCTGGCCGCCGGGGGACAGAGCATCCTGTTTCTGAACCGGCGGGGCTATTCCGGGCGACTGCAGTGTTCCGCCTGCGGGGAGGTGGAAACCTGTCCCCACTGCGCGGTGGCGCTTACCTGGCACAAGGCCCAGGACAACGTGGTGTGTCACATGTGCGGTCATCGCCGGGCTTGCCCAGCGTCCTGCGCCTGCGGAGGTGGTTTCGTGCAGGAAAAAGAGGGGGTGGAGCAGGTCGCCCGGTTCCTGTCGGAGCGCTTTCCCACGGCGCGGGTGGAGCGCATGGACCGCGACAGCATGCGGTTTTCGGGTCTGCAGCGGCTGCTGGAGCGGATGCACGCCCGGGAAATCGACATTCTGGTGGGCACCCAGATGATCGCCAAGGGGCATGATTTTCCCGGGGTGACCCTGGTGGGGGTGCTGGATGCGGACCAGACGCTGTTTTTCCAGGATTTCCGGGCGGCGGAGCGCACCTTCCAGTTGCTGGTGCAGGTGGCGGGCCGCGCCGGTCGGGCCAACGACCCCGGCACGGTGATCATTCAGACGCGGTCGTTGTCCCATCATGCCATTTATTGTGCGGGCACCCAGGACGGGGATGGGTTTTCCCGGCGCGAGGCGGTGTTCCGCCGGGAATTGTCCTATCCGCCGTACGGGTATCTGGTGCTGTTGCGTCTGTCAGGACCGTCATTGCCTGATGTGAAGGGGACCGCGGAGGATCTGGTGGAGCGTTTGAAAAAAGCCGCCCCCCGGGAGGTGGAAGTCCTCGGCCCCGCTCCGGCGCCCATTGCCCTGGTGCGGGGTCGTCACCGCATGCAGGTACTGCTCAAGAGTCCTCACAGGCCCAAACTCCACGCCCTCCTCAAAACCGCCCTGCAATGGCCCCTTCCCGCCAACCTCCAACTCCAAGCCGACGTGGATCCCCAGGACATGATGTAAGCATGGCCCAACCCTGGGCCATGCGCTGGAGGGCGACGAACGTCGCCGGGATTGATTCAAGAGCATGGCCCAACCCTGGGCCATTCAAGAGCCCGGCCAATCCTGGCCGGGCGACCGAGGGAACGAACGTGACCGGACTGATTCAAGAGCCCGGCCAACCCTGGCCGGGCGAGCGAGGGAACGAATTCAGTTTTGGTGGATCCTTGAATATGGTAATGGAAACGCCTCTTGCAAACCAGATTTGACCGGCTATAATCAATGATGTCGTCAGGAGGAAACCATGCAAAACAAAGTGATCCGATTGGATCCGGCAGTTTTCCGCGGGATGGGAACGCTCAGCCTTCAACCTGCGCACCTGCACCCGTCCCTGTGGCGGCTGGATGCCAATGGGATGAACGCGGTTGCGTCGTTGCCCGGGGAGGTGTGGGAGTGGGTTCAGGGTCGTTGGGTTTCCCGGGGGAACCCGTTGAGAAGGGAGGTGATGCCATGAGGATGGCCTTTTGCCTTTGGCTGGTGATGTGGCAGGCGGCTTCCTGTGATTCCCCCCGAAAACCGCCTGTGGATGTGGTGGACGTGAAAGACGTGGAGGATGTGGTGGACGTGGTGGATGTGGTGGATGTGAAGGATGTGAAGGACACCGTGGATGTTCCGGACGGGTGGCCTCCCCGGGAAAACTGTTCGGAAAGACCCGTGCATGGGCTGAACGTGGGGACCATTGAGACCTTTTTCAGTGTGCCATACACGACTGGTGGCATGCTGTTGTTTCTGGGAGAATCGGGCAACCTGTATACGGATGGTGGAAGAATCTGTGACAAGGTATATGGGGTGAACGTCTGGCAGCAGGACATACTTCAGTATGATCTTGTACGTCGGGAGGAAACGGAGTTGGTGGTGTATCCTGCCCGGCAATTCAACCCAAATGAGTATCAGGGAAAAGTGTATTTTACTTCCGCATATTCTGATTATCAGGAAAACCCTGTGGGTTCTCATCCATGGGAAGGAATCGCCCAAATCTGGGTATGGGATGCCGGGGATATCCGTCATTATTCGACATGGTGTCCAGTCGATTATGCATGCAGTAATGCCAAGATATCCAGGCATGGGAAGATGGTGTACTATACGTTCAAACCCTATTCAGGATCCTTTGAAAACACCTTGTATTTCCACGATCTGGAGACGTTGGAAACCCGCGAAGTGTATCATCACTGGGAGGCACCGATCACGTTTGCGGTGGGTGACCGGGCGATATTCTGGAATCACAGCCCCTGCGGGTCCTTCCAGTATTACGACATCGAGCAGGACCAAATCGTGACGAATCCGGATTACCGGGTATGGAGTACGAAAGCATGGAATGACTATATAGCGTGGCACAACTGTGTTCCCACGCAGAATATGGTGATCAACCTGCGCACGGGAGAGGTCCGGAACCTGGATGAAGAGATGAATC
>CAZTZR010000140.1:0-7851 GCA_964618145.1 uncultured Kofleriaceae bacterium
CGCTGGCCCATGTGCAGTTCGAGACGATCCACCCGTTCCTCGACGGTAACGGCCGTTTGGGGCGTCTGCTAATCACGCTGCTTTTGTGCGAGCAGAAGGTGCTGCGGGAGCCGATGCTCTACCTCAGCCTCTATTTCAAGACGCACCGCCAGTATTACTACGAGCTGCTCAACAACGTGCGGATGACCGGGGATTGGGAAGCCTGGCTCGATTTCTTTGCCGAGGCCGTGATCGTCACCGCCGCCCAGGCTGTGGAAACGGCCCAGCAACTTCTCGACCTGTCGAACCAGGACCGCGACAAGATCAGTGGGCTCGGACGGGCGGCGGCATCAACCCTGCAGGTCCACCGGGCGCTGATGGAGCATCCCATCGCCACTTCGGGCTCGCTGGTGGAAAAGACGGGCATCACCCCGGCCACGGTCAACAAGGCGCTCGGCCACCTGGAACAACTCGGCATCGTCAAAGAGCTGACCGCCCAGAAACGCAACCGCCTGTTCAGCTATGCGGGCTACATCGAGATCATGAGTCGCGGCACGGAACTGCCGGGTAGGTAGGCCGTCGAAGCCCTTGGCCGAAGTGATTTACAGCAGATTTTGGACTTGACTACGATTGTCCAGAACCTCTGCCGCCCTTCAATGACCTCCTGTGATTCCGGAACCTTCTTGGTTCAAACCACACCCACTGAAGAACAACAGTACGCGCTGGACCTCCTCAATTCCATCTCGCCGTAGACAGCTGACCACACCCCTAAATCAAGAAATTCCCGATCACGCAAGCCCCACTGCGCTCTCTTGACTCAGGAACTTCCGGTTATGGGACGAACTTTCAACTTTTTGTGACTCCCTCGCCAGACAACCTGCAATCACCAAAACGCACGTCAGGCTCATGAGAAATCCGGTAGCGACGTTTCCTGTTGTGCAATGAAACATGATTTTCATCTCTTGTATTTATTTCCGCGAATCAAATAAACCATTATTCCTGCTTTCCAAACAAGACTTGAAGTCTTTCTGATATTTCCTGCAAAACCTTGTCGCGACGAGCCTTGTTCACCTTTACCATGGCATCGAAATAATCCTTGCGGGCCTTGTCCAGTTTTTGTGGTTTGCATTGGCGTTCTTCCATGCGGCCATACTTTTCTTCAAGGGAAAGCAATTGGCGCTCCTCTGCCGCCGTCCGCATACGAGTGTTTCTCAGGGCAGCAACTGTTCTTTCCACTGGCTTCCACACACGTTTCACACAAGTATCGTGTTCCTTCACGACTCGAAAATATGCCATGTATGGAGCATGCTCAGGATCGCCTTTGTCTGGTGGTGTGCGATTCAGCATGACTGTACTATCCGTGGGAGTGTGGTCTGACGAAAACTTGTATTCAATATTCCTTGCCTCCTTCGGGATCGATATGCTGTCAGGTGGGTTCGAAGAAAAATTTGCAGGAATGTCCCTTGGATTTACAGGATAGTATATACTCCCGTCCGCAGCAAGGACTCGGGTAGTGACGAATTGGTAAATCAGGAGAGGTTCCCCTTTTTTGGGGAACTCGGGTTTGACTCCTTTTCTCAATTCTCCCATTTGAAGCACCCTCTCGTCCAAATCATGCATGGCGAATACGAACAGGCCCTTTGGAGCTTTTGAAAAGATTTCCTGTGCTCGTGGAGAAAATGCAACCAAGGAACGATCTTCTGCCTGGGTCCAGAAGGGCATGAAGAAATCGATGAATTTTTCTGTCACCGTCAGGGTCCCTGCAACATGGGAAAAAAAGAGTGGATCCCGCTTTGTCTTTGAATGGGAAATCACCAATGAATAGGAAGTGCCTAATTTCGATTCCAGATGGGTGCCGAACAATGCATAACGCCCGGGTTTGCTGCGATCGGACAATCGGTTGAGGCCTCGATTCAGGCATCTGGATTCAAGGTTCCGCAAATCATCCGTCAATGGACCAACAAGTACCGCACCTGTCATGTTATCGGTGGCCATAAACATCAGGGATAGATCGCCAACCGGTTGGTTCAGGTGAATGATATGACTCGGCAAACTCTCGGTCTTGGTGTTGCATTTGTGCAACCTGAAACCATAATCATCCCGAAATGCGTTGATTGTGGAAGCCAGTACCAGTGGTTTTTCTGAATCTGCATCGAGTGTCGTCACCGGAACATCAGACCAACCCAGGTTTCTCGGACGCGAAACATTCTCAATGACCAATTTGTACTCGCGATTTGTTACGTTGGATTTCCAGAATTGAAGTCCAACAAAAATCCGAGCCTTTCCGCCAGGCCAGTCCTGGGGAGCAAGACTGGGCAAACCCTGACTGTCCCTAGCGCTGATACACCAATAGGATCCATTCTCCGCAAGGATCAGCAAATGTTCCAGTCCAATCAGGGTAAAACGAAAATCACTTGTACCTTTGGGAATGTCAACAAGCAGAGCGGGGTTTTCGGAAACATATCCATGACATCGCCGGGCACCCAATTTGGACGCATCCCAATTAAGCTCCTGCGAAGTACCTTCAATGCTTACTGGATTAATAACATTTTTGGGATTAATTTTATATTCCCGTGTTTTTCCACTTACTGCTCCGGGAAACATAACCAGGGAAACGAGGACCAAAAAGGTTAATGACAAACTTTTCAAGTAGAATAATGAACCGTAAATACTCATAATTTTCTCCCTTTCCATACATAGATTTTTCATCTTATCTCCCGCAAAATGCGGTTGAAGTGTGATGGATAACACATGCGTGATATAGTTGCAAATAAAAAAACATAACTTGATACTCTTGCATCTTGAGATGTTCGAAAAGTTTCCAGAAAAAAGGGGGAGCAATAAAGCGTCCACCAGGAGATGACCATGCCATCGGGTCACCCGCAGGATGACAAGAACCTCGTGGAACCAGGCAGCAAAAGATCACTACCATCCATGATCAGCGAGCGTGCTTCCTCATCACTCCCTGCTTACAATGCATTCGCCCCGTGGGCAGTGCAAAGTCTCTTGCACCTTCCGGATCAGCGCATCGGGGCTCATGGGCTTGTGGATGAACGGGACGGAAGCATCAAGCAGTCCGTGGCTGGCGACGAAGGCATCGATGTACCCCGACATGAAGAGCACCCGGAGGTCAGGGAGTCGTTCCCGAATTCGTGAAGCCAGTTCGATTCCGCTGATGCCCGGCATCACCACATCGGTCAGGAGCAGGTCGGGAACGAGTCCTCCGTCATTCACCATCCTCAGTGCATCGGTACCGCCAGACGCCACGTCGACCTTGTACCCTCTCGAATTCAGGATTTTGGAAAACAATTTCCTCAACATGGAATCGTCCTCGACCAGGAGAATGATCTCCCCTCCGCCTCTTGCCGCAACCGCCAACTTGGGTTCGAGATGTGATAGTGGTTTTTTGGATGTGCGGGGCAAAAAGATCTGAAAGCAGGTACCTACCCCAGGGTCTGAATCAACCAGGATCTGACCACTGGATTGTGAGACGATTCCATAGACTGTGGCCAGCCCCAGCCCTGTCCCTTTGCCCTTCTCCTTGGTGGTGAAGAATGGTTCGAAAATGTGAGCCAGGACTTCTTTGTCCATGCCACAACCCGTATCCCGGACGGTAATTTTCGCGTATGCCCCGGGCTTGAATCCGAGATGAGTCGCTGTGAAACCAGCATCGAGGACAACGCTTGCGGTTTCGATTACAAGCGTGCCTCCCCGGGGCATGGCATCGCGAGAATTCACCGCGAGGTTCAACAGGATCTGCTCGAACTGCACGGGATCGATCTCGACCATGAGCGGATCCTGCGAGAGATGCATTTCAATGGAGATGTCTTCTCCGATGAGACGCCGGAGCATCTTTTCCATGTTGCGAATGGGATCGTTCAGATCCTGAACGCTCATCTGCATGACTTGTTTGCGGCTGAAAGCCAGCAAATGACGGGTCAGATCGGACGCCCGTTTTCCCGCCAGCAGAATCTGCTGGACGTCCTGGCACAGGGGGTCTTCGGGATGCAGGTTGGCCACAGCCAACTCTCCATAGCCCAGGATGACGTTGAGCAGGTTGTTGAAGTCGTGCGCCACCCCGCCGGCGAGCCTGCCCACGGAATCCATCTTCTGCGCATGGAACAACTGCTCCATCAACTGGCCTCTCTCCTTCTCGGCGCGTTTCCGGACGATGATTCCCAGAAGTCCGTTTCTCTTTCACCTGTCTCTTTCACCTGTTTCTTGGTGTCCCACAACTTTTCGGATACCATGATGGGTGGCGCGTGAAATGTGATGCTCACTTTGAGCGCAAAGTGCCACAAAGATGATTCGCAGAAAGGGAACCTGCTCATGTCGATAAAAGCCAAAGAGTTCCGTTCGCTGCTGAAGGAAACATTCAGTCCTTTCCTGGCGGATCTGGGGTTCAATGGCACCGGTGGACTCTACCGACGGTTCGGGTATCCACCATATGTGCACATCATCCAGTTTTTCGTGGACAAGTGGGGAAGCGCTTCCTGGATGGAGATGGCTGTCCACATTGATGGTTTGCCGGACACGACCCAGCATCTGGTGGCCCCGGACAAGGTGGATGCTGCGGCATGCTTGATCCGGCGCCCTGTTGAGAAACGCCAATGGATGAAATGGAAACGGCTGGAACTTCCCCTGGGTGAAAGCAGGGAAAACGCCATTGAAAACATTGATGTATTCACCAGTGCGGTGGCACGGGACATGCCCCGGTTTTTCGATTCTTTCGTCACGTTCCCGGGCAGGCTCTGGGAGATTACTCCGGAAGAAGTACTCAGGGAGTCGGTTACACTTCGGTTTCTGGGTGAAGGTCGTCACATGAAAACACCTTTGCTGCTGATGCTTTCCGGAATTCACATCCAGCAGGGCGATCCAGATGGCGCCAAACGCTTTGCCGAATCAGGGTTGAGCCTCTGTGGAGATGTGGTCGGCAACCACCTGAAACGACTGTTGGACAGGTTAATGGAAGGGAATACTGTATTCGGCTTCACTCCGGAGGACGACCGGGAGTTTGAGTTGGAGCAGGAATCTTTCATAACCGGATTAAAAAAGTTGAAATGAGAATGAACCTGCCCCGGAACGTTTCCTCCTGCTTCACGTCCCCCACTGTCCGTGGATTTCATCCGGAGCCATTACCAACTCCGCGACCTCTTCCTGCCAGCGTTTTCCGGGGCCAATGAAGTCCGCCCCGAGACGCCATGATGCGGGAGGTTGCGGCAGTGGTTCTCCGGGATGATACAGCCAGGACAGGTGCGGCTCACGGGAACCCGCCGACATGGGTTCCGGCACACGGGCAGTTCCCTCTGGCACCACATCCACCACCACCAGGGAAACATTCCCATAATCGGAAGACCGGTAGTGGGCATTCGCCAGGATTTTCTGGGCGAATAGCCCCAGGTCGCTGGTTTCTCCACTGTCACCAAGGTGACACGCCGCAATGCTTTCGTCCGTCATTTTTTCGAAGAGGGAAGGCCCGGCCAGAAGAAACCTGTCTCCCGGATGAACCGCTTCAGTGATTTCGGCATGGCCAGAATGCATGCCGTGGTCGGAGTTCAGCGGAACAAGGCCGGCGGCTCCCAACCGAATGACCCGGCACAGGCCAACCGGGGCCACCAAAGCCTCATTGCCGTCCAGGCCCAGAACTGCCAGACTGGCAGAGGGTTGCACCAATCCCGGCGGCCAGTTCCAGGACAACCGCGAAATCGCCTCCGAAGCCCGGGAAAAACCCTTGCGCACGGCTTCCAGGAGACCTTGGGAGCCGGTCCGTTTCCTGACTTCACCCCAAAGACTCCAGACAGCGAGTTTGGCAGCCACATTGCCTTGTGAAAAAACTCCATGGCCCGCGGCAAAAACCGCAATCCCCAAAGTGGAATCCACCAGAAAATCATCCTGGGAGTATACTCCGGTTTCCCGGGGGCCGCCTTTCGCCCATACAAGCCGGTTTCCAGTGCCATGCAGCCGATACGATTCACTAAATCCAGTGTTTCCTTCCATGGTACCTCGCATATACAATTGGACAGCATACCCCTTTGGCAAGTTGGTGAAAATCCATTTTCTCACGGATTCTGCTGTTTTTTTTATCATTTCCCCATTTGGAGTTCCATGTTCGGCCCGATTTGTCGTATTTTCACCGGGGATATCGGTGGCAAATGGTACGACAGGCAACAGACCCGCATCCGGAAACCCATTCATTTTGGGGGAAATGCATGACCAAACCACACAATTTCGACAAAAAGCGGAACCGATCCAGGTTTCCGGGAGCCTTCGCCACAGGACTTTTCCTCCTGGTGGGGATCATACCCTCCCTTTCCTGCAGGAAAACGCCAGGGGAATCCCCTGACCCGCCAGGCACGGAAGAACCCCCTCCAAAAACACCTGCCAGCCCGTCATCACCCTGCCAGGGGAGATGGAAAACCATCCCCATCGGAAAAGTCTTGTCTTTCCAGGTCATGGAAGAATATGAACCCTTCGCGTGGAATCTCTCCGGCGACACCCACATTCCGGCAACACCGGACGACACCCGTGGAAATCTCACATACAAGAGTCCGGATGACTCGGACACGTTGGTTATGGTTCAATACGCTCCCGGCATGACCCTTGAAACCTGGCGGTCCGAAACCGGGTTCAACCGGCCAGACGTGAAGTGGAGCGAAATCCAGGAGATCCTGGTGTGCGGCAAGCCGGCATCGCGTCAGGTTTTCTTGGAACCCGAACGGCAAGTCAGCGGCGGATTTCCCCAAGCCGATGGCACCCTTCAACGCAGGGTTTCCGTCACACCGGCCCAAAAAGGGGTGGTGGTGCATCTCGAAGGGCATGGCGTTGGGTATGTGTTCGTCTGGGTGGCGCCTGAAACCAGACACAAGGAGCACCATTGTGCCCAAAAGCACTTTTTCCAGTCCATCAAATGTGGAAAATGATGGTGTCCCGCACCAATGCACAGCTTGACTTTTTCCGGCACCTTTCCTTTGATGTCGCCATGGGGAAAGCCATAGCCACCACATTCGTTGTCCATGGCCTTTTCGCCGCCACCGTCACCGGGAGTGCCTGTGCCCGCGGGCCGCTTCCGGATCCCGCTTATTCCCGCATCGAAAAGGACTCCTCGTCCACCTAGCGCGGATCCCCGTCGAAGGCCTCCAGAATGGTCTGCGCCAGCATCACGGCCGTCGCCGGTTCCAGCCGGGCAAAGGTGTCAAACAGGGCATTGTACACCCACCCCGGGACAAGGGACAGCGCCTCCCGACACAATCCATCATCCTCCATTCAAATCAGGATTCAAGCAAAACGGATAAGGGACGAACGAGGTTCCGTCCGGAACAGTCTCTTGTGGTTGGGTGATGATGAATTTGTGCATTTGTATATTTTTTATTATGCTTATTTCTTCTTTTTTGAATAAATCTTTCAAATATAAAAAATAACTGCCAATGGCATGGACATTTATGCTACTCTCTCTACAGGGATGAAAAACTGGCGGCCACTGATTCATGGTGATGTCATGAAGATTCTCGGAGCAAACAATATGATAGATATTACAATTCAAGCCAAAAAAATACTCGATGAATTCTGTGATATCGAAAACGTCCTGGCGTTCATGGAACTCGATACCGGCATGGACAGCAACTGGGGACAAACGGTTATCGCCCTCAACAAGGACGAGTGTTTTGTGGTCACCCGGAACAGTTATTCAGAACCGTTCCGGAAATGCCAGATTGACGGAAACAAACCGATGGAAGTCCGGGTACTCAAATTTGAAGACGCCCTGGTGTTGACCACCGTGGATGGCCGTACCCACATATTCCAGTTATATCCGAGGGTGCTGGCACGCGCCCCCGCCTTTTCATGTGCGTTCATGACAGCCAATGCGGAACCTGC
>CAZTZR010000141.1:0-7827 GCA_964618145.1 uncultured Kofleriaceae bacterium
CAGGGCGGTGGTGCGAAGCAGGGGGGAAGGCAACGGGAGACCTGCGGCCGGTTGTGTGGGACACAGGTGGGGTTGACCGTCCAGCAAATGGGAACAGGTCCAAAGTTCCAGATTGCCCCGGCTGCGGGGGGAGCGGGAAGACAGCAACTCCAGCACGCATTCCCCGGCGGAGTCGGAGAAATTTTCCGTCCAGAGGGCAAAACACAAATCTGCTTCCCCGGGAAGGGCGGCAAACCGGACCTGGGTCCTGAGCCGATCCAGGCGCAGTTTTTCCCGGGGGCGCAAAAGGGGCAGGGCAATGCCCATGGTTTGCCGATCAGCACGGACCAGATGGCGCAGCATGAACTGGCGCCGGTAAAAAGCGTGGATGGGTTTGTTCAGTTCCAGGGGATTGGCCAGTTCGTTCTTTCCCGTTACCCGGGACAGCCAGTACAGGCGGGTCACCCGTTCATCCGGTCGCTCCAGGGGAGATGCCTGGGACAGAAGCAGACGGGCCAGGGGTTTTCGTCCCGCCCGGTAGGCTGCATACCCCTTGTGGAAATTCCATCTGGCATCGGTTTCCTTCTCCAGATCCTGCAAAATGCGCTGGTATTCCCCCGCCAGCAGGCGGCTTTTCACCAGACGTCGGGCCGTGGCATCGGCACGGTCCTTCTGCCATTGTTCGTGGTACTGCTGTGCCAGTTGGGCGGGCGGAACCACCTGGGTGGTGATCCGGTTTCTCCAGAGTGCGGATTGTTCCTTGTCGGGAATGGTTTCCAGCAGGGCCATGGCCAGATCGTATTTTTCCAGATGGTAGTGCATGCGGGCTTCGGCTTCCGGATTGGGACAACCGTTGAGAAGGTCCGCCACTGCTGTATGGTGTCCAAAGGCGAAGGCAATCCGGATGAAGTGTTCGCGCCGGACACAGGAGAGTTCGTCCAGAATGGCTTTTTTGCGGTCTGCAGGAACCATGTGGGGCAAAAACAGGAAAACCACGCGCTCCAGACGGGCTTCGGCCTTGTTCTGCCCGCTGTTCCTGGCGGCTTCCAGTGCTGACAACAGGAACGAAAACGCATCGGGATGCCCGGGAAACACGTCCCAGAGGAGTTCCCAGGCGGAAGTCCGGGCCGACATGGGCAGAAGGGGAATGTATTCACGGATCAGTGCCAGGCGTGAAGGAGCCCAGTAAGGGTTTTCCGTAAGCCACCTGCGGATGGCTCCCGGGGCTTTGGGGCCGGGGAGGACTTCCAGTACCGAGGCCGCCTGTCTCAGCAACTGTTTTTTGTCACGTTCCTCCGGGATGGCCGGCAAAAGTATCAGCGCTGCCTGCTCGGGAAAGGGAGAGGGAGCCCGTGTCCAGGGTTCGAACAGGAGAAGTCCGTCGGCAACGCCTGTGGAAGCCGCCTGTCGCAATCCGGAAAGACCGGCGGCCCATTCCCACGGATTGCGGGGCTCGGGGGTGGTGGACAGGGTCAGCATGAAGGCAAGGAGAAAAAGCATCATGTTCATTCTGGCGCGAAACCGTGCGATGTCAAACGGACGATTCCCCGGCGGTTCCCCGGTCGGTCCCGCGGAAGGCGAAAACGGGAAGAGCCCGGGTCAACAGGAGCATCAGTGGCACTCCCAGAAGATACATGCCTTCTTCAAGCGTGTCCACAATCAGGGGAACTTTCTCGGAAAGGACCAGCAGCGTCAATAAAAGGGGCAAGAGAAGCCAGGTGAGAAGGAACCCGAAACGCAAAAGGGGGTCAAAAGGCAGTTTCCGTCCGAAAGTGGCTTCCTGCGCCGCCAGCAGGAAAGCCGGGGAGAAATACTTCAGTACGGTCGCCCCGAACACCAGGAACCACAGGGTTTCAAACAGGTTGGGGAACCAGGCGAGAGCGAAGCGGAAGTCAATGCCGCATGTCCTGAAACTGAAGAAGACCACGAAGGACAAAACCATGAGGAACAATCCCATGATGGCTATCAGTCCTTTGGCTTCATGCCCAATGTGGCGTTGCAGCTCCAGAAGGGTGAATGCGACGAGAAAAACCAGGTTCACCTGGTAGAACACCTGCAGGGAGAAGGAGTACATGTACGCCAGCAACATCTGGGTACCGGCAAAGGCAACAAGATGTCGCACGGATCCGGGCAGGGAAGGGATGGGAACCACCCACCAGAGCACGATGGTACCGAAGAGTCCGGCGTAGAAGAAGGGGGAAAGATGCTCTCCCAAAAGCCAGGTGGAAGCCGCGGCTGTCACAAGAAGTCCTGCCGCCGTCATGCCGCGGACACCCAGACGTGCCCGGGCAAGAAGGAACGCGGACGTCAGGGTGAAGGGAACCAATGCATAGGCCATGTTCCAGGTTGCCCCTTCCCGGTGGGGAAGCAGCGGGAAGTCGAAAATGCGGAAGTTTTCCACGAACATGCTGTGCTGGGGGATCAAAAGCAGGATGCATGCACCAGTCAGTCCCGTGAGCAACGGTTTTTTGTGGCCGGCCACCGGGCCTTCGGGGCCGGCAATCCATAACAGGGATGCCGCCAGATGCGCCGTGAGGAAAAAGGGCAGGGACCGCAAAAAGCCGTAGGCATACAACGAGGGGAAATGCAGCACGGGAACGATCAGGCCGGCCAGCAAGGTTCCCTGCCAGAGCCTCTCCCTCCAATTTCGGGGCGCAAACAGGAAACCTGCCAGCGCATACCCAAGAGCCAGTTCAAGAAAGTAAAAGCCGTAGGTGTAGAAAATGCGCATTTCGTGTACCGCCATGTCAAAGGGCCGGTACGAAACTCCGCGAATGACTCCGGTGATGAAGATCCCCAGGGCGGCAAGCCATACGGTGGTTCCTTTGGGCCGGTTGTGAACCAGCATCCACGCAGCCATGCCTCCGAGGGAGACCAGAAGGGGCCAGATCCAGCCGAAATGGAGAAGGGCGATGCTGCCGATGGCCCAGGGGATTCCCACCCGTTTTGGCGGCTCCCGGCTTTCACCGAACAACAGCACGAACCCGGCGAACCAGAGCAGGATCAGAACGCCGAACCGGAGGATTTTTCCAGCTGGCAGTTGGATCCGGTCGGAGGTCTTCTCCCGGGCCAGGGACCGGATTTCCTCCGGGCCATAGATATCCCGGATTTCCGGCTGGAAGGCGTTCCAGTAGAAATCCCCCTGGTAATCCGGGAAAAAGGGCAACCGGAACAGCACGCTCAGGAAGAACGTATGGGAAAGCAGATGGATGTCCTGCCTGAGTCCGGGGGTGAAGTCGGGGCCACGATAGAGGTAAAAAGTGGGTGCATAGGTGTTGTAAGTGTGCTTCCCTTCGTCATCCATGCCGTGATCCCCGAAGATGAACAGGGTATCTTTCGGCGAAAGGGTCGCAGTGATGTCCCGCAGGAGATCATCCACCTCCCGCAGTTGTGCCCGGTACTGGGGCGTGTTGGAACCATGGATCTGACCCTCGTCGTGGGGACCCAGCAGGTGGACAATGGTGACGGTGTTCGCCGGGTTTGCGAAATACCCAAGGGCCATTTCCACGAGTTTGCGCTGGGAGGCGCCCTTCCGGTATTCATGCTTTTCCGCCAGGGCATCCGGATACAGCGTGGGGATCACGTAGTCGGACACGGCGGCGATGTGGGCACCCCGGTTCTTCATCTGGAAAAACCAACCGGTGCTGTGCTTGCTCCGCTTCGGATGGAAATCCTCACCGAACGCCAGGATGGAGGAGCGGTCTATGCCGGAGAAGGCAGCCTCCACACAGTGCACGGTCATGTTGGTGGCGCAGGGGACCGCCAGTCCCCAGGTACTTTCCGGGAGCAACCGGTTGAGGTGGGGCATCAGTTCGGGATTCAGTGCATAGTCGAACCGCAGGGAGTCCACAAAATAGATGAACAGCCGGTTGCCGTGGGGTGGGGGATCCTCCCTGAGCCGTGTCTGGATGTCTGAGCCAGCGAGGACATACGGGTGGGGAGGAAGTTTCCTCTCACGGATGACATGATCCGTGGAAACAAGGAACGCCAGCCCCGTCAACAGGAGGAGCAGGGAGACAATGGCACCGAACGGCCGGAACAGGGGTTTGAAGAATCGTATCATGCAGTTTGGGACCGGAAATGTTTGGTTCGGCTATCGTTTGAGTTCACGGAAAATGTCATCCATGAGTTTGTAGAACCGGATGAAATCCCTGGCTATTTCAATGGGAGAGAAGGCATCGTAATATTTCTTTGCCAGATGGAAGTTCCGGCTCGTCGGTGTGTGAACGGCCAGTTCCATGTCCATTTCTTCTGCGATCTCCCTGGCCACGAACCAGATCTTGTCCACCATTCCCCGGGAGGGTTCCTGATACACGAAAATTCCGCAGGAACCCACCGATGCCGAAAAATACACCTCTGCCGGCGTTCGGGGTTCCTCTTCGCATACCCTGGGGTTTTCCTCCATCCACCGTTTGCATGTCCCTGACAATGAAGATGCGGTCTGGTACAGGACCATGTCCTCGTCAAAGCGCAGGTTTTCAATCTCCTTGCGGATCTCGGTCAGAAGCGGGTAGGCGATGGCATCCGCATGCAGCCAGAGGGCTTCCAGGATGGACCGGTGTCGCCGGTAGATGTCGTGATATGCGGTGATCAGGTCATTCTCGGTATCGCATCCGCTGCATTCGGCCACATGATCGAACAACCTGCAGATGGCGGGACCATAGAGGTCCGTCAACTGTCCCAGTTGATGGGCCAGCCCGTGCATTTCCAGCAGTTCCGGATAGGCGCATCTCAGGTGTTCCACGAAATCCGTGATTAAAAGCCGTGTGTGGCCGGCCACCGAAGGGCTTTTGACCAGCGTATTCAGTACGTCAATCATCCATTGGTAGTCCAGGGTCCGGGTCACATGCTGTTCGGTGGTGCGAAGGCTCCCCAGCCTGAGGGATACGGGCAGGATCTGGTAGGGTTGCGGGTTTGCTTCAGAGGCCCACCTTTTGTACAGGTCCAGCAGATATTCTCCGGACAGGCTCTTTTGCGGGCGGGTGCCACTGCCATGGTATCGCCGCCAGCCTTCCTTGGGGATGATGAGGTTTTCCACATACAGGGCGAAGCTGTATGGCTCGTTCCAGATGCAGATGTCCACGGTACGGCCTTCTTCGCCGAGGGGGTAATCAGTTGTGACCATGGTTTCCCGAAGGTCGGCGGACAGGACATCGAGTTGGTCCCAGTCCAGGATGGATTCCTTGACCTTGGCGTAGGGAATCGGACTGAGGGCATCGGGGGGTGTATCCGCCTGGGGCGGCTTCGAGAGCAGGGCGCAACTGAGAAACTGCCTCAAAAAGGCGTCTTCCAGTCCATGGTTTTCGTTGGGGTCCAGAAAGTAGGCCAGAAGTGATGAATAACGGCTTTTCTGGTATTCCATGGAGAATACGGAGAACAGGTTCGGGGTGCGCAGTCGCTGGTCCACCATGAAGAACACGGGGTCGGCCAGCATGTTTCCGAGCATGAGTTCCAGTTCAGAACGTTCCTTGATCATTGACTACTCCCAGGTTTTCAGTGCAGTGTCCAGGGGGACCAAAGGGGCGGTTTCCACTTCGAGTTCCAGCAAAAAGCGTGTGGGGGCGTGCCACAGTACGTCGACCACGGGCTTCAGATCCTGGCCGGGCAAAAAGGCCACCACCAGAATGGTTTCGTAGGCATCCGAGAAGAATCGGACCCAGAAAGTCGAATGCGGCTGGAAAACCGAAAGCATCTGGGGGGGCAACACGGCGTCCGGCCGGTTCCTGTACCAGGTGATGCCCACATCCAGGAAATCATCATGCATGTGCCTTTCCGGAGGCCATTGATACACCACGCCGAGTTTCTTCATCTGGACCTGTACGACTTCCAGCCCGGGGGATTTCAGCAGGGGGGGGATGGTCGGATCCAGCAGTTTGTCGGCATACGTCAGTTCATCAACGGTGAAAAGCAGGACACTGGGAGACGCCGGGTTTTCCGGGTGTTCCTCGATCTCCACGGTTTCGTCCATGGAAAAGACGGTGAGGGCCGACAGGATGTGCAGACGCATGCATTCCCGGAGGGTCCAGAAACTGGCCAGGCCGGTTTTTTCCATGAGGGTGACGATGTTGGTCTGTCCCCCGTGCTCCTGATAGACCGTCTTGATGAAAAGAATGTCTTCCTTGCCGACACCGGCCAGCGCCTGCAGTGCCGTAAAAAGCGTGTGCTTTTGTCCGGCGGCTTCGGCCCAGGAGATTTTTCCCTCGTGCAACAGGATTCGTCCGATGGGGGATTCGTTGCGCAGGATTTTCAGGGTGCCGGTCCAATGGGAATCCTCGTGTTCACGAAGCCTCCAGTAAAACAGGCTGGATGAAAAAACCGACATGTGTCTCCTCAGGTTGCAGCGTCGACGGCGAAATGATCCCCGTACCGAAAACGGTTCCCGGCAATTGGAAACTGTCGGAAACTATCACAGGCCAAAGGATTTCACTATACCTGAAAAACATTTCCGGAAAAGAAATCATGATCTTTTCCTGTTTTGGAAGCGGGGAAGTCTGGTAATTCTGTTGCAGGGAACCATTCAGTCATGATATGGTGCGACCCGATGTATTTCATGGGAATGTGAAACTCCCTTTTCCCTTTTGAGGCTTTGCGGCATGCGACAACCCATTCTTCCCTTGGTTTTCAGCATCTTTTTGTTGTCATTTGTTCCGGTATCCCAGGCCAAGGGTCATGACGGTGACCAGGCCTTGCTGTTTGAGGGGGGGCTGGGCATCAACGCCTGCTTTGGCGAAGTCTGCGATGAGGGCGGACCCTGGGTTGGAGTGGATTTGGCTGCCATGTACCGGATGCACCGCCATTTCGGAGTGGGAATCAATTTCCACTATGGTCGTTTCGAACCGGAAAAACTGGATACGCAGTATTATTACGTGCTGAATTTCGAGGGAAGGGGAATCCTGCCCATTGGTTCCCGCATGAACCTGTTTGCCGGCGTGAATTTTGGATATGTGACCACTTACTCGGATGGTTTCTTCGAATCGGAGGACAAGTTCCTGATTTTCCGTGCCACCGGCCCGACATTCGGTGCCGGCGCCGGTGTCAGTTTCCGGGTGACCGAACGGCTGCATCTGGGCGTTCACGGTCGGGTCTGGTTTCCCATCTGGAGTGACGCGTGTTTCTACGAGGCCGATGGAGGGGAATGCCGGGAGCCTCAGGATCTCGACATCAAATTTGACATGAAGCCCTGGTTTGCCGGCCTTTTCCTGCAGTATGAACTCCCCTACTAAACCGGTCCCCCTTTGGTGGGCCCTCGTTCCCGTTGTTTTTCTCGTGGGGACCCTGTCCCTTACGGTCATGCGTTATGGGCAGCAGCCGCACCTAGCGCTGGTTTTCACTTCGGCCTTGGTTGCCATTCTGGCCCGGATCCGGGGAACTTCCTGGAATACGACCCTTACGGCCATGACTTCGGCCATTTCCACGACTTTGCCTTCCATGTTGTTGTTGATGACGGTGGGAATCCTCATTGGTTCCTGGATCCAGAGCGGCATTGTCCCCAGTCTGATCGTGTACGGTTTTTCCATTGTAAGCCCACGTTTTTTCCTTGTCACCGCCGCCATCATCTCGGCAGTGGTGTCCCTGGCCACCGGTTCCTCCTGGTCCACTGCCGGGACAGTGGGCCTGGCGCTCATGGGCCTGGGGGCTTCATTGGGGGTTCCGCTGCCCATGACGGCCGGGGCGGTGATTTCCGGTGCGTATTTCGGGGACAAGATGTCCCCCCTTTCCGACACGACCAATCTGGCTCCGGCCGTGGCGGGGTCGGATCTGTTCACCCACATACGCCACATGGTCTGGACCACCGGTCCCAGCATGATCATTGCGCTGGTCGCCTATTTCATCATCGGGTTGTGGGGT
>CAZTZR010000142.1:0-7746 GCA_964618145.1 uncultured Kofleriaceae bacterium
TTCCCGAACCGAATGCAGACAGAGGAACGGGGTCGGGGACGGATCTGCCCTGGGGCCTATGACGGGGGACGGATCTGCCCCGTTCTGCCCTACGGAGAATACGGGCTCCAGAGGGGGATCCATTTGCCATCGACGAACTGGTAGGGCTTGCGCTCGGGGCTATGGCCGGGAGTCATGACCACCGCCATGTTGGTTTGCGGGTCGTAGTCCCGGATCCGGAACGTCACGGGGCCCAGTCCCTGAAGTTGCCGGATGAGGGCTTCCTGGTCCGGGACTGCCAACAGCGTATCCGCAAAATCGCGGATGGCCTTCCAGTAGGAAGCCCCCGCCACATGTTCCAGATCGTTGTGGTCCGCCTTGTCCACCCAGAATTTGTACTTGGGGGAATTGGCCTTTTTGTACAGTCTTTTTCCGTGCCAGAAGGCCACCACACTGTCCTTCTTGCCGTGAATCACCAGCACCGGGCAATTCACCCGGGCCAGTTTTTCCAGGTTCAGGAACTTGTCGCCAAAAAACAGGGGAATCCGGGTGACCACACGGAACGCGGACACAAAAGTGCTTTCCAGGATCAACCCCGCGACGGGATAGCGACGGGCAAACTCGGTGGCGGCCCCCCCGCCCAGGGAACGTCCGTGGAGGATGATCCGCTCCGGGGGCACCTTGGCGGTATTCACGAGGTAGTCGTACAGCACATCCAGATCCTGGAACACGTTCTTCTCCCGGGGCTTGCCGGTGCTTTTCCCGTAGCCGCGGTAATCCCAGGCGAACACGGAAAACCCCATCTGGTAGTAATCTTCCAGATAGGGAATCATCATGCCCAGGTCCTCGGCATTGCCATGGGAAAAAAGCACGGTGTAGCGGGCATCGGGATGCACCCGGTGCACCGCAGCCAGGGTTTTGCCGTCGGGGGTCTTCAGCAGCACCTGGTGGGGCAGGCTTTTGTAGGTGGAACGGGGTGGCTGGAAAATCAGGGAACAGGAAAACAGCGCCACCAGCAACGATACCGACATGTAGATGAATACAACCGAACCGAGTATTCGAAAAGCCATCTGCATCCGGGGACTCATGACAACCCTTCGGGAAAGGTGGTTTCACGGGAGAGCATGGCGTTCACAACCGGAGAATAGCCGTCTTTGGCGTGAACCACAAGGGGGGGATGGCAGGTCAGATGGATCCGCCGGGACTTCACAAAGGAAAGGAGCACCCGGTTGGCCGGTTGATCCACCCTGGGGTGAATCATGCACATGTCCGCTGCGTGCAGTTTTCCCGCCTGCCCCATGGCGTCCGCGAAACGCTGCACCGGGACAATGACGCAAAGCCGTCCCCCCGGACGCAGCACCCGCTGGGCGCAGGCGAACAGGTGGGCCAAAAAGCCCTGTTCGTCGTGGCGGGCCATGCGACGGTCGTTGCGGAAAGACGCCTGACGCCCCGGTTCCAGGAAATACGGCGGATTGGACACCACCAAGTCCAGGCAGTTGCCAAAAAGCATGAGGTCCGAATGGGCCAGATCCCCCTCGATGAATTCGATTTGGTGCGCCAGACCCTGACGCCGGACGGCCAGACGGCCCGCCGCGACGGCATCGGCATCCAGTTCCAGGGCATGGACGAACGCACCGGCGATGCGATGGTGCACAAGAAAGGCGCAGACCCCGGACCCGGACCCGGCGTCCAGCACCCGGCGGGTGTCTCTGGGCGCCACCTTCACCGCGAAATCCGACAGCAACACGGAATCCAGCGTGAAGCGCACGCCTTTGGCCGACTGGTATGTGCCATACGGGATCCCCGGAATGCGATCCCAGGTCCAGTCGGGCCGGGGCTCTTCTGCGGGAAGCGCAGCCGGATCCACGGGGCCGGGCCGCAGGATTTCCCACCCGTCGGCCACCGGGCGAACCAGGGTGGAGGGTTTTCCCCCGGGGGAAGGCCCGGCGTCCAGCACCAGGTCCACATCCAATCCGGCGCAGGCGGCGGCGGATCCAGCAGGAGGCTGTCCGGACAGATTGGCCGAGGTGGCCGTCACAGGGAAACCCGCCAGGCGGACCAGATGGGCCACTACCGGGTGGGAACTGACCCGAAAGGCCACCGTCTCCGGAAAAAACTCCCCGCACAGGTCGGGCCCGGCGGGCACCACCACGGAAAACGCGCCCGGCCATCCGGTGCATGCCAGTTGGCGCACCTTCGGGTCGACGTCCCCGGCCACGCGGAACAGATCCCGTTCCGTGCCTCCCACCAGGGGCAACTGCAGATTTCCTTCCCTCATCTTGATTTCATAAATGCGTGCGAGGGCGGCAGGATTGCGGGGATCCGCTGCCAGCCCGTACCAGGTTTCCGTGGGGATGGCCACCACCTTGCCCCGGTCAATCAGGCTGGCCGCCTTGCGGATTCCCGCCTGCCAGGGAAGGATGGGCGCGGGCATGGACTACTCTTTCCGGCCGAGTCTGGCCTGAAGTTTTTCATCCTTGGCAATGACTTTTTCCCGCATGGACTGCCGGGCGCCCATCATGTAGGCGTGCACCCGTTCGTCCGACAACGCGATGATCTGCAGCGCCAGAAGCGCGGCGTTTCCGGCGTTGCCCAGTCCCACGGTGGCCACCGGGACACCCTGGGGCATCTGTACGGTGGCCAAAAGGGCATCGAATCCGCCCAGGCCCAGGGTGGGAAGCGGCACCCCGATGACCGGCAGGATGCAATGGGAAGCTATCACCCCCGCCAGGTGGGCGGCTCCGCCGGCGCCGGCGATGATCACTTTTGTGCCATCGGTCACGGCATCCTTCACCAGTTGCTCCACCCGCTGGGGGGTGCGGTGGGCCGAAGCCACATGGACTTCAAACGCCACTTCCGCCTTGCGCAACTCTTCAATGGCGGCTTCCATGTACTGCAGATCGCTGTCAGAACCCATCAGAACCAGAACTTTGCTCATGTTTTTTCCTCGTATGTTGCAAATGCCGACCATCGGCACCTGATTGTTTCTCCAACTATTCCAGCGCCTTGTACCCAATATCCCGGCGCACCTGCATGCCCGGGAATTGAATGTGACCCACGGCTTCGTAAGCGGCCGCAGCCGCCTGTTTCAGGTCGGCCCCCACCCCCGTGACGCCGAGGACCCGACCGCCGCGCGTGAAAAACCGCCCGTCCACACATTTTGTTCCGGCGTGAAACACTTTGACCCCGGAAATTTCCGCGGCCCTTTGCAGACCGGTGATTTCGTCCCCGCTCTTCGGACTGACCGGATATCCGGCAGCCGCCAGAACCACGCACATGGATGCACAGGCATCGAGTTCCCGCCGGGCGAGTTTTCCCACCGCCGCCGAAAACAAAAGCGGCAGGATGTCCTCCCCGATGGCGCACATGAGCGGCTGGGTTTCGGGATCCCCGAAGCGGCAGTTGAACTCCAGCACTTTGGGGCCGCTTTCAGTGAGCATGAGTCCCGCGTAAATCACGCCGCGATAGTCGATTCCGTCCGCCGCCAGGCCGGCCAGAAACGGCTCGAAGACGATTTTTCGCATCTGCGACTGCCACGAATCTCCGGTGCCCGGCACCGGCGTGTAGGCTCCCATGCCCCCGGTGTTGGGTCCCCCGTCGCCTTCGAGCAGGCGCTTGTGATCCTGACAGGGAGGCAGCAACTGCACATCGTGGCCATCCGTGATGGCCAGCAGCGAAACTTCCGGTCCCGTGAGCCGCTCTTCCAGCAAGAGCTTGAGCTGCTTGCCCCGTTCAAAACCATCCCTGGCAAACGCCAGGGCTTCTTCGGCGGATTCGGGCACGCCCACACCCTTGCCCGCCGCCAGGCCATCATACTTGACCACCGGAAGACAGGAAAAGGACCCCAGCGCCGCCTGCACTTCCTCCATGGAGGTGCACACCGAAAAACCCGCCGTGGGAAGCCCGTGCCGTTGCATGAACTCCTTGGCGAAAATCTTGGATCCTTCCAGCCTCGCACCTGCGGCCCCCGGACCAAACACCCGGAACCCGTCGGCGCGCAACGCATCGGCCCAACCGGCCACCAGGGGGGCTTCGGGCCCCACCACCACCAGGTCGATGCCAACCTCCAGGCAAAAAGCCGCACAGGCCGCCACATCGGCAAAAACGGGAGCCTGTTTCAGGTCCGGTTCCGCCGCGCAGACCGTTGCATCCGCGAATACGGCATGGGCCATGGGACTCTGGGCGATTTTCCAGGCCAGGGCATGTTCCCGGCCACCGTTTCCAAGTACAAGCACCTG
This sequence comes from uncultured Kofleriaceae bacterium, assembly GCA_964618145.1. Taxonomy (GTDB): domain Bacteria; phylum Myxococcota_A; class Polyangia; order HGW-17; family HGW-17; genus HGW-17. The sequence goes on from CAZTZR010000142.1 coordinate 4,218, forward strand.
CATGGGTCTTACTCCTGTCGTGGGTTCAGGACTGCGGGGGCAGTCCGTTCATCCAGTCCCGCACCGTGACGTCATAGGTGGCCGTGTGGGCAAACACCTTTTTGGCGTATTCCCAGCGCAGTTCCGCCGGCATATCCCCCGCCTCCAGGCGCTCCATCAGTCCGGGATAGTCCGCCGGATCGCAGACCACCGTCACCCGCTCGTGGTTCTTGGCGGCCGCCCGCAGCATGGTGGGTCCGCCGATGTCGATCATCTCCACGGCTTGGGCCACAGTCACACCCTCTTTGGCGATGGTTTGCGCAAAGGGATACAGGTTCACCACCACAAGGTCAATCGGGTGTATGCCGGCTTTTTCCAGCGTCTCCATGTGTTCGGCCGTGGGCCGCGCCAGGATGCCGCCGTGCACGAAGGGATGCAGGGTCTTGACCCGTCCTTCGAGCATTTCCGGAAAACCGGTCACATCCGAAACATCCAGAACCGCCAGGCCGGCGTTGCGCAACGCCACCGCGGTGCCTCCCGTGGACACCAGTTCCCATCCGCCGGCTGCCAGAAACCGGCCCAACTCCACCACGCCGGTCTTGTCAAACACGCTGATCAAAGCTCTTTTCTTCCGGGTCATGATCCCTCCTTCGAAAGTGCCTTTTCTTACACGCAACCGGGGGAACGGGTCAAGCTTTAGTCGGGGGATACGGCCATGCCGCAGCGGGGGAAAAGAATCCCACGGAAACTGACAGGTTCATGGCAGGGGCGGCAGGCCCAGTTCTTTGAGAAAGGCATTGTGTTTGCGGCGGGCATCCTCGATGTTCTGCGCCAGGGTGACCAGTTCGGCGTGGTTTTCCTGCAAATCGACTTCAGCCTCCGCCACCGCCGTGCTGATGTAGCGCGAGATGTTCAGGTTGAAATCGTTTTTCTCGATTTCCGCCATTTCCACCCGGCGGGAGTAGCGGTCTTCTTCCGTGCGGAATTGGTAGGTGTCGATGATCTTCGTGATGTGCTCGCCCGCCAGTTGGTTCTGGCGCTTGCCCTTCACGAAGTGCTCGGCGGCGTTGATGAAGAGCACGTCGTCGGGCTTCTTGCACTTCTTCAGCACGAGGATGCACACCGGAATGCCGGTGGAGTAAAAGAGGTTCGCGGGCAGGCCGATGACGGTGTCGATGTGGCCGTCCCTGAGCAACTTGGTGCGGATGCGTTCCTCGGCGCCGCCCCGGAACAGCACGCCGTGGGGCAGGATGATCGCCATCACGCCTTCGTCTTTCAGGAAGTGGAAGCCGTGCAGCAGAAAGGCGAAATCGGCGGCGGACTTGGGGGCCAGCCCGTGGCTTTTGAAGCGCACGTCGTCGGCCAGCGCGTCGGTGGGATCCCAGCGGTAACTGAACGGCGGATTGGCGACGATGGCGTCGAAGCCGGGCTTTCTGGCGGGGTTCTGCTCCCGCATGATGTCCCACTCGTTGAGCAGGGTGTCCCCGTGGAAAATCTCGAACTCCGTGTCCTTCACCCCGTGCAGCAGCATGTTCATGCGAGCGAGGTTGTAGGTGGTGATGTTCTTCTCCTGGCCGAAAATCTTGCCGATGGTTCCGCCCGCCTGGTTCACCTTCTTGCGCACGTTGAGCAACAGGGACCCGGAGCCGCAGGCGAAATCCATCACGCTTTCCAGGCGCTTTTTCGTCCCCGTCTTCGGTTCCTGGCTGTCCAGCGTCACGATGGCGGAAAGAATGTCGGAAATCTGCTGTGGCGTGTAGAACTCGCCCGCCTTCTTGCCGGACCCGGCGGCAAACTGGCCAATCAGGTATTCGTAGGCATCCCCCAGGGCGTCCACGTCCGTGGAAAACTCCGCCAGCCCTTCGGCAATCTTCTGGATGATGGTGCAGAGTTTGGCGTTGCGGTCGGCGTAGGTCTTGCCCAGTTTGGGGGAACCCAGGTCAATCTCGGAGAACAGTCCCTGGAAGGTGCTCTCAAAGGACTCCGTCTCGATGTATTTGAAACCGGCCTGCAGGGTATTCAGAAGCTCCCCGTTCCGGGTGCGGGCCAGGTTGGCGATGCTGTTCCAGAGGTGCGGCGGCAGGATGACGTAATGGACCTTGCGCCGCATCTGCTTTTCAAAGGCCGGGACGTCGTCCGCGTTGTTGGCATACCAAAGCTCCAGCGGCACCTTGCGGGGGTCATCCCCCACATCCGGGTAATCCCGACCCAACTCCCTTTTCGCCGCCGTCTCGTAGTTGTCCGAGAGATAGCGCAAAAAGAGGAAGGACAGCATGTAGTCGCGGAAATCATCCGCATCCATGGCCCCCCGCAGTTGGTCAGCTATACTCCACAGTGTGTTTCCCAGCAGCTTTTGATTGGCATCATTCATTTCCCGGGCCGTCCTTTGATCCTGGTTTCCAGCGCATTGAGTTCGGCGTCATCCAGCAAGTCGGCCTGGATGGCTTCCTGCCTTTTGCGTTTCTGGTCAAACTCAAGGTACAGTTTCCCAGTGTGCTCTTCCATCAGTTCATGGCTTACAGAACCGGCGTCTGTGAGCAGAGGGAAACCGTTGGATGTGATGATCTGATCCACGTTCTGCATCCAGAACGCCATGCGCGTCTCTTGCCTGCTTTTGGCCCGCAGTTCGGCTGTTTCCAAAAAGATGACCACCAGCCGGTTCAGTGTGTCGATCTCATCCTCGGTCAGATAGTTCTTGGCCACAGTGATGTCCGTCTTGCGCACCTTGTCTCCCTTCCAGGTGAACAGGCCAAAATGCGGATCGGCAGGATTGGCCCGGGCGGTGATGAGTTCGGCTGCGGTCTGCCGCGTCACGGCAAAAATGAGATGGTTTTGCACCGTGGCGAAGAAAACCTGGGTGGCTTTGTCAGTCTTGTCGTAATCACTGCTCAGTGCAAAGAGGTCGCGCACCTTCTGGTAAAAGCGCTTTTCGGAGGCCCGGATGTCACGGATGCGTTCCAGCATCTCGTCGAAGTAGTCCGGGCGGCCATCCGGGTTCTTCAACCGCTCGTCGTCCATCACGAAACCCTTGATCAGGTATTCCTTCAGGATGGTGGTGGCCCAGCGGCGGAACTGCACCCCGCGTGGCGAACGCACCCGGTAGCCCACTGCCAGGATGGCGTCGAGGTTGTAGAGTGTGACCGGGCGCTGCACTTCGCGCCCTCCTTCGATTTGAACTACCGAGGATTCCTCGGCAGTTGCCTCCCGGTTCAGTTCCCCGTCCGCGAAGATGTTCTTGAGGTGCAGCCCTACGTTGTCTGTGCTCACGTCAAAGAGTTGGGCCATCTCCCGCTGGGTTAGCCAGACCGTTTGCTTCCGGGCCCGCAGCCTGATCTGGCTGCAACCGTCTTCAGTCGTGTAAAGAATCAGGTCACTCATTTCGTACCCTCCCCCCCGGGGCCGCCGACGTCCTCTTCCCCTCCGGGCTCGCCGACGTCCTCGTCGGCATCTTCCCCTCCCCCGGGGCCGCCGACGGCCACGTCGGCATCTTTCCCTCCCCCCCGGGCGCCGCCCCTCCCCTGTGCTCCTTTCCCTCCCCCCCCGGGCCCCC
>CAZTZR010000143.1:0-7530 GCA_964618145.1 uncultured Kofleriaceae bacterium
CCTGGGTGAACAAAAAGCCGCCCACCAAAAGTGCCACCACCACGCCCACCATTCTGGACACCCCGGCGCTCAGGAGTATTCCACGCCGGGAGCCTGCCAGCAGGCGATCCCGGTCATCCAGGAGTCGTTCAAATGTTTCCCTGTCCATCTGAATCATTGCCGGCGACGGGGAAGGGAAAACGGCAGGGGATGCAAATCCGGCTTCATCCAGGTCCACAGGCCTGAAACCGGGAGGTTCGGAAGGGTCGGACCGCAAGAAGGAACGCAGGGTTTTCATGTTTTCGAACAGGTGAACCATTTCTTCGTCTTCAAACAAAACTTTTTCCACACCGGCCCGTTCGGCTTCCGAACATTCATTGTCGAGGTAGGCGGACAGCAGGTCTTCGGGAGGACGATCATGTGTCATTTTCATACCTCCGTTCCATGGTATCCATGTTCCTGCAATGCCAGGACCAGTTTCTTGCGGGCATGGTGCAACCGGGACATGACAGTGCCCCGCGGGCAATCCATCACTTCGGCGATTTCCTCATAGGAAAGGCCCTCGATTTCCCTCAGATAAATGGCTGTGCGGTGTTCCATGCTCAGGGTGTCCATGGCCTGCTCCAACACCTGCATCACCTCTTTCCGGCGTGCGGTCTTTTCCGGACTCAACGGTCGGTAGCAGAGGCCGTTGTGACCTTCGGCCATCTGGGATTCGCTGGAAATCTCGTCCTGGTATTCCAATTCCGTTCGCCTCCTCAAAGAGCGCCAGTAATCGATCGCCAGGTTGAACAGGATTCTGCGGAACCATGTGGAAAAAAGGCAGTCCTGCCTGAAATTGTGAAGGTTGTGAAAAACCCTCATGAAGGCCTGCTGGGTGACATCCCAGGCGGCATCGGAATTCCGGACCATTTTCCACGCGAACCGGTAAGCCCATCGCTGATGACGCTCGACCAGCACCTGAAACGCTCTCTCCTCTCCATTGGCACAGGCTGCCATCAAAAGTTCATCGGATGTTTGTTGATAATCTACCAAACCAACACCTGGGCTCCTTGACGCCGGTAGTCAGTCATTTATTCTGAAAAGGCGCGAAAACTCTTTGGTCCCGCCAAGGGCGGATGAAATATACTCCAAGAATTGCCTGGATCCAACGGAATTCCCGCCCCCGTTTGGCCGACGGGGAATGAAATGGCGCGGTGGAGCGGTTTTGTGCAGTGACCAGTGCAAGAAATGGCCCCGGCCCAAGCCTGGCCGATGCCCGCACAAGGTCAGAAAAACATCCATTCACAAGGAGGCGGAACATGCGCTGGAAAACCGCAATGGCCCTGTTGACGATCATTGTTATCTCCACCACCGTGTTCATCGCGGTGCATTTTCCCGGAAAACCGGAGGCGTCCACTCCAAAGCCCAAGGACACCGGAAACACAACCACCCCCATCTGGCAGGAACGCCCGGGACGCAAGGCAGTGATTCCATCCGGAACCCAACTGCCATCCCTGGCCAACCTGGTCAAGGAACTCAAACCCGCCGTGGTGAACATCTACACCACCCAGGTGGTTCGGCCGCAGACACGATCCTTGCCCCACGGTCAACAGCAAAGGAACCCGTTGTTTGACTTTTTCTTTGACGGAAATGACCCGTTCGGCCGGATGTTCGACATGCCCGGGCGGGAAATGAAACGCAATTCCCTGGGGACCGGGTTCATCATAAGCAGGGACGGATACGTGCTGACCAATCACCATGTGGTGGGGCAGGCCACGGAAATCAAGGTCAAGTTGGTGGATGACCGGGAATTTTCCGCGGAACTGGTGGGAAGTGATCCCCGCACGGATGTGGCGTTATTGAAACTGGAAGAAAAGGCGGGGCGAAATCTGCCGGTCACTTTTCTGGGCGATTCCGATCGCATGGAGGCCGGTGACTGGGTGCTGGCCATCGGAAATCCCTTCGGTCTGGGGCACACGGTCACTTCGGGAATCATTTCCGCCAAAGCCAGACAGATAGGGCACGGTCCTTATGATGATTTCCTGCAGACGGACGCAGCCATCAATCCGGGAAACTCCGGTGGGCCCTTGTTTGATACCGCGGGCAATGTGGTGGGCATCAACACTGCCATTGTCGCACGGGGTTCCGGCATCGGCTTTGCCGTGCCCATCAACCTGGTCAAGCAACTTTTGCCGCAGTTGCGGGACAAGGGAAAGGTTTCCCGGGGCTGGCTGGGTGTGGGTATCCAGGATTTGACTCCGGAACTGGCCAACACGTTCGGGGTGAAGGACTCCGCCGGGGTGCTGGTGGCACAGGTGTTTGAAAAGAGCCCCGCGGAAAAGGCGAAAATCCAGGCAGGAGACATCATCACCCACATTGACAGGCGTCCCATGACCAATAGTCGGATCCTCACGCAGGCTGTGGGTAGTCTTTCCCCCGGTCGCCGGGTGGCGGTGCGTCTTTTGCGGGAAGGAAAACCGTTGACCATCCATGTGGAACTCGACGAACGGGATGCCCAGGAGACCACCGCGTCCGCCCCGAAACCGTCCGCCCCGGCCCCGGCGCTTCTGGGCTTGACCCTTGAAGCGGTGACCCCGCCCAACGCCCGGCGCCTGGGACTTGACGGCTCCGTTTCCGGTCTGCTGGTGACCGGAGTGGATGAAGATTCCCCGGCCAACGGCATCCTTCGGCCCCGCGATGTCATCCTGGAGGTCAACCGGCAACCGGTGGCCACCCGGGAAGCCTTCACCTCGGCGCTGGAACGAAACCGGACATTGGTTCTCATGCGCATCCAGCGGGGCAACGCCCGGATTTTCGTGACGTTCACCCGGTGATTTTCTCTCCATAAGTGTAAATATATTTTACATACCAAGTCGATAACACCCGCGATCGATTCCGGGTAATGCGTGCGCAACGAGTAATTGAATAAAATATTTACAATGAAAAAATATTTTACATAAATTGTTCACGGGGGGCAACGGGATTCAGTTCCAATTTCCCCTTGTTTTACAAGTACTTTTTGGGGTTCGCATGTTCTGGCCCGGATTTTGCTTTGATGACGCCGTCTGCTGGCCTTCATAACGGTCTTTTCGCAGAAAGGAGTCATCCCATGCGTCATGTAGCCAAAACCCTTCTGATTCTCTCCGCCATCCTCTTTTCCTTCGCATCGTGTCAACAGGCCGAAGAACTCGCCGAAGCCGGGGTTTACGCAGCGCCCCAGGGACTGATTGTCCTTTCCGCCAGCGAAACCTCCCTCGCCATGATGTACCGCAAGGGTGACACCGTCATTTTCATGGAAGCCCTCCGCGGGGAACGCACTCCGGAAATGTACCAGATGGATCCGGATTCCCCCGAATTTGAAGTGGACGCCAGGTTCCTGGCGGAAAACGGCCGCCCCATTTACACCGTCCGCGGTGGTGATGAGTGGCTGGATCCCACATGGGTATATGATCTGGAGGAAATGGACGACCGGTATCCCACCCGGGAATCCAACCTGAAATACCTGCTGGTTGCGGCCGAAGCTTCCGCCGCCATGGATCAGGCGATCGTCAATCAGGTGGGTGCCGACCTGGCGGAAAAGATGTCCCATCTGGTGCGCCCCCTGCGCGGGTTTGGCGCCATTGCCCCGGGAGTCTATGGGGATCTGAAGGTGAAACTCCATGACCACCTGCTGGACATCGGGTTCATCTCCCAGGCGGATCTGGACGAAGCCGCCCAGAATGCCGGGACCATCACCTACAGCAGCAATGACAAGGGCGGCGAATGTGATGCCTGGACCAACTGGTCTTCGAATTACTATGCCATCCAGGTATTCGATGCATCGGCCTTTGTCATTGCCCGGCACAGCGCCACGCGCCTGTGGCAGTGGCAGGGCTACTGGCTCCATGTGCATGACACCTGCAACCACGGACGCTGCGCATGGGAAATGAGCCACAAGTGCACCCTGGAATACTATGACGCGCTGGAACAATACAAACCTGCCTGGCAACTGCAGTCCTGTGGCACGGTATACAATGCATTCTCCAACGATGGCCACAACTGCCACGATGACACCCGCGTGCAAATGGCAAACTTTGTGTATGGCCATGGCGCCAATCTGGGACCCGGCGCCCGATTCTGGTGCTGGGGGGACGACGACAGCGACATCAGTTCTCCTCCCGGAGACCAGGGTGGAAGCCCGGAATGCACCAACAGCCGCTACAATGGCTACCGTCACAATCACATGTGCCAGTATCAGCCGTCCGGCACCGTCTGGAACTCCCAGGGGCAGTGCTACTGCGACCAGTCCTGCAAATCCTTCGGTGACTGCTGCATCGACGGCCCCTGGCCCCGCTAGACTCCCCGGAATCTCCTGACAGCGCCGACCTTCCTTCATGTTCCCGATTACTCTGACAAAAAACGTGATATATTCCCGCCCGGGTTCTGCGGTTGAACCGGAACCCAAAGAGGGGCCAACCAGAATGTTTTTCCACAAGATTCATGACGTCTGGATGCTGATGCTGGCACTTGCATTTCTCGGTTCTGCCTGCGGAGAGATCAACCCGGATTTCCGGAAATGGAAAGCAGGACCCCAAATCGTGCGGGGAAATCCGGCGGAACAGGATCCGGCGGTGGTGGCCATCATCACCCGGGAGGATCCACCGAAGGTGCGATGCACGGGCACCCTCGTCACACCGCGGGTGGTGCTCACCGCGGCCCATTGCGGTATCCAGCACCGGCCCGAGGATTATGATGTCGTGTTCGGCGCACGGCTGGATGAGCCGTTCGCGACACTGTCAATTCTGGATGCTGCGGCCCATCCCTCTTACATGAACCAGGCGGATTTCGACCTCGCGCTGTTGCTGCTCGCCGATGATCCCGGAGTGGAACCGGTGGATCTTGCCGATGATGCGGCCATTGCACAAACGCCGCCGATGCCCGTGCGACTGGTGGGTTTCGGTCGCACGGCGGCAGATGACTCCGATTCTGAAGGTGTCAAACGCGAGGGCACGGCCCAGACCAGCCTGGTGGGCGAGTACCAGGTGGTGCTGGGGGAAAACCCGTCGCTGGCCTGCATCGGGGATTCCGGCGGTCCTGTGTTCATGGAAGATGCCGATGGAGGTCGGCTGGCCGGGGTCATCAGCCGGGGGGATGCCGAATGCAGTTCCTTCAGCGTGGCCACCCGCGTGGATGCCCATATTGAATCGTTCATCTTGCCCTGGTTGGCCAGGTGGGCGCCGGGAGCGGTGACGTTCGGGGAAAACTGCCTGTATCACGAGCACTGCGAGAGCGGTTTGTGTCTTGTGGCCGAGGATGAGCCCCTGTTGCAGACCTGCAGCCGGTTTTGCACCACGGATGACGACTGTGTCGGCGAAACCGCCGTGGCCATGGAATGTGCCGGCAGTGTATGCCGTTTTCCCCTTCCGAGTCCCGGTGCCATCGGATTTCCCTGCACCACCCACGCCGAATGCCTGCGCGGGGAATGCCCGTCCCATCTGGGATTCTGCACTATCCGTTGTGTGCCGGACAGGGGCGATTGCCCATTGGGGCAGGAATGTGCAAGGGCGGGGGGAATCAACTATTTCTGTCAACCTTCCGAACCCGTAAAGAAACCGGAAAATGGCTGTGGCTGCACCACCGGTCGCCAGGGCAATGCCTTTTCCCTGTGGTGGATTCTGTTCTTCGGGGCGTTTTTGGGACGTGGATTCATGAAATAACTCCGGAAAAGTGGGACCAATGCAGAACATCATCGAGGTGCGGAACCTGAAAAAGAGTTATGGCGCTGTGGAGGCCGTGCGGGGAATCGATTTTTCGGTGAGGAGCGGCAGTTTCTTCGCTTTTCTTGGGCCCAACGGCGCCGGGAAGTCCACCACCATCGACATTTTGTGCACATTCCTGAAAAAGGATTCCGGCGAGGTGATCATCGACGGGCATCGGGATGATGATGATGCCGTGCGCCGGACCATTGGTGTGGTGTTTCAGGACAGCCTCCTGGACAAACTGCTGACCGTGCGGGAGAATCTCCGGATCCGGGGTGCATTCTACGGACTTTCTGGCCGTGGGATGCAAAATGCGGTGGATCGCGCAGTGGCGGCCACGGGAATCGGGGAGTTCCTGGATCGCCGGGTCGGTACGCTGTCCGGGGGTCAGAGGCGCCGGTCCGACATCGCCCGGGCCCTGCTGCATCGGCCGAAGTTGCTCATACTTGACGAACCCACCACAGGGCTGGACCCCGGCACCCGGAAAAGTGTCTGGGAAACCGTGCGGACCCTGCAGAAAGAGGCGGGCACCACAGTGTTTCTGACCACCCATTACATGGAGGAAGCGGCCGGGTCCGACATGGTGAATGTTATCCACCGGGGGCAAATCGTGGCAGCAGGAACCCCCGCTCAATTGCGGGAAAACTACAGTTCCGATCATCTGGTGATGACTGCCAGGGATGATGCGGCCCTGGGAGCCGTGCTGGGACGATTGGGGATTTTGTATGAGTCTGCTGCGGGTGCATTCCATGTGAAACTGGATAGAACCATGGATGCGTTGCCCATTCTGGATGCCGTTCGACCGCATCTGGATATCTTTGAAGTCAAATGCGGCAATCTGGACGAGGCTTTCGTGAACATCATCGGGGAATCGCCGGAACCCGGGTCCAGGGAGGCGTCATGAACATTTCCCTTGTCATTGCGGGCAGGAACATCCGCATTTTTTTCCGGGACAGAACCCAGGTGTTCTTCTCGTTGTTGTCGGTCTTCATCATCATCGGCCTGTATGTGTTGTTTCTTGGGGACATGATGCTCAAAAACGCCCCCGAGGGGGCTCCGGACGCCCGGTTCCTGATGGATTGCTGGATCATGGCCGGTTTGATTACGGTCACCGCTGTCACCACTGTCATGGGTGCCTTCGGCATTCTGGTGGAGGACAAGACACAGAAGATCATGAAGGATTTCAAGTCGGCACCCATCGGGCGGGCGCAGATCGTGGGCGGATATTTTCTGGGAACCGTGTTCATCGGGATGGTCATGTGCATGGTTGCCTTGGCCCTGGTTCAGGTGTATGTGCTGACCCGGGGAGGCAGCCTTCTGCCCGCAGGAGTTTTGCTGAACGTGCTCTGGGTTACCGTGCTCACCGTGTTGTGTTCCGCCGCCATGGTCTTTTGCCTGGTGTCCGTGTTCGACAGTTCCAGTGCCTTTGGAACGGCCAGCACCATCATCGGGACCATGGTGGGGTTCATGACTGGCATTTATGTGCCCATCGGGTCCATGCCCGGGCCGGTCCAGACGGCCATCAAGCTGTTTCCCCCTTCCCATTCGGCGGCACTCCTCCGCCAGTTCATGATGGAAGAACCCATGCAGGAGGTGTTCGCCCATGCTCCTCCGTCGATAACGGCGGCCTTCCGGGAGAATCTCGGCGTGGATTTCCTGCTCTTTGGAAGGCCGGTGTCAGAGACGGCGTCGGCTTTGTACCTGGTGGCCACGACCGTGTTGTTTTTCGGAATGGCTGTTCTGATCACCCGCCGCCGGAAAAGTTGACGTACTCATGATTGACGTATCCGTCATCTCCCGTATACTTTGATGATGCAGTGATGGATGGAGA
>CAZTZR010000144.1:0-7392 GCA_964618145.1 uncultured Kofleriaceae bacterium
GGGGGGGGACCTATGTATGCATGGAAGTACCGCAGTTTTCCACCCGGGCGGAAAGTGAATGGTACCGGAAAATGGGTGCCTCCGTCATCGGCATGACCAACGCCACCGAAGCCCGGCTGGCCCGGGAGGCGGGTCTGTGTTTCTGCACCCTGGCCATGGTTACGGATTACGACTGCTGGAAGGTGGATGAGGAACACGTCACCGTGGAAGCCGTCATGGCCGTCATGCAGAGGAATGGCGAAAATGCCCGCCGCACCATCATGAATCTTGCGACATCCTTTATCCCGGGGGAATGCGCCTGTGCTGCCGCCGTGTCCGGCGCAGTCATGACGGACCTGAATCTGGTGTCCCCGAGGGACATGGCCCGGCTGTCCTTGTTGTTGCCGCCGGGCCCCGGGAAAGAATGAATCTCGCTGAACGCATACGGGCCTGGTCGTTGCGCAAGAAAGTCCTGCTGGTGGCGGGAATTCTGGTGGTGACGGTGGCGGCCCCCATTCTCTGGTATTTCCTTGCACCGCCCCGCACCGTGGTGGTTCGCAAGCGCCGCCCCCCCCGGGTGACGGTGGCGGCAGCCCAGGAAATGTACAATTCCGGGCGGTATGAAGAGGCGCTGGATTTCTGCATGCGAAACCGAAGGCATTATTCCGGGGATCCGGAGTTCTGGAACTTCTTCGGGGTGACCCTGCGTACCATGGGTCGAATCGAACAGAATCCTGATCAGGTGGACGAGGAAATCGCCGCTTTTGAAACAGCCTTGAAGTTGAAACCCGATTTTGTGGCGGCCCACATGAACCTGGCCAATCTGTACTGGGAGCACGGGCGCACGGAAGAGGCCATCCGGGCCTTCCGTGAAGTGCTCCGGCTGGATCCCGAACACCCGGACCACCGGCTCATTCTGGATCGTCTGCAGGAGATGGCAGCTGCGACCCATGCAAAATCCGGTGAACCTGATACAGAAGACACGAAACCTTCAACCCCCCCAACCAGCGGAGAGGAACCATGACACTGCTTGTAGTAGGATCGGTCGCATTCGATGACGTGGAGACCCGATTCGGTCGCCGGGAGCGCATTCTCGGTGGATCCGCCTCGTATTTCAGCATGGCCGCCAGCCGGTACACCCCCGTGCGCATGGTGGCGGTGGTGGGCGATGACTTTCCCGAGGAAATCCTGGAGGATTTCGCCTCCCGGGGCATTGACACCCGGGGCGTCGAGAGGGCTGAAGGTCGCACGTTTTTCTGGCGCGGGAAATACAGTCCGGATTTTTCCACCCGCACGACCCTGGAAACACAACTGAACGTTTTTGCCGGCTTTACACCCAAACTTCCCGAAGATTTCTGCTCTTCGAAGTTCGTGTTCCTGGCCAACATCCATCCGGACCTCCAGATTCAGGTGCTCGATGCCATGCGGGACAAACCCTTTGTGGCCGGGGACACCATGAATCTCTGGATCACCACCGAGAAGCCGACCCTGGAAAAACTCGTCTCCCGGCTGGACCTGATCACCGTCAATGACGAAGAGGCCCGCCAGTTGACCGGACAGTGGCACCTGCTCCAGGCCGGTCGTGCCATCCAGAAAATGGGACCGCGCCATGTCATCCTGAAAAAGGGGGAACATGGTGCCATGCTGTTTTCCGACGATGAACTGTTTTTCGCGCCCGCATTTCCCCTGGAGAAGTTCTGTGATCCCACCGGCGCCGGTGACACTTTCGCCGGTGGCTTCATGGGGGCGCTGGCCCGCATCGGCCGGGTGGATTCTGTCTCCCTGCGCCAGGCCATGTTTCACGGCACCGTGGCGGCCTCCTGTGCCGTGGAACAGTTCAGTGTGGAAGGGTTGAAGGACATCACCATGGGTCATCTGGAGGAGCGTTTCCACCAGTTGGTGGACTACACGAACTGTCCTGTCATTCTGTAAGTGCCCCCCCCCATTCCCTCCAATGGCCGTGTACATCTTTTTTCCTTGTCTTTGCAAGGGAAAATCAGGTGTTTTTCCTTGCAAAATCCATGGAACTACGCTAACTGAACGAGTCTGATTTTCCCAGGGGAGATGTGTATGCAACTGACCACCCGCACCCGAGACGCCCTTCTTGAAATCACCAAAATGCGTGACATGGCCTTTTACTGGTACGACTCCGATGTCATTCTGGAGCAGTGCAAAAGATTTGCCGAGATTCCCTATCCGGAAAAGTCCGTTCATTTTGCAACCATGGCCAATGCGAATCCCGAATTTTTGCGCCTTACCCGCGAGGGGGGCGTCAACGTTTTCGTCAACTCCCTGGGGCACATGCAGATTGCCCAGTATGTGGGCTATTCCGGCCGGGAAATCGTGTTCACGTCCTCGGGAATGAGCAACTCCCTGCTGGCGGCAGTCCATAATGCCGGGGCCGTGCTGAACCTGGATTCCCCGGGCCAGTTGCGCCGCTGGTGGCGCCTGTTTCCGGACGCCCCGGTGGGCATCCGCTGCAACATCGGGGATCGGGTGACCCCCCGCAAGACCCACGGCGGGTATTTCCTGGGAAAGGACAGCCGCCTGGGCTTCACGCTTCCCGAAATCGACGAACTGGCAGGAAATCCCCATATCCAGGGGCTTCACCTGTATCTGGGCACCGACATCCTCGATCTGGATTACTACCGGGATTGCTATACCGTCATGGCGGATCTCGCGCTGAAATTCCCCCAACTGTCCTATCTGGATTTCGGGGGCGGCTTTGGCGTGGAAAACCTGGACGGCGAGCATTTCCCCATGAAGGAATACGGCGAACTGGTTTCCGGCATCATGGAGGAACTCAGCGGGAAACTCGGTCACCGGGTGCAACTGCTGCTGGAACCCGGCCGGATCATCGGGTCCGAAGCGGGCTTTCTGGCTGTCCGAGTCACGGACGTGAAGATGCGTGAAGGTCGGCAACTGGTGGGGGTCAACGCTTCCTCGGCGCAGTTCACCCGCCCGCTATTGTATCCTGACGACGCCTACCATCCGGTGTTCCGGCTCAACGGGGAGGAGGGGGAACTGATTCCCACTTCCATCTACGGGTGTTCCACCTACAGCCGGGATTTTCTGGCCCACGATATGTACCTTCCGGCGGTCGGGGAAGAAGAATGGCTGGTCTTCTGCATGGCAGGGTCCTACTGCGCCTCCTCGTACACCCGGTTTCTGGGATTTGAACAACTCGAGGAGATTTTTTCATGATCCGTGCGCAACCTGTGAATTCCCGCTCCTGGTGGAACGCCTGGCATGATGTGCCGTCGCGGGTGTATGCGGGCAACCCCTGGGCACGCAGCACCGAAGACGATCTGGTGCGCATGCTGGCCACCGGGGAATCCGTGTTCTTCCGGCATGCCCGGGTGGCGGCGTTCCTGCTCATGAACGGACCCCACGTGGTGGGGCGGTTCGCCCTCATTGACGATGACAACCTGCCCGAAACAGTGCAGGTGGCCTTTTTCGAGGCCCTTTTCGGTCTGTCCGGGGTTTCGGAGTGCCTGGCCACCTGTGCCCGGGTGTTTGCCCCTTCGGCGGTCCGCATGGTGGTGGGCCTGTGCGGCCATCTGAACTACGCCGCCGGTTTTCTGGCGTCGCGCTTTGACGAGGCGCCCCTGTTCGGCCTGCCGTATTCGCCTCCGTACTACCTGGAGTACTTCGCGGACCTGACCCGCCGCGACATGGTCAGTTACCGCTTCCACAACGAGAGTTTCTTCCGTCTGTGGAAGGAAAAGCGCCTGCTGCGAAAGGCCCACCGGGAACCATCGCGCATTACGGTGCGGCCCATGAACAGAAAGAACCTGAAGCAGGAAATCGCCCTGTATACAGAGTTGAACAACGCCTGCTTTTCGGAACACACCTACTGGTCGGATCGTTCGGCGGAAGAGGATTTCGAACTGTTCCACCCCTTCCGGTTCCTGCTCAAGGAGGAAAACCTCCTGTTTGCCGAGGAGGACGGCGTGCCCGTGGGCTTTTTGCTGTGGTATCCCGATTACAACCAGTTGGTGCCCGCCGGTCGGCCCTTGGGGATAAAGGAAGTCGCCGCCTATCAGACGGCGCATCTCGTGCCCAAGGATCACCCCCGCACGAAGGCGTTCGTCCGGCCGGTGCAGGCGTTTGCCCACCGTACCCTGCGGCTGGCGGCTCCCATCGACACCGTGCGCCTGACGGAAATCGCCGTGAAGGCGTCCCACCGCAAGGCGGGCGTGGTGGAAGCCCTGATCCGGGCATTCACCAAGGTCCAGTACTTGCGTGGCTTCTCCTACACCGAGGGTGGATTCATCTTCGAAGACAACGTCGCATCCATCACCATGACCCGGCGCCTGCTGGAAACCGCCTTCGGGACCGCCCCGGAACCCTACCGGCGGTTTGCCATCTTCGAGGGGGAACTGTGAGCGGCGTTTTCTTCCGGTGCGAAACCGTGGCGGACCTTCCGGACTCCTGGGACGAGTTGGCCAAAACTCCCTACCAGCGCAGCGGGTTCTTGCAGCACGCTGAAAACACGCATCCCTGCAAACAGCGGTATTACACCCTTCAAAAGGACGGCACATGCCTGGCCGGCGCCGTGGTGTACAGCCTGAAACTGGATGTCCTGACGTATTTCCCCGTGAAACTGCCCTTTGAGGTGGCACCCGAACTGGCCATCTGCGGCATTCCGGCTTCCGTAAGTTGCCCCGGCCTGGTGGGGCCAAACGATGCCGCCCGTCGCCTGCTGGAGGAAGTCGTCCGCGTGGAAAACCGGTTTTTCGTGGTGCTGAACCTGGAATCCACGGCACCGGTGCCCGTGGGCATGATCACGGGGGCCACGCTTCCCGCCGTGGTCATGGAATTGCCCTGGATGGATCTCTCCGATTACGGGGTTTCCCTGCGTTCGGATTACCGGCGTCGCTTTAGCCGTATCCGCCGGGGCTTTTCCGATTGCGAAACGGTGGAGTCCACCTGTGAGGCCTTCACCTCCATCCACCATGACCAGTATCTGGCGGTGCTTCACCGCAGCGATGCCCGACTGGAAACCCTGCCATTGGAGTTTTTCCAGAAACTTCCCGAAAACTTCCATCTGGTGTCTGTCCTCAGGGAAGGTCGCCTGCTGGGCTGGGTCATCCTGTTGACGGATTTGCCGGACGCGTATTTCTTCATGGGGGGAATGCCCGATGACCGGCCGGAAAACCTGTATTTTTACCTCACCACGGTGGTACTGGAGCATTCCCTGAAAAAGGCGGCCCGACGCCTGGATCTGGGGCAGACCGCCGAAGTGCCCAAGTTGCGCCTGGGGGGGAAACTGTCCCCCCGCCTCATGGCGGTGACCCATCCTTCCGGCATGCTGCGCCTGTTGCTCACTGCCGCTTCCCCCCTGTTGTCCTGGCAGCGTGATCTGCCCGAACACCATGTCTTTTCCCAGGATTGAAACCATGCGCAAGGTACTTCTCGTTCGCCCCGGCCCCTCTTCGGAAACCATCGGCCTGCAGCACGTGATGCTGGTGGAACCCCTGGAACTGGAAGAACTGGCGGCCGTGTTGCCGGCCGGATTCGAACCCATCCTGGTGGACATGATCCTGGAGCGGCGCGGGTTTGCCCATTTCCTGAAAAAGCATCGTCCGGACGTGCTGTGCGTGACCGGCTACATCACCAACGTGCCGGAAATGAAAGAATACTGCCAACTGGCCAAGCGGCTGTTTCCCCGTTGTGTCACCATCGTCGGCGGTGTCCACGTGGAGGTCGTCCCCGAGGACCTGATGGACCCGGCCATTGACTACAAGGTGGTGCGCAATGCGGTTACGGCCTTGCCGAAACTGCTGCGTCACCTGTTCGAAGGGGGCGAAAAGCCTGCTGAAGCCGTCCGGGGCATGATGCCGGTGGTTCTCTCGGCCCTGCCGCCGTTCGATTTCACCTGGGTGCGTCCCCGGCGGGATCTGAACCTGCCGTACCGGGACCGGTATTTTTACATCTTCCACGACAAGGTGGCCCTCATGAAGACCGCCTTTGGCTGCCCGTTTTCCTGCAATTTCTGTTTTTGCCGGAAAATCACCGGGGAACAGTTCCATCCGCGTCCCATGGAAGACGTGCTGGACGAACTGGCGGAACTGCCGGAAAACGAAATCTACATCGTGGACGACGACTTCTTGATCTCTCCGGCCCACGTGGACGCCTTTTGCGACGGCATCGAAGCCCGGGGCATCCGCAAGCACTATCTGGTGTACGGACGTGCGGATTTCATCGCCCGGAATCCCGAGCGCATCCGCCGTTTCGCTTCTCTGGGTCTGCGTACGGTCATTGTGGGCCTGGAAAGTTTCTTTGCCGACGAACTGGCCGCCTATGACAAGGGCACGGATCCGGCCACCAACGAACGGGCGCTGCACGTGCTGCGCGAACACGGCGTGGACTGCTATGCCACTATCATCCTGAATCCCGACTGGGGTCCCGACGAATTCGTCTTTTTGCGCCGCAAGTTGATCGAACTGGACATCCGCTACGTGAACCTGCAGCCGCTCACGCCGCTGCCCGGCACGGGCTTTGTCGTCCCGGAGGAGAAACTGCTGTTCCACCGCAGCGATTACGCCAAGTGGGATCTGGCCCATGTGGCCGTGCGGCCGTCAAAGATGTCGGTGCAGCAGTACTACCGCGAGATCATCCGCTCGTATGAGGCGGTCCTGTACCGGCCTGGCGTGCTGCTTTCCCACCTGAAGTACCCGCCGTTGATGCTCTGGAAGATGCTGCGCGGCTCCTGGTCCGTGCACCGCCAGTACCAGCAAAAGATGAAGGAGGCGAAACATGCCTGAAATCCTCTTCATCCAGCCCACCCAGTATGGCCAAGACGGCAAAAATTTGTGCCGGCAGAAGCGCATCCACCTGCCGGGACTGGTGTTCCCGCTTCTGGCTGCCTGCACGCCCCCCCACTGGAAGGTGAAGGTGGTCATCGAGGTGGTGGACGACATCCCCTGGGACACGTCCGCGGACCTGGTGGGCATCGGCGCCATGGGGCACGCCATCTTCCGGGGGCTGGAGATCGCCCGGGAGTTCAAGAAACGCGGCAAGATCGTGTTTTTCGGGGGCTACATGGCCTCCATGAACCCCGAGAAGGTACTCGCCGAGGGGGTGGATTCCGTGGTCGTCGGGGATGCGGAACTGAGTTATCCGAAACTGCTGGCGGATTTCGAACACACGGGGAAGATCGCCTCCCGGTACGAGGAGCCGGTGCATGATCTTGCCGGTCTGCCCGTGCCCCGGTATGAACTCCTGCTGGAAAAGCCCATCGGCAACATGCTTCCCGTGCAGGCCGGCCGCGGCTGTCCGCACCTGTGCTCGTTCTGCTCGATTGCGTGCATCTATCGCGGTCGCTACCTCACCCGCCCCGTGGACGAGGTGATGCGGGACACCCACCGGGTGCGGGATCTGGGATTTTCCGCGTTCTACCTCATCGAC
>CAZTZR010000145.1:0-7321 GCA_964618145.1 uncultured Kofleriaceae bacterium
TTAAGTGGGCTATGTTTACTACGTTTTCAGCCCTTGCCTGTTAAACTTGGGCTAGTTCCTTATAAGCGCTGAGAGTCTCACTGACTAACCCGGTCATCATCCACTCGATCATGTCATGGACAATCATCAAGGTTTGCTCAGAAAGTTTGTGCCCAATCAGTTTGTAATTGGTGTGGTTGTTGCCGACAGGCTGGATGTTGTCCAGCCGAAGAACGGATGGTACCCCACCGGGCATGGGCATTTTAGAAAAATACATGAGTTCCGGGTATTCCAGTTGGGCGACTTTTTCCATGAAAACGGTGGGGTAGCCGGACCTTTTCGAACTTGGGTCTACTCCGTACAATGGCGCTATCAGATGGTAGTTCCCTTTTCCCCCGCTGGCCTTCAGATCCGTACAATTGCAGTATAGCAAAATCGCCGGCCGAATCTTCGACCGATTCACGCGATAGGCCTCATTGGATTCCAATGGATAGGCTGCGACCGGAATCTTCGGTTTTGGGAGGACGTGGTTCAGCATCGGCTCGAAACGTCCGATTACTTCTTGATGATTCTCCGGATTGGCACGGTTCACGTTGAATAAATAGACAACGTTTTCGATGTACGGAACGAGAATCCAAATCAGTTGCCCCTGGACGGGAACTTTGGTGTCGCAACCTTCCCATATCGGGCCAGTGGACAAGTCTGTCAATACATCAAATCATGATCCTTTTTCCGGAAGGAACTGTCCCAGAATTCATCGGGGATTTGGATCTGGATTTCTCCAGGAGAAACGCCTTCTCCCTGCAGGGAGTCGAGCCATTTCATGCCGTCGTGATAAATTTGGTCGTAAACAGGAACCTCTTTTGTCCTGGATTTTCGTTGTTCAAACAGATCAGCAACTTTCTTTCGAGCAGCATCCATTTTCTTTTTGCTGATTGCTTTAACAGGGGCTTCTGGCAAAACTGGTGCAGTCTGATAGGTGGTTTTGTTTTCCCGGGCGACCACCTGAAAATCGAGGGGGTTCCCGGGTTTGCCGCAAAGCATCGGCTGAGTATTATAGACATCATCAAGCAAAGTGCTCAGATTGTTTTTATTCCTGGTGATGATCGTTGGCAGTTCAGCTTCTACGGATGCCAGGGTGGGCGAGTCAGAATAGGAGTAACATTCATGCTCCTGCTGAGCCCCTGAGGGTATAAAAACATGGGATTCAATCCCGGGTTCGTGAGAAACGAAATCATCCGTCACCGTGGCCAGTTCCGATGCCCACGGACCATAATGGAGAAAACGCCAGTCAATCCCCGTAAAGGTTTCCCATGATTCGAAGCCGCGTATTCGAGATCTGCGAGATACAGATATTTGAACAGGGCAGTTTTACACAGCGGTCGCTCAGGATTAGAATTTTCTCCATTCGTCAGGAGAATGAATTTCAATAGAGTTTCGACACGCTTGAGGTCCATTCAAATCACCAGTCTCTTTTGAAGATTTCTAGTGTAAAAGCCTGTGATTCTCAAGTGGTTAAATGGAAATTCTCACTGAAGAGGAACTCACATGCAAAATCTTGCGCATCGTGGAGGGGTTCCCCGGGATCTCTGTCAGATGCGCGTGTATTTTCACCCGCAGGCAAAAAAACTCGCGATTGTTTTTGACTACAGGCAAAATTACCAGTAAACCATTGGGGAAAGGACCGGAACATGCGGCGCTACCTCGAAGCACAGATTCTCATGGATTTACAAAAGAAAATGGTGTTCATCGGGGGGCCGCGGCAGGTGGGCAAGACCACCCTGGCACGGGCTCTGCCCTTTGGTGCGGAGGGTTATCTGAATTGGGATGTCCCCGAGCACCGGGAGCGCATCCTGCGCCGGGAGTTGCCCGCGACGGAGTTGTTGGTGTTCGACGAACTGCACAAGTACAGGCAGTGGCGGGGCTTCCTCAAGGGCCTCTACGACGCGGACGCGGCGGCCCGGCGCATCCTGGTGACCGGGAGCGCGCGACTGGACCTTTACGGGCACGGCGGTGACTCCCTGCAGGGGCGCTACCACTACCTGCGCCTGTTCCCGCTCTCGGCCGCCGAACTCGGGTTCGAGCGTTCGGCCGACCTGGAAGCCTTGATGACGCTGGGGGGGTTCCCGGAGCCGTTCCTGTCGGGCTCGGAAACCGAGGCCCGGCGCTGGTCGCGGGAGTACAGGACCCGCTTTGTGCGCGAGGAAGTGACCAGCGTGGAGTACGTGCGGGAGTTGGACCAACTTGAGCGGCTCATGCTGCGGCTGCCGGACCTGGTGTCCTCTCCGCTGTCGGTAAATGCCCTGCGTGAGGACCTGCAGGTCAGTCACAAGGCAGTGTCCTCGTGGCTGGACATCTTCGAACGGCTCTATGTGCTGGCCCGGCTCCAGCCGTTTGGCGGTCCCCGGATCCGGGCTGTCCGCAAAGAGCGCAAGCACTACCACCTTGACTGGACACTGGTACCCGACGCCGGTCCGCGCTTCGAGAATCTGGTGGCCATCCATCTGCTCAAATACGCGGCATTCAGGCAGGACACCGAAGGGTGGGACATGGAGGTCCGGTACTTCCGGGACGTGGACGGACGGGAGGTCGACTTCGTGCTCTGCCAGGACCGCGTGCCGATCCTGTTCGTCGAGTGCAAACTCAAAGACGACGATCTCTCAGGCGGCCTGCGCTACCTCCACGCCCGGTATCCACAGGTTCCGGCTTTCCAGATCCACCTGCGCGGCTCCCGGGATTACCTCACTCCCGACGGCATCCGTGTATGTCCTGCCCTGACCCTGCTGCGCACCTGGGTGTGACGGCCTGGTGTGCTGGATGAGCGCGGGAAGCGGGATCATCCACCAGGAGATGCCCGAACGGGCGGAGAAACGTTTCTCCGGGAGGAACTGGCCGGGCTCACCGTGTTTGCCTACGCGGTGGAGGGCTCCGCCACCTTTTCAACGGATGCATCCGCCCCTCCCAGTGAAGTGAACTTTTCTCTGGAATGAATGCAATTACAGCAGATTCTGGGTTTGCCTGCACCCCAAGACGTGAAATGAATAAAAGAACCCGGGGGAGGTTGAAAACCACAGTTTTTCCTTTTATATACAGGACTGACTCTCAGGAGGTCAGAAGGAGGTCACAAAATGCCGTTCTTCGATAAAAATGTCGTTACGGAGTCGACCGTGATTTTCCAAAGGCTCATCACAAGGACGTGGTTTTTCCTGGCGTTAGCGGGTGTTTTGGCAGGCTGCGCCTGTCCCCATCCGCCCCGGAACGCCAACAATGCCGTGGTGTCCCGGCGGGTGGAGGTGCCGGTATGGTCCTGTGATTTCTTCTGTGATCTGGCGTTCAACGAGGAGTCCAGGCGAGTTTCCTGCAGTTTCCTCGACGAACCCAAGACAAAGGTGGCCTGCGAATTTGCCGATAACACCCAGGAGCCGCCTGTCAACGAAACCCGCACGATAGACAGTGTCTGGGAAATCCGCATCGATCATGGCCGCGACCTGTCCTGGGCAAATGTACAAAACAGTTTCGGAAGGCCAGACGGCTGCGATGTCTGCACCGATACTCCCGAGATGTGGCAGTGGCTCAAGGCGGGCTTTTCCGACAGTCAGGTCCGCATCAATTGCAGCATCTCCGGATTCCAGGGAGACACCCTCGGCACGCTCGTGCGGGTCGTCTCCTGCCATTACGCCAGCAACTGCAGAAGTTGATGGAAAATCCCGAAAGGTGGTGCCGAAAAACCGGACAGTGGTATCCACCCCGGGTTGAAACCATTTGTCTTTTCAAATGCAGAGCCTATAATCGGGGCAATATGGAACGCATTCACTCGATAAACCCTCAACGAATCAGATGGTGCTGCCAGGATTTCCAGGCAAGATGAAGGTGCGTTATTTGCTGATGCTGCTTGCGGTGCTGATTCTGGCGACCTTTTCAGGCTGTTTCAAGGCCGTGCCGGTCCAGGAAACACGCTACGCCGCATGGAAGAACCAGAACAAGGTGCAGGACTGGAAGGATCTGGCCCGTTTCCTGGAAAGGAATCCGGTGGTCATGCACCTGCACGAGTATCTGTCGCGTCAAAGTTGGGCAGAGGGCTATTACAAGCAGTTTGCAGATTCCCCGTTTTTCGCGTCATCCATTGGGAGTCCTCCCATGTGGCATGACATGCCCACGCGGGTGGATGAATTTCCCGTGCGCCTGGAAATGGAGTTGGGGCGGAAACTGAAACGCCTGGAATACAACGAACTGGGGCTTTGGGCAGCGTGGCAAATGCTGGCCTATCGACAGGGCCCGAGGGATTGGGGTTCGAACTTGGTATCACACCGTTCGATGGTGATGCAGGCGAAATGGAAGAACATGGGGTTGCAGATACCCACGCGGTTTCGCGCTGATTCCTGGAGGCCCCGGGATCCGGATGTTCCCATGACATGGATTCGCGCATACTCCCCGAGTCGATCCCATGAAGAAATGGCACATTTTTACGGTTGTCTTTTCAAACTTCAGGGAAAAGTCCATCCGTTGCATGCGTTTTTTGAAGGGAATCTGGAAAACTGCTTTCATGATGACATCGTGATAAAAAAAGGTTCTCCAGAAGATGAAAAAATTCTGACACACTATTTTTCCATTCTTCAGGGGTTACGCAGCAGAGATCCAAAATTGATACAGAAGGCAAATCTGTTGATACCCAAGGTTGGTTATATTTACAACTTGGAATATAGACTAGCTCATTTCAACCGATACCAACTTGACTTGAACACCATATCGGCTGTTTTGAATGTTGACGAATGGTTTCAATTTCTCATCAAACGCCCGCCCCGAAATTATTTCGTTGATGGCACCGGCTATGACTATTATCTTCCCCTTCTGGCGGCCGTGGTCTTTGACCATCTGAAAATAGTCAAAACCCTCATGGAAAAAGACGTTTATTTAACTCACGACAGGAATGAATTGCTGTTCGAGTCTGCAAAGCACGGGTCACATTCTGTCTTTGAATATCTTATGGCAAAAATAAAAACTCCACCAAATTCAAGTTCTCAAGGAGATTACTTCCAAACGTTTTACCGGAATGACCATACGCGCGAATGCGAGGAATGTTTTCCTTTTGTCACCCCATACAGTATCAATGAGTTCAGGTGCAAAGGTCCAGAAGAGCAACGATGCTATTACATTGACGCCCAACGTATGATGGAAATCGCGGTCAACGAAGAATCCGTTTTTTCTAAATGTTCACATGATCTCTCTACATATAGTTTTTTTTATATGACGCCGCTCATGTCGTCCGACCGTCATTGGATAGTGAACACCAACCAGGTTGACATGATGAATCCAGTGGATTTTGCCGGCATTGCCAGCCACTACGAGAAGGTTCACGTGTTTTACCCGGTGAAGACCCTGTTGATGATTGCAGCGGAATACGGACGCGAAGAGATGATCAAGTACCTTCTCAAAAACGGAGCGGACGTGAATGCCGGGGCAGGCGGATTGAGCGCCCTCAGTTATGCCGCCAAGTATGATTACATCGATATTGCCCGCCACCTGCTGGAAGCGGGAGCGCGCCTGGAAGATCGCTGGGAGGTGGAGGATGAAGCCGATGTGCTCAAGGCGTTTGTGGGATACAGCGCAGCCTGTGACACGAATCCGGTTCTGAGCAGCAGCAAGCGAATCCGTACCCGTTGGACTTACCCTCAGTGGCATCACCCGTTGGTGACAGCGGCACGGGAAGGACATCTGGAAATGGTGAAACTCTTACTTTCCCGGATGACCGATGCCCGGTATGCCGTCATCGTGTCCAAAGCACTGGAAATGGTGCGCGGCGTTGATGTGTTTGAATATCCGCAAATCGAACAGGAACTCATTTCGCATCAAAAAAGAAATCGTGAACCATCCCCGGCACTTGAATGATTTGTGCACATGCTGGGCCGAAGTGATTTACAGCAGATTTTGGACTTGACTCTGAGCCGATGATAGACCGGGCGGATATCCAACACATGCTTCAGATCACGGAAGGCTCTTTCCACTCGCCACAGCGCCTTGTAGCCCGTCACAATTTCTTCGGCGGTCATCATGTCATCCGAGGAAGACACCAGGAATTTGCCATCCAGCAATTCCTCTTTCCGGATCTTTTGGCGATTCAGAGTCAACTTTCCAGTAGGCGTCTGGGTGTTGAATCTCACAGTATATTGCCAGATTGAAGGCGGTTTTTTTCAGATTGCTTGACCATTCTTTGGTCAAAATTCGAAATCAGTGACAAGTTCTGATAGGGCAAAGAAAAGAGAAGGCGGGGGGCGCCAAAAGTCTAGCAAACCCAACGCCCCCCGCGGACTCGGAAAGAGTCTGCAGGCATGGTATTGTTCCAAGAGGTTTCCGTCAATGAGTTAATTGCACAGAAAAAAAGATTTCCATGGCAGCGTCCCCATTGTCCCCTCTGTGGGACGCTGTGTTGGTGGCACGGCTTCGTGGAAGCGTTCTTCTCGATGTTCCCTAATGGGGTGTTCATTCGGCGCTGCTTCTGTCCGGGCTGCAAGAGTGTTCACCGGCTCAAGCCGGCGGGGTATTTCCGGCGTTTTCGGTGGTCGAAGTCGGAGATTCGCAAGGCAATCGAAACAAGGCAGGAGACAGGGCGGTTTCCCAAGGACGTAGCGCCCCGGGAGACGGTTCGGCGCTGGTGGCGAAGCCTTGCCATGGTGATCGCCAAGGAACTGGGAATCAGTTTTCCAGGGCAACCGCTTACGGGGTTTGACCAACTGATCGAGAGCGGCCGAAACCCCATAAGTCTGGCCATTAAGCGTGCAAACCAACTTGTCGAGGCCGCACCCTACCGCAGTATCCCTCTGCCCTCGTGCGGTGTGCGGTGATACGAAGGTTTCGGGGTTCATGTGGATCCCGAAACCTTTCACCTTCCCGAAGGAGCACAGGCATGGAAGAGCAACTCAAGGAAAAGATTGCCATTTTTCGATACGGAGTCATCAGTGATTTGGTGGCCAACACCCATCTGGCCTACGGCGACAAGGAGGCCAGGATCCGACAACTGGCGTCCCGCCAATGGGACATTCCCGGCAGTAACCGCAATTCGATTTCGGAGTCCACCATTCGGCGGTGGGTGCGGTTGTACGAAAACAGCGGGCAGGATTACCGGGCGCTGATACCGACACAGCGCAGCGACCTCGGAAATTACCGGGTGGTGGATCAGGAAACGGTGCTTTCCCTGGTGCGACTCAAGAAGTCGAATCCGGAAATGACGGTGCGTCAAATCGTTGCGCATATGCAAGCCTGTAACCTGATGCCCCCCGATGGCCACCTCACGGAAGCCACGGCCTACCGGATCCTGAAACTCGAAGGACTCACGAAGCGTCAGTCC
>CAZTZR010000146.1:0-7162 GCA_964618145.1 uncultured Kofleriaceae bacterium
CTCCGAAACGGTCGGGGATACAGGGGACCCACCCCCCCCCGACCCCGAGCCAGGTGCTCAGACCAAACCGCCCTGCCCCCTGCCAGTGGCTCCCGAACTGGAACCCACCATCCTTCCGGATCCCATTGTTCCCACGGATCCCCCCGGGTTGCTGCCCATCAACCAGGAGTTGGCCCGGCATCTGGAACGGGTTTCCGATGAGGGACCCATTTCCCTCGAAGCCGCCGAACATGCCCACATGGCCGGAAAAATCCTGTTCATGCGGGCCCTGTACCTGCAAAGCCGCATCACGGCTGGTTCTGTTGCTTCCATTGAACCCAACGCCGGTTTCGAAACCCCATCCAGTGTCGATGAAGCGGAAAAACGGGTGCGGGGCATGCTGAACCAGGCGGTGGTACATCTGACCCGGGTGCGCCCGCATCCTTCGTACCGGTTCTGGTCCGAGGCACTGTACCTGAACGCCTGGGCGCTGACCCTGCTGCAGCGCACCGCCCAGGCGGTGGACTTTTTGCAGATTGTGGGACGCACCCGTTCCCAGACCGTGTACGCCAACTACGCCCGGTTCAGTCTGGTCTGGCACTTTCTCAATGAGGAAAAAGGCGCTCTGGCCGCTCACTGGCTGGTCCAGATCACCCGGGTGGAACCCCGGCATGAATCCCTGCTGGCCATTGCACGCATGAGAACCGCCGTGGCCGCCCGGCGGCCGGACCTGGTGGACACACCAACGCTGGCATTCTTGCCTTCGTTGGCTGATGATGATCCGCTTTTGCCGGTGCTCCTGGAACAGGCCTCCCTGTTGTGCCGGCTGGACGGGCTGGATTTGTCCTGTGCAAAAGGACATCTGTCGAGACTGTCCGGTTCCCGCCGCCAGCACTATCTGGGCTTTCTCGCCAAACCTTCCCTGGATCGGCCCGAAGAACTCCAACGGCTCTGCACCCTGATCAAGGAAGATGCCAAATGAAATATGAAATTCGCCATGAATTCGACGTTTCTGCCGATGCCCTTCTGGAAGCCATGATGCATCCGGAAATCACGGCATTCCTCATGAAAAACATGAAATCCCTCCAGGAGATGGAACTTCTGGAGAAGACTGCAGATGATGCCACCATCCGGCGGCGGGTCCGCTACCGCATCCTGCCGGTGATCGAGAAAATCGGCCCCAAATCCATTCCGCCCGAGGTCTTTGAGTGGGTGGAGGAAAGTACGCTGGACCGGGCAAAACGGGTGATGGTTTACCGGAACATTCCCACCAGGGGAAAAATCCGCAAACGGTTCGAAAACTCCGGTGAGATCCGGATACTGGACCTTTCCGGGAACAAAAGCGCCCGGGTCATGACCGGCGAACTGAAAATCAGTTTTCCGCTGCTCGGCGGTGTGGCGGAAAAAATCATCTGCAAGAAGGCCACGGAAATCCTGGAAGAGGAGGCCGCCGCCCTCAAACTGTTCCTGAAAGATCGCTGAAATGACCCATCCATCGCAAGGGGATGTTACATGACCACAAACCATCGGGTTTCTTTGTCTCTGAAATCAATTCCACCCGGTATCATCCTGTTTGCAGCCCTGTCGCTGGCCCCATTCTCCTGTGGAAAAAAGGATGAAGATCCGGAAAAGAATTCCAGTCTGCCGACCCATCAATCTCCTCCCCCCGTGATGGAACCGGATACATTGGTGCCCCCACCCGGGGAACCACCGGATCCGTGTGATGAACTGGTTGCCACGTACCAAAGGATCCGGGGTGAATCCTATGGCCGGTGCGAAACCGACCAGGATTGCACCATCCTGCCTGGTGGAGTGGATGATTGCGGCAGGGCGGTGAATCGCAAGACTGCCGAACGCCTCCGGGAAACCTATGACCAGTGGCGCAAGATATGTAAAAACCAGATCCACTGTGCCCCCCGCATGGCCATTCCCGCCTGCCGGAACGGTCATTGCGTGGAAATCAGGGCACGCGAGGGGCTTCGTCCTCCTGCTCCCAAATGAATTGATGTTGCCTGTGACCAATGAGAGAAATCAGGGGGTCAGCGTCAGGGAGTATTCCCCGGTGGCGCCGTTGTAGCCGTATACGCGAAGCACGTAGGTACCTGCGGTGGAGGTGATGGACTCGGTGTCGGACGTTCCCTGGCTGGTACGCACCAGCGTGTCCCCCCGGAACAAGGACATGTCCAGATCCCCGGCGGCGTGGGAAAAGGCGATGGAAACCGTGAAATCACCGGTGGTGGTGAAGGTGAAGAAGTCTTCGTCCCCTTCGCAGATGAACAGCCCCGGATACGTTCCTGACGTGATTTCTGCCGCGGAAACCGGATTGTTGTTGGGTTCGAAATCATCGGTGCACTCGGGTTCGGAGGGTTCCGGGGCGATTTCACACCAGGACAAATGGTCCGACTCGGCGGGGGAATCGTTGGTCACGTTTTTCTGGGGACAGGTTTCATCTTCACTCCAGTTGACCCAGAGATGCCCACGTCCGGTATCTTCGGCATATTGCCGGAAGACTTCGTACCCGCCATCACGGGCCATGAACACCACCGGTTCCATGCAGGTTTCTTCCTGCATCTCCTCGTTGTAGTCCATGATGATGCGGTACATGGCCGATGTGGTCCGGTTCCAGCAACAGGTTTTGGACTGCTGGTACACCAGGCGGGCAAAGACATAGTCGTCCAGAATGCGGTGATCCAGATCGGTCTGGGCTTCGTTTTTGCCGAAATACGTCTGGTTGACGGTGTAGAGTTTTTCAAACGCGTCTTCCCGGCGGTTCCGGGCGGCACAGGAAGCCGGATACTGCCGCAGGTGATTGCGGGCGTCCTCGATCATCTGAAGGTAGGCGGATTTCAGTTGTGCAGGATCCACTTCCCCGAGCAGGTCGTCCAGTTCGGCAATGCGGGCAGCCATGCGCTCGTGGTCGGTGTCGTTGATCCAGGAGGCTTCGTCGGAGGCCATCCAGGTGTTGGTCCAGCGTCCGCTCCAGTTCTTGGCCACCCGAAAACGCTTGAGACCACCCCCCAGGGCAGCGTACTTGTCGCCGTCCCAGTTCTGTCCGGGACCGCCGCCGTTGATGCTGGTGAGATAGTCCTTGGAGGTGGTGGCGGTTTCCATTTTCGGCTGGCGGCGGGGCATGGAACCCGACACCAGCAGGGCTTCCTTCTTGCCCCCTTCCACATCCAGCACGGACTTGAGCACCATGACGTGACCGATGCCGGTCTTCTGCCAGCGGTGCACCAGCACGTCCCCGGCCCGCATGGACTGGGGCTTGAGGTTGTAGGTATTGGAAGAACTGGCCAGATTCACCGAACCGAAATAGGTCAGCAACAGACGCAGGAAATGTCCCGTACGCTTGTTCAGGAAAATTTCGTCGAAATAGTGGCCGGCCCTTTTCGCCCCGGATCCCGTGAGAAATCCCATGGTATCGCCATCCCCCACCGCACGGTCCCGAAGGACGCTGTCCTTGGGCCAGTGGGCCAGGATGTATTCATTGGTCTTGCCGTTCATGGACGCCGTGTGGTCCCTGTAGGCCGTCTTGTAATTCGGCGTGTTCTTGTACCGGTCCGTGGCCGTGCGCGCTCCCATGTGGCCGAAGTAAATGCGACCGGAAGCATCCACTGCCTGCAGATAAAACGGCAGGTTGTACCAGGAGGCAAACGCCACCCGCAGGAACATGGCCACTTCGGCACACTCCAGCCGGGGGGCCGGAAGGCTCTTTCCCCAGGGGGTGGTCAGGGTGAAGGTCTGGAACGACACCTCGTGACCGGGAACGATGCCCATGGACTGCACCCAGAGGGCATATTTTTCGTCCCAGTTCAGACCGCTGTCCGCCGGCCATGCCATTCCGGCCTGCCGGGCGGCCGTGGTGTTGCGGTCCTCCCACTGGTTTTTGACTTCCCATACGGCCGTATCCGAGGAGTCCCAGGACACTGACGGACCGGGAACACCCGCGCCGTCGGCCTTGCCCAGCCTGTCCTCATCAGGCCGGATTTCCGTGTCAATGCCCCAGTCATCCTTTTCCACCTTGTCATCGGTACAGGCAAACAGGAAACCGGCCAGCCACAGGCAAGTCCATACCAAAACCTTCATTTTTGTTGACTCCATGTCAAACCTCCACTTCCGCAAGGGAAGCGGTGGGTATAGTGATACTTCACACAATTGTCAAATGGATTATGGAGATCCAAGGGGTTTGAACTGGTTCAGTTGATGGAAATCCGGTCGGCCCCCCGGTAACGGAACCAGGGAACCATGATGGCGGGCCGGACCCAGGATGCAGGTGACGTTGTAAGAGAACAACCCGGGGGGAAGCATGGCCGCAGGCAGTCGCACCGTGGCTTCCCAGCGCTGGTTGTCATGACGCCATTTGTGGGATAGCGGAAGATGATCCGCCATCTGCCGGCGACAGCCGTGCAGTTCCAGAATCCAGAAATGCCCGCAGGGCCCCAGTTCCACTTCCAGATAGCGGGCATCGCCACCAAGCAAGAACACCTCCACCACTTCGTATTGCCAGAGATTCTCCACCCGTCCCGCAGGAAACGGCGGCACGGGCGCATCTGACAAAGGGGCACTGACTGTCAATTCGACCACATCGGGCCCCACGTTGAAACAAGCAGCGATTTTCACCCCGTCCGGGGCATCCGCTTCAAAAAAGAACGGCGTGAATTCCAGGTCAAACCGGGTGGACATCATGAACGAAAGTGTACCTTTTCCGAAGATAAATGCCAAATGGGCATTTCCGCCCCCGCCCCCATCATTCAAAAAAAGCATCTATACCCTACGCCCCATGCCTTTTCGGACCTAAAAACGCCCCGGATCTGCATTTTTTCCGGAACGATTCGATCCCCGCGCCGATAATAAAGGGGGCAAGGGCCAAATCCCCCATGCGAAGGAGTTTGTATGTCCACGGCACTGCCCCGTTTTCCAGGCACCACCTATCTAGTCACCAGAAAATGCCTCCGTGGTCAATTTTTCCTGGTTCCCAGGAAAGATTTTGCAGGCTATATCCTCTATGCCATCGCCCGGGCCCAAAAACTGTCTCCAGTAAAAATCCATTCTTTTTGCTTTATGTCTAATCACTTCCACATGGTTATCACCGACCCCGATGGCCTGACAGGTCCCAAATTCATCGGTGCCATGGATTCCTTCATCGCGCAATGTCTGAACAAAAAACTCCATCAGAGCGGACCCATCTGGGACAGCGCCCAGAGGCCCAACTGGTGTGCACTGACCGAGGAAAATGCCTGCTGGGAAAAGATGGTGTATACCCTGACGAATCCAGTAAAAGCGGGACTGGTGGCATCCAACCGGGAATGGCCGGGAGCCATCACAACGGTGAAAATGCTGCGCAAGGGAATCATCAAGACGGTTCGTCCACCGGTGGTTTTTTCCGGCGAAGAAAGCGAAAAAGCCTGGAAGAAACTGGATATCACCTTGACGCCGTTTCCTGCAGCGGCCGCCATGAAGGCGGAAAAATACCTTCTGCATCTGGATGACCTGGTGATGGCCGAAGAACGGGGGATTGCGGCAAAACGGGCAAGTCAGAACAAGGGTTTTCTGGGTGCGAAAAAGGTCCAGGAATTGCCACATACGGAGTTCCCCCTTCATGGGACGAAGACGGGAGGCCTGCGGCCGAAGGTAGCGGGGACAAACACAGATAAATGGATCAAGCGGTACCGTGCGTTTTTGGCGCTGTACCGCAAGGCTCGCAAGGCGGTACTGGATGGCGTCCGGAACGTGGTGTTTCCAAAGGGGACCTACATGATGCAAGCCATCTGGGGTTTTCCCGTGGACTTCGATGACCCGTTGAAGGTGCTCGAATCGCACCCCATGGCGTAGGCTCCCGAGTTCCGGGTATCAGAGTTGCCCAGCCCATTTCCGCTTTTCCCGTTCTGATTGGAAAAGTGCATGGCACCGGTGTGCGGATTTGTCTTCTAATACGCTTGGCGCTCACATAATCCTCCGGTCAACGGGACTAATTACACTATATACACGGCGCTGAAAACTTGAGAAAAACGGCACTGATTCGCCGAGAATAGGCGGTATTGCAAAATATGGGCGTAGTAAACGTGACGATGGCGGGGGCGGTAAGGTAGTTGACAGATTCGGGGCCATTGTGTTCATATACCGCCGCCGCGGAACGCTTTCCCCGGAGTCACTTCTATGAACATACTGTATCTGTCACCCGAATTTCCGCCGAACTACAAGCATTTTATTCTGCACGCACACGCCTGTGGCGCCCGGATCCTGGGGGTGGGAGAAGCGGACTTCCACGACATGCCCGAGGATTTGAGAGCAGCTTTGGCCTGGTACGTCAAGGTACCCCTGCATGACACCGGCGCCGTGATCGCAGCCGTTGAAGACGCCATCCGGCAGGTGCCGGAGTTTTCCACCGGCTTTGGCCTGGTGGAATCCCACAACGAAACCTGGCTTCGCTGCGAGGCCGCCCTCAACGAGCACTTCGGCGTGGAAGGCATCCGCAGGGAGGATCTGGATCGGCTCAAGCGCAAATCCGCGATGAAACAGGTCTTTGTGGACTGCGGACTGAACGCAGCCAGGGGCGGGTTGTTTCACCGGGCCGAAGACGCATTTCCCCTGGCTGAAAAAACCGGTTTTCCCCTGATTGTGAAACGGGACGAGGGAGTGGGAGCCCAGGACACCTTCCGCATCGGTTCCAGGGAGGAACTTGCAGACCTGGTGGAAAACCGGATCCGCTTTTCGCCGGATTCTTCCCCCTGGATCCTGGAAGAATTCATCCACGCGCCGATTGTCAGTTATGACGGGCTCACCGACCACGCCGGGAACATCCTGTTTGACAACACCCTCGTCTACGGAGAGGGGATCCTGGAATACGCCATGGGAACCGACGTATTCTTCTACGTCAGCCAGAGGATTCCCCCCCGTCTGCGGGAAACCGGAAACAAACTGGTGCAGGCCTTCGGCATCCGGCGCAAATTCTTCCATTTCGAGTTTTTCGTGGTGGACGGCGACTACATTCCCATGGAAATCAACTGCCGGCCCCCCGGCGGCCCGATTCTGGACATGATGAACTACAGCCTGGACGACGACCTGTTCCAGGCCTGGGCCCGCCTCGTCACGGGACAGCCGGTGAAACTTCCCGCTGAAAAGAAATACCCGGTGGGATATGTCGGACGCCGGGACCGTTCCTATACCCTCTCTCACACGCAAA
>CAZTZR010000147.1:0-7029 GCA_964618145.1 uncultured Kofleriaceae bacterium
TGAACGTGCTGTTGTGACCTCAGACGACCGCGACGGGGGCGCTGGCGGTCACGGTGGAGCCCGTCAGGTCGTAGTCGTTGCCGGGATTGCAGTAGGTTCCCTGCCAGTCGGAGGTCTTGCCGGAACCTTCTCCGGTGGGACAGGAGTTGGTGTTCAGATCACTGCGGGATATGACCTGGAGCACGTCCCCACGATTCAGGGTATATTCCCCGGAACCACCCGGCGCCAGGGTGGTGATGCCATCCCCCGGAGAAGTGTGGGAGCGGGAAAACAGGCTCACCTGTGTGTTGTCCTCGGTGGCCACCACCGCCACGAATCCGGGACTGTTGAGCAGGTAGTCGGTGCGCAGCACGAAGGTGGGGCGGCTCATGACCATGTAGTGTTTTGAAAGCACTGAAACCGGAAGCATCAGGGATGCATCGTTGGTATAGGAATAGGTGCTTCCGATGACGAAATCATAGGGGCTGAACTGGTAGACCGTGACGGGCAGGGAAGTCTGGAGGTGGAAACCGCCGCTCCCCGTGGAGGCATGGAAGATGCCGGATTCCAGATTGTGTTCGTTGGAAGAGCGCATGCGCCGGATTTCCTCGTTGAAGTCCACCGTGATCACCTGCAGGGTGTTGGCCGGTATCATCTCGTCCACACTGGCGCCGGAACCGGTGATGCGCACCCGCACCGGTGCGGAGTTGCTGTTGTCGATGGCGAACGCGAAGTTCTGCATGAAGGCATCCCGCAACCGGTTGTTGGCGGTGCTCACCCCCCAGTATTCGCATCCACGGTAACTTTTTGTAGCGGCCGCCCGGATGCAGGGGCTGTCACAGGCGGCGTTTCCCCCGCTCTGGGCGCACTGTTCCCCCAACGCGGAATCGCACTGGGTGTGCACCGGTCCCAGGGTGGCGTCGGCCGTGCAGACGTGCACGTGGTTGTCGGTGCCGCAGGCGGTGCCGCCTGCCACGCACTCGCGGCAGTCCAGGCTGGAGGGATCGCAGGCGGGAAGTTCTTCGTATGCGCCGGTGCCGCAGACCTTGTCGGTGGCCCATTGCTTGTTCTGGCAGACCTGCAGGAGGTTTCCGAAACACTGCCGGGACCCGTTGACGCAATCCGTGTTGTTGTGGTTGAAATTGTTGGCGTTTTGCGAGTTGAACACCTGCTTGTTCGACTTGGAGTCATCACAGGAAATGTTGGAAAGTGCGAGAAAGAAAAAGACGGAAAAAGGTATGAACTGTTTCATCGGGAGATCTCCACGGGTGTTGGTTGTACAGGGGGCATTACGGGGAAAAACAATGAATAACACATGATATATGCAGTGATTAGCGCGCAATTCTCCTGATTACAAGTGTTTTTTCTTGTATTGCAATAAAAAACGTTAGTTATTTATTGTGTGACATTCACGGGCACGGGAAGCAGGACCTTGCGCAGGTATTCGCGCAGTTGGCGGAAGGAAAAGGCTTCTTCGGTTTTTGCAAGCACGGTTTCGGGATCCATCACCCGGGCGCCGGCCAACCAGGTGACCGGGGTGTGGGTGTAGGCATCGGGATAAAGGATGGTGGAGGGACCGGCCAGTACCACGTCCCGCGCCCGGGTGCAGGCATCCAGCAGTTTCTCCAGGGTGCCGTTGATCAGGGTGGTGCCGGTGATGACCACCACATCGCATTCAGGCAGCCGTACAGGAGCCAGACAGGTGGGAAGGATTCCGTTGGCTTCGTCCCCGACGAGTTCGAACACCAGCAAATCCTTCACCTGCGGTCGAATCCGGTCCAGCAGGGGCACAAAGTTGCCGATCATGCCGAAGGTGTCGGACGGGTGCAGGTCCAATACATCCAGAAAATGCCCGTCTTGTACCTCTTCACCCAGTTCCAGGGCATTGACGCAGGCCACTGCGGCGGAACTTTTCAGGGGATCCGAATCCCCCAGATACCGGATGACTTCGGTGGCAGGCAAGCCTTCCAGCCGGCGGATCATTTCGGGCTGGAGAGATTCGTCTTCGTTTCCAAAGGTGCCATCCCCCAGAAAATGCATGGCCAGTCCCACCCGGCCGTCGGACAGGCACACCGCAGTGGTGTGGTCCCCGAACCGTACACGGGTCAATCGCCGGTCCCCGGCAAGGGAAAGGGCCCCCTTGCGGATGCGGTTCAAAATGGCGGAATCGGTATTCATGGATCTTGCAGTCGATATAAATATTTAGTAACATCGGGTCCGGGCCACACACCGTGTGATGGACCGTGATTCGGACCCGGAATATGTACGAACCCTGGATTCCTGTCAAACCAAAACTGAACCGTTTACGGTTGCCGGCGGTCTGGTTCTATCTGATTTTTCTGATTCCGGCGGGGGTGCGGGCCGAAACCACGACTACCGATGACGGTGGCGAAGAGGTGATTGTCCGTTCAAAAGCCTGGCAACCGCCCGGGACCGTCTCGAAAATCAGCAAAAGGGAGATGCAGGAACAAGGCGCCGTGAATCTCGGGGAGGTGTTGCAGAACGAGCCTGCCGCCGAGGTGCAACAATCTCCGAAGGACGGAGCACTGCTGCAACTTGGCGGTTTCGACGAGAAGAGTTCGCGGATCACCATCGAAGGCATTCCCATGCTGGAAGTCTACTCCGGCACCATCGATTTGTCCCTGTTTCCGGTCGGCCTGTTCCAGGGGCTGGAACTGGAAAGGGGCATCGTCAGTGTGCTGCATGGGCCCAACACCCAGGGAGGGGTTCTCACCTTGCGCCTGGGAACCTGCAACACGCCCCGGGCCGAGGTGGTCGTTCTGACCGGAAAATTCCATGAAAACACCCTGCTGGACAAAAGGGCGTCCGTGTCCGGTTGCGTGCGGATCGGGGACTGGACGTTTCTGGGGGCGGCCGATGTGTTGTCGTCCGACGGGTATGTGGTGTCCCGGGGGACCGAAACCACCCCGTACAACGCACAGTATCATGAGGACGGCGGGTTGCGGGACGGCAGCGGCCAGCAGAAGCGGGCGGCCACCGCCATTGTGCGCCGGGAGTTTGGCTTCGGACTGTCCGTCACGGGCCTGTATGCGTACATGCAGGCGCCCCGCAACATCCCGGTGCACACCCGCGCCGGTTTCACCCGGTACTGGCGGCTGGATCCCTTTGATTCGCACCTGCTGGGGCTGACGCTGAAGTGGGCTCCGTCGGGGAGCCTGCTGAAAAGTGCGCAGGTGCTGACGTATTGGTACCATCACAATGACCAGTTGAATGATTACGAAGACACCAGTTACACCCGCCTGACCACGAACCCAGTGGCGTTCTTCCAGTCCTCGGCGTACGTCAACGATTCGTTTGGGGGGTTCGCCGAAGCTTCCTGGTCTTTTTTTCCGCATCAGACGCTCACCCTGGGCACCCGGTATGACATGCAGATTCATCGTGCGCGGGAGAAGCCCGTACCGGCCGCCGGGGAGAACGCCGAATGGTTCAACAAGACGGAGATGGCCAACCACATCGTCACGCTGGCGGCGGAAAACACCCACGTTCTCGCCGGTTGGCGTTTCTCCGAGGGCGTTTCCGGCACGTTCATGCAGTTGCTCATGCGGCGCCTGCGGGACGAAGCCTACGCAGTGGAAGACGACCTCATGCCGGGGGTCGAGGCCCGGCTCATCGCGGAGAGGGAGTGGAAACACACGCGGCTGTCCTTCGGTGTCGGCCACAAGTTGCGCTTTCCCATGCTCCGGGAGATGTTCTCCAACCGGGTCGGCGGAAACCCGGAACTGGAACCGGAGAGGGCCTGGATGCTGGAGGCCTCCATCGCCAGCCGTCAATTGTTTTTTCCCGGGCTGTCGGGGTCCATGCGCCTGTTTGCCAACCGGGTGGAGGGCCTCATCGAACGCTGGGGGGACACGTTCCAGAACCTGGATGACGCGGTGATCGCCGGCCAGGAAAGCGAACTGCGCTGGACGCACGCGAAGAAGGGTTCACTGTTTGTGCGTGGCCGCACCCTGATCGCCCGGGACCTCGACTCCGGCGAACCCCTGGTCAACCGGACGCCCCACAAGTGGATGCTGGGCGCGCGCCAGGTGTTCCCTGCCGGGTTTTCTGCGGGCATGGAACTGGATTTTCGATCCACCAAGAAGGTGCAGTATTACGACATGACGGATGGACTTTACCGCAACGCGGATTCCAGAGGTCGCCTTTTATGGCACGCCCGCGTGCGGTATGACTTTGCAGTATCCACGGAGGTGGCCATGTTCCTGATGCTTTCGGGCCGCAACCTTCTGGACACCCACTACGAAGATGGCAGTTTCGAACCCCGGCCCGGCCGGGAAATCTGGTTGACGCTGGGCGCCAACCTGTAACTATTTCTGGAGGAGTATTTCATGCGCAAGGTTCTGTTTTCACTGGTTTCCCTGCTTCTGGCTGTTTCCCTGTCTGCCTGCTTTGAAGAAGGGAAAAAGACCAACAACAACAACAACAACGACTACACGTTCATGACCGGCGACACGGCCCACTGTGAGTTCGACATCGTGACCTTCCGGATGGCCGACGGATCCACTGTGGAGGTGTCCATCAACGGGCTGGAGGTGGAGGAACTCGATGGCGTGAACAAACTGTCCAACACCGAGCATGAAGTGGTCAAGCGCCGGGGTGTGCGGTTCGCGCACATCTTTGCCAAGGCCGGCATCACGGCGGCAGACGACACGCCGGTGAACTGCATCGCCCGGGACGGCTACGATGTGCTGCGCGCCCGGCTGGACGAGGACGTTTCCCGGCTGCCCACCTTTGAATTTGTGCGGGATTTCGGTTATGTCTACGTGGGAAATCCCGGCGACAAGGATCCTTTGTTCCCCGCGATGGAGGGCCGGTCCCTCATGGTGGACTACGACATTGCCCTGGACGCAGAAGTGCCCATCCACATGGGGGATTCGCTTCTGGCGATTGCCCAGTTCCGCTTCAAGATGGTGGAGAAGGTGGATGATCAGGCGAAGGGGATTTTCGAGGTGGATCCGGTTGTGACAAATGCCCGCTGAATTGCTTGTCCGCCATAAGTTGCAGGTCGTGGACAACGCTCGTGTAGAGTTGCAGAAACTCCTGGCCGAAGGAGGTCAGCCGTGCCCCGCCATGGTCGGCTCCTCCCTTGTACCGCTCCACCACGGAGGCGCCGAGTTCCTGCTCCAGCACCCGGATCATGCGCAATGCCTTGGGATACGCCATGTTCATGTCCAGTGCTGCCTGCCGGATCGAGTGCAACTGTTCGATCCGCTGCAGCAGCCACAGGGTGCCGACGCCCATGAACGGGACATTCTCGTCGTTTCGCAAAAGCAGGCGGATTTCACAACGCATCAAAACTCCGAAAGGAAAAAGGCATGACCAGACCTTCAGGGTGCGCGGGACTGATCTGGATCACCGGGGCGCCGGCCGCCGGAAAAAGTCATCTTCTGTCGGAATGGATCCAAAAACTGCAAAAGAAGTGGCAGTTGTGTGGATACACGACCCTCCAGGATTCGGCTCGGACTCCCGATTCGAACACCACCGCAAAAGACTATCACATCCGGGTGCTGGGTTCCAGCCGGGTGTTGCCATGGGCCCTTCAGAAGCCCGGAACGGACGAGCCGTGCTGTCCCGGGGCCCGCGAGTTTCCGGAGAGCACTCTCCGCCATGTCATGAAACAGGTGCTTCCCGCGCTGGATCAATCGGATCTGTGCGTACTCGAAGACATCGGCCCGCTGGAGCTTTCCGGCGAGGGTTTTGGTGAACTGCTGGACAGGGCCTTGTCCACCCGGGACCTGTGGGTGGTGGTTTCCGCCAAGAAAAATTCGTTGCCGGCATTGCGGGAGCGGTTTGCCACCGACGGCATGACCCTGGTGGTGGATCTGGACGAGAAGCCGGAAACAGACGAAATTCGGTCCTTTCTGGAGAAGGAACTGGCTTCCCGGCTGGCGTCGCGCATCGGGGTGTGCTCCGGACTCGGCGGCCTCGTCGAGGTGGGACTGGGGTCGTTTCTGCACAGTTTCCGGGTGCCGCTGAAGGGGCATACGCTGGCGTACATCCAGACGCTTTTGATGGTCACCTTCGGCAAGTCCCTGCGGGGGCGGGGTCTGTTCCGGATCGCTGCCCTCATGGGCATGCTCAAGGCGTTTTCCCCGGCGGGGCGCACCATCCGTCCCATGATGTACATCTTTTTGCAGGGCTCCATTTTCACGGTGCCTGTCTGGCTTCTCGGCTGGCACCTTTTGTCGGTGATTCTCGGTTCCATCCTGCTTAACGGATTGACCCTGTTTTTGTCGCTGTTCGTCAAATACCTGATGTTCGGAAAAAGTATCGTCACGGCCCTGGGGAACCTCATTTCCACGGTCACGGACCTGTTCGGCCTGGAACTGGATTCCTGGCTGCACGGCATCCTGTTCCTGTTTGGATTGAAGGCGGGCATCGCGGTGCTGGTGGCGGTGGCCGCCTGGTACTTTCACCTGGCGCCCTGGTTCCTGTCCATGGGACGGCGCGCCGGCCGGTTTTTGCGTCCGAAGAAGACCGACACCGGTCCGGTGACGGGATGGCGTTCGGTGCGCCTGGCCCTTCGGGATGTGTTTCGTCCCATGTTTCTTCTGGCCTTTTTGTTTTCCCTGCTGGTCATCTTCTTTTTCGCCAACCTCACCCGGGGAGAATTGGTGTTCCTGCTGATCCGCGGCCTGACCGTGGCCTTTGTGGGCTTCTGGCTCTTCCGCCGCATCAACGTGGTGCAGGTGAGCGACAAACTGCGAAAGAAATTCAAAGGGGACATGGCCGTGTCCCTGATCGAAGCCATGCGGGTACTCCAGGAGGAAAGCCCCCCGGTTCCTGCGCCTACGCCGGAACCCTGACGCCGCCGCCTGGAGTGCGGGCCACAAGTCCCGCTTTGTCTTCCGCGGCGCAGCCGCTCTGGAGTGCGGGACGCAAGTCCCGCTCTGTCTTCCGCGGCGCCGCCGCTCTGGAGTGCGGGACGCAAGTACCGCTTTGTCTTCCGCGGCACAGCCGCCTTCGGAGTGCGGTGCCTTGGCACCGCTTTTGCTTTCCCCGCACCTTGCGCCCGCGCACCTGCGGTGCTAA
>CAZTZR010000148.1:0-6996 GCA_964618145.1 uncultured Kofleriaceae bacterium
GGTGAATCCCGCCGCAAAATGCGTGTGTGCCCCGGTCACCTCCACCCATTGGGGAACATCCTGGACAATCTCCGATGGGACCACCTGCAGTACCGACGCGGGGGGCACCACCTCTACATGACCCGTCACATGCTCCCCTTCAGTATGTACCGTAAACGAATACACTCCCGGCGCCAACGACGCATGGGCCGTCACACGCACCCGCAACTGCTGGAAGCGAAGCAAATCGAACACCTCGAAAACAAGACCCGCCGTCTCCGTCGTCACCGTCGTGGTGCCCAGGGTAAATTGCGTGTGGGTGCCACGCACCGTGCGAACCGACGTGCTCCCCTGCACCACCCAGTCAGGATGCAATACCACCGTCGGGGGATTCGGATTGGCCTCCACCATGAAATAGGTCGTACAGGTGCCGCCCCCCAACCACACCGAACAGCCGCCCACATGCAGCATCTTCACACCCGTCGTGCCCCAGTCATGGAAAACCACCCGGACATTCAGCCGCGAAGGACCCAGCACCTCCACGGAGGTCACATCAATCCCCGTCTCCGGGGTCACCCAGGCCGTGGTCCCTCCGGTGGTGAACCACGCACCCGAGTGACCCGTCACCTCCAGAATGGCCGTACGGCCCAGCGTATAGTGCGTGTTGCCCAGTGTGATCTTCGGACGAACCCCGAAGAATGGGGAGCCTCCCGGAAACTGCCGGACAACGGCCTGGGGCAGGTCCACCTCGCCGGGTGGCTCATTGCCACACCCCAGCACCACCATCAGGAACATCCACATCCAGTGCCGCATGTCCACTCCTACCAGAACGCCGTCCAGTACCGATACCGCCACACCAACTGCACATCCTCCAACTGCTCCCAGTTCAGGGGATCCGTCTCCCAGAGGCGAAGGGTGTACTGGCCCATCAACGGCCGACCACGGAACTCCCGCTTCTCGAACCCGGACAACAACGTCTGGTGATGACCCGTCGGGGGATTCGTCACCACCACCTCCGCTGCCAGGGCCTTCCCGTGTTCCACCCGGGCGTGGTTCATCGAAAACGACTCCATCCGTCCCGTGTGATTCCGGAGCAAAACCCGGCCGTCATGAATCAGCGTGTACGGCAGATAGCCGTTGGCGTGACACTGATACGAACCCCCGTCACTGCACGACACCAGATTACTGCCCACCAGATTCAGCGCCACACTCCCGTGACGGTAGTTGTAGTTCCCTCGGGCGATGGCATCCGAAGTCAGATACCGACCACTTTCGATGTCATTCAGGTTCAGGACAAAATCCAGTTCCCGATAGCAGCGGCGGTCAGAAGACTGCTCCGTGCACGGGTGACTCGTCACACAGGTGCACCCCCGCCGGAACTGTTGACGGAAACTCGAACCCGTCGTGTCAACACACCCATTCGCCCACACCAGACGAGACCCGTCCGTCGCCTGATAGGCGCTGGTCGTGCAGTCTGACGATGACGATGACGGGCAATTCTGTGGCATCAGCGTCCCAGACCAGGCGCCCCGTTCCAGTTGCAGACCCCACAAACCCAGTTTGCCCGGAGACCCGACGGTGACAGGTTCCGAAGAGAAAGAGGGCCAGATGGTCACCTGTACCACCCCCGACTGGACCAGTTCAAATGGCACGTACACCTTGCGCCATACCCCAAAACTCCCATTCAGTGCCTCATCGGCCACGACCATGCCGCCACCGGTGACCACCACCCGACCCGGTACGCCCAGTTCCAAGGGCCGGACCCAGAAGGACAGCATCCAGCGCCCCGATGACAATACGGGTGTCGTCTGCCGGATGCCCCCGCCGTACACCCCCGTTGCACGAGGAAGCCATTCGTCCAGATCCTCGTCGTGATACTCCGTTCCATCCGACAGGATCATCGCGCCTGAAATCATCTCGGGCTGCCAGTCTTCTGGACCCACACTGAGCGGATCCATGTCCAGGGATTCGTACGTGCCCGGATCTTTTCGAATCACCGTGCATACCTCTTCCGGATGGCCCCCTTCGGTCCAGCAGTCCTGCAACGGCTCCCAGCCAAACCAGGTGCCATCCTCGCGATCCTCCCCATACCCCAGATTCCCGGAATGCACCAACTGGTTGTAACTCTCCACCAGGCACGTCCCCACACTCGACTTGATGTCATCCCGCACCGAAATCACCGCCACGTCCTCACTCTCATGGAACGGATGGTCAAAACTGTAACTCTCCACCAAATCCGCCAGTTTCCGAACGTAGTCCCCGATGAACTGCCCGCTGTATTCCGTCTGCTCCGAATCCTTGTCACGGATCTGCGAATAATCCATCCCCGTCACCGTGCACAGATCCTCCACCCACGAAGACGGCGCATCCACCAACGTCATGTCCCGCGTCATCCGTGCAAGATTCTCGCCCAGGCGAAACTCGATGGCACGCCGGGCAATGAACGCCAGTTTCTTCGCCCGGGTCAACGCTTTCTCGTACCGGATGCGATGCGTGTTGTACCGCCGGCGCATCACCGTGTTCGTCGGATACACCCGCCCCGCAGAGTCCGATTCCGCCAAGGTCGCACGGGCCGCAAGAACCTCCGCACGGTTCCGAAGCCGCTGCAACCGTTCCATGGCCTGGTTCAACTGGTTCCCCTTGATCGTCAACGTGTCCAGGGCACTGCGCAACTGCGATATCGACACCCCCAGTGCCGTCACCAGGTTGTTGATCCTGATGTCAATGTCCGTGTTCACCGCACGCTGCTGAAGGCCCTTGATCTGCATTTCAATGCCATTGATTACGTGAAGCAGTCCGATGGACGCAATATTGAGTCCAACCGTCCCAGCATTTTCCACACGGGTTGCAGCCTGCATTTGTGACATCATCTGAATCATGTTCTGCATAAGGGCCTGATGACTGCGTAAATTCGCAATCTGTCCCTGAATCTGAACCAACTCGATCTCCAACTTTGTTGACCGGATTTGCTGACTGATCTGGAACGTGATCTCCGGTATCGAATTCATCGCCCCCGTGAACTCCGTCAACGCATTTTCGATGTCCAGATACGCCTGCAGCAATTCCCCCTGGACCCCCGCATACTGCCCATTGCCTCCCTTGCCCCGTTTCTCCACCACCTTTTTCGGTACGTTGTAGAAAACCGTACGCTGGATCTTCTCCATCACCTCCTTGGACGCACATTCCACATACTTCGCCACTTTCCCCAGATCATCCGTCGACTGAATATCCATTTCCTCCGACATGTTCTCAACATCCAGACAACCTGGCTCCGTGTGCGTGGCAAAAAACGCCGCAAACTCCAACGCATCCCATAACCGGTCCGCATCCAGACACATGGCAACGTTCTGCGTATCTCCCCCATTCTTTGTGCTTATCGCCAACGTCCCCAGACGACCATCCCCAACGCAGGTGATGTCACGGACGTCTGCCTCATTGCCACTGCCCCGAGTCACCCCGTCCACCAGGATCTTGCGAAGCGTCAAACCAGAAGATTCTTCTGACCATAAAGATTGTAACTTCTGGTATACAGCATAGGAATACGAATTGCCATCATGCCGGACCGTATCATCAAACCAGTTGTTGGTGCGAGAGGCAAAAATTCCCAACGAACCCCCCAGGGCCCAATTGGCCTCGACCAGGTTGTTCTTTGCCAATAATCTGTTCGTGGAGCCATAGTCGTACCAGTGGGTGAAATCCCTTTGGTATTCCAGAAAACCACGCAATTTGGCAGGAACATTACAGGTGAATTCTTCGCCAAATGAATCGGGGATTGCATATCCGTCAAAATACCGGATACAGGTCCGCCCATCCGGATCCAGAACATAGTCGCTGGGGCCAGCGACGGGAATCGTATAATACTGCAAACCTGTGTAATCATTGGCATTGAATAACTTACTCTTTTTGTCCGAGCCCCGATCCCCACGGCGGGGATAGGCAAATCCACTCGGATGACCTCCCAGAAGACTCGCGGTTTTCAGGATGTCGTTGATGCGCGAACCCCATAGGATTCGTTCAATGACCGCAGACTTTC
Organism: uncultured Kofleriaceae bacterium; assembly: GCA_964618145.1. Taxonomy (GTDB): domain Bacteria; phylum Myxococcota_A; class Polyangia; order HGW-17; family HGW-17; genus HGW-17. The sequence continues at coordinate 4,013 of CAZTZR010000148.1, forward strand.
CGCCCATACAGAACTCGTTGGCCACCCAGTCCGATTCTTCCTCACCATCACATCGGAACGTCGTACCATAAGCGGTCGGGGCGCAATGCTCACAGAAAATCTCCGGGTTGTCATCACCAGCAGGACGCCACGGAAAACGCGTCGGACAACTATAAAAATTGCCATTTTTGTTTTGCGCCTTATGGGTGGACCACAACAGACCATTGCCCCGCATCACCTTGTAATGGTAAAAGGGATCCGGATTCATGGATACCGTGGATACCATATTGGAAAAAAACCGCGGGTCAAACCAGGATAACTTGCTTAAGGTGGCCCATTGCGTTTCACTCAGTTTCTCGTGCGTAAGATATTCCTGACGCAGGTGCCGAACCATCTCGATATCTGTCATGTCCGAAGTGGTTACGGGTTCCCCTCTCAATGCATCCATCAACTCAAGACTCTCCGTAATGATCTCATACTGGATGTTTTCTGAAACAGGTACTATCAAATCATCGCCACATTCACCATTGGGTGATTTCACAATCGGACAATTCCGCGGACAATTACTCCCCGACGGACATACACACCAGTCATTTTCGCCAATCTTCCACAAGCACAACTGCGGACCAATCGATACCATCGGAATCACATCCTCCGCATCCGGAAGACAATGCGATAGACTCGGGTCCGATGAACCCGATGCGCCCAGAAGATCCCCGTCTCCACCCGCGATATCCCCCACATTCACCACGTTCCCGCAAATCTCCTCCAGAGCACGGGCCGCTTCCTCGGCGCGCATGTCCATCTGAAGTCCCTCATCCACCAATTGCTGTCCCAACTGGTCCGCCTCGTTCGCCGCTGCCATCGCCAGATTCAGATAGTGTCGCCACGAGGTCTCGTATCCATCCGAATCACTCGTCAATTCGTTCTCCAGGGGTGGAACCAGATCCACCGGCAATCCCGTGCAATGCATCAGCGGTAACGAACACTCCTCCGGATCCCGACCCATCAGGTCCGAGACCTCATCCAAAAGCGTGCCACCCACCGGAAACATCACCGGGTCCGCCGAAACCAGACTTGCATCAAACGAAAACAAATGCCGGGGACGAGCCGTGCCGTTTTCTTCGAAAACATGCAGTATGCCCGTGGAAGGCACCAGCACCCACAGCCCATCTTCAAAAGGACTCCCGGACAATCCATCTCCCGAGTCGCTTGCATTATATCCGGAAACAACATAATCTTGGTCATCACAGGGAACCTGACCCACCTGCTTGTCCTGATAACACCAAAAACCCGTGTGCTCCGGCTCATCTGCATGCAGACGATCCCGAACCACCCGTACCATGATGCCATTGGCTGCTCCGGAAAACCGTCCCTGCAACACCACACGGACATGCACACCAACCCGGGACAGGATGAGACGCCGGTCGCCGGCCGTCCTTGTTCCAAGAACCAACAACTTGCCATACAGTTTTTTCACTTCACTGGTATCGGAAAACTGACCCGAAGTCAGCGCCAGCAATGCACCATCCCGCATATACTGAACCAACTCATGGGCACTGCGGTGCGGATGAACCAGACTTTTGGTCCTGAACCAATTCCGGTTCCAAATGCCCTCCGATTGGGCATCACTCGTTTCTCGACCCATCAGCCGCCCCTGCCAAAAAGAAGAAGGCAGTTTTTCCGACGGAGGCATCAATGATACCAGCCGCAAATGTCCGGCTACCGGTTCTTCTGTCCTGTACACCCGGAAAAAGGCCGCCTGTTCCTCCCGAAGGAACTCCACTGCCTGATGAACCTCCGGCAATCCGAATCCCAGATGCCTCAGAAACGAAAGCGTCGTCGCATCGTCGGGAACCTCCAGCGATGAACCTTCACGGTCCCAGTTCAGCCATTTCAACGTCATTCTGGATATTTCCAGTGGCGTTGCAGAACTCTCAAACAACTCCGGAGCCCTTCCCGCTCGCAAAAACTCCACCGCCTCCCGAACCCCACTGTCCTGACTGCAGCGGTTGCACACCGGGATCTGACCCCATGCCGGCACCTGCTGGGGATCCACGGAATTGTCATTGAGCAACGTCTTGAGCGCCGCCAGTCGGCTGTTCTCCGGATCATTCCACAAAATGGACTGTGCCTTCGCCGAATTCGTCCACTGCGATTGCCGGGCACCCTCCGCCAACTGATGACGCGCCAATTTCGACACCGTTTCCAGGTACCGTTCCAGGACGTCAAAATACTCCACCACAAACCGCTGGGCCAACGAGAGTGTCGAATGGGTTCCACTCCCATCGGAAGTGTCGTCGATGACTTCGCCCCTCAATACCCCATTGTGAAGGATACGAGCCCCGGAAATCCCCGCACGCTCAAACGCATCCCGGGCGGCCTGATACAGCCACGTGCGGATGAACCCCTCCTGGGGTCCCAGTGTCATGTGGAACATGCAGCGCTTTTCAAGGCATAAGTCGCCTCCGCCTGAAGAATATTTGTAACGATAATCAATTCCATTCCCGTACCGAAGATAACTGTCAAAATGATTGTCACTGGCGAACGGAACAAGCATATCAGAAAACCAAACTCCCCAGCCTTCCAGAACCGTTTGTCCCTCCAACTCCGCAAGTTCCAGAAATTTGTACCCCACACAGGAATAAAGAAGTTGGGAACATGTGAGATAGTTTGCATTTTGCATGGCGGTGGGGGACTCATAGTCCACTTTTTTGCAAGAATATTGTCCCTCCGACCCCAAATAACTGACATCAGCGATTTCATTGACGCAATGGGCGATGACTACACTCTGCAAATCGTTGAACACGATTTCATCGGTTTCCACCCGCTTTTCGTCAACCCGCAAAACACCCTTCACATAATGGGCATCTTTTTTCGCGATACGGGTTTCCTGTGACAGGGTTTTGGGCTCCGACTCCCCGCAGGCACATACAAGCATTCCAAGGAACGGTACCTGCCAACGGTTTGAGACAAGAAACTACTTCAGTTAATAGTGATTGTTT
>CAZTZR010000149.1:0-6876 GCA_964618145.1 uncultured Kofleriaceae bacterium
TGTTCTTGCGCGGAGTCTTGTCGGAAATCCCGATTTCAAAGAAATAGGGCCACCATCCCTCAGGTTTGTGCTACACAGATCCCGAAAGAGGGGGTGTCCCCTCCGGCTTTTTTTCAAGGAGTACCCCATGAGTGTCACCCGGAGAGAATTCCTGATGGGCTGTCTGGCCATTGGCGGAACCTGCTGTTGCAAGAAAAACGGAAACGATGCCCGGGTGGCATCCCCAAAACAACCGGCGCCAGGGGGGGCTGCCGCGCCAGGTGTGCCGACCGATTTGCCGGTGGGATTCCAGCCGGCGTATTTGCCCTGGGTGAACACCCCGGAATGGAAAAAGCGCGAAAAACTTTTGTTTGACATGATGAGTCCCTGCCGGTTGTGCCCGCGGCGGTGCGGTGCGAAACGGCTTGAGGGGGAGCGGGGAATCTGTCGGGTGGCCGATGAACTGGTGGTGGCATCCCATGGCCCGCACATGGGGGAGGAACCACCCATCACGGGCCGCCGGGGCTCCGGGACCATCTTTTTTTCCTGGTGCAACCTGCTGTGCGAGTACTGCCAGAACTACGACATTGCCCATCACGGTTCGGGGAACACGATCAGCGCCGGTCGGCTTGCGGCCATCATGATTCAGCTGCAGGGCCGGGGTTGCCACAACATCAATCTCGTCACGCCAACGCACATTGCGCCCCATGCCTTTTCGGCCATCGGGCTTGCCGCGAAGGAAGGGCTGAAGATCCCCATCGTCTACAACACCGGCGGCTACGATTCCCCGGAATTGATCGACGCATTCGACAAGGTGGTGGACATTTACCTCCCCGATTTCAAGTACCAGGACTCGAAGGTGGCCGCCCGGCTTTCCCGGGGTGCCGCCAACTACCCGGAAATCGCCCGGGAGTGCATCACCCGCATGCATCGGCAGGTGGGGCATCTGGTCACCGACGAAAACGGGATCGCGCAAAGGGGACTGCTCATCCGGCACCTGGTGATGCCCGAAAACCTGGCTGGAACGGACCGGTTCGTCCAGTGGGTGGCCAAGAACCTGGGCAAGCAAACCATGGTCAACATCATGGGCCAGTATCATCCGGCATTCCGGGCGGAAAACTTCCCGGAGATCGCGAGACCCGTCAACCGGGCGGAGTTTGCCCAGGCCCTCAAGTGGGGGGAGGAGGCCGGTCTGCGCCTGGCCAGGTGAATCATGGACGGCTGCGACTGGCCAGCGGCGTGTTGCCGTATGCGCCGAGGTTGACCCGGCCCCCGTTGGGTGCTGTTTCCAGTTGATACGGGGACACGGGATCGCCGGCGTCAATGGCCGGGCTGTGCTGCGTGTCAATCACCCATGTCTCCGTGGCGGGATCCCACCGGCCTCCGAGGCTCTGCAGGTGATAATCCCCCACATCCGGGTCCGCGAACAGGGGGTCTGCCTGAATGCAGTAAGTCAGGGAGCAGGTGCCTTCGCCGCTGCATCCATCATCGTACAACGAGTAACTGACATGCAGGGAGGATCCGGCCTGTACATGAAAGTCGTTGCGGTTGTCGGAACGATTGTTCCAGAAAATCGAGTTGACCACACGCACTTCGGAATCCCCTTCTACCAAAATGGCATGGCCCAGGCTGCCGTCCCCGCCCGTGTTGTCGGCAATGGTGCAGTTTTCGACCACGGTAATCGCCTGCCCGTTGGCCCGGGGGCCGTCCACGTACAGTGCGCCGTTGCGGCTGCCGTCAGAACTGTGGTTCCGGACAATCAACTCATGGTGCATGCGCACGTTGGCGCCTTCATCGATGAACAGTCCGCTGCCGGCGGAGGGTGATTCGTTTTCCGTGTAGATGTTGCCCGAAAGTTCGAGATATAGTCCGTTGTGAAAGCCCTCGAAACGATTGCCGTCCACGAGCATGCCGCCGCCCCAGCCCCAGCCTTCCAGGATGCGGTTGCGCCGGATGACGTTGTTCCGGATGATCCCCTGTACCGCCATGATGGCCACGCCCCCGCCGTGGTCGGAAAAAATGGCGTTGTCTTCGATGACGTTGTTTTCAATGCGGATGGCGTATTCCGGGGTGTGCAGTTGCACGGCCAGTCCCGCACCCTTGCCGCAGGTGTTGTTCCGGATGGTGTTGTGGGTGATCTCCGGAACCACGCCCCGCACCAGGATGCCGCCGCCGTAGTCATTGGAACCGGTCAGTCCATGGTTGTTTTCGATGATGTTGTCATGAAGCACCACGGAGAGGATTCCTCCGTTGCCGATGCTTTCCACCAGGATGCCCCGTTCGCCGCCGGATACGGTCAAACCGTCCACCCGCAGCAACTGTACATCCCCGGTATCTCCGGCATAGTGCATGGCAATCACCGGACCGGTGCCGTTTCCTTGCACATGTACCGGATTGACGCGTGGGTCGCGCACGGAAAAATCCGCCGGATAGCCACCGAGGAGGCTCAATCCCCTGGTCGGGGGAATGACGACGTTTTCCCGGTAAACACAGGTGGCGATTCGGATTGCATCGCCGGGTTCAGCAGCATCCACTGCCGCCTGGAGGGTGGCAAACGGTCTGGCCAGGGTTCCGTCTTCATCTCCCTGGTTCTCGCAATTGACGAACACCGCATTCAGGCTGGGCTCATGCACCAAAAGTGTATGTGACGCTGTGTAGTTGTTCCCCAAGTAATCAACCGTCAGCCATATTACCCAAATGCCCGGTACATCGGGGATGAGGTGTATGGTTTCCCCTTCTTCGCCGGAGAGGGTGGCCTGGGCGCCTTCCGGTGCCCTGTACAGTTCCCAGAGAAATGATACACCCGAACCGGAATCGTCCAGACTGCCTGTAAAAACGACGGTGTCCCCGACCATGGCCATGGAAGGACCTGAGATGTAGGCGTTGGGTTGTTCATTGTTTTTGTTTTTTGCCCCCTGTGTTCCGCAGCCGGAAGAAAACAGCAGGTGCACCACCGGCAGAATCATCGTCAAGAATGCTCGAAATCGACTGATATGCATGGGGTTTTTCTCCGGTTTCCTACAGGGCGGGCATCAGGACCACTGACGACACGGAAAAGGCTGGCAGGGTGACCACTCCGGCATTGTCAGCGGAAAGTACGAAGTTTGGCTGCAGTTGGGGTTCCGCGGACTCCTGTGTCAGCGTGCGGATGCGGCCGAACACATACTGGTTGGTGTCCCTGGCCCGCAAGGCCACGGTGACCGGTGCGTCGGCCTTGTTGATCAACACGAACTGGAGTTCGTAGGGAATGCCCTGTCGCTTGGCGGCATATGCGGAGAACTGTCCGGTATCGGAAACCTGCAGGGACACGGACCACTGGCCGAAGGGATTTCCGTTCCCCATGTGGTCCAGAAACATCCGGAAAGCCGCATGGATGAAAGCGTCATCGGTGTTGCCCAGATGCCAGAGGTTGGCGGCGACCACCCCTTCGCGCCCGAAGATTCCCAGGACATCCGCCTGGGCGATGGCACCGGAAATGTGGTCGCCTCCGCCGTAATAGTATTCACTGATGGACAGGAGCGTTCCCGGATACAGTTGGTCAATGCGCTCCTGCAGCCAGGGGATCAGTCGGATGGGACCTCCCAGATAGTCGTTGGTGATCCATGAGTTTTCCATGTAATCGGGATCCCACAGGGAACGGGGTGCCTGCATGCGGGCGGCAGCTGTTTCGGGAGACGATGAATCGGCGGTGATGCGGACACCGCCACCCCGGGCTTCGGGATACCAGTGGATGTCCATCACGTCCACCAGGCGGCGTCCGTGGTCGGCTTCCGCCTGGGCGCAGGTGCGCAGGAAGTAATCCACGAAGTCCATGTCGTGCACGCCGGCATCCGGGGCATCCGAAAGGGTGACGAATCCGTAGTAACCGTATCCGGCGTACCCGAACACCAGGGCTTCGGGGGCCACCTCCTTCACTGCGGCGGCCAGGGCCAGGCTTTTTTCGCCCACCTCCGCATAGGTGGCAGGCTCGGGGTGAATCTGGGAATGGGTGTCGGACCACAAATCGGGTTCGTTGTCCAGGGAGAACACGATACGGGAAAAATCGGCCCCGTATACGTCCATGAGGCGTGCCACCAGTTCATCCTGGTAGACGCAGGCGTCATTCAGGTCCGGCGGATACACGAAAGATCCCGGTTTGGCCGGACAGGCATCCCTGAACCGGTTGGAGTTGGCCTGACTTCCGTCACCGGCCACCGGGCCGTCCTTGTCGGCGGCCACCTTCCCGGCCATGGCCAGGGTGACCATCACGTCCGCGCCATCCGCCAGGGCCAGATCCACCCTGGAGACCACGGCCTGGCCGGGGGTGTTTCCCCCGCCAAGGTACCCGTCGCTCTGGTAGTTCCAGTCGGAGCCGGCGTTGGACGCATTGTTCTCCCAGTTGTAGGCGGTCCACCGGTTGCCTCCGATGCGCCAGAAGGGAATACCCTGCACGGGAAGCGCGTCAATGCCCGTGGTGTTCATGCCGTAGATCCAGGGGGAGATGGGCTTTTTTGCCGCCACGGCGTCCGCGAACACTTCAATGTCCGCCGGTCCCGGGTCCCCGGGTTCGATGATCACGGCGTTGTTGACGTTGTTCGTATTGTTCACGTTGTTGATGTTGTTGACATTATTTGTATTATTGACATTGTTCACGTTGTTGGCGTTGTTTGCCTTTTTGGACTTCCCGTTGTCACAGGCGAACAGCACCAGCATTCCCGCAAGCAGCACCCAACTCAAATGTTTCATGGCCATTTCCCTCCAGCAGCCGAACTATACCTCAAAACCGCCCAAAGGAAAGTCACATAAAGCTAAGGGCAGGGCAAACGAGTTCTGTTTTGAACTGACCGCCCGGTTGACATCAAATGATGTGAATGCTATGAAAAGGGCGAATTTTATGAGGGAGAAACGCCATGAAAACCGGTTTTTTTGTACTTTGTATTCTTTCATTTTTGGTGTGGACGGCGGGTTGTGAAACCAAAACCAAGGCACTGGATCGGTGCGGGGACGGAGTCCTGGATCCGGGGGAGGATTGCGATGGGGTTGTCGGGGATGAAACCTGTCTGTCCATCGGCTATTACAACGTACACGGGACGCTTCGGTGCGCGCCGGACTGCACCTTCGACGTTTCCGAATGCGGGGGAACCTGCGGGGACAACCATGTGGATGTCGCCCATGGGGAGGAATGCGACCTGGAAAGCCTCAACGACCAGACATGCAACAGCCTGGGACTGGGCAATGGTCGTCTGCGGTGTGCTGCGGATTGCACCTATGATACTTCCGAATGCAGTGGCATGTGCGGAAACGGCATCATCCAGCCGGAATTCGGTGAAGTGTGTGACGGAGATAATCTTGCCGATCAGACCTGTCTGGGTCTCGGGTATTACGGGGGGGTACTTCTGTGCAGTGGTGATTGTCTTTCCCTGAACATGGGCAACTGCATCCAGGAAGGACGCTGCGGAGATGGTGTTGTTCAGCACCAGTACGGGGAAGACTGCGAAGGAGAGGTCCCCGGGGAGACCACTTGTGAAACCGAAGGGTATTATCCGGGCGACCTGGCATGCTCGGTTTCCTGCAATTTCGACTTCACTGGATGTGGTGGTACTTGCGGTGATGGCATCACCCAGGAGACATACGGGGAAGTGTGCGACGGCAACACCGGCACCTGTCACGCGCGGGGATTTGCCACCGGCGATGAACTTCAATGCAATGATGCATGTGATTACGACACGTCCGGATGTACCCGGGCCATTGCCGTGACAGCGGGTACCGGTTTTTCCTGTGCGCTTCTTTCCAACGGTACAGTGCGATGTTGGGGGCGCAATGACGCGGGCCAGTTGGGAAACACCTCCACGAATCCGGCGCTCACCCCGGTTCCGGTGTTCAACCTGGACACCGTCATGGCCGTTTCGGCAGGGTACATGCACGCATGTGCACTTCTGGCCAATGGATCGATCCGCTGCTGGGGAAGCAATTCCAGTGGGCAGGTGGGGGACGGCACCACACAAAACCGGCTTTCACCGGTGAGTGCAGGGTCCATCACCGCTGCAACAGGCGTGAGCGCGGGTCGGGAGCACTCCTGTGGGGTTCTGTCGGACGGGGCCGTGCGGTGCTGGGGAAGCAACCAGTACGGACAAATCGGTGACAATACCAAGACCCAGCGCAATATGCCGACGGCGGTATCCGGTTTGTCCACCGCGACCCGGGTGGCCGGGGGGGGCTACCACACCTGTGCCCGCCTGAACGATGGCACGGCCCGCTGTTGGGGCCGCAATGCCAATGGGCAACTGGGTATAGGCAATACCGAAGAGCAACTGGTTCCCGCCGAAGTGACCGGTCTGACCGGTGTTGCATCGATAACTGCAGGATCCCTTCACACCTGTGCCCTCGGGGTGGATGGTCGGGTATGGTGCTGGGGATACAACGGTGCAGGGCGCCTGGGGGATGGAACCTTCACCGGCCAGCGTACCAGTCCGTACCAGATTCCAGGCCTTCTGGGCGTGACCCATGTTTCTGCGGGGGGGGAACACACCTGTGTTTCCCGTGGTTCCGACCCCACTGCCCGATGCTGGGGATCCAATGAATACGGACAAGTGGGGGATGGTTCCATGCTCAGCCAGTCCTCACCTGCCACCGTGGCTGGCATGACCCAGGCTTCCGGCATTGCTGCGGGTGCAACCCATGCATGCGGTGTTGTCGACAACCGTCATGTGCGCTGCTGGGGACATAATGGCCAGGGGCAGGTGGGGGACGGCACCAACATCAATCGCCAGACTTCCGTGCGGGTGGCCCCGTAAATCCATACGATCAAGTTCAGGGCAATCGCAAGAAGTTTTCAGACAGTAGGTCTGGTTGTTGAACATCATTTGTTTGTTAATCCGTAGCATGGGGTACTGACCCACCGACTGGTGGGTCACAGAG
>CAZTZR010000150.1:0-6724 GCA_964618145.1 uncultured Kofleriaceae bacterium
ACATTTCCGCTGTCCGGATTGCCAACGTGAACGGGGATATTTTTTATGTGATCAAGAGTGACGGTTCCTTTCGTCGTGTGACCCGCAACGGGGACCAGTGGTTCGAGGAAAGTTTTATCGAGGTGCCGCTTGTTCGGGGCATGTCCCACCATACATTTCAGATGAATGTCGGTTCCAATCAGAGGACCTGTGCGGTGGATCCGGCGGGAGCCGTATGGTGTTTCCGGGAATCCTCCGGTTCGTTGGCCCTTCCTGCCATTTCAAGAGTGGAAGGGCTGCCGCCCGTGGTGCAAGTGGATACGGGGCTTTCCCATTCGTGCGCATTGACGGAGGACGGTGCGGTTTGGTGTTGGGGAAACAATGCATCGGGACAACTCGGGCGTGATCCGGCGGATGGAACGGACCATCCGGCCCCGGTGGAAAACCTGCCTGCCTGCACGATGGTTCGTGTGGGAAATAACAAGAGTTGCTCGATTGCAATGGACCAGCATGTGTACTGTTGGGGGAGGATCTATTCCTGGAGTACACATCGGTGCTTTGACGTGGAATCCGGAGATTTCGAACCTTGTGAAAACCCGGATATTTACGATGTTTACGAAACAGACCATCACTATATTGACAGTTGGCAGCCAACACGGATGGAAGGGCTGCCGCAGGTGAAGGATCTGACACCGTATGCACTGGATGTTTCAGGTGGAATCTGGTGGTACGGGTGGAAAAAGGATCGAGAACCTGAACGGGTTTTCCCGGATATTAATGACATTGTTCTTTCGCAAGGGACTTGTTTCATCCGTCGGGATCACAGCCTCTGGTGCTGGGGATGGGCCGGAGAAGGTGGTGCCAGGTTTGGTATCGGGGAAGTCGAAAACCAATGTGACGCCCGCAGTTGCTGGTTCTATTCGGCGGTTCCCCTCCGGGTGCATGAACCGGTAGACTGACAGCATGCCGGGTCGACGCATTCCCCATTCCCCATTCCCCATTCCCCATTCCCCAATCCCCACTACGGTTCAGGAAGCAGGCGGTTGGTGAGGGGGTCGATGACCCCGGCGCCCCACAGGTCGCGGATGACAATACAATCGGTTGCCCCCGGTTTGATCAGGGACAGCAAATACCGGGCTTCATCCGTCCCGGGGATAAACGCCGATACCGCATAAGGCATTTCATACAGGCTGGACCGCCGAATCACTCCCGTCTCCCGGTCCCAGAGGTAGTTGTGCTGCAAGCCTGGACGAACCGTGCCTCCTATGGGAACCGCCCACTGACTGCCGATGTAACTGATCAGGTGGGGAAAACGCGAACCGGCAGGATTCGGAAAGCCCTTGTGGATTCCAGGGGTAGGAGGACTGAGTTGTTCCCCGTCGCCCTCCAGGTTCACTCCCAGCAACTCAAGTATGCCTTCGTCGGATTCATGCCAGATGGCTTCATGCCAGAAAAACCAACCGTCCACGGTCACCTGTCGGGCCAAACCGGTCATGTATGGCGACCATTCCTGAAAAAATACGGTCTCCTTTGTGCCATCCTCTCCAAGTCGCCAAACCTCATGGAAGTACGAGGACGAATCCACTGACCATTGTTCGTTCAACCAGTGAAAACCGCTCAGATTGTAGTATTGCGGGTTGCTCTTCTCGATAAAGAACGTCTTGGGGTGAAAAGCCCTCTCTTCTCCCCGAACGATCTCCCGAATCTCCCCCGTATTCACGTTGACAAAATAATAGTCGAAGGACATGGGGCGTTCACTCATCGAGGTATCGCCCAAAAACACCATGCATTCAATCAATGCCCAGGAGGTCACCGGATTCAACCCCGCCAAAAACGCTGCACCGTTCTGGTTGTAACAATGCTCCGAAATCAAAAGTGGCGTCTCCACCTCTTCCACCACGTGGGTCTGCAGGTCCAGGGAAACCAGATGCGGAATGTTGTGACGAACATATCCACCTGTCCCCAGACCCACATCCACCCATTCCTGCTGGAACCAATACGCCTTGAGCGTTTCGGGAACCACAACCATTTGGGAAAACTTGCCTGGATAATGATCCAGGCGGGCCAGAAATTCCATGGTTTTGTTTTCTACATGATATGCGTGAATATTCGTTTTGCGGTAGCCATCAAAAGGGTCCGCGTGCGCAAGGTATACGTACGGATACCAAGCGGAAGTCATCACAAGATACCCCGGCAAATTATATCCCTGAAAATACAAGCATTCCACTACGTCAAACCACGGGTCTTCGATCACGTCCCCATCCACATCCCCATCCACGTCCAATGCATCCACCACATCCACCACATCCATCACATCGGGAGCATCGGGAACATCCACCACGTCGATCCGGTCCACATGATCCGGGCCATCGGTTCCGGCATCTTTGGGCGGGCGCTGCGGATTCCCGCACGCCGAAGCCATGACCATCCCAAACCACACCGGCAGCATCATTGCACGCATGGCGACACCTCCCAGCGATCTCCCACAACTTCGTATACCTGGGGCAATGCCAAGCGCTCCCCTGTCGGACACAACAGCCGGGTGCCGTCCGTTCCCGAAAAACCGCAGACCTGTGGCGCCAAAGGAAGACCGTCCGATGGAAGAGATTGCCAGTCGGATCCGATGGACTTGAACACCCCCGAAGGCGTCAGGATTCGGGTATCCTTTTGTGTGTGGGCAATGGCCTTGACTGGCCCCGTAGAAGACCACCTGCGCCAGCGAAGTGTGAGGGATTCTGTGTCAAATTCAAACCAGTGCACCCCTCCGCCATGTTGGTTGATCGCAACTGTGACCACGCCATTGTGACGAGTCATGACAGTGGAATGCCCCGGAAAAAAACCAACTGGAAACGCCTGCACGCGATCGGTGGAAAGATTGGGGCGACTTTTCACGACCAACACGTAATATGCCTGCAAATTCCATAGCGTGCCGGATAAAAGTTTCACATTCTCGTGCAAGGAAATCCACTGCGGCTTTTCCACTGCCGGCAATATTCCGGTGATCCCGCGAACCGGGGCAAGCACACCATCCTGATCCTGCATGACGGACAACGCATTCAGACGATCCGATGTGCCCGTTGCCACCAGCCACGAACTGTCCTTCTGGGATACCGTCTCCAGATGAAGCACATTGGCGGGCACATGTACCGCCCGGGCGGCAGCCTTCCCGTCGGGGTACATCTGCAACAACAGTTGCGGGCCCGATTCAGCCCGTACCAGATTCCAGGGAAGCGGGTCCGAAACGAACTGCAAGTCCACCGGCGGCCGGCTGATGACCTCTGTGGGCCTCCAGTCATAAAACAAGGGAATCATCGTGCACCTATCCCAATTGAACACCGGCATGTCGTAATGGGTATGCGCCTTGAAGCCCGGCTGAGTGGACTCGGACAGGAAATGGTCCCTCCATTGACTTCCCCAAAGGACCGGATAGATCGTGCCATTCAGGGGATCCTGACGGCTCAATCGCGCCCAGAGAGTCCCCACCCGTTGCCGGGGAACCGAACTCGGATCCACGGAAGCCATCAAGGAAATCCAGTCATTACCGGCGGTCTTCAGCCACCTGTCGTAGTCAAACTGTTGATCCCGATGAAAACGCAAGGTGCCGGACCCAAAGCGCTTCATGTCACAAACATACCCGGGAGGGGAATACTGCGCAAGGGTGCCGGGCATGGCCGGGCACCCTTCTGCGGCCGGGTTGTGAACGGGATCCCAGGATTGGTTGCGCCCGACGTAGAAATCAGTATACCGCTCTTCATCCTGTCCGCTGGTTTTCAGACAGCGAGAAGGGCAACGGTTACCAAAATAATCCTCATTCACACATGGACAGATTCCCAGTCGCACCTGGTCCATGGCAACGATGTCCTCCACTAGGGTCCATCGACCAGAACCTTCGTCAAAGAGTGGACTGGCCTGCCGGTAGGACGCATCCAGTTTCCAATCGGGAGAAGAGCAGTTGAACACACCTACCCAGTTGTCCCCCAGATCGACCGTCCCCGAAACACCTGTACCCGCGACCATCACCCGCTGCTGCAGGTCTGGAGCCCGGTTGAATACCTGCTTGCAATCGATGGAACGCTTTGAAATCCAGGAGTGGAAGGCATGCACATCGGACCAGCCCGCGAACGCGTTTTCCGGTGCCAAGGCCAAATTGCTGTGGAACCAGCCCATATCAAAGTTCACAAGAAGGGTCTGCGCCACCAGATCGCAAGGATTGAAGCGTCGCAATTCATCGGCGACAACCAGAGTGTCGTACACTGACGCAAAAAGCGTACTGTCCACACGCCAGTCCTCACCCGTGTCCCTCAGTTGAAAATAGTCGAGCAAATTGCTTTTCAGATCGGCATTTTCCACCTCTTCAATGAAGTCGAGAATGGCCGCGAGGGTGTACTCCCCGTTTTCTGGAAACCGCCGTGTACTGGTATTGGCATTGATGCCCCTGGCCAGCAAATGGGAGAAATCGTTGATGGCCAGTTCCGGGGCCGTGCACCACAGGCTCGGTGACGACTGGGTACAGGATGTCTGCCGCAGGGCCAGCAGGAACCGCACGTACGCCTGGCAGCGCGGGTGGAAATAATTCTGGTACTTGCACGGGAACGTGTTCTGCCCAGGCAATGAAAGATCCGGATTCCGCAAGGGAAAGGTCATCAACTCATTCCTGAGGTAAATGTCCGCAGAGGTGGGGTCCGCCTCCATCTGGAAAAAATGGTCCTTTCGGGTTTCGATGTGATCACAACGATCGGCACAGATCGCAATGTCTCCTGGACTTCCGGCGTACCCCACATCACAGGCGGCTTTGCAAAGATCGATGACGGATGATGTGCCGGCAGGCTCCACGGGATCCCAGTCCACCTGCCATCCAGGACCATAGCCACCGCGTCTGGAATCCGGAATGGTCGAGGCCATCGTGAACAGGTAAGGTTGCACGAGCCGTTCGAATTTCCCGTTGCCGTTCAGATCCGTTGAGATCCAGGGGTTGCGTGGGTCCTCGTCAAACCCGTTGCGGACGCCGTCACCATCGATGTCAGGATCGCACGCATCTCCCTGACCATCTTTGTCCAGATCTTCCTGACCCGGATTGAAATCCATCGGACAGTTGTCCGCAAAGTCCGGGATGCCATCACCATCGGTGTCGGGAAACCCGCCCTGGAGTGAAAGCAACGGTGTAAAATCGAAATGGTGGATCCGGGTGCCCCAAAGGTAGTGAACATCGGGGTGTGGCAGGTTGGCGTCATCATAAAAGAAGGGGATGGCCTGCAAACCCATATTGTGGTTGTTGAGGAAAAAGAAGAAACCGGCTATGGCATTGACCAGATCCAGGGTGCCGGAAAATTGGTCCGACGGGTCCGTTCCCCATGCCAGCCCAAGGGACCCGATGAAATGTTGCAGGATGGTCGGAAACGCGGGAGCACCCGCATCGATCCAGCCTGTCAGTACGATTCCGTGCTGAATGCCACTTGATCCATCCAGGACGGGAAGATAACGGTATGTGTGCAGTTCCACCGCATTCTGGAAGGTGGTATCGCAGGCTTCCCCATTACACCCGGTACAATCGGAAATACAGAAAGTTCCGGTACCGATATCATTTTCCCCTACTGTCTCCTCACACACCCCGTTGCCACAGAACCCGGTATCGGTTGCACAGTCAACGGGTTCGGCAATCTGGTTGTTGCACCGCCGGGAATACACTCTTTGGTATGTCTCCGAGATGCTTGCGAATACGGGTCCCGGACCAATGCCGCCGGTTCCGCACTTCAATGCACGCTTGACTTGCAATGCGTCCGATGCAGATTGAATCCTGTTTCCCACAGCAACCGACCCCGTCAAAAAAAAGTGACCGGGCACTTCATCTTCTGTCGCGAATGCACTGCCATGGGGGTTCATTTGTAAATAGTAATGGCGGTTTTCCGGACGCAAGATATGGGGGTTATCCGGACGCACATCGGACAGCGCAGACCGTATCGCGTAGGGCGCGGTCGATTCCAGCAACAGCGGTTTCTGCTGGGAAATGAAAAGAGATTCCAGGACATTCGTGTTGACCGTGTAACGCCCGCACATTGCACCGTTGGTACGACTGCTGGTTCCCAGCGATTGAAAGTATACGGTCCGCATGTGTTCCTCGGAAACATTGAGGCCGAAAGGACCCAACACCAATCCGAGTTCTTCCGCCCAGATCCGGAACCGGACCTCTGCTTCCGCAGCCCTGGCAAAAAGCCCACAGGTGCCACACCCGCCCTGCTGCTCCCCGGTGCGCGGATACACGTAATCGGTTCCGACCGCCCATGGGTCACCACCGCCCAGGTTGTGCCAACTGAAATAGGTTTCCGAAACATCACACCCCGTGATCGGGTCGCCGCCCACGTTCTGTCCCCATCCACGGCCCGGAAGAAACATCATCGCAAGGATCATCAACCACCATGGTCTTCGGAAGTTACCTGGACGGGTTATTTGCGGGTTGCGGGTTGCGGGTTGCGGGTTGCGGGTTGCGGGTTGCGGGTTGCGGGTTGCCTCATGGGGTGCTCTCCTTTCTCTCTCCAGAAAAAGTAAAGCACTTCATGAATAATATTCAATAACTTTTTTGGTTTCGCACAAAACTGCAAGAGGTCCCGGATTCCAACCTCCAGCGGAATTTCCGTCCCCGTAGTGGTCCCCATTCCCCTCCCCATTCCCCAATCCCCACTACGGTTCCGGAATCAGGCGGTTGGTGAGGGGGTCAATGACCCCGGCGGCGTGCTGGTCCCGAACGAAC
>CAZTZR010000151.1:0-6706 GCA_964618145.1 uncultured Kofleriaceae bacterium
CGTGCCGCCCGGCCATGGACCTGGTTGGGACCCGAAGAACCCTACATTTACGAATCCAGTTTTGAGACGGACGTTCTGCCGACAGGTGAAACCATCGAATTGTATCGAATCACCCGAAAGCCAAACACCGCTCCTGTTCTGGACAATTCCGTGAACGACAACAAATGTCCATATGTTGAATCCAATCTCGGGAAGTTTTCCTTTCTGGATGAAATGGGAAGAGAACTCATCGCCGTGGAACTCCTGGTCAAAGGGGTTCCGAAGTACAATCGTCCGCTTCGACCCCGAATGGACGCCCCGCTGGCTGAACAGGAGCATGTTCTTGCCAGCCAGGTGGAATATGACCATTCAAGGGAACAACAAGTCCATTGGCTCGCGACTCCTGTCATTGCCGATCTGGAGGAAATGGGGGCCTCCGAAATATCCCTGGATGCCGTGAATGGTTGGATATCCGCAACGATTCCTTTGGATTCATTAGGAACAATTGAGTCCGATACCAGAATCAAAACCATTCTTTCAGCCAATGTCGATTCTGTCGAGAATGAGTGTATTCCGGAGCCATTATGCAAGTTTACCTCTTCCTCCAATGTGGTGGTTGCTGATGAATGGTTATTGGGTGATGGCGTCCGAACCCAGCGGCTGGATGCCCAGCAGTTTTACGATATGGGTTGCGATGGCAGTTATAATCAGGGACCCCACAATTCCCTTGTTGCCGGGATCATGGAATTGGGCCGGTATGAAGACGAGGCATTTTTTGATAAAAATTCCAATGGCACTTCACGAATGATTCGGAAGTATCAATGTGATACGGATAGTTCTTGCCCATTGCTGGCGAATAATAATTTCAATGACACTGAGGTCGACTGTAATACAACAAATCCTGGTACACCTGAGTACTGGGCAGCGGGTTGTCATGGTACTGGTGTCGCCAGCATATTGATGGGTCGCAATTTCCATAATTCGCGGATTGACAAACGGCATATCACCTCGCGGAATGCATCCGTTCAATTGGTTTTCTATCGTTCAGATAGATTGGACCGTCAAAACTCACAGAACTAGGAGTAAATCCATGAAAAATTTCTTCTTTTTTACTTTTCTGGTTTGCCTTTCCTGTACTACTTCAGAAAACTGCAAGAACCCGGAGCATGACGTCCAGAACGACGTTGATTCGAACAACAACAACAACAGCAACAAAGGCACTTGTTACGAAATTGGGCTGGAACTCACGAACGCCGACTGCATGGTTCATTCTGTTGACGAAGAGTACGATTGCTTTCTTCGGCGTGGCTTCATTGGCTATCTCAGGTCAGTTGGGAATTCTGTCTGTTTGTTTTCGAGCGGACCTCTCCGTTGGTTTGAAACAGAAGACCAAGAGATATTGAATTCTGCCATTCCATTGTGCATGAAGGGGTATACAGCAATTGATAATGTCATGATTGATGTGATCCCTCGTTGGTGCAAGTTTTTAAGCGAATATATTGTTCTTTACGTGGATGGAGTAGGGTTGATCCCTCCTGATGATTGGTTTATATGCCATGAAACCATCCCCGATTGCTCCAGCACCTGCGGGAACGGCGTGATCGAACCGGGTGAAGTCTGTGACGGTGAACAGTTGGGCGCACCCAGTGACTGCGCGGTTTTTTCTGAAATCATGAACTATGGCGGGTATACCTCCGGCACCCTTTCATGCAATGAACTGTGCCATTGGGATTTCTCTGACTGTCAATAGGCCGTGTGGCCCCCCTCCGCAACCCGTTTTGTGGGGTGACGATAGCATCCTGTATGAAACAGAAGATGGGTACTTCCCTTCAGAGAATGGGGAATGGGGAATGGGAGACATCAGCCCCCCTTTGCATCCTGAAAAACCGCAAAATCAGAATCGCCACAGTAATCCGGCACCCAGGGAAAGGATGAATCCGTCCAGGGGGACTTCCCCATGGAGTGTACGGTGGATGGAAAACTCCGGAACAATGGCCCAGGCTTCCGAGAGGGCGTATTCCAGGTTGGCGAAGGCTCCGAGCATGGTTCCCTGCGCGGTGCCTCCGCCTTCGGGAACATACAGGCCCCACATCAGGCGGGGACCCAGGGACAGGAACGTGGAGCGACCCAGATTCCGGGTGAAAACCACCGGCAGTTGGGAAAAGACATGCCATGCATGAGTGGTGGCGGTGGACTCGGAGGTCTTCAGGGATCCCAGGGTGGGAATCACGGCCATCCGCCAGGTGTCCCCCGTGTAAAACCGCCAGCGGGCGGAAACGTCGAGGCCGAAGGTGTACAGACGAACTCCGGCGTCCAGATCCTCCAGAAGGCCGTACCTGGCGGTGACCAGCACCTGCCCCGAAGGAACGCGGGTATCCTGGGGGACATCCCGCAGGAACAGTCCGTCGACCCCGGCGCCCAGTTCCCATTTGCCGGGCTTGACCGGGTCAGCCCTGTGCAGAGTGGACACCGACGGGCACCCGGTCAGCAGGAATGCCGCCAGGGACAACAGCCAAAGGTGGGAGGCAGGGTTCCTACGGTTTGGGGTGGGCACGGAAAAACTCCACAATCAGGGGGTTGCCTTCGATGTCGCGGTACACGGGACCGACGCGGGAGGTGCCCAGATAGGCATGGCCTCCGGGCCAGGTGTGTCCGCCCCCGTTGATGCGCAGCAACTGGACGGTGGCGGTACACCCGGTGTACGTGATCATGGTGGCGCTCATGCCGTCGTCGGGGCGGGTATCGGGAAGTTCCTCCACCTCGGGGTCCCCGTCACAGCCGTTCCGGGTGCGCCACCGTTCCATGGTTTCCGGGACGCCGTCCTTGATGCCGCTTTCGGTGTTGATGCAGGTTTTTGTGGATGCCTCATAAGTCCAGCAGGGGTCCGCGGTTCCGTGGATTTGCAGTACGGCCACGGGATGGGTGCAGGTTCCACCGGCGGCTTCAAACTGGTTGGCGCCGCCCACGGGGACGATGGATGCCAGGATTTCCGGTCGCTCGCAGGCCCACCTATGGGAGATGGCGGCGCCATTGGACAATCCGGTGGCATGCACCCGTGCCGGATCCACCGGGATGACACGACCCACGGCACTCAGCAGGTCATCCAGGTATTTCATGTCGTCCACGCCGGAATTGCAGGCACCGCCGGAGGTGCAGTTCCACCCGTTGCGACCGCCTCCGGCGTTCCAGGTGCGGATGTTCCGCAGGGGGCGGGAGCCGGTGCCGTCGGGCAGCACCACCGCGAAACCTGCCGCCTTGGCCACCGGCACCAGACAGGCCGGATGACTCCGGTTTCCGTCCGGGCACGTCACTTTGGCTGCGGCCTTGCGGTTGCCGCCCCCTCCGTGAAAGGCAAAAATCACCGGCAACGGCGTCTGGCCGTCCCAGTTTCCGGGAATGTGCAGGTCAAAGGCCCGATCCACATGCCCCGGTACCGGGCAGGACAGTTTCCCCCCGGCCTGGGCATCCTGCAACGTGCATTCCGGATGCTGGATCCCGCACCCCCATGCCCATGCCACCAGGATCCAGACAGTTAAGCGCAACACCGGAGGACTCTCATGGTAGTGGTGGGGCATCGCAAATACAGACATATTTGTTATACTGCCTTTGCAGTTTCCAGAGTGCAATTCAATTTTTCAAAATTCTATAAAACCCGTTATAAGGGACACCCGGCCCGACGGGACCTGGGAGATTTGGTGGTTGTAGTACACGGGATACGTCCAGGACCCTGGCAGTCGAGGAACCAGGAAAGCCGGTATTCAAGGAAACCGAGAAACCCAGGATTACTGGGGATCAGCGGACAGAAATCCGGGTCAGCAACCTGTTGTTCAGGACTCGGACGGTGCATGTTCGTCGCATTGCACCCATTTCTTGATGGTTTGATTGGATACAATCCAAAACCACCAAAAAACCTACACCTTGACTTCTGCTGCACCCTCGGGGATAGTACCATCCGGAGGAAAAAACGTGGATGAAAGTTCTTTTGCCCACATGACCCCAACCGCCATCATCATTGATCATGCTGAGTCGTTTCCTCATCTATCGAAGGCTCCGCTGGTCGAGGCGGTCATTGAGTTCAGGGCCCGGGCGGCGGACGGGTTTGATGAGGCCTCCGTCCGAGGACTCTTCGAGTCGAAACTGACGGGTTACTCTTTCCTGGACTCATCCAGGACGTACCAGCATAGTTCGATACTTGAAAATGGCGAGTTGACCACTAAAGTGGTGGATCTCGGCTGGAAGGGGATGAGGTTCCAGTCCAACGACAAGACCCGGGTCATACAGCTCAACCGCGACGGTTTCGTGTTCAGCCACCTGCAGCCATACACGGATTGGCAGGAATTCTCTGCCGAGGCCATCGCGTTGTGGGACGTATACCGGGCCATCGCGTCCCCTGCTGACGTTCAGCGGACGGGCCTGCGATACATCAACCGCATTCCGCTCACTCAGAAGCGCACGGACCTGGACACCATCCTGCAGAAGGGGCCCACGCTTCCGTCGGGCCTTGCGTCCTTGCCCGTCCTGGAATTCCTGCAGCAGGAGACGCTGCTCGTCCCTGGGACCCACTATTTCGTTCGATTGGCCAGAACGCTGTCGCCCACGCTACAGGGGTCCGGCCAGGAGCCGGGAATCATCTTCGACATCGACGTGTTCTACGGTCAGGTGACAGAGCCGGAATCGGCGGTCCTGCAGCCGATCCTGGAAGACCTACGCTGGCTCAAGAACAAGGCGTTCTTCGGTACGCTTACGAAGGCAGCGCTGGAGCAGTTGAAATGAGTTACGCCATTCCCCTGCCGAATTCATTTCCGCATATCGGCTGGTATTCCGAGCCTACGCGGGTCACCAGTTTCGCCGACCAGACCATTGAAGCAGCATCCAGGGTCCACGACCGATTGATCGATACCGAGACGTTCGGTCAGCTGCAACGTGCCTTGTACCAGATCTACAAGGATTGCAGCCAACCTGGCTGGGATGGATACGACGCCTATCCGGTCTCCGCGGATACGCTTGAATTGGCAATAAGGGTCCTCAACTCCCTCTCGCCGGACTTCCCTCAGCCCTCCTTCGGAGCCGAGCCTGACGGTCAACTCACGATGGAGTGGTATCGCTCCCCCCACCGGGTGCTCTCCGTCAGCATCAGCCCGCTGGGCATTCTGTATTACGCAGTGACCATCGGGGCTGAGCAGAACTACGGCCGTATGCCCTTCCTCGGCAAGTTTCCCGATACGCTTGGCGATTGGATTCGCAAGGTGAATCGGGCATGAGCGAACCTTCGACGGAGGAACCCCATTTTGGGGCATGCGAAGAACTGGCTCGCATCATCCTCTCGGAGCGTCATGTCCGATCGGATGGCACCGTCAGGCCAGAAGCGTTCATTCCGCATCCCCGCCTTGATCTGTCCGTGATCCGCCTGAAGGACCTCTCTATACCGGACATCTGGAGCGTCGGCGCGACCGTCGCTCAACAGCGACAAAAAAAACTCATTGGTCGTGCCGACACGAAAGTGAAGATCTACCTGGAATGCCGGTTGAAGATCGTCTTCGCACCTTTGCCCGATATTCAGAATCACGCGAATGTCACCGGCTGGCCACCAACGAAGGAAGAGCAGAAAGCCCTCGCCCAGATGATCGCAAAGAACTCCGTCTTTTGCCGGAGTTGATCCAAAAAAGTCAAAACACCGCCGTTAATGGCATTGTGGGGCAACCAGACCCTGTCCGACATGATTGTCCTGGCTGGTGCCTTTGAAAATGACGCGGTGATACGTGTCCGAATCACTGCAGACGGGAATGGCATGGTCCGGGGGACTATGCAGTCACCATGGGGCGAGTGAAACAGGTGAGACAGGGCGGGATCCAATTGAACTTGGAAAACCTTTTTGAGTCATCCAATGAACGAAACTGGATCGAAAATAGTCTTACCCATGATCCATCTTCCCGCAAACCGGCAGTACAGACGGTTTCGCAGTACTTCTCCGAAAGAGTGGGATATGTCTTCACGGTGACGAGGATTCTTTCCATTTGCACTGCCAAATGACCTCCGGAATCACAGATTGACGTATTCCCCAATCGCCGGCAGTCGCTTCAGAACGGCTCCTGCCACCAGGGTACGATGACATTGGGCCGGATCCCGTTCATAGCAGGTGACCGCGACCCGGTTACCTTCGCGAATCCAGGCAGCGATTTGCTCCAATGGCACAACCGCCTCCGCAAGCGTGACGGTGTTGTACCGGGCGAAGAGCGCGTCGTAATCGGCCTGCGTGTGAAGACCACGACGCTCACTGGAATCGATACCCAGTTGGGGAAGGTGACGATAGGCGATTCCCACCTCTTCGCAGGCATGGGAAAGGGTGGTGCGTGAGAAGCCGTATTTCCGGCTGATGGGGTTCTTGCGAACATCGCACAGGAGTGTGACACCCTCTTTCAGGAGAGTGTTGATATATGATTCTATGCTGCGTCCCTCATAGCCGATCGAGCACAATCCGGCCGCAACCTTAAAAGGTTTGGTGCTATCCACAGTCGTCATTTTCCACTTCCATGCAATACAAAAAGAGCAACTTCTGGAAGTCGATTGACGCCACGTCCCCACCCAAGGTATCCAGAAGGGCCAGCATTGTTTTTTGTCGCAAGAAAATCATGAGGTGAATATACCCCAAACAGCGTAAGCCTCAAGTGGAATTCCGGTACCTGCCAACGGTTTGAGACAAGAAACTACTTCAGTTAATAGTGATTGT
>CAZTZR010000152.1:0-6456 GCA_964618145.1 uncultured Kofleriaceae bacterium
CTCGGGGATAGTACCCTCCGGAGGCTAAAACGTGGATGAAACTTCCTATCCCCGGTAATTTTTTCATGTCTCACAATTTCTTCCCCCCATTTCAGTGACAAAATACATATTAAAAGTATGACTCATTCCACGATTTCCAATAGCAAATATACAAATTAGGCCAATATTCGTTATATGGAGGTCCCCCCATGGCCCAATAGGCCACCCGATTCTGCACGCCGTCTATGACCAGATCCCGTGCGCGAATTCGCAGAATCACACCCATTTCGGAATTGTCCACAGCGGTTCTAATCGCCTCGGTAACCACGAAGCCCGTCTGTTCATAGGGAGGATATAATGTAAAAATCCCCAGTGGATCGGAGGAAAACGAACCGGAAAATGGGGGCATGTCGAAATGATCAATGGATAATTGGGAAGAAAATGGCAAAAATTCCAGAATGATGTCTGAAGGCGGCGATCCCCAGGGATCGGCATTCAACAGTTGCACAGAGGCGAATTCGATTTCTTCCGATGGAATATCGAACCCCGCATAATAGTGTAGAACATCCAGATTCATGTGGATCAACGTGCGAATTTCATCGCCATTGGCCATGGTGCCCGCATAAAGATACTCCGTATCGGAATAGACTTCGGGATATCCGGAAATCACGCACCCGTCCTGTTCCGGCGCCATGCTAATCAAACGCATGCAATGCAGTTCATCCATGACGTAGTACCGGAGCGCCGACTCTCTCAAACGGTAGTTGGGTGCTGCCAGAGAACGGCAATTGGTGATCTCCATGGACAGGGTGATGTTGCTGCCTTCCACCGGCGACGACAGTGGATGGAAAGTCAATATCGTCTGATCCGCAGACCATGTGATTTCTCCGGGCAAATCATAAACAGTAGTAACAGGCGTATGGGTCATTACGGATATCTGCAGACTCTGAGTACAGCCCTGCATATCCATGGGTTGATCAAACGTGATCACGTAATTCGGTGATACCCTGCGAAAAATGCTGTGATTGACCGGTGTGATCTCTAGAACCTGCGGAGAGTAATCCAGATGGTGCTTGACGATTCACGGTGAACGGGATACATTCATGTCCTCTTTTCCGGGAGGGTTTTCATGAAAAAAGTGTATTTGGTCCTTTGTGTATTTCTGATGGTTTCCTGTGACGACACAAACAAGAAAAAGAACAACAACAACGCCCAGACAGAAATTTGTGACAACGGTGTAGATGATGATGGAGATGGCCTGGTGGATTGCGAGGATCCGGATTGCTTTGGGGAACCCCACTGTCTTCCTGCGGAGTGTTCTGCATCCTGGGTCTATTGGCGGGCTCCGGAGGTTTGCCCGGAGGGTTCGGTTTGTGCTTTTACCGGTGGTTACCATTGGGAAACTGGACATGAGGCTGCTTGTCAGCCGGCATCCCAGTTTTCTGCAGGGGAATACAACGGACCTTGTGGGCCCAATGGCGAATGCCCCAAGGGGTCAGCATGCCTGCAGTACTACTACGGGATTGAACCCCTTTGTCTGGTGGTGTGCTCCGAAGACGAGCACTGGGGAAACCTGTGCCCGGATGACATGACTTGTTCTTTCCAGGGTTCTAATTACTATCCAATAAGGTGGGAACCAGAACACCCGGTCAATATTTGTGCCGACGTGGATGAGTGTGATCCTGTGGATGGCACCGGTTGCCCTGATGGGCAGGGCTGTTATCTGATCAGCATGGATTTTGATCGCGTAAAATGTTTGCCTGCTGGGCGAAAAACTAGAGGAACATTTTGTATCTACCCAAACGATTGTGTACCAGGACACTATTGCATGGTAGATGGAGGTTGGTGCGACAAATTATGTAACGCCAATGAGAACCGTGGTTGTGCGGAGGGCGAAAATTGTAGTAGGTCTCCAGCTACCCCGCCTGGTTATGGAAGATGTAGTGGGGGTTCACTATGAAACAGTTCATTCCTTTTATCCTTGGTCTTGTTCTGGTTTCTGGACATGGAAATCAGCAATATCCGTCGGAACAGGTCAATTCTCTCCATGGTCCGTCCACTGCGGATTGCGCCACCTGCCTGGCTCGCCTGGATTTTCTGGAGGACAGGCTGGAAGACTTGGAAGACGCACTCCATGTAATGAAACGCGACTCCACAAATCAACCCCTAATTGCCGATGTTCAAAAACAAGCAGACATAATCAATAGATCTCGCTCTTATAAGTCAAATGGGGATACAATATATGATAGCGGCCGTAAATGTGTTGTATCAGGTTACGAAAACCAGATCTTTTTCGAGGATTGCAATGTTCACATTTTTAGTCAACTCGAAAATCGTCCAGGAAATGGCTTGGGAAATTTAATTGTCGGCAATAATGAATGTCCACCAGGACAGACTTGCGATCCTCGCTTTCCAGGCGATGACGGTGTTGAATCCCACAATATTCGACAAGGTTTTCCCTGATTATTTAGATAATCGATTCAGATTAATTGGATGAACTTTTGGGGGCGGTGAAGGTGGTCTTTTCGGGCTCGCGCCGCCGGGAGGTCGCAGGATGGAGTGGTCGCAGTGAGAAACGGCTCGCGCCGGGAAAGAGAGTGCGCCTTGCCGTGGAATTGCAGGGCGCCATGGTATGCGACTACGGCATCCGGCGTGGAGTGGGTGGCCAGATGGACGATATTGTTAATATTAATGCCTGGCAGCGTGAAAGATGTCCCGGACCAGGGGGTTTTCGGGATCATAGAAATGCCGCGGAGCATGTCGGGGATAGTGATCCGCCCGCCAGGCCAGTTTCGCCAGCAGGTGGAGAATATCCATGGACGGCCTGTCCCCGGCGAATCGAACCAGTGTTGCCACCGCCTCCGTGGCTTCCTTCGCGTGCACCACCATGCCCGGTGAGATGCACAGTCGGCTGTCCGCATGGAGCCGGCCCTGGAGGATCTGCCCGGGTTCCAGTCCGGCCACAGGCTCCGCATCATGAAGGACAAAATCCGCGCCCCAAAGCAGATCCCGGAACCAGGCCTGCTTCTTCCAGGGAGCCATCAGCACGAACAATCCCGGTTGCGAGGCACAAAGCGCCCGGGCCAGATCCAGAACGGGAGGGTCAAACCGGTTCCGGTGGATCATGTCTTCGAGCAGGCACAGCCCCGAGGCAAGCCGCACATCCAGCAGCACCCAGTCTTCAAACATGTGCATCCGGGATTCAAAGGACGGATCTTCCAGGGAGGGGGTGCCGGTGCGGGTGAAAAACACCTCTTTCAGGCGGGCCGGTGCAAGTGAACCACCGAATTTTTCCAGGTCGGAAAAACCCTGTTCGACCAGCCTCAGACGGGGGGTGGATTCAGGCATCATCCTGCAACAGATACGCGACATGACCCCCAAGGACGGTGGCCCGGACCCGGCCTTGCAGGGTCATGCCCAGAAACGGGGAATTGGAACTGCGGGAAACGAAATCCCCGGTCACCTCCCACGACGCAGCGGGATCAAACACCACCACATCCCCGAAGGAACCCGGGATCAGGCGACCGGCACCGGTGATGCCGAAACAATCCGCCGGCCGGGAGGTCAGTGCAGGCAACAATTCCGACAGGGAGATTTCTTTTGACAGTACAAGCGTGTGCAGCACGGAAAGCGCCGTTTCCAGCCCGATGACTCCAAAGGGAGCAGCCTCCAGACCCCGATCCTTTTCCTGCGCCGGATGGGGGGCATGGTCCGTGACAATGGCCGTGATGGTTCCGTCCCGGACCGCATCCAGCAGAACCTGCCTGTCTTTGGCGGATCGCAAAGGTGGTGCACATTTTGCCAAAGCCCCCCGGGTGGCCACGTCCTCATCGGTGAGAGCCAGATGATGCACCGTCACCTCGGCGGTCACGGGAAAACCCATGGCCTGGGCGTGACGAATCCACGCCACGGTAACACCGGAAGATACATGCTGGGCATGGTACCGTCCTCCGGTTTCCCCCGCCAGCAGGATTCCCTGGGCCAGTTGAAGGGTTTCCGCCGTCCAGGGCTGACCGGAAACATTCATTCTTTTCTGGACTTCCCCGGCCGCCATGGGTGCCTTTTCACTCAACGAGAGTACTTCTCCGTGATCTGTCACCAGGGAACCACAGCGGGCTGTCTCCTGCAACAATCGACGCAGGATCGCAGGACGGGCGATGGCATCCCCGTCATCGGAAAACGCGATTGCCCCCGCCTGGTGACAGGCAGCCACATCCACCGCCGATTCTCCGGAACGTTCCAAAGTGGCCGCACCCACGCACAGAACCCTGCAATACGCGTCTACACAACTGCCCAGAAAGGCGCGGATGCGTTCAGGTGTGTCCGGCGGCGGATCGGTGTTGGGCATGGCACAGATGGTGGTGAAACCACCCGCCAATGCCGCCCTGGAGCCGCTGATCCGATCCTCGGAATTCGTGCGGCCGGGATCCCGCAGGTGGACATGCAGATCCACCAGACCCGGAAACACCATGCACCCTGAAGCATCCAGCGCAGGAACTCCGGATGGCAGCAAAGCCCCGGCGGAAAGGATCTCCCGGATGCGGCCGTTTTCGATCCAGACGGTTCCGCCCGGCTCGTCGATGCCCGAAGCCGGATCCATCACGTGGCCATGGAGCACCAGCAGGTTTTCAGGGTTGTTGACTTTGGAAAAATCCCGTTTCACGCGTGCCACAGGGGATCGTGCTCCCGAAGTTCCCGGCGAAGCACCTTGCCCACGAGATTTTTGGGAATGCTTTCCCGGAATTCCACATGTCGGGGCACCTTGTAGTGGGTCATGTTTTCCTTGCACCAGGCCAGAATTTCTTTTTCGGTGATCCGGCCCACAAACTCCGGCTTGAGGACAATCCAGGCCTTGATGAGTTCCGTGTTCTGGGTGTCAGGCAGTCCCGCCACCGCCACTTCGGATACGGATTCATGACGTCCCAGGAGGTTTTCCACATCCTTCGGAAACACGGAAAAACCCTTGACCTTGATCAGTTCCTTCTTGCGGTCCATGATCGTGACAATGCCGTCCTGATTCATGTAGCCGATGTCGCCGGTCAGCAGCCAGCGCTTCTTGTCCACTTCGAGAAAATGCGCCTCGGTTTCGGCGGGATTGTCCAGATATCCAAGCATCACCTGGGGTCCGCACACGGCCAGTTCCCCGATGTGATCCTTGTCCTCGGGTCCCTCTCCGATGCCCAGATCCCGGTGGGGATCATTGCGGTCCACAATCTTCCAGTCCGTACCCGGCAAGGGATAGCCGATGGTGCCACCGCGACGCTCTTCATCGGTTCCATAGAGCAGGTTGGCGGATACCACAGGACCTGCCTCGGTCAATCCGTACCCTTCGATCAGGGGAACCTGCGCCTTCTCCTCGAATCCGTGCTGGACATGTGTGTGCAGGGGACCGGCTCCACTCACGCAGAAGAGAAACTTTTTGGCCGCACCGGATTTTTCCTGTTCTTTGACATCCGTCTGACCCTCGGGGATAGTACCCTCCGGAGGCTAAAACGTGGATGAAACTTCCTATCCCCTCCGGACCAGCACCTGCACCTCCTGCAACTTTTGCTGGATCTTTCCCGGGATGGAACACGGGACAACACCAATCCGGAAAGCGCATGGGCCAGGCTGGGCGCGGCCCATTGGGCCATGGGGTCCGCCCTGGTGCAGCAGAATCAGCCCAAGGCCGCCCGCAAACACTACATCCTGGCCCTGCAGGCCATCGAAAAATCCATTGACACGGACCCACTTTATCATGATACCCACAGGATGAAGGCTGTCCTGCTTCGGGACGTGTTCCGGAATCCCGAAGAGGCTGAACGGGCCAGAAGGACGGCCATCAACATCCTCAAACGGGCGCGACCTTCGGACGGCGTGAAAAGGGCCCTGTTGCGACTGGAAGAACAGGAACCCCGGGACCGTCAGGAGGGAGCCCCCCGATAAACGGAAATGCCGCATGCCTTCAGGCTGCCCGGAAAGGTTGCGATGAAACACACTCGGTTTTTGCTTCTTGCCTCCTTTCTTTCAGTCATCACTTTTTCCTGCCGAACCAAAACGCCGGACAGCGCCCGCGCTGCCGAAGGTTCAAAGGAAGCAGCAAGCATCGAGGCTCCGGAAAAGGGCCCGGCAACGACTCCTTCTGTAGAAACCGAAGAAAAGGTCCCCCAAACCGCACCGGGTCCGGACACTTCAGGCTCTGACGATCATCTTTCCGATGGAAAAAAGACAGAACCGGTGAAACGGGAATTCGACCAAACGCTCGGAGAGGGAAGCGATATAGACCCCTTCGGGGCTTCCCACGAGGTCGTGGTCAGGGAAATGCTGAAAATGGTCGGCACCGGGAAAAATGACGTGGTCTATGACCTGGGTTCGGGAGACGGCCGAATCCCCATCATGGCGGCAAAGGATTTCAAAGCCAGGGGAGTGGGAATCGAACTGCGGGAGGAACTGGTCACCAAAAGCCGGGAGGTCGCCAAAAAACAGGGCGTATCCAAC
>CAZTZR010000153.1:0-6427 GCA_964618145.1 uncultured Kofleriaceae bacterium
CTCAGGGACTTTACTCCCCATAAGTCAGGTGTCAACTTTCACAGGACCAGACCAAACACCATTCTTGCCGATAACTGCGGTCAACGGGGTGAGCGGTTCGGCCCCTTGCTGATTCCAGAGGCGACCCAATGTGACGTCTTTTAGCGCCATGAAGTTCCTGATTCGGAAACCTTCAATTCTTGCCATTACTCACCTCCTCTACTTGGGGTTGGTGGAGCAGGAAAACCGCCCATCGGCCAAATCCCCAGAAAAATGTGCATCGGAATCCCCGATGTGTAAAGTGAAATGTATCAACAACACCCGGACAACTCCGCTTGACATGCCGCCAACCATCGTGAAATGTCTATTCCGGAGGAGGTAAGACCATGCAAAACGACCCATGGTGCGACATCAAGGATTACCTGACCATGCAGGTACGGGATACCCTGATAGATCTGTTGCTGGACGCTGCACTGTACGATGATCGGCTCTACCAATCGCTATTGCTCAAAGCCGAACTTTCCAGGGGCAGCGGGAATATGGTCGATGCATTCACGCGGGCAATCGACAAAGTCACCTGCATTCGTGGCTACATGGATTGGCGTGAGACGAAAACCATCGCCAACACAATTGATCAGGTGGTGGAGTCCCTTGCAGAACTGCTGAAGCCCGATACGGCAGCGAATCTGGTGGAACTGGCGGAATATGCCATTAAACGCATAGAGGATACTCTGGAGTATATCCATGATTCCAATGGGGACGTCAACGGTGCCGTATGGCGTCTTGCAGATTTGCATCTGAAGGCATGCATCATGTCACGCCCGGAACCCGCCGGACTTGCCGAGCGACTGTTCCTGCTTGAAACAACTCTGCCGTTCAACACCAGCAACCTAACTGCGATGACCTATTGCGATGTTCTTGGCAAGGAAGGGCTGCGCCGCTATCGGGAACTGGCTGAGACTGCATGGCACAAGATCCAGCCCCGTGACAGCGTGGAGGAATACGACAGCAATCGATACCGCATCACCCGTATCATGGAACAACTTGCCAAAACGGATGGCAATATCGAAGAATTGGTGGCGATCAAGGCCAAGGATCTGTCGTCCAGTTACCATTATCTCGGCATCGCCGAAATCCTGTCTGAAGCGAATCGTCATGATGAAGCACTGAACTGGGCGGAACGCGGCCTGAAGGCGTTTTCCGAACGTGCCGACAACCACCTGCGCGATTTTTCAGCTGCGGCTTATCTCAAGTGCGAGCGCAACGACGACGCACTGCAACTCACCTGGATTCAGTTTGAGGAACGCCCATGTCTTGAACACTACATCAAGTTGCATACGGTTGCCGCCAAAATCGGCGTTTGGCCGGTCCAGCGGGAACGTGCTTTGAACTTGGTCGATACAGTCATCGCCACCGAATCTACAAGCCGATGGAAACGGAACCTGTCCACTACCGCCTGTTCGCTGCGAGTGGAAATTGCGTTGTGGGAGGATGATCTTGAGGCTGCGTGGACGGCAGCCCAGGAGAGTTCCTGCGACCAAAGCCTACTGATTGCCCTGGCCGGAAAACTCGAATCAAAGCGCCCTGATGATGCTGTCAGTCTCTACCGACGGGTGGTGCCGCCCATCATCGGGCAAACAAACAACACCGCTTATGAAACTGCAATCAGGCTGATTCGCAAGGCGGGCGACCTGATGAAAGCACAGCAACAACAGGTGCAATTCATGGACTATCTGGCCGAATTGCGCTTGCAGTTCAAACCGAAACGGAATTTCATCAAACTGCTGGATGGCCTCGCCTCCGTCGAACATGAGTAATCCTTGATGAAGGATCCCCATGTACGTAGTGGCCCCCACTCCCCACTCCCCACTCCCCACTCCCCACTCCCCACTCCCCACTCCCCACTCCCCATTCCCCATGTCCTTGATTCTGATTTCGCGGTTTTTCCGGATGCAATCCGTCCAGGTTCGTCTATAGTATTACCGGAACTTCACCCGAACACACCGTCTGCGGTGTCGAAAGGCAAATCATGGCCGGCTCTTTCCATTTCATTTCCCGGACCGCAATACTGACCCTTTCAACTTTCCTGCTGACCGCCTGTGGAGGTTCCGGCACCCTGTCCCGCTATCCGGAAATCTGTGACAATGGCATTGATGACGACCGGGATGGCTATGTGGACTGTGACGATCAGGACTGCTGGAACCATCCCCATTGCACCGGGAATCCCGCTGAGGAAATCTGCGACAACGGCATGGATGATGATGGCGACGGACTCGTGGACTGCGACGACCCCGACTGCGAGGAACATCCATACTGCACCACGAATCCTGTGGAAATCTGCGACAACGGCATGGATGACGACGGCGACGGGCTGGTGGACTGCGACGACCCCGACTGCGAGGAACATCCATACTGCACCACGAATCCTGTGGAAATCTGCGACAACGGCATGGATGACGACGGCGACGATCTCGTGGACTGCGACGACCCCGATTGTGATGATGACCCGGCCTGTGCCGTCATTCCCCCGGAACTGTGCGACAACGGGATTGATGACAACGATGACGGCCTGGTGGACTGCGACGACCCCGACTGCGCCACGGAACGCAGTTGCCTGGACTATACCGGGGAGATCGGTGCCGCCTGCCGCACTGCGGCAGACTGTACCGAAGCCGGGGCCGGAGCCGTGTGCCTTTCGGAAATGCATGCCGGCTACCCCGGCGGACTGTGCGTCACGCCCTGCACCCTGCCCATGTGCCCCACCGGGTCCACCTGCGTTACTTCCGGCATGACTTCCCATTGCATGAAAACCTGCGAAGCCGCCACCGACTGCCGGTTTGGTTACCAGTGCTCCCTGTTCGGAAATTCTTCCCAGGCGGTCTGCAATCCCCGCTGCCGCCGGGACTGGCAGTGCCGGGACACCCGCTGGTGCAACACCTCCACCAACCTGTGTGTGGCCCGCGAAATCTGCCATACTCCCGAAGATGATGACAACGACGGAGCCTTCAACTGCGACGACTCCGATTGCGCCGGCGACGTGGCCTGCGGTTGCCAGGACGACGGACGTAACAACGTGCAGGTTTCCACCGCCTGGGAAATCGGCCTTTCCAGCCTGGAACCCATTGACGGGCGCATCTGCGGCCCCACGTACACGGACTGGTTTGTGTTCACCCCGTCGACGTCCGTCACCATCCGGTTCTTCCTCGCATTTTCCCATGCGGACGGTGATCTGGACATGTACCTGTACCGTTCCTCCAACATCCTCAATTCCCTGGCGTACGGATACACCAACAACGACAACGAGGAGTTCACCCACGCCCTGGAAGCCGGCCAGACCTATTATCTGACCGTGGAAGGCTTCCACCGGGCGTCCAACGCCTACACCCTCACCCTTTCCGTGATGAACTGAGCCCTGCCAGCCTGCAGGTTCCTGTCCAGAAAAACATCCACATGGACAAGGCATGGGAGTTTGGGTATTTTCCGGCTGGCCGCCGGCATGAAGGCCGGTGGAGGAAGGACTGTGGATCATGAAAGCTGT
Organism: uncultured Kofleriaceae bacterium; assembly: GCA_964618145.1. GTDB lineage: Bacteria > Myxococcota_A > Polyangia > HGW-17 > HGW-17 > HGW-17. The sequence continues at coordinate 3,518 of CAZTZR010000153.1, forward strand.
CATTCTGGCCGCCGGAGTCGGCTCCCGCCTGCGACCATACACGGACCAACTGCCCAAGTCCCTGGTCCCCATGAACAACAAGCCCATCCTGGGGCACATCCTGGATGCGCTGTCGGGGTTTTCCTTTTCGGAAATCGTGGTGGTCACGGGGTTCCGGGCAGACCAGATCGAGGGATTTTTCTCCGGTCGGCCGGAGAATGTCCGTTTCCTGTTCAACACCCGGTTTGACACCGCCGGAAACGGGGTGAGCCTGCTGACGGCGGAAGAAGCCGTGCTGGGGCATGATTTCGTGAAACTCGACGCGGATCTGGTTTTCGAGCCCCTGTTGCTGCAGAAACTGCTGGATGCCCCCGGAGACCTGCGACTCATGGTGGATGTGCATCCCTGCGGGGAAGAGGAAATGAAGGTGCGGGTGGATGACCAGGGCAGGATTCTGGATCTCTCCAAGGAAATCCCGCCGGAACAGGCGTGGGGGGAGAGCATCGGCATGGAATTCTGCACCGCCCAAGGCTCCCGTGCCCTCTTCGAGTCCCTGCACGGCATGCTTCGGGACGGGCTGGATCAGGCTTATTACGAGGAAGCCTACGGCCGCATGGCCCGGGCGGGAGTTCACGTCACCGCCACCGAGGTTCCCCCCGGGGTAAAGTGGTTCGAGATCGACACCATTGAAGACCTGCACGATGCTCAGCGCCTGTTCGGCGGGCCAAAATCATGAGCCGCAAGGCCTTTCTGGACGCACGAAACTGGCCGGTACCACCGGAGAGCAAACTGGCCGGACTGCCCCTCTTTTTGCGCACGGTATTGACCCTCCAGCGGGCCGGATTCGACTCCGTGCAGGTACATCACGCAGGCGACTGGCACCGCCTGGAACGGATCCTGTCCGCCCGGCCCCTGACCATCCGGGTCGAACCCACCGAAGAAGCCCCGGAGCCCCAAAACACGCTTCTTAAGGCCTGTGCCCTGTATGACCCTTTGCCGGCCATGACTCTCGTACGGGAAATATCCACGCCAGGTGATCTGGACGCAGCCGCTTCCCACCTGTGGAACAAATTGCGAAAGCCCATCGAGAACGACGGCGTGGTGGCCTATTTCCTGGGACGACCGGTTTCCCGGGTCATCAGCCGGGTTCTGGTTCATACGCCGCTGACCCCGAACCATGTGACCCTGCTGAGCCTTCTCTCGGCATTGGCGGGGGCCGCCCTGTTGTCCTTCTCCCTCGTGGGGGGAGCCGCCCTGTACTGGTTCTCGTTCGTGCTGGACTGCGTGGACGGCGAACTGGCCCGCCTGCGCTTTCAGGGTTCCCGGGCCGGACAATGGCTGGACACCGTTGCTGATGACTTGGCCACGGTGGCGTTTTCCACGGGGCTGGGCATTCTGGTGTACAAGCAAATGCCGGCCGCCGGCATCGCCGGTCTGGCTCTGGCCGCCGCCTACGCGCTCTCCACCATCCCCGTATATTTGACGCTTGCCAAAATGCCTGTCATCGACACCGCCCAGTATCCCTATTTTTTCATGGGGGAAAAAGGTGCCGCCTCCGAAGAGAAGGGGTTTTTCACCCTTCTGGCCTATGGTTTCCGCCGGGATGTCGTCCTGTTCATCCATCTGGTTCTGTCCCTGTTCGGCCTCCTTGGGGGCATGTTCCTTCTCCAGACGGTCATCAACGCAGGCATGGCCGTCATCACCTGGCTGGATGTCGCGGTCAAGGCATTCAGGCGCTGAGTCAAGTTATCGGTTCAAATCAGCAAACCGCTTGACAGAACCACGTTTTCCTTCAAAATACATTCATGAAAGTTGCCTCCTTCCCCACGCAAAGGCATTTCATCCAGTTTTCGAAACAGGTTCTCCTGCTGGCGTGTCTGCTCTCCCTTCCCTTCGCCTGCACCTTTGACGTATCCGGCCTCAAGGCGGACGACAACCCGAACACCTGCGGAAACGACCAACTGGATCCCGGGGAACCCTGCGACGGACTTTTGTTCGTCACCACCTGTGAACAACTGGGTTACCAACAGGGGAGTCTGGCCTGCAGCCTGGATTGCGAACTGGACATCTCCGGTTGCATCGGCATTTGTGGTGAATGCATGCCCCAGCACACCCGCTGTCTGGACGACCGGGTACAGGCATGCGTCCTGCGCAATGACGGCTGCGGCTACTGGTCCGTCGCTGAAGACTGTGGACAATCCCGGCAGTGGTGCGTTGAACAATCCGGTTCCGCCGCCTGCTCCCATGTCTGCCTGGATCAGTGCGAAACCGGGGAACGCGCCTGTTCGGCTGACGGGGAACGACTGGAAGGCTGCCAGGGGATCATGTCCTCGGAAACGGACATCTGCCTGACCTGGCGCACGCTTGCCACCTGCGGGGCTGACGGTTGTGCGGAAACCCCCGAACCCCTGTGCCAGGGCAGCTGCGAGGATGAATGCCTGCCCGGAGAACAACGGTGCAGCATCGACAACACCCATATGCAGGTCTGTGACACCGGATGGTATGGGTGCACCACCTGGCTGCCTCAACTTCCCCTGTGCGTCCCGGGCAGGGAAATCTGCACAATGGCCAGCGGCCTGCCCATCTGCACCTGTCAGATCTGCACGGCCGGCCAGAAACGCTGCTCCCCGGACAAACTGGCAGTCCTCGCCTGCACCGCCGATGCACAAACCTGCACTTCATGGCTATTGCAGTCGGACTGTTCGTCCATCAATCCGTTTTCCCGATGTCAGGAAGGCACAAACCCCGCCTGCGCCACCCTGGGAAACACCTGTGCCACGGCACTGGAAATCCACCCCAATCCACGGTTCGAGATCCAGACCAACGCTTTTTCAAGCCTGTTCAACAACCAGGTTTCCTTTACCGGCATCAACTGCGGAGTCAACCTTCATCCTGCGGTGGAAGTGTTCTTCAAACTCTCCATCCAGGCAG
>CAZTZR010000154.1:0-6123 GCA_964618145.1 uncultured Kofleriaceae bacterium
CCGCAGGGCCACCTCGTTTCGGAGCCTTGCGAAGAAACCACCGGCAACCGAACGCTGGCACCGTCCGGAAATCGGTGGGACACCGCAGAAACAACGGGATCAGACTTTTGGGCCCTTGTCCAGAAAAAACAGAACTCGATCGCCCTGCCCCCCTTCAAACGTCCTGTTGCACCCCCCCCCGAGATCTGATATATGCGCGTGAGCCGAAAGGAGGCTTCATGTCCGGTTTGCCCATCACCGTCATTGATCTGGGTGGTCAGTATGCCCATTTGATTGCCGCCAAGTTCAGGGGCATGGGATATCATGCCGTCATCGCCGATCCGGAAGCACCCCTGGCGGAGATCGCGGGCAGTTGTGGCGTGGTGCTCTCGGGAAGTCCCTCGTTGAGTGCCTATGATCAGGACGGTTCCGCCGTCCAGGCCATCCTGGACCTTCCCCTGCCCATTCTCGGATTCTGTTTCGGGCACCAGGAGATAGCCAAGCATTACGGAGGAACGGTGATCCACGGAATGCCGGAATACGGCCCGTCCACCCTGGAAATCCTTTCGAAATCACCGGTATTCGAGGGAATTCCCGAAAAAAGCACTGTGTTCATGAGTCATGGGGACACGGTCACGTCGGTCGGTGAGGGTTTTTCCGAACTGGGCGTAAGTTTTTCGGCAGATGGTCCAATCCACCGGTTTGCCGCCATTGCGGATGAAAAAAGAAAGCGCTATGGATTCCAGTTTCACCCGGAAGTGGATGACAGCGAGTTCGGCCATGTGATGCTAGAAAATTTTGCCCGGATCTGCGGTTCGGAAAAAACCTGGGATGCAGCCCGTTTCCTCCCGGCCAAATTGGAGTGGATCCGCAACACCGTGGGAGACAAAGACGTCTTTTTGCTGGTTTCCGGAGGCGTTGACAGTTCGGTGGTTGCCGAACTCCTGCTCCAGGCACTGGGCCGTGAACGGCTTCACATGCTTCATGTGGACACCGGCTTCATGCGGCAGAACGAGAGTGCGGAGGTCCGGGAACTTTTCGAAGACCGTGCAGGGGATCATTTTCATTTTGTGGATGCTTCCTCCCGCTTCTTCCGTGCACTGGAAAACGTGGTCGCACCGGAAGAAAAGCGCCGGATTATCGGAGAACTCTTCATCAGTGTGTGTGGAGAGGAAATGGCCCGTCTCTCCCTTGAAAATGCATTGCTGGCCCAGGGCACCATCTATCCTGACACCGTGGAGAGTGGTGGCACACGCAGGGCACATGTGATAAAGACACACCACAACCGGGTTCCCCTCGTCGAAGAAATGATTCGGCAGGGCCGGGTTCTTGAACCCATCGCGGATCTGTACAAAAAGGAAGTGCGTGACCTCGGACTGGTTCTCGGGCTGCCGATGGAATGGATCGACCGGCACCCGTTTCCGGGTCCGGGACTGGCCGTGCGCATTCTGAACTCGACCGGCTCCATTCCCGGGGAACTGGTCACCGTCGATGCGGAAATTTCCGTCCCGGACTGGCCTGCGGACACACGAAGGACCCTGCTGCCCCTCCGGTCCGTGGGGGTCAAGGCTGACCTGCGATCCTACGAACTTCCCCTGTGCATCCATGGTCCCATGCCTTCCTCCGGGCAGGTTGCGACATGGTTCAAGACCATTCGCGGAATCAACAGGATAGTATGGAACTGCGGTCCGGAATTTTTTGAAGCCAAACCGGTCCCTGGCACCTGCACTCCCGACCGGGTAAGGCTTTTGCAGGCGGCAGATGCCTGTGTCACCCGGCATCTGAGGGAGAAGAACCTGATGGACGCCGTCTGGCAGTTCCCGGTGGTCCTTTTGCCCCTTTCCTGCGATGGCAGTCCGGATGGACAATCTGTGGTCCTCAGGCCCGTTTCCTCCGAAAGGGGAATGACTGCCCGGGTTCCCGACCTGCCGTATGGATTCATCCGGGAGTTGGCAGACGAACTGCTGGCCATGGACCGCGTGAGCGCCGTACTTCTGGATCTTTCCACCAAACCTCCCGGCACCATCGAGTGGGAGTGACGCTCTACCGATGCTGGAACGGCTCCTCAAATCCTGGACCCTGTTTGCGCTGAAACACCCCGCCAAACTGATGGTGCTTTTCCCGGCACTTTTTGCCTTGGGACTTTTCGGGGCCAGCAGGCTTGGCATTTCCACCAACCTGAACCTGCTTCTTCCCCAGGACAGTCCTTCCGTGGTGACTGCAAAAAACGCCGCAGGACGGGTGGGAAGCACGGATTTCCTGATCGTGGGCATCGAGGGTCCCGACCCGCTTCAAAACAAGGCCATTGCCGATCGCATGGTGGAACTGATGCGCGAAAGGATGCCGGATCTGGCCGAGGTTTCTGCCCGGGTGGATCTGGATTTTTTCAAAAGGAACGCCCTGCTGTATTTTGACCTTTCCCGACTTTCAATGCTCAACGAACAACTCCGCACCGTTGTGGGACGCTCCCGGCTTCAATCCATGGGACTTCTGGTCCTGCCGGAAGGAAGGGATCCGGAAGAGAAAAAACTCGAGGACATCCTGCAAGAAGGCCGGCCGCAGGAGCGGATTCCGGGGGAGTTCCGCCGCACCGGATCCACGGCACCTGCAGAACTTGCCGGATACTTCGCTTCCCCGGATGGTACCATTCTGGCGGTCATGGCGAGACCGAACATGCTGTCCATCGATATGGCTACCGCCCGAAGCCTCGTGTACCGGACGGAATCGCTCATCGCGGAGGTTCTCGACGGATTTCCCGACCCCAAACCAAGGGTGGAGGTCGGAGGCGGGTACCGCAACCGGGTCGTGGAGTACGATTCCATCCTGTCCGACATCCGGAATTCCTTTCTTGTCAGTTTCCTGCTCATTGCCGTCCTGATTATTGTTTTCTTTCGATCCCTGCGACCCTTGCCCCTGATATTTTTCCCCCTCCTGCTGGGAATCATTTTAACCCTGGCCTTCACCAGGGGCATGGGGTTCGAAAAACTGAACATCATTACGGCATTCATCGGGGGCATCCTTCTGGGAATGGGCATTGATTTCGGTGTCCACCTGACTTCCCGGTATTTTCACGAAAGATCCGGTGCCGCACTGCAGGAGGCACTGGTCGCCACCATGCAGGGTTGCGGACGGGCGCTGGTGACTGCAGGAGCCACCACCTCCGGCGCGCTCTTTTTGCTTTTCATTTCCCGCTTCAGGGGTTTCTGGGAGTTCGGACTCATCGCCGGAATGGGTGTGCTTGTCACCATGGTGGTTTTCTTCCTGTTCTTTCCGGTGTTTGCCCTGCTACAGGAGAAGATTCTGCCCCTGAAGGCGAGGGTCCCCTGGACGTGGCCCTTCAAACCGCAGACGCCAACCGCTGGATTTCCCGTAAAAAGCCTTGCTGTTCTCGTTGTGTTCCTGCTGGTTTCCGTCGCATTCCTTCCCTGGGGTCTTTCCCGGCTTGAATTCGAAACGAACCTGCGCAGGTTGAGCGGCAATCCCTCCACGACCGTTCAGTACGGAAAAGCCATGGGGGATCGGGCCAGCCCCACAGTGATGCTCTGCGACAACGCAAAAGACTGCAAACACCTCACCGACCATTTCAGTGACCTTCTGAACCGTCCACTGCCCCATCCGGAAATCCGGGACATGATGAGCATCCATACCTTCCTGCCGGAAAACCAGGAGGAAAAACTGGTTCTTCTGGCACAGATCCGCAAACAACTGGAAGACGCCCGGGGATGGGCTGACGAATCCCTGGAAAAGCGTATTGAACGTTATCTGGAATATGTCCCGCAAACCCCCTTGACCATGGACAATCTGCCAGACTGGCTGCGTCTCCGTTTTACCGAAGCAAACGGCGAGGTGGGTCGTTTCCTGTACATCTATCCCGCCCGGGAAACCTGGAATGCCCACGAAGCAGCCCAGTTGAAAATGGCCATTGCACAGGTCGATCTGGAACCCATGGGAGGGCAGCCCGGTTCCCGTGCACAAGCGGCTTCCAGTTCCTTCATTCTGGTCGAGATACTGGACATGGTCCGCAAGGAAGGGTATTTCATCATTCCGGCGGCGCTCCTGTTGGTGTTCCTGTTGCTGCTGCTTGATTTTCGCAGTCCGCTTTCCGCATTGGTCGTCACATTGCCCCTTCTGGCCGCGCTTCTCTGGATTGCCGGACTCATGCCCCTTCTCGGGCAACGTCTGGGGCTTTACAACATGGTGGTGATTTCCACCATCATCGGAACAGGCATTGACGCTTCGGTCCACCTTTTTCACGCCGCCCGGGAAAACCCGGATGATCCCCGTCCGGCCTTCTTCCGTACCGGACTGGCGGTGGGCATGGCGGCGCTGACCACCATGGTGGGATTTGCAGGAATGATGTGGGTTGGTCACGGGGGACTGTCTTCCATTGGACGCTTGGCAACCATCGGAATTTCTGCTACCTTGCTTTGTGCAGTCATACTTGTGCCGGCGGGAGTATTCCTGCTCCGCCGCACCCGTTCCGGAAAAGGGGCAGCGTGATTCATGTCCAGTTTTGAACAGTGGTCGTCTGATGTTCGTCAATTCTGCAGGAAATGGAATGCAAGGCTCGGGGGAACCATTGGCCGGGACGATTTCCTGGAGTTTTTCCTGACCGAGGAGTGGAACCGGTTCGAGCAGGAGTTCCACCTTCACTTTTCCACTTCAACCCCCCGCTGGCTGACCCAGAACCTCAACACATCCGTCCGGTCCGGAATCCTTTCTTCCACGGTCGCCCTCTGGGATTTGCTTCAATCCCTGTCCACCAGCATCGATGGGTCAGCCTCGCTTTCCCCGAAAGAGTATTTCGTTTCCATTGTCGACGAACTGAAGAATCTCGCGGAAAGGCTTGAAAACATCCGTCCTCTGGAGATTCACCCCGAAGAGGTGATATCCATCGACCCGGAAATGGTCGAAGACGAGGCTTCCCTTGACCTGGACGAGGAAACCCCGAACGATCCGGAACTGGACAGCCAAAGGACGGCCCGCACGAAAAACCCTTTGGCCACACCGCTGGATCCGGCTGCACTGGCACCCCGTTTGCACAAACCTGGCAAGAAGAAAAAGAACCGTCCGGTTTCGGCAGCCTATGATGCGGCACTCGGACAAATCGACCCGGCAGACGGCCCCATTTTAAGTCTGGCTGGCAGGAAAAAAACCATTGGCATTCCCCAGGTCACGGAAGGCATCATCCACATTCCACCTTCCGCCCATGCCCTGTATGACGCCATTGTGCGGCTGGCCCGGGACCTGGGAAGACCCGGGGAAGCCGATGTCATCGCCTACTGCGGCAGGAAGTTTGACGAACTGAAACCTGCCCCGAATACCGATGCACAACTGGTGCTGACCCAACTCGACAACCGGCTGGGAGTCCTCGCAAACGCAGACATCCAGCAGACGGCTACATCAACGCGCGCTACGGATCTGCTGGCGCGAACCCTGGTACGCGTGTGGCGGCAACTTCTGGCTGACACTCCCCTGAACCACATCAAACTGACTGCCTCGGAACCCGAGGTCAGGGACTCCAAACTCGGGGAGTGGAGGGAGTTCTCCCTCGAATGCATCCCCCGCAGCAGGCTGCCGGGATTCAGCAAGGCCAGACTGGAGTGTCGTGTACATTACATTCCGACACAATTCCGGATTCTGCTCAAGGCCCAGGGGGCCATCGGTCTGCCTTCCCCGTTCAATCAAAACGAAGCCTCCTGTTTCCTCGAACTCACACCCGAGACAGAGAACCTCGCCGCTGCCTGGCTGACCACCTGCACTGCCCTCTTCTTCAAACACCTCGCCCTGATTCCGGAATAATCGGGAAACACCCCCAACCCACCTTTCGGACTTTTTGTCAAATTTTCCATCTTTCCCTTGTAAATCAAGGCAATTCGCCTATAATGTTTCAATCGGCACCTGAATTGGAATCGCATCCAAGTCACACCCGCTGAAAGAACACCGTTTTGTTCCCGTTGGAGGTCCGCATGCACTCTCCCCAGAATCGTCCCGCATTCATTTATCCCGTATCCTTCATCCTATCCCTTATCTTCGTTCTTGCTGGCACAAAAGAGGCGTCGGGGTCGGAACCGGACCCCGCCATTTATCTGATGATAGACACTTCCGGGTCGATGCTCATGAACATAGACGGTTCGTCCTACA
>CAZTZR010000155.1:0-6054 GCA_964618145.1 uncultured Kofleriaceae bacterium
TCCGGGGAAATCGTACCCATGTGGATGTTGGGAAGACCCCCGGAAATGTCCTTGAGCACCCGCACCAGATTCGGGAAGTTGCCCCGCAGGATGATCTGCTCGTCCGCCATGGACAGGGAGGTGTCGATCTGGAAGATCAGGTCCACGTCCCGGGTGGAACTCTGCAGGGCGGAGAAGTCGGAGATCACGTTGGGGGCGGGATCGGCCACTTTCATGGGACGCTCGATACAGGCCCATGAGAAGGCAACTGCCGCGGTAATCAAGGCAAAAGAGGAAATACGCAAAACCATTCTCTTTGGTGTCTTCATGATGAACCTCCGTACGAAGAACCCTCAGGCACTGTATTTATACCCGCAAACCATGTTGCAAACAAGAAACTTTTTCGCGGAAAAACAAGTTTCACCAGATTTGAAACACACGTTATTCCCAGAAATTGTTAAACACATGGTCCACACCCTTACTGGCAGTCGGGATCCGCCATGTCCACAAGACCATCCATGTCATTGTCAATCCCGTCAGAACAGAGCTTTTCCGTCAGCGGAAGACCGGCGCAGGAAATCTTTGCACTGGTTCCCGGAGGCGGATCGTCCCGGCGGGAAATGATGATTTCCGCACCGCGGGAAGGAGCATGCCAGGGATTTTGGGTGACGTGGCAACCCAGGGCCTCAGAGCCTTCCGGACAGGGAACGGCACAGTCGGGATTGAACATGACATGAAAACAGCGGGGAACCGGCAGGTTCTTGTCACGCAGGGCGGGATGTCCACCCATATAGGTGGGGTTGCACTGCGGAATTTCCGTGATCACTCCGTTCCTGTCAACGTCCTGGACAGAGCAGAGGGGTTCGCAGCGGGCGGCTTCCGAATCGGGAAGACTTGTGAGTTTGGGAAATCCATTGGCAAATGCCGGGTCGGGACAGCCGTTCAGCGGTGTGGTGATGCACTTTACCTCCACCAAAGAGCGGATACGGTTGCCCAGACCCACGAGGGCCGGACTGTAGTCATCGGCACAAATGCTGGTAAATGCCCACTGCATGTCTTCGGGCTTCTGGATCAGGCTTTTTACGAAGGCCAAGATGCGTACGGCCGGATCCGCTCCGTCCGGATGCTCACCGCAGGAAGCCATCAGCATGGGGTTATTATTTTTATCCAGACCCACAGTAAGTTGATCGGTGTATGGACCGGTGATGGCGCCCACCAGCAACATGCTGGAATCTTTCAACTGGGAAAGCATGCTGGTGTACCGGGAAATGGGATGCAGCATGTTCTTCGGATCGTTCGCCTCCCGGGGAAGGCAGTTGGTATAGGTCACCGGTCCGTCGGGCATGGTGCGCTGCCATTCCTGATCACACTTCACGCCGAACTCTGTACACCGGAAGGACGTGAGGGAACCCCATGAGGAGTTGATGTCACCGGACGGGTTGAACAGTTCGGTGTTGCGGGTGGAGCAGTCATCTTCGTCGGAAATCAGGAAAATGGCCAGATAGGCATTGGACCGCAAGAAACCGCGGTTGTTCTGATGGCCACCCGTGATGGCTTGATACATGGCTTCGAGTTGCTGTTCCATACCGCACCCGGAAGTACCCAGGGTGGCCATGCAGGAAAACACGTCTTCCAGATCCTCGTTCTGGTAATTGCGGCAACGGGGGCAGCCATTGTCATCAATGGCAAACATCAGGCCTTCGGGTTCCGTGGGCTGTCCACCGACATCCTCGAACGCACTGGCGTTGCAGTTCGCCTGGGTACAATCATGGGCGGTGCAGGTGGTGGAAACATTGGGGACAATGGTCTTTTCAATGTTGCAGCCTTTGGGTTCAATGTCCACCACATAGGTCTGGTTGACGGGGTTGACGCAGGAGTTGTTCAAGCCCTTCATGAAAGCACCCTGGTCACCACCCGGCCGTTCACACCCTGGAATGTTGTACGGGGAGGTTCCCAGATCCGGGGTGATCGTTCCCATGTGGATGTTGGGAAGACCCCCGGAAATGTCCTTGAGCACCCGCACCAGGTTCGGGAAGTTGTCCCGCAGGATCAACTGCTCGTCCGCCATGGACAGGGAGGTGTCGATCTGGAAGATCAGGTCCACGTCCCGGATGGAACCAAGCAGGATGGGGAATTCGGAGATCACGCAGGGGGTGGGTTCGGCCACTTTCATGGGACGCTCAATGCAAGCCCATGAGAAGGCAACCGACGCAAGAATCAAGACAAAAGTGAAAACCCGCAACACCATTCTGTTCGTTGTCTTCATGATGAACCTCCGCACGAAAAACCCTCGGAAAATACAATATTGATTCGCAAAAATTACCGACAATCGGGATCCTCCATGTCCACAAGACCATCCATGTCGTTGTCGATCCCGTCATAACAGCGATTTTCCGTCAGGGGAAGACCGACACAGGCGATTTTGAGGCTGCTTCCCGAAGGTGGATCTTCACGACGGGAAACCACAATCTCGGCACCCCGGGAAGGGCCATACCAGGGATTGGTTTCCGGATGACAACCCATTTGATGGGAGCCCGCCGGACACTCAACGGCACAACCCGGATTGAACCGGACATGATAACAGCGGGGAACCGGCAGGTTCTGATCACGCAAGGGGGGATGTCCCCCCAGATAGTCCGGACTGCACACGGGAATCTCCACGACTGTGTCGCGGTCAATGTCCTGGACGGCACAGAGGGGTTCACAACGGGCGGCTTCCACATCGGGAAGATTCGTGAGTTTGGGAAATCCGTTGGCAAACGCCGGGTCGGGACAGCCACGCAACGGTTGGGTCAGGCACTGAAGTTCCATCATGCCCCGGATGCGGTTGCCCAGGCCCACGAGGGCGGGGCTGAAGTCGTCTGCACAGATGCTGGACAGGGCCCAGGTCAGATCTTCAGTGCGTTTCATCAGGGATCTGACGAAGGCATGGATGCGTACTGCCGGATCCGCTCCATCCGGATGCTCACCGCAGGAGGGCAAGAGTCGGGGATTGCCGTTGGTATCCTGTCCCACCTGCAAGGCATCCTGATAAGGACCCGTGATGGCGCCCACCAGCAACATGCTGGAATCCTTCAACTGGGAAAGCATGCTGGTGTACCGGGAAATGGGATGCAGCATGTTCCTCGGGTCGTTTGCCTCCCGGGGACGGCAGTTGGTGTAGGTCATTTGTCCGCTGGGCATGATGCGCTGCCATTCCTGGTCGCATTTCACGCCGAACTCCGTACACCGGAAGGACGTGAGGGTCCCCAGGGTGGAGTTGATGTCCCCGGACGGGTTGAACAGTTCGGTGTTGCGGACGGAACAGTCATCTTCGTCGGAAATGAGGAAAATGGCCAGATAGGCATTGGCCCGCAGAAAACCGCGGTTGTTCTGATGTCCGCCGGTGATGGCTTGGTACACGGCTTCCAGTTGCTGTTCCATACCGCACCCGGAAGTACCCAGGGTGGCCATGCAGGAAAACACGTCTTCCAGATCCTCGTTCTGGTAATTGCGGCAGCGGGGGCAGCCATTGTCATCCATGACGAACATCAGGCCTTCGGGTTCCGTGGGCTGCCCACCGGCATCCTCGAACGCACTGGCGTTGCAGTTCGCCTGGGAGCAATCATGATTGGTGCATGTAGTGGAAACGTTGGGCACAATGGATTTTTCAATGTTGCAGCCTTTGGGTTCAATGTCCACCACATAGTATTGGTTGACGGGGTTGGCGCAGGAATTGTTCACACCTTTCATGAAGGCGCCCTGGTCACCACCGGGTCGTTCGCATCCGGGAATGTTGTAGGGAGAGGTTCCCAGGTCCGGGGAAATCGTACCCATGTGGATGTTGGGAAGACCCCCGGAAATGTCCTTGAGCACCCGCACCAGATTCGGGAAGTTGCCCCGCAGGATGATCTGCTCGTCCGCCATGGACAGGGAGGTGTTGATCTGGAAGATCAGGTCCACGTCCTGGGTGACAGGCTTGAGTGTGATGAAATCCCAGGGAGTTGGAGGGTTGTATGGTTCAGGAATTTTTTTGAATTCAATGGGATTGGAACAGTGCACCAATGTCCACAACAACGAAATTGCAAGGAGTCGAAAAATGAATATTTGCATTCAAACCTCCAGAATCATTTTTGACAATCGGGATCCGCCAGATCCACCAGACCGTCAAAATCATTGTCGATCCCGTCGGAACACAATTTTTCCGTCAGCGGAAACGTGGCGCAAAGCACCCGGGACCGCGTACCCGGGGCGGGATCCTCCCGGCGGGAGATGACCACGTTGGCCCCCCGGGCCGGGCCGTTCCAGGGATTGGTTCCGGGATCACATCCCTGATCCAGGGTCCCCGCCGGGCAGGGGTCCACACAATCGGGATCGTACACCACCTGCCAGCATTGGGGAACCGGCAGGTCCGTATCCCGCAGGGAAGGATGCCCCTGCTGATAATCATTTGCACATTGCAGTATTTCCGTAAAGGTTCCGTCGGGATGGATGTCCTGCACGGTGCATTCCGGCTGGCACCGGGCCGCCTGCAAATCCGGAAGGCGGGTCAACCGGGGATACCCGAAGGCAAACGCGGGATCCGGACATCCCAGAAGGGGAGTATTCAGGCACCGGGTTTCCATCAGGTGACGGAGGCGGTTTCCCATCCCGGCCAGGGCATGACTGTAATCCCCATCGCATATGCTGGAAAGGGCCCACACCCGATCCGCGGGACGGTTCATGATGGCTTTGACAAACTCCGCAATGCGCACGGCCGGAGAAGCACCCTCCGGATGCTGCCCGCAAGAGGGCATCACCGTCGGATTCTGGTTGGAATCCAGTCCCACAACCAGGGAATCCTGAAAAGGTCCGGTGATGGCACCCACCAGCAGTTTCCTGGAATTCTTCAGACGGGACAACAGGGTGGTGTAACGGGAAATCGGATGCAGCATGTTTTTCGGATCATCCGCTTCCCGGGAACGGCAATGGGTGTATGTAAAGGAACCCGCAGGCATGATGCGCTGCCAATTCTGGTCACACTTCACGCCGAACTCCATGCACCTGAAGGATGTCAACGTGCCCATTTGAGAGTTGATGTCGCCGATGGGGTTGAACAATTCGGTGTTGTGGGCAGAACAGTCATCCTCGTCGGTGATGATGAAAATTGCCAGAAAGGCGTCTTTTCGCAAAAAACCCCGGGTACTGGGATGATTGCCGGTCAAAGCCTTGTACAACGCCTCCAGGGGCTGTTCCATGCCGCAGCCTTTGGTCCCCAAAGACGCCATGCAGGAGAAGACTTTCCCCATGTCTTCCTCCCGGTAATTCCGGCAGCGGGGGCAACCCTTTTCATCCAGGGACAGCACCAGCCCAGTGGGTTCCGTGGCCCCTTTTTCGGAATCCCGAAAGGCCTCCTGATCGCAGTTGGCCTGGATGCAGGAATGGGACACGCACTCCCCTTCCCTTTCGCCATCGGGCTCCCGAACCACGGAACACCCCCTGGGTTGTACATCCACCAGGTAATTCTGGTTGAACGGATCCGCACAGGAATTGTTGAATCCCTTGAAAAACGCCCCCTGATCCCCCCCTGCACGTTCACAGTCGGGTATGTTGTAGGGAGAAGTCCCGAGATCCGGAGTCATCACCGCCAGATGGATGTCCGGCAACCCGCCGTGCATTTCCTGAAGGGCTTTCATCATGGCGGGAAAATTGCGGCGCAGGCGATCCTGTTCGTCATGCATGCTCAGGGAATTGTCAATGACGAATACGAGATCCACTTCATGGATCGTTCCGGGGTCGGGATCATGGGGAAGAAACACACCGGCTTGGGGCACCCGGCTGACCCACTGGAATTCCGTGGTTTCCGAACACCCCGTGGCCGAAAAAGCGGAGATCCAAGCCAACCAACCCAAAACCGACGCGCAGAATGATTTCATGGTTCCGTTACCTCGAACAAAGAAAATGATTTCCGGTTTCTTTACGGTAATCAAGACGATTCATTGCGGGCATCCGGCCCCGAAGGACACCCGACATTCTTATTTAGCATATGTTGAATAAAAAACCAGCGATGGGCAAAATTTTTTCAATTTGGTGGAGGGAACGACGACCTACCGCAAA
>CAZTZR010000156.1:0-5994 GCA_964618145.1 uncultured Kofleriaceae bacterium
AAAAATTCCGCATCATCCCTACGCAATTTCACATTTTCAGTTCTGGAACTTCCGCCTAATGGATTCCATGCCTTTATTCTGGTCGAATTGCAGTCCAGATGAAGTGCACATTGCCGCCCTTGGCACCTCGGGCCCGCACGCGCACAAGTTCCACACCAAAACCCTGCCGCTTCAGACGATGGGTGAAACCCGGATCATTGTGGGCAGACCACACCGCAAGCATGCCTCCGGGATTAAGCGCATTGAAAGCGCTCTGGAGCCCTTGCGGGGAGTACAGCCATGAATTGGCGGCCTGTGTGAATGATTTTGGCCCATTGTCCACATCCAACAGGATGGCGTGCCAGGGACACGGAGGATTCTGAATCAACACCGCAACATCACAGAGCACCAGTTCCGCCCGTGCGTCGCGCATGGGATGCCCCGAGGCGTCTCCCAGTTCTCCCTCGTTCCAGCGCACAATCGCTTCCACGAGTTCAGCCACCACCACGCGGCCCGCAGGACCGCAGCGCCGAAGTGCGGCGGCCGCGGTAAAACCGACGCCCAGACCACCTACGAGCACGGACACGTTCCTGTCCGGGTGCAGCAGGTCGAGATGTTCGAACGCCAGATCCGCCAGAGCCTCCTCGGAACCATGCACGTGGGTACCCATGAGTTCATGGTCATCAATCCGGATGATCATCTCCCTGCCCCGGCGCATCAACTCCATGGAGCCCTTGCCATCGGGCATTTTCACGCTTTCCAGAAATTCCCATTGCAGCATAAAACACCCCTTCGCACAGAGGGCAGGTATGTCACAAAAGTGTCACAAATTCAAACGGAACCGCCTGTTCTGCAGATTTGTCCGGAATACAACCGGAACCTGCATTTTCGGGTTTCTGTGCGCAGGTTCAGCCTCCGTTCAGACTCCGTCTTGAAACGATCGGCGCGTTTTTGTATACAGGGGGCAAATGCCGGGATGCCAGGACACCCGGCGGAAATCGACTGCCATGAAGAACGACTATCGAATCAAATTCATGACCAGGGATGGAATCATCCGGGGGTGTGCGGTCCTGGTGACCGAAACCCTGCGGGAACTGGCCCGGCGCCATGACCTTTCACCCACTGCTGCGGTGGCCCTGGGCCGGGCAGCGGCAGGATGTGCCTGTCTGGCGGGTCTGCTCAAGGACAACCAGCGGGTGGCCCTGCGCTTTGAGGGGGATGGACCCTTGCGCAGGATCGTGGTGGAATGCGGCCATGACGGAAGCCTCCGGGGGACCGTTCAGAATCCCCATGCGGAACTGAAGAATACCGAAGGCCGCCTGGATGTAGCGGGGACCCTGGGGACCCGGGGGACCCTCACCGTCACACGGGATCTGGGCCTCAAGACTCCGTACACGGGGTCCGTCCCCCTGATCACGTCCGAAATCGGAGAGGATCTGGCGTGGTATCTGGCGGATTCCGAACAGATACCATCGGCCGTTCTGGTGGGGGTGCATGTGGACAAATCCGGCATCCAGTCAGCCGGAGGAGTCATCCTGCAGGCCATGCCTCCGGTGGATGAGGAACTCATCGATGGCATCATGAACCGCCTGGGTAACCTGCCCTCCCTTTCCGGCCTGCTTTCGGACGGCGAAACACCGGAAATGATCGCAGCCCGGATCCTCTCGGACATCCCCTACGAAATCCTGGAAATCCACTCCGTGTTTTTCGCCTGTTCCTGCAGCCGCAGACGCATCGGTGAAGTGCTCCGCTCCCTGGGAGTGGCTGAACTCGGTCGCATGGCGGCACAAAACGAAGACACCGAAGTCATCTGCGAATACTGCCTGGAACGGTATGTGTTCGACCCCGGTGAGTTGGCCGAACTGGCCCTGGGTTCCACTTTGCCGGCCGGCAAGGCGTAATTGTCAGCGGATGATGGTGGTACAGCCGAACTTGACCTTGACAATGGCATCGATGGTGGAAGTGACCTGGGCGCAGGTGGCCGGACACAGGTGGATCTGCTGCGGGGGGTTCTGGTTGTCGTAGTACCATCCGCCCTCGTCATTGCAGGCCGAAGCACCTCCGGGAACATGGTAGATGTCCTGGGGATCGTCAAAGGGGGAAGGCTGGTATTCCACGTTCACCCGGGTGGTGTCGATGACCTCGCCTTCGGGGGGATCGGGAATGTCGTATACGCAGGCCACCCTCGATCCGCCCACCACCACGGTGGCAATCATCTGGAAAGCCGGCATGAACTCCTGGATGCACAGGTTGCCCTCCACGCCCCCCGTGGCCGCAATCAGTTCACGGTAGACCGTGCCGTCCTTCGCGGGCAACGGCACGCAGAGAAGGTTCAGGTAGGAATCCTTGCCGCAACAGGAATCGCAGTCGGCGGTGTGGCAGGAACTGGACAGCTCGCAGAGGATGCAGTCCAGCGCACGGATGGAATAAGGCGAAATGATGCCGGAGAAGATGAATCCTTCAAAGGAAGGATCCAGGTCCAGAAGCGAAGTGGTGAAGTGCGCCGCATTCATGGAGGAATTGTCATCGGTGATCACCAGGATGTGACGCACGGCATCGGGACGGAGGTTTTCCCAATACAGGGGATAGTTGGTGAGAATCAGATCCAGGGCGTTTGTGCTCCCCACGGTCTGGATCACATGGCGGTACCGGGGCAGGTTTTCATCGGCCGGACACAGGCCGCTGCCCACCGGCGGCGGCACGCAGATGCCGATGTCAGCCGTGCTGTCGGCGGAAATCATGATGACATGGGCGTCCACCCCGGAGGCGGTGATGGCTCCCACGAAATCCGTCATGGAATTCTGCACTGCCTGGGCTTCGTCCCACATGGACCCGGAGTTGTCCACCACGATAATGATGTCGGCGGGAAGGATCACGGGGTCCGCTTCGGCCACGGTCTCCGTACAGACCTCCAGTTCGCAGGAACCCATCCGGCAAAGGATGCCCGGCCCACAGGCCCGGTCGCATTCTCCGCAGTGGGCGGGGTCCGTGGCCAGGATCACGCAGGAGTCCCCGCAGGCCACCAGTCCCGGTGGACACTGTCGTTCACAGACACCCTGGCCATTGCACTGGTAGAACTCCGGACACTTCTGGTTGCAGCCGCCGCAGTGGTTGTCATCCAGCCAGATGACCACGCACTCCCCGTCACAAAAGGCCATTCCGATGGGACATCCCTGATTGTTGTTGACCTTGTTGGGCTTCGCCGGAGTGTTGCAGGCCATCCATGGAAAAAAGAGGCAGAAAAACCAGAAGGATCTCATGGGAATACCTCGTTCACACCGTAAAGGATAACATGAATCACCCCTTGTGCCGCGAAAACTTTTCAGGTTTTGTTCAGGACCTCATCCAGAAGTTCCCGGGAACAGGCAGGGCAGACTCCATGGGTGAGTTTCGTCCCGGTGCTGCGGGAAAGGTAGGTACCCAACTCGTTCCAGTAACCTTCGTCATCCCGGACTTTTCCACAACCCTGGCACACGGGCAACAGTCCCCTCAGTGTCCTGACCTCGGCCAGGCTTTTCTCCAGTTCCCCGATGAGTCCGGCCTTTTCCCGGTTGATGCGTTCGAGTTCATCCAGTTGTCTTGCCTCCTCGGCATGGGTTTGCTCCAGACGGGCCAAAAAGACATCCCGGGTCACCACCATTACCAGAGTGAAGAAGTAGACCAGCAAATAGACGGATACGATCCGGATCTCCAGATTCAACGGGTACTCCACAAACCACGACACCCGGGAACCCGAAACAAACACGACAAGAACCCCGGCCAGAATGATGGCCACCAGGAGGCTGCCCCCCCTGGCTCCCAACACCAGCAGGGCCACCAGGGGATACAGGGCCAGCCAGGTAAACCCGCTCCGGTTCACACTGCCATGGGCCACCAGGGATACAAAGAGAAGCCCACCACAAAAAACGGCCACGAATGCCGTCAACCGGACACTTCGGAACAGGCGCAACAAAAGATGGAGCATCACTGCCACGGCCACCAGGCCAAAATCCATGATTCCGGGTATCCGATCCCCCCGGCCGGTGGCGAGAATCCCGAACAGCAGGGCGAAAAGACCGGAACCCAGAATCACCGCATTGAGAACCACCAACTGTCTTTCCACGTTCGGTGGCGTATCCGGAGGAAAACCGGCCCGCAAAAACTGCATCCACAGACTTTTGGCACTCATGGGTTTTTCCCCGGTGCACATTCCGGACAGAACCCCAGTTCCACCCGGGCTTGAGTGCAGGTTTCCAGATACTGCTCCATCTGGCTCCACAAGCCCTTTTCGTCGCGGATTTTGCGGCAATACGAACAGATGGGCAGAAACTCCCGCAGGGTTTTTACCTCTTCCAGATTCTTCTGCAGGTTCGCGATGAGGATTTCCTTTTCTTCCTGCTCCCGCTTGAGGGTGTCAATCAGGCCGGCCAGTTCCCGCCGACGGATCCGGAGTTCATCAAACACGTTGCGGCGCTGGACCTCCATCACCGTTGCCAGAACGAAGACCAGGACAAAAAGCGTGACCACCCTCGCCTGTACAAACCAGGGATACACCGTGAATCCGTCCACACGGGGAGAAAGGATAAACAGAACCAGCATGGCCAGCAGGAACAAGCCCGACAACCAGCGTGCCGGACGCAATCCCAGCAAAAATACGGTGATCACCGGAAAGGTAAGCGACCACAGGTAGGTGGCAAACCACAAC
The DNA here is from genome assembly GCA_964618145.1 of uncultured Kofleriaceae bacterium. Taxonomy (GTDB): domain Bacteria; phylum Myxococcota_A; class Polyangia; order HGW-17; family HGW-17; genus HGW-17. Next base: position 4,664 of record CAZTZR010000156.1, read on the forward strand.
TCACCTTTTGCCATCACAAACAGGAAGAAAAAACCCGCAGCCAACACGGAAATCCAGGCAATCCAGCGCACCTGGCGGGAACGGCGCAAATGGACAATACAGACACACATGATCGCACAGGTGACAAAATCCGCCACCCCCAGCACCGGATCCCCCCGGAGGAAATTCAGGATCCCGAAAACAAACAGGAAAACCGCACCCACCATCATGGACATATTCAGCAGAACCACCTTGCGCAGTTCCTCTGCATCTCCATCGGGAGTTCGGCGTCCTGCCAGAATGTTCCAGAACCACGTTGATTTCGGAAGCATTGGTTTCACGGATTCAGACCTGTGCTTTTGATAACACCCTTTACCCCCTTCTACAAGAAAAAGTGGAATCCGCCATTGTGATTTTCCTGCTTGACAGCATTTGAAAATCCCTGTATAGATGCTTCCCGCGATGGGTCAAGCATCCATCTGCGCCGGTTTAGCTCAGTCGGCAGAGCAAGCGGCTGTTAACCGCTGGGTCGTAGGTTCAAGTCCTACAACCGGCGCCAACGCAAAAGCCCCGTCCCTGAAATTGGCGGGGCTTTTTTTTTCCAATCAATTTCATGAACGGACCCATCACTTTCTCCCGGCCACAACGCCCCGATAAACAACCCTGGCAGGAACGGATCACTGCAGGCCTTTTGCGGTTCCTCGTGTTCCTCATCGATCAGCCGCTCCATTGGGGTTCCTGGTTGTTCCGGGCGGTGATCTGGGTCGTGTTCGCCATCATGGGATGGACCTTTCTCGTGGCTCCCCTGGCTCCGGAATCCGTTTTGGGATTCTGGCACTACGTGAATCTGCCCTTTCATGAGGCCGGGCATATCCTGTTCGGCTTTTTACCCCCCGTGGGGGTCTCCTTCATGGGCACCGGAGCCCAGTTGCTCATGCCCCTGATCTGCGGGCTGGTGCTGTTCTTCAAGACCCGGGATCACTTCGGAGCATCCATCTGCCTGTGGTGGTTCGGCCAAAACTTCCTGGACATCGCTCCCTACATTGACGATGCCCGCCGGGGAACACTGCCCCTTCTGGGAAACACCACCGGGCAAGAAGCCCCCTACGGCTTTCACGACTGGCAGTTCATCCTGACGGAAATGGGCTGGATCCAGCACGATCAGGCCATCGCCCGGGCGGTATGGGTCAGCGGCAAGATCCTGATGCTGCTGGCGCTGGCCTGGGGAGCAGCCATTCTGGTACGTGCCCACCTGCACCGTCACGAAAACCTGTGAGACCCCGTGACCTTGCCGGTTCAGGGCAAGATCATTATGGGCGCAGAGCATTATTTGCCGTAATCATCGGCTAATA
>CAZTZR010000157.1:0-5904 GCA_964618145.1 uncultured Kofleriaceae bacterium
CGACGGGTCTGGGGGTTGTACTCCTGCCCGGCGGGGCAGGTGACCGGGCGCGCCTTGCGCTCACAGCGACGGGTCTGGGGGTTGTACTCCTGCCCGGCGGGGCAGGTCACCTGATCCATCGCACAGGTGTCCAGGTTCTGATCAAAACGCTGACCTGCAGGACAGGAACGGATTGGCCGGCACTGGTTCAGACGGGTGTTCCAGTAAGTGTTGGCCGGGCACTGGCAGGTGTTTCCGACAGCCACCTGTCCACCGGTGCATGTGGGGCGACCGGAAACACAACGGTCCAGGTTCTGGTCAAAGTTTTGTCCGGCGGGACATCTCAAAACTGGCCTGCAGCGCTGCAGACGGGAATTGAAATAATTCCCTGCAGGACATTCGCAATTTCCGGTGCGGGTGTTCAGGGACTGACCTGCAGGGCAGCGCTGGGTCTGGATGCAGTCGTCCTGGGCAAAATCGAATCTGTACCCGGGGGGGCATGTGCGGACCGGCCGGCACTGGTTCAGGCGGGGATTCAGATACGTTCCGGAGGGGCATTCGCAGCGCGATCCCACCAAAACCATGTTGCCCGGGCAGCGCATGGTGGATTCGCAGCGCCGCAGCGCGGCATTGTATCCCTGTCCGGCAGGACACCGGCAGGTTCCGTTCTGCCAAACAGCACCGCCGGGGCATTGCATGGCGCCCGGCCGGCAGGCCCTGTGCTGGGAACTCCAGAATGTTCCGGTGGGGCATTCACAACGACCGTTTTGCCAGACAGTTCCATTCTGGCAGGCAAAAGGCCTGGAAACGCACTTGCGCTGTCGAGCATCCCAATGGGTGTTGGCCGGGCAACGGCAGACGGAGGTGTTTCTTTCCTGGATCAGCTGCATGCCGCCAGGGCAGGTGAATGTCCGTGTGCATGTATTGGAGCGATTGTCCCAGTGGGTGCCTGTCGGGCAGACACACTGGTTGTTGCGAAGTACGGTTCCACCCGGACAGCGGGGTTTGGGAAGCACGCACCATTGTTGCTGGGCATCCCAGTACCGGCCCGTCGGGCAGACGCACTGGTTTCCGCGTGCCACGGTACCCCGGCGACACTGGAGGATTCTCTGCCTGACACAACGGCGGGCCCTGACATCCCAGGAGGAACCATCCGGACAGGCACATGTGTGACCGTTCCACACGGTGGTGCGTGGGCATTCCTTGTAGGGGGTGGCCCGGCACCACCGTTCGGTGGGGTGCCACCAGGTTCCTGCCGGACACACGCAGCGGCGGCCGTCAAAAACGGTGTTGGCTGCGCAATGGGACGGAAAGACCTGTTTCAGGGGAAGACAGCGTTGCTGGCGACGATGCCATCCGGTACCCCTGGGACACACGCAGCGGTTGTTGAGTTTGTAGGAACCCCCCGGGCAGTAATTATGGTTCGGGGGATACAGGTCTTCAAGGGTGAATTGGGGAGGTTCCCATTCCGGTGGAATCGAACTCCAGTCAAACACGTCCTCCGGGGGAAGAACCGAAGGAGCATCCTCGTAGCCGGCAGGAGGTGCCGTGTCGGTATAATAATCAAAATATTCCGGCTGGGAGTCGGGCATGTCATAGTCGACATGCTCGGAATACTCTTCGGAAACGATTTCCGGTTCAATCGACGGCAACGGAGGTGGAAAAAGTTTGTGCTGGGGTTCTTCCTCCGGGTTTTCCGGATAGTCATCCCCTTCAATTTCCGGTTGATCCTGGGCATGGTGGTGGACATGGGGCTGGGGCTGGGGTTGCTGGACATAGCAGGAAGTCAGGAAGAATCCCGCCGTGAACAGACATGCGAAGGGTAGGAAGAATCGTCTCATGATGGTTTCTCCTTGAAGAACCTGTTTTTCAGGACAAGTCACAGAACGTGCCGGATGAATTCATGGAAATCCGGGAATCCGGCGCGGTCAGTGACGAAAGCTTCTCCGATGATATTCAAATGGCGTAAATATGGAAAGTCTTTTCTGGAAAAAACCTGAACTGCGGGCTGCTGGAACTTCGTTCAGGTGAGGGCTTCGGATCTGGATGCGCCAAAATCCCGGGTGAGACTGAGGGAAGAAAGAATCTCCGGAGGCAGGATCCCCGGACGGTTCATGATCATGGATGTGATCTGGCAGGCAACTCCGGGGCCGAGCATGAAACCCTGACCACACATCCCGACTGCCGCCAGGACCCCCTGTTTGCCGGGCACCCAGTCCAGAATCGGTCGTCCATCCGGAGTCATGGGGTAAAGACCACGCCAGGTTCGCCGGATCAGCAGGTTCTTCATCCGGGGGATCAATGCCACCAGCCTGGATGCCAGAACCGGGAGAAATTCGCCGATGTTTTCCCGGTTGTGGCCAATAAAGGCGGTTTTGGGAGTATAACAAAAAATGATCTGTCCGGAATGTACCTGCCCGAAATAGAAATTGGAGGTGCGTCCTTCCGGTCCGGGGTGCATGTCCACCACCAGGGGAGGAAGAAACAATTCAACCGGGGCCGAGATGCCGGCCTCATGGGAGTCGGGAGTGACAGGGAAATGGGCACCCAGCATACGACCGTGGGCCATGGCGTCCGCCCCGGTGGCGATGACGGTAACAGGGGCACGATAGATGTTTTTCTCCGTCCGCACGCCTTCGACGCGGTCCTTGTTCATCACATACCCCGTGACGGGTTCATTGACACGAAGGGTGACGCCAAGTCGGACGGCTTCCCTGTGGAACGCCACGGCCGCCTTCATGGAAGAAACCTGGCCATCCCCAGGACTAAGGGTTCCACCGAGAAGGCCACGTCGTTCGATTCCCGGAACGACCTCTGCGATGGCATCGGCATCAATCCAGTCGATGTCCAGTCCGTACTCTTTTTGCAGGGGGAGAAAACCCTGTAGTTGATTTTTGAGGACTTCCGCATAGACAGGAAAACAGTAACCCCCAGGTTTCCACCCGATGTCCATGCCGGTGGAATCCTTCCATGTGGTGAAGATTTCGAGACTTTTTTCGCAAAGGAGGATCTTTGCAGGATCCGAGTGGGTCGCCCGGACCCCTCCAATGGCAGATTTGTTTTCCCCTTGTCCTGGCGCCGGACGGGCATCCAGCAAAAGAACCCTGAGGTTCTCCCGTACGAGTTGAAGTGCGGTGGGAGTACCCACGGACCCGGCTCCGACCACAATGACGTCAAAATTCGTGTTTTCACTCATTGGGGTCTTCCTCCAGAAACGAACTCAGGCGGACTTCCGCTGTCAGGGGGCGGAAGGTGGGGGGCGTGATTAAGGACATGTCCACTTCGGCATTCCGGTACAACCTGAGGATTTGCTCCGTGCAGTTCTTGCCGCCGCAGGCTCCCATTCCTGTGCGCAAGGTCGCTTTCAACTGGTTCATGTCCGTAACGCCGAGACGGATTTCCTCCATGATTTCGCTTTTCCGGACCCGTTCGCAAAGACAGATGACGGGATCGGCATCATTGCTTCCTGCACTTTCGCACCCGGTTAGCGGTTTTCCTTGGTCCGGATCGGCTACCAAAAACCCGGCCACCAGAAGTTTTTCAGAAGCCGGCACGCGGATTTTCACGAGTTTTCGCCTGTCCTGGCTGGGGCGTTCCCGGATCTCCGTCACGATGCCTGTGCCCACCGGCCGCCCGTTGCGATCCGTGGTGATGACCTGTCCGTCCGGTGCCAGACGCTGGCTGTCAAATTCAAAGGCCAGCATGACGATGGCGGTATCTCCGGCCGGGTCGGTGTCCTGGAAGACCAGACTGACCGCCAGCCCGGGACAGGCCAGCACGCACTTGCCACATCCGGAGCATTTTCCCTCGAACACCGGCAGATCCATGATGGTGCCCGGGATGGTGATGGAATGCAGGGGGCAGGCATCCACGCAAGGATTGCAGGGGATTTCCTGATCACAGAAAAAGACCGGAAAAACCCGGGTCCTGCGATCCACGGGAGTGATGTCCCTGACCGGCCCGGGACGACTTTTCAGGATTTCCTCCAGGGGCTCCCAGTCCGCTGGAATGTCCACCATTTCGCCAAGTTCCTTTGCGATGCGACGGCCTGCGATCTTGCCGGAAAAAATGGCTGCGGAAGCCTCCGCGATTTCACGGGCATCCCCGGCGCTCCAGGTGGGAATACCGTATTCCCGGGCCTTGATGGCGAGTTCATCCACCGGAGAGAGGCCAACAGCCACGAGCACAGTGTCCACCAGCCAGCGGCGTTCGGTGCCGGGAATCACCCGGAAATCCTTGTCCACACGGGCTGCCACAACGCTTTCAACGTGTTCGGAACCCTCGGCGCACACGATCGTGTGGGAGGTCATGACGGGTACACCGAGACGAAGAATCTTGTCCCGGTGCACCTTGTACCCTCCGCATGCGGGCATGGCTTCCACCACTGCTGCCACGTCGATTCCCGCCTGCAGCGCGTGATAGGCGGTGATGAGTCCCACGTTGCCGCCTCCGACCACAAAGAGTCTGGCGGCGGCCCGTATCAGGTCGCGGTTGACCAGGGTCTGGAAGGCTCCGGCGCCGTACACACCGGGAAGGTCGCTTCCCGGGAAGGGAAGGGTTCGTTCCCTTGCGCCGGTGGCAACAAGGACCTGGGCCGGGCGCACAAGGCGGAAAACGTCCCTGTGCAGGATGCCGAAGGCGCCGTCATGGTACACGGCGATCGCACATGCGTCTGTCCAGACCTTTACGCAGGACAACTGGGAGATGTCATCGGCCAGGATCCGGGCAATGTCGATTCCCCTGACTCCAGCATAACAGTCCTTGACGGAACCGAAGAAATTGTGTGTTTGCAGAGTGAGTTTTCCCCCCGGTTCGGACTTGTCGTCCACCAGGAGGGTGTCGATTCCCAGCCGGCCGAGTTCAATGGCCGCACACATTCCGGCGGGGCCACCGCCAACAATCAGAACGGTGACGGAAGTTTCCTCGAAATGCATGGCGGGGCGCCGGGAAGGGGGCGGCACATCCGGGAGTGCCGGGAGGCCTTCGCATGAACGAACATCAAGTTGGTCGGTCACGGGGGTCATGCAGGCTTTCACGGGGATGCCGTTCGCCAGGACCATGCACTGGCTGCACTGGCCGTTGACACAGAAAATGCCCTGGGCCCCGTGATCCTTCGGATGATGACCGAAGACGTGAATCCCCGCCGCGTACAATGCGGAGGAAATCATTTCCCCTGGCCGGGCGGTGAATGCCCTGCCGTTGAATGTGAACGGGACGGACGGTTCCGGCAGGGGTGCCAGAATGGGATGCGACTGTATTCGGAAGTCCATTGGTGCAGAGTCCTCCTGCGGGTTTCCGTCCACATTCCTAGCAAAAACGGAATTCGCCGGTCAATCATTTTCTCATGGGTCGAGACGGTTGTGAGGTTGTCGATGCCAATCATGCAAGTTTCCGGAGCAAGGACAAGGCCGTTCGCATGCCGTCCATGGCCGATGTGGATATGCCGCTGGCATATCCGCTTCCCTCCCCGATGACGAATACGTGGGGGAGGGTTTCTCCGGAAGTTTCCCGTTCCACACGCCAGGGGGGAGAAACACGGGTTTCCGGTGCAATGAGCAATCCGTCCGTTACCCCGGAAAGGACTTTTGGCAAACGGGGCAGGCCTTCGGCCAGGGCATTGGCCAGTTCCGATGGCAAAATGGATCGCAGATCCACCGGGGTCACACCCCGAGCGTGGCTGCACGCAGTCACCTGGGGACTGGAACCCGCCAGAAAGGAGGCAATGGTTTGCCCCGGGGCCGACCAGTTGCCGCCACCGGCGGCGAAAGCCGTTTGTTCGATGGAGGCACGCCGTTCAATTGCCTCGCGCCAAGTTTCCGCCGGGGGAAGTGTACAGATGAGCGCGGCATTGGAGAAAGGCCCGTTCCGGGCACGCAGGCTCATGCCGTTGACAACCATGTGACCGTCCCTTGGGCTGGAACAGAC
>CAZTZR010000158.1:0-5684 GCA_964618145.1 uncultured Kofleriaceae bacterium
TTGAAGCAGCCGGCTATGTGGATGCCGATGGCCATGTCATCCCGGATCCCACATACCCCGAATCCCGTTGATCAATCTGGTGTTTCTGATCAGAGTATTTGGAGAACCCGGGAATTGAGGTGGACCGCGGCCTGTGCTCAGCGTGGGTCGAAGACCCAGGGGTGGGTGCAGACGAGGAAGCCGTCGTCGTCCACCCCGCACAACTGGCCGGCGGTCGCGGTGATGGAGATGAAGCGGCCCGGCAACCAGGGTTCCCAGGAGCCGATGAGTTCCACGACGCCGTCGTCGCGCAGCGCGTAACTCCAGGAATCCTCTCCGGAGACGGCCAGCGCGGTGTAACGCCGCTGGGGCGGGCTTGAGTTTGTCCCGTCGATAAAACCGAAGCCGACGCAGGCCACGCCTCCGTCGTCGTTCAGCGCGCAGGCGTTCCAGGAGCTCGCTTTGATGCTGACGAAGCCCCCTCCCGACGGAGCGACGGCGGTCATCTGGCCCATTTCGTCGTTATCCACAAAATCCCCGGCACAGTCAGCCGATCCGTCGACGCGCACCCAGCACACAACGCTGCCGCCGAGGCTGATCGCCTGAAGTGCGGTGGTATCGTCCGGGATCAGGGACGTGTCGCCCCAGCATGTCCAGTCCGTTGAACCGCGTCTGGCGCACGAGGTGACCCCGCCGGCTTCGATGGCTGACCATCCGGTCCCGGCCGGTGCCTGGGTCTGGCCGTGGGAGTCGTTGCCGAAGCATGTGATCGCACCGACGGCGTCCAGCGCGCAGGCGTGGGCACTGCCCATGGCGAGGTGTTCGAAGCCGGTCCCCGGGGGCGGTGTCAGATTCCGGTCATAGGAAGGATCCCCGGTGGCCAGACACGCGAGGTTGCCGACCTGACCGATCGCGCAGACCACTCCATAAGCCGAGGCCACCTTGGAGAAACGTTCCTGGTAGGGGAACCGGTACAGCCCCCAGCATTTCAGGATCCCCGACTCATGCAGCGCGCATCCGTGCTTGTTGCCGAGTGCCAGGGCCTGATATCCGCCCCCCGAAGGCGGATTCAGGCGGCCTGCGGCGTCCTGGCCCCAACAGGCGATCTGGCCCTCGTGGTTGATCGCGCAGGCATATTCTCTGGCCACGTCCACCTCGCGATAGCGCCCGGCGGGCGGGGTCGTGACCCCCGTTGCGTCATTCGGGGTGTTTGCGAGGCACCTGAGTTTTTCATCCTCCAGGATTACGCACACGTGCGAATGGACGGCTACCTTTTGGATCTTCTCGGCCAAATGGTAGCCAGCGGCACCCCATCCCCAGCATTCCAGTCGGTTGTCGGCGTTTACGGCGCAGGAGAGTTCGGTACCGCAGGAGAGGCTCCGATAGCCTTTGCCCGCCGGCGGTCCGCCGCCCGACAGATCGCCCCAGCAGGTGATTTTTCCTTGGGCGTCCAGCGCGCAGCCGTGATCCTTACCCAGATCCAGGGCGGTGAAGGTACCCGTTGGCGGCTCCAGGGCCCGGCTCCCCATACGGGTCCAGCACCTCAGCATGCCGTTGGTCCTCAGACCGCAGGTCACGTAGTCGTTCATGCTCAATTGGACAAACTTTGGAGAATTCGCAGGGATATACAGTCCCCCCGCGTCATACCCCCAGCAGGTGGCCGAGCCGGCGTTGTCCAAGAGGCAGGTGCCGTATCCATTGGAGGCGAGGCTGCGGAACACCCTGGGCCCGTGGTGGACCGGATCCCCGGTGTTGTCACAGGCCCCTGCTGCAAAAACCAGAGCCATCAGGAAGGGGATGGGGGAGGTGTGCAAATAAGTTAGTCTAAGCATTGAAGCACCCTTATTCAAAAACTGGCTACCCAGCGGCAAGCTCGCGTAGTCGATTCACGAGCGCATGGCTGCGCGAATATCATGACAGTTGCCAGCATAGCACGCCGAACGGACTTTGCAATCGGAGGGGGTGGGTCGGCAGGGCAAGATCATTATGAGCGGTGAGTGATGATAAGGCGCCGGTGCCGGATGACGGTGACGGCAACCGGCACCAATTGAGGTAAAAGGATGAAAACCCCCCCGACTACACTTCCTGTTGATTACTCCCAGGTCGCATTCGCGACCTGGGAAAAAGGGGGGGGCTCCGGTTTCCCAGGGTCGTCGCCCTGCCGGGCTTTGGACCCTGGCTACGCTCTGTGACCCGCCAGTCGGCGGGTCAGTGCGCCAAAACCGGAAACGTACGGTTCCTCATGGGACCATGGCCGAAACCACAGTCTCTCAAAACCGTGGGACCCACCGTGAATCACACCTGAACTGCAAAAAAATGTGAACTCGACTGCCCTGATCCAGGTGCCCACGGGCAAATCCGTGCCGACTTCCGTCTTTCACGTTCCGGCGCCCCTGATAAATCACGGACTGCCGGGTCTGGCGGAAAATCCTTTCATCAACCACCTGGCAGGATTTGTGGAAAAAAAATGCTTGCGCGTTCCCTTTGGATGACGTATGAATACTAAGTCGTAATCATTACGACTGGAGTTTTTCAATGACGTCAAAAGAGCAAACTGAAAAACGCATTGCCATGTTCCTGGCGATCTGTCGACAGCAGGGCGTCAAGGCAACCCATCAAAGAACCGAGATTCTCCGGGAACTGGCCGGCAGCGATGAACACCCCGATGCAGAAACAATTTATGAGCGTGTGCGACAGAGGATCCCTGCCATCTCGGTCGACACCATCTACCGGACCTTGAGACTGCTCGAAGACAGGGGCGTCATATCCCGCGTGGGTTCCATTCGGGACAGAACCCGGTTTGATGCCAACACGGATCGCCACCACCACTTCGTCTGCACCGCATGCGGAATGATTGGCGACTTCTACAGCGAAATCCTGGACAGGTTTCCGGTTTCCCGGGAGGTGTCCGAGATGGGCAACGTCGAAGGGGTGTATGTGGAATTGCGGGGAGTTTGCCGGAATTGCGCGATGAAAACGGTGGAAAATGAAGACGGCGCCCAAAACCGTGAGGAGTGATCCGTTTCGGAAACAGGAGAATTGCCCCCTCAACCGGCGCTGAAAAGGCCACAAGATGTAGAGGTCGAAATAAACACGGTGACAGAACCTTTGTCCGGTTTTTCTGGCCCCGGAAAGGTCAATAATCAATCAACCCATAACCAGAAGAGGAGTATTCCATGTCAAACGACAAGTACACATCCATCGTAAACCTTGACTTCCAGTACGCCCACCGGTTCATGAACTGGCCGAGAGAAGCAAAACACCTTCACGGACACTCAGGTCTTTTGACCATTGAACTTGAAGACACCGTAGACCCGGTCACCGGCTTCGCACACGCCTGCAAGGAGGGATTGAAAAAAGCATGGGAAGTGTGTGACCATTTCCACCATGCCACATTGCTGCAGGAAGGCGACCCGCTTCTCGAGGCGATTCTTGCTGTTTACAAAAAGGAAGGCATCACCAACGACCCGGAACATTGTGTTCCGCTCAAAAAGATAGAGCATCCCCTTGCCTGGTCGTACCCGGAATACAGAATCGTTGTGACCAAGAAGGTTTCTACCTGTGAAAACCTTTGCGAACTTTTCCACGAGCTTCTCAAGGACAGGATGCCCATCAAGAAAATCACCTTCCGGTCATCTTCCATGAACTCAGCATCCAAAGAATTCAGGCTGGAATAATCCCGTACCTGAACCCACCGGCCAACATCCACCTATAAACAAATAATGAAACGGGAAAGCCACTCCCGGGGCTGTGTTTCAGCGCTGTCACAGCCCTCCGATCTACCGGAATCTGGTCCTGATTCGGGTTTGGGGCAATAGTGCCACTATGGCAAAGGGCTTTCGCTTGATGGGGCGGAAGAATACACGATTGTCCAGGAGGTGGTCGCCCTTGAATCCGGATGTGCAAATTCCATCTCTTCACAGTTGGCAGTCGGACAGGTCAAACTGGCAATTTTGATCACACTTGACCATTCCTCTGGAAAAACCGGGGTATCCGTAGTAGGTCATCGAAAAATCCTGACAAAGGGGAACCGGGGTCATGTCCGGCTCGCAATGCTCCCAGGGTTCGACTGTACCATTTCCACAATGTTCTTCACACCATGAAAATTGTTCATCACAGGGAAACCAGCCGTCACTGGAAGGTGGTTCGAAGTCATAAAAAGAGCGTCCGAACATGTACACTGCGGTATTTGTCAAATGCTTGCAGTACATTCGATACCGGTCCGGCGAATCCACTTCTCCATGTTGGATTGGAAAGCATACAGGCATTACCGGCTTGGTTCTGTAAGCAAAATAGGCATTGGCATTCTTTCCCTGAATGCATGGGCTTCCATTCAAATCTGCCAGAAAACCGATGGATACATGCATCCATTTGCATTTGTCACTGACACAGGACTGTTGGGTTACCTCAGGTCCCAATTTGTAACAAAGATTCATGAGATTGGCAGATTTTGAGTTTTTTGGGTATTCATCTGTGCTATCACATGAAATGTGAGCAAATAATAGAAATATTATTATAAAAATTTTCATGATCAATTCACCCGAAAGCATTCCGAAAAGTCAAGTTGGCAATTTTGATCACATTTAATGATTCCATTACTTGGAAAATTTATTAGCCAATCACCAAGTTCCTGATAATAACTACAAGCCAAAGGCATGAAATTTGGGTATATGTCTCCATCGCATTGTTCCCAATGCTCAAGTTCACCGTTTCCGCAGGTGGACTCACACCAATAAAATCTTTCTTCACAACTGAACCACCCATCACTAAAGGGAGGCGGAGGATCATGTACTGGCGCCCGAAAAATAAAAACTGATGTTTTTGTAAAAAACTTGCAATACAGTTTTGTTTTTTGATAACCATCAATCATTGAAGTGCTTCTTGGATAACAAATGGGCATCACTGGTTTTGATATATAAACAAATGGCGCACTTGAATTCACTCCTTGAATGCAAGGTTGGTCATCAACATTTGCCAAAAATCCTAATGAGGCATGAGAAAAAAAACATTTGTCATTTACACAGGATTCATGTGTGATTTCTGGACCCATTGCGTAGCACATCTCCATATCATTAATATCACAAGATACAAACAAAAATACAATTGCTATACTGTAGTAAAAATGTTTCATATCCATCCTGCCTTGTTTTCAGGTTCCGCTGATCTTTCCGGCGACGTTGTCGCCTCCAGCGGGACACCCTTTTGCGGGCGTCCCTTGGGCGAAATGGGGAAAAGACACCGTCTGTCCCATGCCGCATTGGTGTTCCGGATATCACAGGAATTGATGGCATTCGGTGAAATCATATTGGCAATTGTTGTTGCACCGAATCAAATTGGTTCTTGTCTCTTCAGGCCATTCAAACCACCACCAGTTCTCTTGGAAAGCACCACAATACATCATCCAATCAACACCATCACACTGTTCCCAGAATTCAACCCGGCCGTTACCACAGGTGGACTCACAAAAAGAAAACTGGTCTGCACAAGGAAACCAACCGTGCTGCGAAGAAGGCCTGGCATAATAATAGGGAAGCGCAAGCACAAAAACCGCATGTTGTGTAAAGGATTTGCAATATAGTTTCTGGTATCGAACAGGCCCGTCCGTGTTATTAAAAGAGGGAGGATAACACATGGGCATTGCTGGTTTTTGTGTATATTCGAACCATGCACTGGCATTTTGTCCCTGAAGACATGACTGTCCGTTC
>CAZTZR010000159.1:0-5561 GCA_964618145.1 uncultured Kofleriaceae bacterium
TTCCGCATCATCCCTACGCAATTTCACATTTTCAGTTCTGGAACTTCCGTTTAAATCAGGTATCGTTCTTCCTGATGAAAGACCAGACCCAGACGGGCCAGATGCAACAATGCCTGGTCCTCGGGCAGGCAACCTTCGGCCGGATACACCCCCGGGGACTGGATTCCCCCTTCCATGAGGGCGGCTGCGGCCACGGTGACGGGAAACGCGGTCAACCGACAAAGGGAATCCACCACGGCGATGGAAGCATACAGAGGGGTTCCCCGCTTCCATCCGGTGACCTTGACGCGGATGGCCATGTTCTTGCGATGTTTTTTGGCAAAACCGAGATGATACAGCCGGTGCAGGGCCTGGGCGATTTTTTCCCGGGGCAATTCGTCCCGGGCGATGCCCGTGGTGGCGGTGAGCCGCAGGATCCGTTCCAGTCCGGCAGGAAGCAGGGCACCTTTCACCTCGACTTGCTCCACGTCGAGATAATCGGGAAGGGTGATCACTTCGGGATGACCAATCTGGGAAAGTTTCACCCGGCCCACAGGGTGGGGGAAATGGTCATATTCGGCTTCGGAGAAGGGTTTAACCCGCTGGACCATGCGGTTGCGGAAGACCATCACGTCTTCGGATGCCAAACTTAAAAGATGATCCATCTGGGCTTTTCCCGCGCGGGAATCCAGCATGGCCACCAGGTGGACCATCACGGATTGCAGGCGGTCCATGCCGCTGGCCAGACGCAAGGCAAACAGACCGGTGAGTCCGGGGGAAGCCCCCATGCCTGTGATGTACATCAATCCCCGGGCCCGGGCGGTGGCGTCCAGGGCCAAAATGCCGCTGGTGGCCACGGGGTCGTTGCAGATGTCCATGCCATGGCATCCGTTTTCCAGAATGGCCCGGGCGATGGCGACTCCGTGGCGGTAAAAGGGGCCGATGCAGGAGATGGCAAGCCTGCAGTCCGCCAGAGCCTGCGTCAGGGAGGCTGGTTGATCCGCATCCACCCGGCGCACGGTCACCCGCTGGGCATGGGAAGGAAACACTTCTTCGGGCTTGTGGACCTGCTGGTCCGCAACCACCACCTGTACGTCGGTCTGGGTCAGCAGGGATTCCACGAGCACCCTTCCGATGGACCCGAAACCTCCAAGGACGCAGATCTTCATGGCAACTCCCAAAAAGCCTGAAATATCAGGCTTTTATCCTTGCAAGTTGTATATGCTGCGGCGGTTTTGCGCAAGTTTTTACGACATGAACCTTTTTTCGGTTGTTTGTGGTGATTGACAAACCGTGATCTTCCGGGATAGTGGAACCTTTGGAGGCAACGACCATGCGGCAGGTCATTTTTCCGGCACGGGTGTGGGGCGCGATAGGGATGATCCTGGTGATTGCGGTCGCCTGCGACAGGAACAAACCGTCGCAGAACCTCAATAACCTGAACACACAGAACCAGAACAACGCCAACAACCTCAACAATCATGTGCCGCCGGTGGAAAACGTGGTTGGCGCTATGGCCATGTGTTCCGTGCGACGTGCGCGGATTACCTGGCAGGATCCGGTGGATGCCTCCGTTGTGGCGGTGATGGTTTCCCATGACGGGGGGCACACCGAGGTGTCCACGGGTGTGGAAGAGGCCATTGTGACCGGTCTGCCCGATGATGCGGAGGTGTCTTTCCCGATCCGTACCCGGGATGTATGGGGAAGGGAATCACTGCCGGTGGTGGTGTCCTGCCGGACGCCGGCGCCGACGGTCGACTACGCACCCTGGATCGGACCCTATCTGACTCTGGTGATTCCGGATCCGGAACCGATGCACGGAACGCCGGTGGCATTGGATCCTGCATCGAACATGATCGTGAACTACGAGTCGAAGATCCCGGAGCATGGGGGGCGGGTGTACTATCGTACGTCGGATGCATCGAGCTGGATGGAGGCAGAAGAGGCGGATGGGGCAGGTGGGGATGATGACTTCGGCCGGGTTCACCATGTGCGGCTTTCGGGACTGGTTCCTGACACCGTGTATTTTTATCAGGTTGCCGGTCCGGGTGTTAGCCTTTCCAGGGAGTATTCTTTCCGGACAATGCCTGTGTTGGCGGACCGGTCCCGGTTCCTGGTGCTCGGGGATCAGCAGGACGAGGAAGACCGGCAACGGTGGTCCGATGTGGTGCAGGCGGTGCTGGCGGATCATATGGACGAGTTCGATTTCATCCTTCTGGCAGGGGACATGGCCAAGGACGACACGGAACACGATGGGGAACGCCATTACTGGTGGCGTGTATTCTTTGAAAAGGGGCAGGAACTGTTTGCCCGAAAGCCGGTGTTTGCCACACCGGGGAACCATGACACCCCCGCGAATCCGGAGGCCACCGGGTACACGGAAGAGTACTGGAGCAATGCCACGGACACCCGGTCGTTCCGGAAGTATTTTGCCATGGAACCGGATCCGGTTTCGCCGGACTATTACCACTTTGTTTTTGGAAACGCGTTTTTTGCTGCGTACAACACGGAAATCCCCGTTTTTTACGGACGTTTTCCCGGGTTGGACGTACACGGTCGGGGTGCGGCCCAGGACGACTGGCTTCAATGGGCATTGGATGTCCTGGGGCCGCAAAGTACCTGGGTGATTGTTTTTCAGCATGTGCCGCCGTTCAATCCGGCCGGGGGAAAGGTCGAAACCGGGTTCGTGCGACCCGTGGCGGAAACGTTTTCCGGACGGGTGGACTGGTCCTTTTCCGGGCATGTGCACCAGTACCAGCGCACCCGTCCGCTCGTGCTGCGGTCCGGTGCCCACGATTACCTCCGGGAATACGGCCGACACGGGGAACAGGGGGTCGGTTTCGTAGTGGTGCCCCCAGCCGGCCAGTGGCCCAGGGCGGCCCGGTTGGCGGCCATGGAGGAGGAGTTGGCGTCGTTTCCCCGATGGGCTGGGGAGGCTGCTTATGAAATCGGGTTCACCATCGTGCAGATGGAGGGTGACACCTTTTCCCTGCGAACCTGGGGACTGGGGGATGTGGACGGGCGCAACGCATCGGGATACGGGGATCAAGGGCAAAAGAGGTTGATTGATGCCGTCATGTACACCCGCCGTCCGACGCCGGCACAGGGTGTGTTCCCCGCGTGTGATTACCGCGGATCCTCCAACGGATGGAACCGGACGGCCATGACGCTGGTGGCGGACCATCTCTGGGAAACCACCGTGCTGGTGTCGGAAGGGGAGACGCCCAAAGCCTTCAAGTTTTTTACCTCCCACAGTGGAGACAAGTGGTATGGGGATGACGAGCCCCGGGACAATAAGGCCCACAGCAATGAATTGTCGGATATTCCGTTCGGTTCAGGGCCGGGCACCTACACCATACGCTTCCATGATTATCTGAGGGATTACACCTTGCTGTTTGTGCCCTGATCCGGCAGCCGGAGGAATCAACATGACTAACCACGAGACAGTTGCCAGCGCTGTAGCGGACAACCCGTATGCATCCCTTCACAGGCTCTCGCAGCAGGCCTTTTTCGCCGGTCGAACCCGCACCTTCGGACAGCGCTCGGATGCACTCAAGGCCCTGTACCAGGGAATCCGGAAGCATGAACAGGCGCTGATGGATGCATTGGCCGCGGATCTGGGAAAAAGTCCCTTTGAAGCCTATTCCAACGAAATCGGTTTTGTTCTGGCCGAGATCAGCCACCTGCTTTCGCACCTGAAAAAATGGATGAAACCCCAAAGGGTCATCCCGGATGTCCACTTGTTGCCGGGGTCTGCCAGAATCCTGCGGGAACCTTACGGGGTCAGTCTTGTCATAGCTCCCTGGAACTACCCGGTGCAACTGTTGCTCAGCCCGCTGGCAGGTGCCCTGGCCGGGGGCAACACGGTCATCTGCAAACCCTCGGAGGTTTCCACCGCCAGCGCCGCCGCCCTTGCAGCCCTGCTCGAAGACACATTCGACCCGGCACTGGTCACGGTGGTGAACGGTGGTCCCGAAGTCAGTGGCCACCTGCTGGATTTGCCGGTGGACCACATCTTTTTCACCGGGAGCGTTCCGGTGGGGCGCCTGGTCATGGCTGCCGCGGCGAAGCGCCTGACTCCGGTGACCCTGGAGCTGGGGGGAAAGAGTCCGGTGGTGGTCACCGCCTCGGCGGACATTGAGATCACGGCCCGCCGGATTGCCTGGGGCAAGTTCAACAATGCCGGTCAGACCTGTGTGGCGCCGGACTACGTACTGGCGCACCGCTCCGTGTATGAACCCCTGTTGGCGGCGTTGTCCTCGGTGATTGGCGAGTTCTACGGACCGGATCCGTCCGAAAGCACGCATTACGGCCGAATCATCAACTCCCGGCATTTTGAACGCCTGACTGACCTGATGCAGGCCGGTCATGGCCTTTTGCGGCACGGGGGTGCCTCGTGCCCCGAAACGCGCTACATCGAGCCCAGTCTGTACGGACCGGTGCCCGATGATCACCCACTCATGGCGGACGAAATATTCGGCCCGTTGCTTCCGGTTTTGATCTACGACGATCAGGAGGAGGCCATTACCCGGATTCTGGCCCGTCCCAAGCCACTGGCCCTGTACGTCTTTTCCCGCGACAAAAACGAAACTGAAGGCTTTGTCACCCGGATTCCCTTTGGCGGCGGCGCCATCAACGCCACCGTGCTGCACGTGGCTTCCTGCAAACTCCCCTTCGGTGGCGTGGGTCCCAGCGGATTTGGCCAATATCACGGCAAGGCGAGTTTCGAAACCTTCACCCACCCCAAAACCCTATATACACAGCCTCTTCACCCGGATTTTGGCCTGGCATATCCCAACAGAACCCTCGACCTTCGCTGGGTCCGCCGCCTCCTGAAATAACCTGTTATTCCACCTGTCCGCGCCACCTTGTCATCTACATTGCCCATATCTCGCAACCACGCATCCATTGCCACACGCAGTCGCAACTTCCGTGGCTTTTTTGATGCCGTTTGCGTAGTGTATTTGGTCATGTTGACGGGATGTTTTTGTGTGCGCTGTGCGTATTGGGAGTGGGCTGAGCGCACCGGTGACGTAGGTTTTCGGAACAAGTGCGGAAAAACTGCGGGGGCGCTGGTGGCGCGCCGGGGGTGTTGGCGGTGGACGGGGCCTACGCCAGGGGGTGCGATTCAAGCACCTTTCGCGGGCATTCCGAACTCACAGGGAAACCCCATATGGTGTGCATCATATACGTCCCCTTGGGAAACTCCACGTTCCGGATTCCGTCCAACACCATCTCCCGACACTTGCGGTACAACGCCATAAAAGCCTCGTACACTGCCAGCCATTCTTGACTCCGGTTGCCCGCCACCTTCGGACGCATACTCCCCTTCTTACCCTTTTTATCCTTCTTCGTCCCCTGGAGCGGAAATGTCGTGTGCGGCAAATCCTGAACCCGCTTGGCGCCCATGAACCCCTTGTTCTGCTTCGCACGTTCCGCCTTGATTTCAGCCTCACGAGCTCTCACCAGGTCGTCCAGTTTACGAAGGTATTTCTCCGAATCCATCTCGGCGGCGCCGGGAAACGGCGTCAACTCAATGTTCAGGTAGCGCCATTGTTCTTCGCTTTCCTCCCCGGAAAACA
>CAZTZR010000160.1:0-5333 GCA_964618145.1 uncultured Kofleriaceae bacterium
GTGGAAATGTGCGAGTGTGGGCGGTGGGTAAAAAGGGGCGGTGGCGGGGAGGGAAAGGGTGATGTCAGGTGCAATTGGACGCCGGTGACGGGATGTACCAGGGACAGGCGCCAGGAATGAAGTGCGGGGTGAGGGTAGATGGGGTTTTGGGAGGCGGTGGAACCGTAGAGGTCGTCGCCCGCCAGGGGGTAACCGATGGCAGAAAGGTGTACACGGATCTGGTGGGTGCGACCTGTGCGGGGCAGGACCCGCAACAGGGACAGGTTGCCACAGGTGGCGAGGGTCTCGTAGCGGGTGAAACTGGGGGCACCGCCGGGACCGGTGAAACGCTTGACGGAACCCCCGGGGTCACGGAAAATCCCCAACTCGACCGTTCCCGCGGGTGGCGAGGGCACTCCCACCACCACAGCCAGGTATTCCCGGGAATATTGGTCCGTGTGCAGGACACGGCGCATCCGGTCATGGATGTACCCGCTTTTGGCCACACACATGACCCCGGAGGTTCCCCGATCCAGTCGACTCACCGGGTGAAAGACTGTTCCGGCACCCAGATGATGGGCCACAAACTCCCCCACGGAGGGGCGGCCTGTGTCCCGTCCGCCATGATGCACCGCCAACCCCGCCGGCTTGTCGAGGATCAAGAGGTCCTCGTCCTCGTACAGGATGCCCACCGGCAGGGACACCGGTTCAAACACTCCCGTCCCCGGGCGGTCCTGCACCTGCACCTGCAACACATCCCCGGCGGCCACCCGTTCGGTGACCCTCACCCGGTGTCCGTTGAGCTGGATGCCGTCGGGACGCCACTTCAGACTGCGCACCAACCCCCGGGACAGAAGCAGGTTGCGCTCCAGGATACCCTGCACTGTCCTCCCGGCATCGGATTCATGTATATGGCAGGTCAGAACACGCATCAATACATTCCGGGCATCTACAGTTGGCAAAGCGGAACCGCCTGAACCCCGTTCACAATGGGCAGGCGCTTTGGGACAAGGGCCAGCACGCAGCCGGGACCCACAGGCTGTTTCATGCGTTCGATCGTACGAAAATGTCTGGTGGCGTCCTTGTCGGGACGAGAGGTTTTCTTGATTTCAACCGGATACAGGGTTCCATCCAGATGAATCAAAACGTCAATTTCCTTTTTGTCCTTGTCACGATAGAAGAATACCGGCGCCTGTTTTCCATGATGCCACCACGATTTCAGAATCTCCGACACAGCCCAGGTTTCCAGAAAGGCCCCGGAACTGGAACCGGCTTCCAAGGTTTCCGGTGAAGTCCAGGCAGTCAGCCAGGCTGCCAGTCCCGTGTCCAGAAAATACAGTTTGGGCGTTTTCACGAGACGCAAGGTGACGTTCGTATGGAAAGGCTCCAACAGGTACAGCAGGCCCGTGCTTTCCAGGATGGAAAGCCATCTCTTGCCGGTGGACGGCTGGATGTCGGCATCACGGCAGAGATCCTGGATGTTGACCAACTGGGCAGTCCGCGCAGCGCAGGCACGCAGGAATCGGAGGAAGGCCTTCGTGTCTTTCACCTGGGCAAGATCACTGATATCCCGTTGCAGGTATGTCTGAACGTATGAAGAATAGTAGAGGTTCCGGTCCACCGGGGGGCCACTCCAGAGGGCGGGAAAACTCCCCCTCCATATTCGTGCGAACAATTCCGGAAGTGGAAGAATACGACCCGAATCCCGGGTCAGCAGATGATCTTCGGTGGGCAAAAAGGGGTCGACCCCGGGGTCATCCTCCAGTTCACGATTCGAGAAACCCAAAAGACGGAGAATGCCCACACGCTACGCCAGGGTTCGGGTTTTGTATGCCATATGCTTCGTCCAATCTTGCACAGCAGTACCAAATTAGCCGAAAACATCCTGAAGGTAAAGTTTTCCGGGGAACTTTTGGGAATGAGATGACCAATCCAAGGGAGGAACACGGTCAAAGATGAACGGTTTTACCCTTCCGTTATGGCAGCATACCTTAATTAAAACAGGCTTTCGAGGTCCATGATCTGCTCTTCCACCCGCGTCCGGGCAGGAGCTCCCGGTCTGGGGGCGTCATCAAGATCATAAGAGGGCATGCCCCGGGCGCGACGCCGCTGGGTATTGATGATCAGTTCCGCAGGATACTCCACCTGGTAGCCGATGCGGAATTCGCGCTTTTCCTTGGGCTTGAGCGTCACTTCCCAGTGGACAAGTCCCTGGGTGTCCGGCTTGACAGCAGGCATGATGCTCACTCGATCCACGCGGATTTCCTTGTTCTCGGAAACCGGAATGCGGTCGGCCAGGGTGAAGGTGGCTGCCTCGTCGGCCAGGTTTTCCACGGTGACAATGAACGCCACCTGCATGGAACTGCGGGTCTTGCGAACCAGATTGCTCTGTTTGCGATCCAGTTGGCGGGAAAGTTTGATGTGGTCCGCCACCGCCAGAAACAGGGAGAACTTCTCCCCCTTGGCGATGAAATCAATGTCGGTCATGCCCAAAAACGTGCCGTCCAGATAGCGGGCGACCTTGCCGGGCAAAAGCGGCCAGTCGGCGGTGTTGACCATACCCAGGGTGACGGCGGCATTGAGGCTCTGCTCGGGCGCGGCAACGGTCTTCTTTGCGGACTCCAGGGTGCTGCGTCCGATGAGGAGGCGCACCGGATGGCCGTCCCCGCGCACGCTCTGCACCCGCTGGGCCTGGAAATGGGCGGTGGTGCCACGCTTTTCCAGGCTGGTGAAAAGTTGCACGGTGCGGCCCTGCACCGTCTGTAAATACTCGAAATTGCTACGGAAAACTTTTTCCACGTTGGTGTGCGCATGCCGGGCAGACCGGTGCCGCACCGTGTTCCACAGGTGGCTCTGGCCCATGTAGGCTTCCTGGGCCCGGGTGAACGACGACACCTGGCTGGTGAGCACCCGCGTGGCCGTGTGGGTATCCCCCAGGGTCAGGGCTTCCAGTTCGGGAATGCGCACCGACTGGGTGGTGGACTGCGTGGAAAACGACAATTCCGCGCCGCCCCAGTCCTCCCCGCTGGTCTGGGACACCGCCGCATAGGACACCAGTTCCACGTTCTTCCCATCCGTGGACGACACCCGCAGTTCATGCATGGGTTCCCAGGTGGCCCCCGGCATCATGTACGTCAACTCCACCTGGATGGCCTCCGGATTGGCCGCCTGCAGGGTCACCAGTACGGTGGTTTCCTCGAGTTTCATCAGGGACCGGGCGTCATTGAGCCGGCGGGCACTGGCCTCGAGTTCGGGGTTCAACTCCTCGATCCGCCGATGGACCCTGCGCCGGGCCCGGGCGTTTTCACGCAGGGAATCGGTGATGAAACCCAGAACATCCCGATAACTCTTGACATTCACGTCGCCGATGAACGTGTCCTGGGTGATCTTGGCCCGGGAGAACGCCTCGATGGAACCAATCTGGGCCTTCTGGGCATCGAGCACCGCCAATTCATCCCTCAGGGCATTCATACGGTGGGTAATCTTGCGATGTTCCCTCTCGATGCGCAGCCAACTTTCATCCGTGGCCCTGGCGAGGAACTGGCGCTCCACCCGCACATCCAGAATACGTCCCCCGGCCGCCGAAACCTGCACCGAACCGTCATCCACCCACCCCGGCAGGTGCGCAAAAGCGAACACACTCGGTTCGGCGGTGACATTGGCCACGGCCCTGCGGGTCAGACGCGCCCGGTCCGAATACACGGTGACCCGGACCACCTTCGAGTCCAGTTTCTTCCCGATGGTTTCGGTGCTGGCGATTTCCAGTTCGGCAGGCGGCGCCGGTCGCTCCGTTTCCCTGTCCCGTCGCTGGTGACGGGCTGATGGCGGCGTTTCCACCGGAGCTGTCCGGGATCCCGCGCAACCGGCACCAAAGCTGGCAAGTCCCAGAACTACAAACAGGTGCACCAAAACGGATGGTTTTTTGTACAAAAGAGTGTTTTTCATGTCTTACCTCCGAAAGGCAGTATCCCCCATCAAGGATGGTTGTCAATGCCGGGTTTTCCGCCAGGTTTTTTGACCGGGTTTTCCGCCGGGTTTTCCGCCGTGGAAAAAACGGTCAATACACCATCTGGCAGCGGACGGGGCCGGCCACCGCGGTGTTGTTGTCGGCGTTGCACTCCTCCACCAGGCCATCCTCGTCCACCACCGCCTGGAACATCATGTCCACGGCGGATTCGGCGTTGTCATACACGAACACCTGACGCTCCCATCCACCGGGGAGGATGATCGTACCGGTGGCCAGAAATCCCAGGTATTCGACCGGTGTGGTATCCGTGCGGTACAGATGGATGAGCACACCGGGAAGGGCCGCCGAACTGCCTTCGTTGCGCACCACCACCGACAGCCGGACAATGGAGGGACACAGCGCCGCGGTGGTCAGTTCCACCTGCAAATCGGGCACCGGGAACAGGGCGCCTCCCTGTACGTTCTGGCGGTAGTTGTTGAAGGTGAGCCAGTTCGCGGTCTCGTGCACGGGAACCTGCCACCAGCCGTTGTTGTATTCGATGTTGGTGACATGATAGTCGAACTGGTTCCAGATGGGCCTCGTACGCACCCAGCGGTCGTAAGCGTCACCGTAAACGCGCACTCCCACGGTACCACCGGGCAACTGGCAGATGCCGGCGGCATCGCACTGGTAATCCCCCGCACAGGTTCCGCCGATGCCCCCGGTACATGCCGGACCGGCCGTGCAATCGGTCAACTGGCAGAGGGTTTCAATGGGAACGCCTGCGTTTTTCCAGTGGGCCCGACAGTTGAGACCCGCCACGGCATACTTGTTGGAAACAATGATCATCTCCGAGTTGCCGTCCCCGTCCACATCCGCCACCAGGGGATATTCCGCCAGGGTGCCCGAGGAACTGGGAATCGGCGGCGTCACTAGTTTTGCGCCGGTCATCCCGTCGTAGATGTGGAAGAAGCATTCGTCGTTGTAGAGCACTTCGGCCCGGCCGTCTCCCTGGAAGTCAAACACGGACGACCCCGTCATGGAGGAACTGAGGTCCTGGGTCGGCGTGGACCACAGGATCAAGTCCGTGCGGCCCGAAGCGCAGGTACCGCCGGGACGCAAGGGGGGATCGTGGCAGTCGGGATCGTACACCACATATTCGGCACGTCCCGCGGTGGAAATCTCCAGAAGGCCGTCCCCGTCAAAATCCGCCAGGGTGGGGGCGCCGCCATTGCCCGTTCCGGGAATGGGGATGTTCATGTCCAGAAGGGTGCCACCACTGCCGATGAGGACTTCGCCGGTCTGGCCGTTGAGCAGGGTGAAACTGTTGAAGATGTTCACCACCTCGGGGCCGGGGATCTGGGGCAGGATGTTTCCTACGGCGACGAAACCACTGGATACGCCATTG
>CAZTZR010000161.1:0-5111 GCA_964618145.1 uncultured Kofleriaceae bacterium
GGATCCTGCAGGTATTATTATCGGGAGAAATGGAAAAGCGTTGCGCGATTCGTGGGAAAAATGTAAATTACCTGCTCCGGACGAAGAGGTTGAGCAACACTTTTGGAAAACACCTGAGAATCAACAGGCCATGCTTTTTGAAGAAAATATTCCCATCAG
Source organism: uncultured Kofleriaceae bacterium (assembly GCA_964618145.1). Lineage (GTDB taxonomy): Bacteria > Myxococcota_A > Polyangia > HGW-17 > HGW-17 > HGW-17. The sequence continues at coordinate 160 of CAZTZR010000161.1, forward strand.
TCCCGAAAACCCATTCTTGAAGGTCTGTTTCGTAGCCAGTTTAATACTGGCATTGACGACATCGGCCTGTTTTACAACTGATTCCGACCAAGTGGAGATCGGCAGGATCTGGGCAGTATTTACTGTTTCACACCACCCGGACAACACCGTCATCGCCCGTGCGGAATTGAGGACCGGAGGTCCTCTTGGAACAATTCTCAGGCTCACCGGCACCGATCACATCATCTGCAATGACCAGCGTCTGGTTGAGTATTTCGAACCTGTCACCGGATACCATGTTTCCCGCGGGACAATACCCATTTCGCAGGATGGACAATATCGTTTCCACTTTGTTCGCGACGACGAAACAGTTCAATCAACCCTGTCCATGCCGCAGCGGCCTGAAATCATCGGAACAAACCCTGAAAACTCGATGTATTACACCGATCGATTGACCGTTTTCTGGGACACCACGTCCCCTTCTGATGGTATACAAATCAATCTCGAAGGTTCGTGCATTAACTCAATCCTGCAAAGTGGGCTGGCGGACAACGGAGAACATACTTTTGAACGATTGGCATTTTCCGGACAAAATGATTGTCCGGTCACCATAACGGTCATACGCAAGGTCATGGGAGCCGTAAACTCAAAGTTTGAAGGCGGCTATTCACAGGCCAACCGGATGGACGACATGGTCATTCAATTCAGGGTGCCCTGAGAACGCTTTTTGCAATGCTTCGGGTGCTGGTTTGGGGGGAGGCGAAAGGGCGAATAATGGGGAATGGGCGGGGTGAGGGAATACGGAGGGGGGGACGGCAGGATTTGGGATTTGGGGAGGGGTGAATAATGAAGGTGTGTTTTGCGTAGAAAAACCGGCGGTCGATTTGCCCGGAGGGGCATGAATGTGGTATAGAATCGGCCGGTGTGAGGCAGAACCCACAAAGGAGTGACCCCATGAAACACATATTGCCTGTCCTGTTTGTTCTTTCGATGTATTCAACGCCGGCGGCAGCGCAGTTGCCCGGCCGCCGTGTATTTCTCAATGGCATGGACCTGGCGTCCTACATGCTGGTGGATGTGGAATTGAAATGTGTCAACGTACGCTTTGACGAAAAGGGGAACATAACCATCGTGGCCCCCGGCTACAAGTTCGAGTCCACCGGCAAGGAAGCGCCGCCGCCTGCCGAGGAGAGCCCGGCGGACGTGCGGGCCAACCGCTACTACATCGTAACCTTCCCAAAGCCGAACAAAATCGATACCGGTTACGACATCGACGTGCATATCAACGGCAAATCCGTGCGCCGGGTACGCGGTGGCGGTGATCAGGAAGTCATCGAAGTCACCCAGCACATGCAGACCGGGAAAAACGAAGTATCCTTCATATCGGTGCGCCGCAAGGGATACAAGCCCCCCGCAAAACCCGTCCATGGCAGCGTGCGCTATGCCATCGCCCGTGGCTATGAAGAAAAAGGCACCTACGTCATGCGGGACATCCTCTGGGAGATCACCCGCGCCACCACCGACAACAAGGCCAACTTCGTGGACAAACACACCATCACCGTTCCAGCCCGCTAGACGAGAACACTCCAATGACACGGAAAAACAACGACCCACCCCCCCCATCGCCATCCGGCGACATTTCCCCCGGCCTCAAGGCGTTTCTCAACGCTGCCGCCACCTATGTTCTGCCCCCGGTCACCCTTTACAGGTTCGCAAAACTATTCCTGGGCACGGATCCCACCCCCCGGGACGCCGGATTCCACCCCGAACGCAGGGATCCCGAGTTCATCTCCCAGGCACTTCCCCTGGTCATGGCCGCCGCCCGCGCCTACTTCCGCCTGCACATCGAAGGCGTCCAGAACGTGCCCCAAAAGGGTGCCGTACTCATGGTGGGCAACCACAACGGCGGCCTGCAGCCGGTGGACACCTTCATCACGGCCGGAGCCGTGGTGGAAAGCCAGGGCCCCGAACGCCCCGTCTACGGCCTTGGGCATGACATCCTGTTCCGTGAACCCTCCCTGGGCAACTTCATTGAACGCATGGGCGCCCTGCGCGCCCACCCCGACGCCGCCCGCATGGTACTGGAATCCGGCGGCGTCATCCTGGTCTACCCCGGCGGCGACATCGATGCCTTCCGCCCCTTTGCCGAACGCAACCGCATCTGCCTCGGCGGACGCAAGGGCTTCATCCGGACCGCCCTGCGCACAAAGTCCCCCATCGTACCCGTGGTTTCGGTGGGCGCCCACGAAGCCTTCGTGGTGCTCTCCCGGGGCGAACGCATGGCGGCAGCCCTGAACCTGAAAAAGCGGCTGCGCACCGAAGTCTGCCCCATCGCCTTCTCCCTGCCCCTGGGCATCACCTCCGCCTTCATGCCCTACATTCCCTTGCCGACCAAAATGGACATCCGCTTTTTGCCCCCCATGAAGTGGAAAAAACTCAAGCCGAAACATGCTGACGACGAATCCGCCGTGGAAGACTGCTACCTTGAAGTGGTCGCCGCCATGCAGGCGGCCATGGACGAGATGCACGCCACCCGGAAATGGCCGGTCATCGGCTGACCGCCCCGCCGCCGCCAACACCGCCTCCGCCAACAACACCCCCGTCAACACCACACGGCGGCACCGGAGAATCCTCAAACAAGGGCGCCACAAACTCGGCGTGAAATGCCGCCTGCAGCGCGGCCCCTCCGGAACCCCGCACATACAGGGTCAACTGCATCGCATTGGCCTCGACGCAACAGATTTCCAGATTCATCCGCTGCGCCAAATCCAGCGCCCGCAACAGCATCCGGTTCTCGAACCCGAAGGAACGCCCAATCACCGACACGGAGAACAACTCCAGAATATCGAGTCCCGCCGGAACACACGACCGCCACTGAGGTGCCGTGACCGGATTGATCACCAGAATGCCCCCTCCCCCCGGTCGGCTCAGAACATACTGTATCTCCACATGCCGCTCCGACAACTCCTGCAACACATCCGCCGTCTCCTGCAGACCAGGGGTGACAATGCCCGCCAGATTGTCGCTTCCCGACACCGCCAGTACGGTACGCCCTAGTTCCTCCATGGGACGGCGCACAACCGTCTGCCGCCCTCCCCCGTCCGTCGCCCTTGCGTAAATGGCAATCTGCTTTCTCCGGGCAAACTCCACCGCATGGAAATTCAGCACCTTCGCCCCCCGATACGCCAACTCCATCATCTCCTCATGGGAAAGTTCCACCAGATGAAAAGGATCCACCACCCTCGGATCCGCGGTATAGACACCATCCACATCCGAATATATCTCGCACCACCGGGCGTCCAGCGCCGCAGCCAGCGCCACGGCAGTGGTATCCGATCCCCCCCGCCCCAGGGTGGTGATTTCCTTCTTGTAGGACATCCCCTGAAAACCCGCCACAATGACGATGTGCCCCTTGTCCAGTTCGTCCATGACACGGAACGGACGCACATCGATGATTCGTGCGTTGAAATGGTTGTCATTGGTAATGATCCCGCACTGGGAACCGGTGAGCGATATGGCCTGGTGCCCCAGATCCGCAATGGCCATGGACAACAACGCCATGGAACTGCGTTCCCCCACGGTCAGCAGCATGTCCAGTTCCCGTTTGCTGGGATTCGCTGTGATGTCGTGGGCCATGCGCATCAACTGGTCCGTGGTCTTCCCCTGGGCGGAAACCACCACCACGATGTTCTCGCCTCCCACATGGCGATCGGCCACCAGCCTCGCCACCTTCCGGATCTTGTCGGTGTCGGCCAGCGAGGAACCGCCGAATTTCATGACTACGGTATGCGGATGATAAAACATTCCTATCCGAGCCTTTCCCCCGCAACGGCCAGTTCGGCGTTCTGCACGCTGCCGCCGGCCGCGCCGCGAATGACGTTGTTGACCAGCAGGCGCAGCGCGATGGTGGTCCCCGAGCACTGCAGCCCCCCCACCGACACCACCATTCCATTGCCGCGCAGCGCGTCCTTTTTCGGCTGGGGCCTGCGCGGATCCTCAAACACATGAATGGGCGCCTCCGGCGTGGACGGCAGCCCCCGCGCCAATTCATGCCCCCGGTACTCCCGCAGCAACCCCGCAACCTCCGCTTCCGCAACCGGATTCTCCACCTCCACGAAGGCGGTCTCCAGATGTCCGAAGGCCGTGGGCACCCGGGCAGCACAGGCCATCACCGACATCGGGTGGTCCACAAACCGCCCATCCCCGAACGACCCCAGCATCTTGCGGGTCTCCTGAACGATCTTGCCGTCCTCGCCCCCGATATGGGGAATCACATTTCCCAGGATATCGATGGAGGGCACCCCCGGATATCCGGCCCCCGAAACACTCTGGTATGTGGCCACATGAACCGACCGTATGCCCAGGGGCAACAGGGCCGACAGAACCAGCACCAGACCCGACGCCGAACAGTTGGAGTTGGTCACCAGCAATCCGCGATCCCGCGGACAGGCATCCAGATGGGGTGCGTTCACCTCCGGAATCAGGATGGGAACATCGGGATCCATGCGATGGGCACTGGCGTTGGAAAAAACGGCCACGCCGGCGACAGCCAGTTCCATCTCCACCGTGCGTGCCACCGAAGCCGGCAGCGCGGAAAAGACGGCCTTTGCCCCGGATGCCAGCACGGCATCCAGGTCCAGCCTGTCCACGGAAACTGTTTCACAAAACTCCGGACATGGCAGGGATGCCACCCAGTTGTCTGCGGCAGTCTCCCTCGGTCTTCCGGCGTACAGTGCAGCCACGCGGAACATGGGATGATCCGCCAGAAGCGCAAGAAAATGTTGCCCCACGGAACCAGTTGCACCAAGAACGGCGACGGGAAGTTTCATGATGGATGGTCTTTCCGGGCGACATTCATCGCCGATGTTACGGGCGACATTCGTCGCCGATGTTACGGGCGACATTCATCGCCCTCGGTTTTGCGCTATCGCGCGCCCGGGGGCCCAGGATTGGGCCCCCTCTTCCTGCCCACG
>CAZTZR010000162.1:0-5024 GCA_964618145.1 uncultured Kofleriaceae bacterium
CGGACACGACGAACTGTGCGACGGCCTGCGAGATTGCGGCCTACGAGCGATCCTACATCGGCTGCGAATACTATGCTGCCACGACCTTGAACAGGCAACTGGATGCAGGATTCAACAACAATTTCGGTGTGGTCATCCACAATCCCAATTCCACCTCCGTTTCGGTTCAGGTATACAGGGGGACAACCCTACTTCAGACACGCAACATCAATGCGGGCCAACTTTTCACATTCCTTTTATCCTTCGATACAACGCTGAAAAACACCGATAACCAAATCGTGCACCGCACAAACATCGCATATCGTTTTGTTTCCACGCAACCGGTGACGGCCTATCAGTTCAATCCGTTTGATTACTACCTGAGCGGCAGTTACTCACACACGAACGATGCATCGCTATTGCTGCCCAAGCATGTCATGGGACGCAACTACATGGTAGTGAACCGTTCCACATGGATGAACGCCAGTTCCCTGCCCCGCCCCGGTTTCTTTGCCATAGTGGCAACAGAGAACAGCACAACCGTGGAGGTCACATACAACGGTCATGTGCAGGGGGGTCCCAACCGTGGTGCCGTGGTCAATTACACGCTCAACGCCGGTGATGTGCTTCAAGTCCCGTCCAGGGGTTGTTCCTGCTCCCTTTGCGACTGCAGCACGGATTTCGATCTCACTGGCACGCGCATCCGGGTGACCAACCCCACGGGACATCCAATCGGTGTGTTCGGCGGTCACAATTGTGTGTTCATACCGGCCAACGTCTGGGCATGCGACCATCTGGAAGAAATGATGTTCCCCCTGGAAACCTGGGGCATGAATTTCGTGGCCACCTACACGAGCCCGTATTCGGGAACTACCGCCCGGGCAAACGTCTACCGGGTGGTGGCGGCCAACAACGGCACCACCGTCACCTTCTCGCCGGCGGTGCATGGCACGGCGACCCTGAGCGCTGGACAATACGTGGAGTTCACAACCACCCAGGATTTCTCGATTTCAGCCAACCAACCGATTGCCGTGGCCCAGTTCATGATGGGACAGCAATACTTCTCCGGTGCCACGACGGGGGATCCGGCCATGATGCTGCTGGTACCCATGGAGCAGTTCCGCAAGGACTACTCGTTTACGGTGCCGTCCTCCATGACGAACAACTTCGTGAACATCATCAAGCCCGTGGCCCAGCCGGGCAAGAACGCGCCGACGGTGTTCATCGACGGGGTGGCGATTCCGGAAAGTTCGTTCACCACTGCCATCGGCAACACCTACTTCGGGGTGCACCGCCGGAACATCAGTTCGTCGCCGTACAACCACACCATCACCTCGTCGCAGCCCTTCGGCATCATGGTGTACGGGCACGCCTCGTACACCTCCTACATGTACCCGGGGGGACTGGATCTGAACCTCCTGAACATCGTGGAATAGACTGCCGCCGGCATCAATCCAGGCACTGGAATGCAACCGGATCGGCGCCAATTCCGGCGCGGCAATCTACCAGGTGACAAAAATCTGGGCGGAAAAGAGTTCAACAGGGGGGGTATGGGAACTTCCGTTGTAATCACAAAGGGAGTCCCCGTAAATGCAATCTTCGCAGGTTTCCTGCCCGTCGATGATCTCGCCGGCGCCGGGGCGACACGTATTTTCGTATTCCTGCCCGCCAGGCAAGAGCATGTCCCAGGAAATCACGGCCGGTGAACTGGAGGAAAAATCCCCGGTGATGTCCCGGACCTGGGGAATGACCACCGCACCGGGGCACCATCCCTGTCGTCCGTAGGTCCAGGTTCCCAGTTGGTTGTCCACCGGATTGGCTCCACAGTCATACCGCCAGTTGTCCAGCCGGTGGGCGGTTCCGTCCACCCGCACCACCGGACTGATACGGCAGAATTCCCCGCAGTGCATGGCATTTCCCTGGCCATGACCGGTGGCCAGTATCCGGGTTCGAATCAGGCGCGGAGGGGACGGAAACTGCAGGTCCATCTCTCCCAACTGGTCGGAAACGGGATTATGGGGATCCCCGAGATCCACCCACTTCCTGGGGACCACATTGATGATTTCCGGAGGTGGAAGCACAGGAATGCCGGCGACAAAATAAAACTGCACTGTGACGCGCCAGCCTTCGCCATAGGCGCTTCCCGGACCCACCCAGGTGTCGATGAAACTGCGCAGGGTCTGCCTGCCCCGCAACCGGGTGGCAAAATCCGTGACATCCATGAGGGTGCACATTCCCACCCGGTACGGAGTGATGTATCGCATGAGTTCCAGCAGGGGGGAACCGGGGTCGTCCGGATCCTCCAGAAGCGCCAGACTGGCAGTGCGATCCCAGTGATCACACCGTCCGTTGGCGGGACATTCCAGGTGCATCTTCATGAAGATCTTCTGCCAGCAGGAATGTTCCGGGAAAACAACTTCAAAGTCCAGTTGCCTGCGATCCTCGGCCCCGAAGTAGTGATCTTCGCGGATCATTGCATCCACTGCCGTGGCCCGGGAAAGATGTTCCGGCTCCAGGCAGGGATGCCAGGGTTCCGCATTCGGGCGGACCACCGGTTCCACCGGCAGGCACATGGTCGGTGTCTCGCATCCCGTTCCTTCACCGGGGTCCAGGTTTTCCCATCCTTCGTGACATTCCACGACCCGGCAGGAAGCATTTTCGCATATGGACATGGCGTTCGGTAGATCACACAGTGTTTCCGGAAGGTCGTCCACCTTCCCGTTGCAGTCATTGTCAATGCCGTCACAAATTTCCACTCCGCCATTGGTGATCCGGCATTTGTCCTTGCTGCAGGACATGAAAGAGATAGCTAATATTAAATATACATGAAAAAAACGCATGGTTTCCTCCCCCAAACTGGATACATCAAAAAGATCCGTCACTCAAGCAACTTGACTCCTGGCAGGAAGGGACTATGTTTCCGCCCGTTGGCGTATGAAACCCTGTATGGAGGTAGGCCATGCCCATTTATGAATATCATTGCAACCAATGCGACCGTGATATGGAAATCCTTCAGGACATCACGGATGATCCACGCAGTGAATGCCCAAAATGCCAGAGCACGGATTTTCACAAGAAAGTGTCCGTCTCCTCCTTTCGCCTGACCGGAAGTGGCTGGTACAAGACCGATTTCCAGAGTCCCTGCAAAAACGGGCCGAAGACAGGGGACTGCGATTCCTGCTGCCGCGGTTCGTGAAACCATGGCAAAAAGAGAACCGCCACATGCTTCCTGGTGGCCCCGGCCCCCTTCCCTTTCGGAAGAATGGGAACTTACCTCGCATCTGGTATCCCGGCCTCTGGCTGCGGCGTTGCTTTACCCGGTGCGGCATGTGGCCCCTCCCAACCTGGTTACCCTGCTCTCCCTTTTCACCGGTTGCCTGGGCGCACTGTTCCTGCTGGCCACTGTAAACCCCTGGTTTCCGGATCTGCGCATTGCCGGACTGGCCCTGCTTTTCCTTTCCATGGTGCTGGATGACGGTGACGGGCAACTGGCGCGGTTCCAGAAACGGACCGGAGTCATTGGATCCTTTCTGGACAAGACCGTGGACGTCATCCGCTTCGGCCTGCTGTTTCCTGTTCTGGGGGTGCTGGCCTACGAACAAACCGGAAACTGGCTGCACGCCTTTGCCGGACCGTTTGCCGCTTTCGGACTGATGATCCAGGGCTATTCCAAGTGGCTGTTCATTGCCCATTTTCCCGATCAGAAGGCCGATTCATCCTCACACCGGGACGGCAAGGTTCCAGGAGGCCTGATCAAGGCCATTGTCTGGCCATTCAATGAATGCGATCTGACCACATGGATCGTCATCCTCGGACTGCTCCAATGGTGGGTTCCCCTGGTCTGGATCATGGCGGCAAGCCAGATGATCGCCGGAATCACCTCCCTGGTCGCCCGCATGTTCTTCCTCTTCAGGGCGGACCGTTCCGCATGAACCGGTACATCCTGGAAAATGTTCGGGTTCCCCTCACCGCCCCCCGGGAAGAACTCGTTCTGCACGCAAGGCGGCTGTCCGGAGCCGGGGCCGCGCTTTCAGACATCCGGATCCTGCGTGAATCCCTGGATGCCCGGAACCGTCCCGTCCGCATCCTGACCCTGGCCATCACCGTGGAAGACACTCTGGATCTACAAAAGTATGAAGAACCCGCGGACCCCTGCATCCCCCTGGTCCGGAACGCCGGTGAATGGAAACCGGTCATTGTCGGTGCAGGCCCGGCAGGCCTGGGTTGTGCCCTGGTTCTGGTGCGGGCAGGACTGAAGCCCGTCCTGGTGGACATGGGCCCCGAAGTTGAAACCCGTTGCAAGGCCGTGCAGGATTTCCTGAATGACGGACCATTCCGCACCCAGTGTTCCCTGGTTTTCGGGGAAGGGGGCGCCGGCACCTTCTCGGATGGCAAACTGACCACTCGACGTTCAGACCCGCTCCTGCGACTGTTTCTGGGCTGGTTGATCTCCCATCAGGCCCCCGAAGACATCCTGTACCGTTCAAAACCACACGTGGGCACCGACAGGCTGGTGCACATTTTGCCCTCCATCCGCGAGGAACTCATCCGACTGGGTGTCACCTTCCACTGGAACATGGCCATGGAGGACCTGCTTTTCCGGAACGACCGGCTGTACGCCCTGCGGACATCCAAAGGGGACATTCCCTGTACCCATGTCTTTCTGGCGACCGGCACCAGCAGCGAAGATCTTCTTCCGGTTCTGGAACGACACGGTGCCCGGATCACCCCGCGCCCATTCCAGGCGGGCGTCCGCATGGAGCAGCCTGCCGAACGGATCGCACGGGCCGTATATGGCCGCCATTCCGGCTTGCCGGGACTCTGGCCCGCAGAATACCAGTTCGTCCTGCCTCCCGGAACGGTCCGATCGTTTTGCATGTGTCCGGGCGGAACCGTGGTCTGTTCCAGCCCAAGGGACGGTCACATGGTTGTCAACGGCATGAGCCTGCGTTCCCGGAACGGGCCTTTCTGCAATGCCGCGCGCATCTGTACACTTCCCCCGGCGGAAACTTGGCGAGAGGCAATTTAACGGCGCGCCTGCAGCG
>CAZTZR010000163.1:0-4945 GCA_964618145.1 uncultured Kofleriaceae bacterium
AGTTGCACCAACCAAGCCGGGGAAACAAAAGGTGTCACGGAAGCGATCCGGATCGCCCCCGGGCCAATGTTGAGTCTCAGGGGTTCGGCCATGACATGGTATTTACCGTCCTTGCCGGGAACCACCGAAATCCCGCAGAAGTGTTCTGCGCTGCATTCACCCTTCGTCCCCTTGAGAAAGTGAATCACAAATCCAAGGTTCATCTCATTGGCAACCACCGATGCCTCTGCCAGTTGGGTCACAGGATCGAAAAGTTGCGCACGCATGCCAAAGGCGCAGGCACCGCGGGCAGATATCGACATCGATTCCAGGAGCGGCTTCAGCGCCACCTTCCTGTTCTGGTCTGCTGCGTCCTTCACCTCATGGAAAATCTTCATATAAAGGGATTTGGCCTGCAGTTTTTCCAGGGGGATCGATTGGTTGGAAACCGGTTTTGGAAAGGAGATGCTCCCGATATCCGGTAGTTTTTCCACGGGGGGGGCAGGGGAGGGCACAACCGGTGCCTCCACGGGGGGCATTGGTGGCTCAGGGGCTTTTTCCATGCTGGATGGAACCGTTCCGGGGGACACCATCGGCGTGCCGGATGCTTCGGAACTCCCGGAGACGTCCTTTTTGGATTCCTTGGAGCAGCAAACGAGGACCACAAGGATGGATCCAAACAACAAAGGCATATTTTTGATTTTCATTGCAAGACTCCTGTTAGTCTGATTGAAACAATAAAGCGAGCCACATTGGTTGTCAACCAGGAAGAACCAGGGAGATCGGGCAGAGACCATAAATACTGAGACGCCTTACAGGGAGGAGCAAGATTCCTCCGTGTACACCAGAAGAGGTTCACACACAGTTGCAGTCCCCGCAACCGTCCCTCCGAGGAGGTCTTTCCCCGGAAAAGGATTCTTCCAGGGCAGCCCAGTCCTGGACGGCGCCCAGGCGTGCCAGAACGGCAAAGAGGCCGAAGCGGATGCGGAACAGGAACATGAGTTTGCCCGGAAGCCTGAGCCGGGCCAATGCCATCTTGTCCCGAAAGATTTGACCGGAGTTGACGACAATGCGGCTTTCCATCCGGTGGGGTCCAGGCGTGAGCAGAGGGCCGAAAAAAGAGCGCAACAGGCGTCGCAGATGAGCCCATGCATCGTCGTTTTGGGATGGTTCGGCTCCCAGATCCCGCAAAGCGGCACATATCTGGTTTCGGTCATCTTTTTGTACAGCGTGGGCCAGTGCCACGAATGCGTTCACCACCTGTGGTTCGAATTCCCGGACGCAACCGAAGTCGAACACGACCACTTTGCCGTCATGCCGGAACAAATAATTGCCGGGGTGGGGATCGGCATGGAAGAGACCATGGCGATACAGGGTTCCGATGTAGAAGTCGAACAGGGCTGCACCGGCCTGATCCAGTTGGGCAGATGTGGCCTGGTTCCGGAAGGATTCTGCATCCAGACCGGATTCCCAATTGGTCACCAATACCCGGGGCCCGCAAAACTCCTCATGAACGGCAGGAACGATGATGGTGGAATGGTTCTGAAACAGTTCTCCGAACAGGATCTGCCGTTTGGCTTCCAGCAAATAGTCGCATTCTTCCAGCATCCGGGATTCCATTTCGGCCATGAAGTCCCTGGCGGTGGCTCCCATGCCAGGCATGATTGCCGAGGCGAACAGCATTCCCACATGGGCGGAACGGAAGTCCGAACGGATGGCGTCTTCGATGTCGGGATGCCGTACTTTCACGGCCACGTTTGTGCCATCGGGCAGGATTCCCCGGTGGACCTGGCCGATGGAAGCAATGGATGCCGGAGTTTTTTCCATGCGCAAAAGCCTGGCAGAATCTCCCAGATCCTCCTGAAGAATGGACTCCACCCGTTCCCACGGGGTGGCTGGAGACTGTGTCTGGAGCAGACTCAGAATCTGACGGGTTTCCTCGGGAAGATCCACTTCCAGATAACTCATGATCTGGCCCATTTTCATGGGAAGACCCTTGAGGGTTCCCAGCCGTTCCACGATGGCCTGCATTTTCTCCAGATCCCGGGCAGAAGGTCCGGTGCTTCCGGTTTTCCCTGCTTTTGCAAGGCTGCGAGCCAGTCCCAGACCTCCTCCGAGCAGCCGGGTGAAGCGTCCGAAGCCTTTTCCCGGACCCCGATCCGATTCTTCCCGAAGGTGGTTTCTGAATTGTTCCAGTGGATCCGGTGGGGGCGTTTCCATGGGTTCTTCCTTTCATTGCCGGTATCAGGGCAGGGTCTGGATCTTCGGTGCGCGGGGAAGCCGCCTGAGTTTTTCCTCGAGGTAGATTTCCACCTCGGTGAGGTTCATGCGAACCCCGTCAATGAAAAAGGTGGGAGTGCCGTTGACTCCCAGTTTCTTTCCTTCTTCCACTTCGTTTTTGATGGCCTGGATGGATTCCGGTGCGTGAATGCAGGCAGAAAACCGGTTGGGATCCAGGGCATGGCGCCGGACAAAAGACCTGGCGTGGATGCCCCGGTTCCGTGCATCGTACAGATCATCCAGTACATGCCAGGCACGATCCTGTTGCGCCGCACAAAAGGCGTACAGCGCATGGGTAAAGGCATGCCGGTGAAAGGGGAGGGGAAAATGCGCCAGCACCAGCCGGATGGCGTCCGGATGATTCTGGATCCGTTCCAGGATTCGGGCATGGGCCATGGAACAGTAGGGACACTGGAAATCCGTGAACACGGTGACGGTGACCACCGGATTGGCAGCACCGAGATAGGGTCTGTTCTCCGGGGTGATTCCCGTGGGGATCCCCCGGTATTCCTTGGGGACAACCAGTGCGGTGATGACGACGGGATCTTCATTGTCGCTCTGCGGAATGGGAACCTGATCCCCGGCCAGCACTTCGCTGAGAGGTTTTTCCCGGGGGGCAGCCGGTCGGGAGCAGGCCACCCAGGTGAAGGCTGCCATCAGGAGCAGAGGAAAAAGTTTACGGTTTCCAGACATACAGGTTTCCGGTGGGAAAAATACCTTCAGGTTCTTCGTGCCAGACTTCCAGAAGGAAGAGAACCAGGTGATCCTCCTGATTTACCAGTTGGAGTTGCCTGACTTCCCCGATGTCGGAAAACACCGGAACCGGCCCCACGTTCTCCCAGGCAAGGGCCACGGGATCCCATCGGACCACACGGGCTCTCCAGAGTTCCCTGGTTTCGGAACCCACCAGGACCACCTCTTTTTGGGAGAACGCCATGTAGAGTTGATCTCCAGCAAAGACCATTGAAGGACTGCAGGTTTTCTTGTTCTGCTCGAGTCCATTGGCCAGTTCCACCCACTCACCCGAATCGGGATCTTCGCAGAACACGCGAATCAGGGAGGATGGGTCCGGTACCCAGGATTGTTCCGTCATCTGGATGGCAGTACACAATCGGCCGTCCGGAGCATGCACCAGTTCCATGGGCAATTTTTTCTCGCCGGCTGTCAGTTCGGGAAAAGACAGGTCGGGCATGGCGGAAACCCAGGAACCGGAGCCCCATGTCCAGAACTGGATATTTTCTGTGGTGAACGTGTTTTCCGCTGCGGCAATGACAAATGAGGTTCCGTGCACGGAAAGGACAGGTGGATTCAAGGAGTTGCCGCTCACCTGCCGTGGGAAATCACCCATGCTGGGATGCCCCTGCCAGGCGGAACCGTCCCACCAGGCATATTCGATGGCTGAACCGCAACCTCCGGACCCGCCGTTCAGGACATGTACCCGGTCCGGTTCGCCGGTGAGGATCCGGATGTGATGCACTCCCATGCAGGAGGACGTCAGTTCCACTCCTCCGGTGTGGGAGTTCCATTGGCCATTGTTATCCAGTCTTTGCGCTGCGATGGCACTTTCCCCCCAGAGATTGAAAGCGGCGATCTTGATGGCCCCCTGGCAGGTCATGTCCATGCCGCCGAAACTGGTGTGCACCGGATTTGCCAGGGGCGCCAGGGTTGTCAGGGAAAACAGTTGTTCCCCGGATATGTTCAACTGATAATTGGTGTAGGGTGCCGATCCGTAATAGTCGTGAATCCAGATCACGGGACCACCCCCGCATGAAGATGCCGCGAACCGGGAAGCCCGGGCGGATTCATCGCCTCCGGGGAAGCGGCCAGCCCGGGACCAGGGGGCAAGGAGCGCCCGGCATACACTGCCGACACAGAGTTCCCCTGAATCACAGGCAACGCCGCAAGCACCACAGTGCCCGGGGTCGTTGGCCAGGTCCGGGCAGTCGCCGTTGCAGTATGTCAGGCCGGGTTTGCAGAACGGAGTGCAGACGCTGCGGGTTTCCCCGGAGCAGGTCCAGCCTTCTTCCACGGTGCAAAAAACGGAGCATCCGTCCCCGTCAGCGGTGTTTCCGTCGTCGCAGGCCTCACCAGGCTCCAGATTTCCGTTGCCGCATGTGGTCTGGCATTGCGAGGTGTCGAAACGGCAACCGGCAGAGCACGAGAGGGTTCCTCCCAGGGTATAGTTCAGTGCCTGGCAACTCATCCCGTTGAGGTTTTCGCCGTCGCACTCTTCACCGTATTCGACATCGACCACATTGTCCCCGCAGCGGCTCCCGCAGTCATTGGTGTTGAAACGGCATGTGGAATCACAGGTCAGCTGTCCGGTCTGGTTGTAATGCCCCAAAGAGGCACAGGTTTCGTTGTTGAGGTTGTCGCCGTCACAGTCTTCGGCAGGGTCAATGAAACCGTCTCCACAGCGTTCGGTACTCTTGGTTTTGACTTTGCAGGAACTGGAGAAGATGGCTGAAGCAAGGAAGAAGAAAAGAACAAGATGATTTTTCATTTTGCACCCCGTAAGGACGGCAAGGAAACACTTCCGAAACTATTGATAGCATGAATGGTCTGAATTTTCCAAAGCCTTTCGGGATATCGCAGGGCAAACGCATTATGAGCGATGAGTGATAATTATGAGCCAGTGCCGGTTGCCGGCGGCCGGTGGACGGTGGTTTCTTCGCAAGGCTCCGAA
>CAZTZR010000164.1:0-4918 GCA_964618145.1 uncultured Kofleriaceae bacterium
CGCCATTGACGATGACGACCCACAGACCGCCATCATGAACAGCGCCGTCCAACAGTCCCTGTGTCTTCCCCGCAGCGGTCCCCGCAGCGATAACTCCACTGACTCCGAACACGGCAGTGACACGCCAAAACCGCTCTGCGCCAAGGTCGACGGCTTCTCCCTGCACGCCTTTTGCACCGTGGCGCCCCACGACCGCGCCGGACTCGAGCAACTCTGCCGCTACGGCCTGCGCGCGCCCTTTGCCCTGGACAGAATCTCCCTCGCCCCAGACGGATATGTGCTCGACCGCCTGCACCGCCCCTAGCCAAAACCGGACTCCACGAGGACCCACCTGACCTTCGAGCCCGTGGCCTTCCTGCGCCGCCTTGCTTCGTTGGTGCCGTCCCCGTACCAGAACCTCATCCGATATCATGGCGTCTTTGCCAATCGTTCTCGCCTGCGGCCGCTCCTGCCAGCCCCGCCAGGATCGACGGGAGAACCCGTTTCACCGATGACGGTGTCGGTGCCCGAAGTGCGCCACCCTCCTGCGCGTACTCGCCTTCCTCTTTGACCCCGCTGTCGTTGCCAAAACCCTCGACAGTTCGAGGCATCCCCGTGCAAACCACTTTTTACCCCAATATCACCAAAAAACCGTACCTTGACTTCCCCTGCACCTTTGGGGATAGTACCATCCGGAGGCAAAAACTATGGATGATAGTACTTATGCCCGCAGTGTGACGGTAGCGGACCTTGTGGTGCATGAAGCCCGTTTTCATGAGCAACAAGAATACTTGTGTCGCATCCATGCGCGACAAACAGAGGTGCAATGATGACTAAGAGTCAGCTCAAGACGCCGAGAGGCATCCCGCGTATCGAATCGCTGCGTGTTGAAAACTATCGGGCGCTGCGTAAGGTCGAGATGGACAATCTGACGCCGATGACGGTGTTGCTTGGTCCCAATGGCAGCGGCAAATCGACACTCTTCGATGTCTTCAATTTCTTATCCGAGTGTTTCCAGTTCGGCTTGCGTCATGCCTGGGATCGCCGCGGCCGTGGCAAGGAGTTGAAAACGCGCGGCAGTGATGGCCCGATCATATTCGAACTGAAATACCGTGAACGCCCTAAGGCCCCCATTATCACCTATCGCCTGGCGATCGATGAAGGCGCCAAGGGGCCTGAAGTGGTCGAGGAATGGCTGCAATGGCGGCGCGGTCAGAAAGGTCAGCCGTTTCGCTTCCTGGAGTTTCGTCGGGGCGTGGGCCGCGCCGTGAGTGGCGAGTTGCCCGATGCGCAAGACCAGCGCAAAGACGCCACGCTAAGATCGGCTGATTTGATTGCAGTGAACACCCTCGGGCAATTGGCCGAACATCCTCGGGTTGCCGCGCTGCGTGAATTCATCACCGACTGGTATGTGTCCTACCTTTCAATTGATTCTACGCGCAACCAACCCGAAGCCGGCCCCCAGGAGCGTTTGAGCAAGGGGGGCGAAAACCTGCCCAATGTCATCCAGTACCTGAAGGAACAGCATCCAGAGCGGCTGGAGCAGATTTTCTCGGTTCTGCGTCAACGCATTCCACGTCTTGAGCGGGTCGAGGCTGACCCGATGCCGGATGGCCGCTTGTTACTGCAAATCAAGGATGCTCCTTTCGAGCAACCGGTGCTGTCCAAGTTCGCCTCGGACGGCACCATGAAAATGCTCGCCTATCTGACGGTGCTCTACGACCCCGAGCCGCCGCGCTTTATTGGTATCGAAGAGCCCGAGAATTTCCTGCATCCGCGTTTGTTGCCAGAGTTGGCGGAAGAGTGTCGGGCGGCATCCGAGCGTTCACAGTTGTTGATTACCAGCCATTCGCCCTTCTTGCTCAATGCGATGCGTGCCGAAGAAGTGCGGGTATTGTATCGGGACGAACAAGGCTTTACTCAGGCGGTCAGGGCCTCCGATATTCAGGGCATCCCCGAATTCATTCAGGCTGGTGCCAGCTTGGGTTACCTGTGGATGGAGGGCCATTTTGGCTTGGGTGACCCACTGGTGAATCAGGGCGCGCCGCACGCAGCGAAGAAGGGGCGTGGCTGATGCTGGAAAAGTTGATTGTGTTCGTCGAGGAATACTCGATGGAAGCGGCGCTGGAGTTGCTGTTGCCGAAACTGCTTGGCGACATCGAGTTTCAAATCATCCGTTTTCAATGCAAGCATGACCTGCTAATAAAAGCGCCCGAGCGACTTCGGGGGTATGCGTCATGGTTGCCAGATACTTGGCGCATTCTGCTGCTGGTGGATAGGGATGACGATGATTGCGCAGAGCTGAAGGCGAGGCTGGAGCGTATGGCAACCGCAGTAGGTTTGCAGACCAAGACCGCTGCTGGAAGCGGCCAGCGTTTTCAGGTGGTGAATCGCATCGCCATCGAGGAACTGGAAGCCTGGTTCTTCGGCGATTGGGCTGCCGTGGAGGCGGCCTACCCAAGAGTGCCAGTCAGATTGCCGCAGAAGGCTGGTTTTCGCGACCCGGATGCCATTGCCGGCGGTACCTGGGAAGCCCTGGAACGTATCCTGAAGAAAGCGGGCTATTTCAGCACGGGGCTGCGCAAGTTGGAGTGCGCGCGTACCGTGGCCGCGCACATGGAGCCGGGACGAAGCAACTCGAACAGTTTCCATGAATTTTGCGGTGCTGTTGCGGCTGCGATGGCATGATGCAAATAATGATGATTGCGGCATACCGCCAGGTCAGTCGGTTTTCCGTTTTTCCCACCTCAACCGTGATTGAAGGAGCCTTTATTGTGGTACACACGTGCCACGGTCATCGCATTGTGGCAACAGAGGTGGTGCTGATAATCTGGACAACTGCAGCGCATTGGCGGCATGGTCATATAGCACTCCAAAAAAATAAAGCATGGTTGTTCCCTTGGTGCAACAGGATTATTGGAGGCCGGTTTGCGGGCGTGTGTATCCAAAAACGGATCGTGAGTTTGTGAAGCAGGCCAAAGTTACCTCGCTGGATTGAACCCAACTACAGATTCAGTCCGGAACCCCGGGCTGCCGGGAACTGGTCGCACCGGTCCTTTTTTTGAGTTATACCCAGGCTGTATTTTTTATACTTCACTTTTTCTGGTTGCATTGTCAAAAAAAGCGGGTATACAAAGAATTGCGACATGGGTCAGACCGGGATTCCGTCTTTTCCCCCATGCAGATAATGAAGTTCCATGAAAACTTTTTTATTGCTTGTTGCCTTGTTCATGTTGTTTTCCTGTAATGAAAAGGAAAAGACAGAGGAAAAGAATCCCACCCGTGCCGAGTGCGAGAGTATTCAGGACGAAAGCGAATGTAAAAAAGCCGGGTGTCTGTATTCCTGCGGGATTTCTCTGTGGAATGACGGGGATAATGTTTGTCTGGCGAGAAAACGGGCCGGGATATGTGTGGCTCCATTTTATCTGAGCGAATTCAACAATATGGGACATTGGCGGATTTCTCCTGGAACAACCATATGGGTTTGCAGGAGATTGATGAGTGTGGATCAGGCACTTTCACCCAGTGAGTGTTTCCAGGTCAAAAACAATCGTTCCTATCCCATTGGCATTCATGGAATCAACGAGAGTCATGACAGGCTTGAATTGGACGATCCTTGCCTGAAAGACCCCAATGAAGCGGATTATCTTTTTGAAGGATCCTGCGAGGAACTCTGGTGGAGCCGTACCCTCTGGGAAGACATTCTCGGTGCCTACGAATCAATGTGGGATCATTGGTGAATGAATTCGGTTCCACCTGCCCCTACAGCAGCATCTTCAGCCCGGAGAGGGTCTGCAGTTCACCGTACAGTTGGATGACGGTTTCCACGTCGGGAACGTCGATCTCCAGGGTGAAGGAAGCAAAGCGGGCGCCGGAACTGGAACGGCAGGTCAGGTCAAACCCGGCCCCGGCATGGATCCGCCAGATGACCAGACGCACCGATTCTTCGGTGACTTCGGACGCATTCCCGATGATCTTGAAGGTGTACCGGCAGGGAAACGTGTGGACGGCGGAAATGGCATCCGCCAATGATTGGGTATCCATGGATGACTCCTCCCCTGGATATCCGGCTCAGTCGCCGGACCAGTTTCCGAACAGGGTGTGGGTGCGTACTTCTTCTATGGCAACCGGAACCACCCGGCCCACCAAGGCTTCGGGGGTGACCTGATCGGGCAGCGCGAAATTGACCACGAGATTCTGGGGATTTCGCCCCATGGCATGCAGGGGATCCCGCGCCGAAGCCCCTTCCACCAGCACCGGCTGCACGGTATTGGCATAGCGGGAGAGAATCCCGGGCAGGGACGCTTCGTGGGCGGACTGCAGCCGGGCAAGCCTTTCGGCCCGCACTTCCCGGGGAACCGGGTCCGGCATGGTGGCCGCCCGGGTGCCGGGGCGTTCGTTGTACATGAAGGAGTACATGCCTTCATACCCCACGGCCGCCACCAGACTCAGGGTGTCTTCGAAATCGGCGTCCGTTTCCCCGGGAAAGCCCACAATCACATCGGTGGTGAAAGCCATGCCGGGCACCTCCCGGCGGAACAGGTCCACCAGTTCCAGGTAATGTTCCCGGGTGTATCCCCGGCCCATGCGTTCCAGGACCCGGCTGGATCCCGACTGGACCGGCAGGTGCAGCCACGGCATGAGTTTCGGTTCGGATCCCATGACCTGCGCCAGTTCCGGGGAACAGTCCCGGGGATGGCTGGTGGTGAAGCGGATGCGAAGTACTCCCGGCAGGGCGGCCACCTGCCGCAAAAGCTCCGGAAAACCACCCTCCATGCGAACGGAATTGACGTTCTGTCCGAGCAAAAACAGTTCCTTCGCTCCGGATGCCACGAACCGGCGGCATTCCTCCAGGATGTCCTCCATGGGCCGGGTCCGTTCGGGACCCCGGGCGGCGGGCACCACACAAAAGGCACACCAGTTGTCGCAGCCCTTCTGG
>CAZTZR010000165.1:0-4728 GCA_964618145.1 uncultured Kofleriaceae bacterium
GGTTCCGGCTTTGGCTCGGGCTCCGGTTCGGGCTGCGGATCCGTCGCAGGCGAAGACTCCCCGGGTTTGGCCTCCCGCAGGCGGAAGGGATAGGACACCGGAACGGTCACCCGGATGGGTTGCCCGTCCATGAGCGCGGGGGTGAAGACAAACTGGGAAACCGCCTTGATGGCCGCCTCGTCCAGATCCGGCGCCACGGAGCGCAATACCTGGACTTCCTCCACCTTGCCCTCCTCCGTGATGACCACGGACAAAAGCACCACCCCCTCCCGTTTTTCCTTGCGGGCGAGTTCGGGATACTCCGCCGGCACGTATTTGACGAGTTTGGGGTAGTCGATGCGGGCCTTGAGTTCGGCAGCATCCTTCTCCGAAGGCGTCTGTCCCAGGGAAACGGCGACAGGAAAGAACGCCACCATCATCAGCAACACAAGTAAAACCGACCGGTTCATTCATCCTCCAGTCGAAAGACGTACCGATACAACAGGGTATGGGTCATGGGGTTTCCGTCGCTACCCACGGCCGGTGAGAACCGGGCCTTTCGCAGGGCTTCGAGGGCCAGTTCGTCCAGTTGGGGATCCACCCCCTGTTTGAGTTCCACCCGGGTCACTTCCCCTGTGGCCGAAACCGTCACCATAACCTGGATTTCCCCCTGGACCCCCCGGCGACGGGCGGCTTCGGGGTACGGCATGCGGGGAACGTTCAGCGCCCGGGGACGGGTTTTGACGGTCACCACCGGTGGCGGAGATGGCGGAGGTGGCGGGGGCATAGGTGGAGGCGGAGGCGCCACATTGGCCTGGGGATCCCCGATGAGGGTTTCCCCGGAAGGCACGACGATTCCGTCCCCTCCGAAGGAGTTGGGATCCAGCCCCACCGTCAGGTCCACATGGGTGGTTCCCGGTGTGGGGGAAGGCCGGGACTGCTCGGCCGGTCGCGGGGCCCGCATGGGCGGTGGTTTTTTCTCTTCCGGTTTGGGTTCGGGTTTCTTTTCGGGCTCTTCTTTCTTGATGGGCTCGAATTTCACCTTTTCCTGGGGTTCCTTTTTCGCCAGGATCTCTTCTTCTTCCGCCCGGCGATCCAGCGCGGGTTTCACAAACTGCAAAAAGACCAGCAGGATCACGTGAACCACAATGGAACCGATGATGGCTACGTTCAGGCGGCTTTCCGGACGCCTGCGGCGCCAGGGCGGCTTGATGGCGGGATCCGGTCCCGGAGGCGGTGTGGCCAAGAATTTCTCCTATGGTTCCGGAACGCGTTCCACGCGCTTGATGTTGAAGGCGAATTCGATGACTCCCATGTCCTTGACAATGTCGACGATGTGCATCACATCCCCGTGGGAGACTTCCTCATCCGCTGCGATGATGGCCTGGATTTTCGGTTTGGCCGGGTCCTCGGCGACGGCCTTGGACTGATCCACCAACACCTTGACCCGCGCCCGCAGTTCCTTGTGGTCCACTTCCTCCCCGTTGAGCAGAATCACTCCGGTCTTCTGCATCATCACGGACAGCGTGGTAGGAGGCACCGCCTCGGCATTGGCCATGCGGGGGAGTTTGACCTTCACCGCCTGGTTCATGATGATGGGAGTGACGATCATGAATACCAGAAGCAGAACCAGCGCAGTGTCCACCAGGGGCGTGACGTTGATTCCGGTGATGCTCCCGTCTTCTTCGTCGCAATTGTTCCAGTTTTTCATTTCTTCTGCCCCCCGTTAGCCCCGGCGGGTTTTTCCACAGCCACAAAATCATCCCGGCGGCCGTGGGTCAGAAGAATCCGGGCCAGTTCCTCGGTGCGGGTCATGATGAGTTTGATGCGACGCCGGAAGATGTTGTTCGCCACCACGGCCGGGATGGCCACCATGAGTCCCAGTGCGGTGGTCACCAGTGCTTCGGTGACGCCGAACATCACTGCCTGCATGTCCGGCGTGTTGGTGACCCCCAGGCTGTAAAACGACTTGATCAGTCCGGTGACGGTACCGAACAGACCCAGAAAGGGTGCGTTGTTGCTTACCGTGCCAAGAAAGGTCAGGAACCGCTCCAGAATCACCCGTTCGCGAATCATGACCCCCAGCATGGCTTCCTCGGCGGGACCGGCCCCATGGGGGAGCGCATACAACCCGGCGGAAAGCACCTGGGATGCGGTCCCCTTGATGTTGGCAAACCGTTCCGCCCCGTCCGCATAATCGCGTTTCTCCAGGGTGGCTTCCAGTTGATCCAGCAGGTCATCATGCTTCACCCGGGTCAGCCGGATGAAATACACCGCCCGCTCGATCATCACTGCCACGCTGAGCATGGATAAAAACACCAGCAGCCAAACCACCCAGTCCATTCCCACCAGAGCCAGTTTTTCAAAAGCCTGTTGCAGATTCATTGCAAATGTTCCCTTCTGTTTGACGACGTTTGCTGCAGGTCAGCGCCCGAACAGGGTGCCTTCCTCGGCGATGACGCGGGCACAGTCGTAATCGGCGGTGACCCGGACGCCCATGTAGTCTCCGGGTTTGTCCTTGACCTGGGAAAGTTCGGGATTCACGTTGCGGGCCACATCCCGCTCGTCGTTGTTGCAGACGCGCATCTGGGTCTGTCCCATGGGAATCAGGCTGCAACCGACCACCAGTTGCTCCAGCCCCCAGTTGGCCTGCCCCAGAATCAGATCATCGTGGGCCACAATGGCGTCGGTCCCGGTCCAGGACCGGATGACCATGTAGGCTTCCTTCACGTCAATGCCGGGCAGGTTCTGGGCCAGCAGCGTCACGCCGGGCCTCCCGTCCGCGTCCATGTCGTAGATGCAGGCGGACTGGCGCGGGTTGGCGCCCCCGTCGGGACAACTCTGGGTGGCCACATCCACCGGCAGGGTGTCGGAAAACTCATCCATCATGCGCACGCCGAACAGTGTGACGGCGGGATCGAATCCCAGACGCGTGCACGTGGTGTTGCCCTCCTTGTGCATGGCCACATCCACCGCGCCGAGATTGTCGAAAAAGCCCGGCAGAAACTGGAACTTCGTGGGTTCGGGCTGCCCAGGAACCTGCACGGAGGGGATTTCCAGGCGGCACAACTGCACCCGCACGGTGAGATTGGTCACATCATAATCGGCAATGAACAGCAATTCGGAGATCGCGTCGGTTTCCACCAGTCCGGCGGCGTTGATGTGTACGTACTGGATGACCTTGCCGGCAAACCGCCCGGGACCACCCTGGCCATCACTGACATCGTAGGGCAAACCGCACTGTAGACCGCCATCAGGCTGGTTGTTGGCGCTGGTCTGGCAACCGGTGCCTGGATTTTCCCTTGCCGGCTCGCACATGGCGGTTGCCATGGCGAGAACGACTGAAACACACATCTTGGCGCCGAACATCGTCGCACCTCCATCGGGACCGTTTCTAGCATGAAAATCCGTGAAAAGCCATCCGTGAATAACTCACGTTTTTGGAACTTTCCGGGTTTTTTGCGAATTTTCTCTTGCAATCCTCCACAGAATCTGTATACACAGGCCCGGTCCGGGTTGGTAGCTCAGTCGGTAGAGCAACGGACTTTTAATCCGTAGGCCGACGGTTCGAGCCCGTCCCAACTCACCATGATCCCCGGAACTGAAAAATGGCGGTTCGCTGTCCCCAGGACAGGGTTCGCCATTTTTCTTTTCCTGGCGTTTTTGTCCCCCCCGGCCTTCGGGCAAACCGAAAAACGCACTTGGCAAATCAGCGGCATCGGGGTGGACACCGCAGCGGGGATCTTGCCCCGGTTCGTCCAGTCTCCGTTGATGAAGGCGTCCCATGACATCCACGGGCTTTCGGCCGGCGCCCGGCTCCGGGTTTCCGGCCCCGCAGCCGACTGGGTGGTGCGCCTGGGGTGGACCCAACTGTTCTTTGAGGACAACAATTACCTGTTGCGCGGCCTTCCCTGGGATTACGCCAAATACGCCGAGTTCGGCCCGGCCGGGCTTTTGTCCCTGCAGATCAGCCGGGAAAAGACCTACCCCATCCGCAGCGCCTTGAGCTGGTACTGGAACGTCGGGGTCCAGGCTGGGCACCTCACCGGACGCATGACCCTGTACGACACCCAGGGATGCACGGCGGACAACTGGCAGCGCCCCGATGCAGACCCTGCCTGGGGTGGCTGCTACCACAACCCTGCGGATTACGACATGGACAAGCGAAAACTGTTCCCCGTCATGGCGGCCGTGCACGGAGGTTTGGGCCTGGTGTTGGACGCCGGCCACAGCCGTTGGCGCATGGAGGCGGCCTTTGCCCTGCCCGGATTGATCACCCTTTCGTTGTCAGTGGAAACAAACTTCCCGGGGCACTGACTTTCTGCTATGCTACCCCCCCGCCTGGACAACGTCATGGCAGGTGAGAGATATCCGGCCGCGAAGGAGTGAACCGTGAACAGCCCCACATGGAATGAAGACCATCTGTACAAGCGAATTCTCGAAAGCATTTCCGATGCCGTTTACGTGGTCAACGAAAAGAGCATCATCGTCTACTGGAATCTGGCAGCCGAGCGTATCACGGGGTTCTCCCGTACCGAAACCGTGGGAAAACGCTGCTGCGAAACATTCCTGCGCCAGATCAACGAAGAAGGACACAGCCTGTGTTACGACCAGTGTCCGGGCCGCCGGGCGATTCAGACCCTCGCACCCCATGAGGAAAACGTCTACATCACCCACCGGGAAGGCTACCGGATTCCCGTGCTGCTCAAGGCCACCCCCCTGATCGGGCCGGGGGGTACCGTACTGGGG
>CAZTZR010000166.1:0-4505 GCA_964618145.1 uncultured Kofleriaceae bacterium
AGGGGATTGTCAAAACGAAGCGGCCATCGCTGGTGTTTTCCGGGGAGGAAAGCGAAGAACAATGGCGCTACCTGAACATTGAGTTGACACCGTTTCCCGGTGCCGCCTGGATGGATTCGGAGAAATACCTGGGTCAACTGGACGATCTGGTGAGGGCCCGGGAGGCGGAAATCGCGGCGGATCGAGCGAAGCAGAACAAGGGATTCATGGGGGCCAAACGGGTTCAGGAGTTGCCCCATACGACGTTTCCAATCCAGGGGACGAAGAAGGAGAACAAGGGAAAGAAGAAGAACCTGCGGCCGAAGGTGGCGGGTTCCGGAAGTCAGGCGTGGCTGAAAGTGTATGAAGCATTTCAGGCGTTGTACGACAAGTGTCGTGAGATGGTGCTGGACGGAATCCGGAACGTGGAGTTTCCCAAGGGAACGTACATGATGCATGCCATCTGGGGTTTCCCCGTAAATACAGTATGCCCGCTCAAGGTGCTGGAATCGCACCCCCTGGCGTAAAGCCCCGGTCCACCAGGGACACCCCCCCCGGAGCCGCCCCGGCGCCCCCCGGAGCCCCCGCAGTTTTTCCGCACATACCACGAAAAACTACGTCACTGGTGCGTACTGGCTACCTCTAAAACGCACTGCGCCCACAAAAACACCCCGTCAACAGGACCAAATACACAACGCACACGGCATCGAAAACGACTCGGAGTGAGAAACGGCGTGCGGCCAAGGAGCGGGGTGGTGATATATGGGCAGGGTGAATGGGGAGGCGGCGCGGGTTGCTTATTTGGACGTAGTCCAGTTGCGGCATCCGGGGGATACAAACGCACGCCGGCGAGCAGCCGTGTCCTGAGCCATTCAAGCCTTGCGGTTTTTTTCAAGGAAAAACCTCCCCATGGGCGAATCTTGCCATCCTCCCGGTCCACCGTCAACTTCCCGCTTACGGGCGGCTGCGAAGGTCATCCTGGGGAAACAGGGGTTCCGATGAAGGGGCGCTCAGGCATGCATCGATGCTTCCCAACCAGGACAATGAAGAGAACAGGGCTTGTGCGGACGAAACCGCGTCGTTTCCGGCAATCTCCGCGGCATCCATGATGTTGAGGTAACAGGGGGACAATGGCGCATCCACGGCCTTGCCTTCGTCACGCCACCAGTAGTAGAGGGATTTGACCGTCCAGAGGTAGTTGAAGCCGTATGCAGTGGGGTTGGACCCCCACTCGTAGACAAGGGGAACCGGAGCACGAAGGATCTCCTTCTCCACGATTTGGCCGGCCTGGTCCAGAGCCCCGCGGGCTTCGTTCAGACGCTGTGCGCGCCAGGTCTGGAGTGTCTGGTTGAGTTTCAGGGGATCCTCTTTCCAACTGTCCGCATAATCATAGAGGCCATGGATTTGTATGGCACGCAGGTGGTTCATGCGCAGTCCGGAATCCATGTCCATCACCTCGCGGGTAAAATCATGAGGTGCCGGGCCGTCGAACACCGCACCGTTGTTCCAGGCGCCGAGAAAGGCACCAAACCGCGTCGCCAGATGCGCCAGCAGGGGGTCCGCCCACTGGTTGTATCCGTGGTTCTGGCTTTTGGTTTCCACCAGTCCAATACGGTCCGGTTGGGTCATCTGGAAAGCATCCGGCATGTGGGAACTACCGGTCTTGGTGATGTCATCCCAGGTTTCCCACCCCTGCAGGTATGCCTGTCCGTTGTTCAGTTCCACCACCGGTGGCATTGAATCGTTGATGGCACCCAATATCAGGGATCGATGCTGGAAAACCGCGTATTCCACCAGGAAATCCGCTGCATCCGCCGGAAAATGCAGTTCATCCCGGAGCATGCCGCGGAATCCTTCCACAGGATCGACCGCCAGATGGACATTCCAGGAGGCCCGGGCTGCGACCACATCGTTCAGCCAGTATCCCCAGTCCCATCCGGAACTGAAGAAGAACTGCCCATCCATCCTCGTGGGTTCATGATACCCCACCTGACCGGCTTCCTCGGCCATGGCGATGGTCCACAAATCCCGGTAGCGGTTCAAGGCGTACACAGGCAAAAACAGGGGGACATCCACGTCAAAACTGACCCAGTAGGATGTTTCCGGGTACCACACCACACTTCGCCGACCGGTCTCGTAATACAGGAAATCGCGGATGTAGGTGAAGTCCGTGTTTCCATAGGTAGGTGCCGGGTCATCCATTGTGTAGTGCTGTACCGTGTGCGGCAGGGCTCCCATGCGGGGATCGGCGTAGTGCACCAGGAAATTGAAGTTGATGTCCTCGCCGGTGCGGGGGTCTGGCCATCCTTCCACCGACTGGTTGGTGGAACAGTGCACCTTGATCCACACGGGAGCTCCCCAGGTTTCATCCAGATATTCCGACAGGGCGTTGTATCCGTCCAGGGCTTCTCCGGGATCCCCGTGGGTGAATTCGCTTTCGCCGGCTTCGGTCATGAGATAGTCGAAACCGGCTTCCATCAGGAAATCCACGCTTTCAAACATCTGCTGTTTTCGTTCTTCAGGAGTTCCTTCCTCCCGGATCAGGCGGAAAGCATTCTGCTGGGCAAAGGCCATCGGTGCATCCACGCCCACCCGCATGGCATACTCGTGGGCGATGTCCACCAGTTGCCTCAGTCGCTGTTGTCTGAGGGTGCTCCTGGAAAAATCCCCCCAACCTTCGTTTTCCAGAAGGACCCAGTGGATGTGGTTCAGGCCGTTGGCCAGGCTCCAGAGAAGGACGCTGCGCCACCAGGGCAACTGTGCATCAAAACCTTCCTGGTCTTCCGGCGAGGTCAGTCCCCATCCGTTCAGAACCCGCACCAGTTCCGTGGGGTGCATGGTGTGCAGGTGGATGCCCCGGTGCGTCCACCGGGGGGAACTGCGGGCATCCAGTGTGACCAGATGAAGGTTTACGGAGTCGGGCACAGAGGGTCTCAGGGGGTGGCCGAAGAAGAACCCGGCCTGTTCCATGAGCCGCAAAAAACCATGAATCGCGCCGCACCGCCCCGATGCCTCCGGGACAGAACCGATACTGATGATTCGTGCCCCGTTTGGCAGGTTCACGGTTCGCACCAGGTACCCTTCCGGATCCAGGTCTTCCAGTTCCCAATCCGGAATGCCGGGCAATTCTTCGCCTCCAATGACGAACAGCCGGGCATTGTCCGAAAGCCGATCCGTCTTTGGAACGCTCTCCAGCCACTGGACCGGCTCCTCCCCGTTCCGTGATTCCAGCAGTCGGAAAACATCCACGACGGGCTGGCGCGGCACATCCGGTCCCACCACCACAAGGATCCCGGTGAGCGGTTCCACCTGGTTGTTGTGATTGGCATTGTTGGCATTGTTCTGTGGCGGCGGGGACTTTTTGTCCTTCTGGCAGGAGAAGGCCA
This sequence comes from uncultured Kofleriaceae bacterium, assembly GCA_964618145.1. GTDB lineage: Bacteria > Myxococcota_A > Polyangia > HGW-17 > HGW-17 > HGW-17. Next base: position 3,366 of record CAZTZR010000166.1, read on the forward strand.
CCATCAACCACAAAAAGAAAAACGCAGGGGTATATTTTTTCAATAACGACATCATCGCACCATGTTACGGATTCTGTTGTTGGGGACAAGTGAGAATGGTGTGAGAAACATCTTTTTCCGGACGCCTTTTGCCGGGGGAGGAACAGAAAAACCCCGACTTTGCATGGAAGATTCACCGGAATGTGACCGGATTCTCATGCAGAGCCGACACAATGAAAACCTCAAGGGGTGTTTTCCATGTCGCCGTTTGCATTGGCCACGGGGGAACATGCCCAATAGAGGCAGGTCATGTCACACAAGGCAAGAATTCTCTTTGTTTGTTCCCGCAATTCCGCACGTAGCCAGATGGCTGAAGCCCTTTTCAACCTGGAGGATGTCCCCGGTTTTGAAGCGGAAAGCGCCGGACTGGAACCCGGGGAACTGAACCCGCATGTGGTCACCGTACTTGGGGAAACGGGGGTGGACATTTCGGGAAAACCGACCCGCAGCGTGTTTGAACTGTTCCGGCAGGGACGGCTGTATCGTTATGTCATTACTGTATGTGACGAGACAACAGCCGAAAGGTGTCCGATCTTTCCGGGATTTACCGGCAGGATCCACTGGTCCTTCGAGGATCCTGCTTCCTTTGCAGGCACCGATGCTGAAATCCTCGAAAGAACCCGACAGGTCAGGGACCAGATCCAGGGACAAATCCGGGAGTTCATCAAAAACCTCATTTCAGGATGAGGCAGGCCGCACGTCCCGGGTCAGATCCTGAATCATCCGCCGGAACCACGGGTAGTAGATATGTCCCCACATCGGAGAGGTTTCAAAGGTGTGTACCTGTCCGGTACCGGTGCCGGTGCCGGTGACGGGCGCCGGTTGACGGTGGTTTCGGCTCAAGCCGAAACGAGGTGACCCGCTTTGCGGGTCTTTCATTCGAACCGCCCGGCATCGAACCCGCACACACCCGGCGTCCAGGCAGGACCGCGGCCCGGGACTCGGCCACAGAGACATCCGGCCCGCAGGGAATTCCACGGTCATATCATTCCCTCAAACGCGGGGGACCAGGATTGGCCCCCGCTTCGCTGTTTTGAAGCCTTGCCAAGAAACCACCGGCAACCGAACGCCGTCACCGTCTGCCGTGAACACCGAAAGTGG
>CAZTZR010000167.1:0-4466 GCA_964618145.1 uncultured Kofleriaceae bacterium
CCAGAAAGCAAAAGCGGCACTCGCGTGCCGCAGTCCAGAAAGCAAAAGCGGCACTTGCGTGCCGCAGTCCAGAAAGCAAGAGCGGCACTTGCGTGCCGCAGTCCAGAAAGCAAGAGCGGCACTCGCGTGCCGCAGTCCAGAAAGCAAAAGCGGCACTCGCGTGCCGCACTCCATGGCGGCTGCCCGCGAGGGAGGTTGGAGTTGGATTCAAAGAAAAGAAACAAAGTTCGTGAGGTTTTGCTCAAAATGCCGGGAAATCAGCAGATCCTGCTGGAGTTTCTCTCGGTATTCAACACCACATTTACTGTCAGGGATCTCATCTCGTTGCCCTACATGCAGTTTTTCTACAGCGAGGATTCCCTCAAAGACCAGGTGAAGGAGCTGGTCCTTCAGCGGTGGCTCCAGGTTCCTTACCGGGACATCTACAAACTCGACCCCCAATTTGTGGATTTTTTGACGGTGCACAGTATCGAACAGGGTCGCTTCGACCGGTATGCCGATGTGATTCTCAAAGAAGGGCGCAAGGCATCCCACAAGGACGAAGACTCTTACTATTACAGTATTCCGGAGAGTCAACGCCTCCGTGACCTGCGCATTCATGCCCTGCGCGACAACTTTGAGCAGGTCCATCGAATCCTGAAACAGAAGTCGTTCCGCATCATCCAGTATGCCGAGGATGAAAACCCTGTTCAGAATGTCTTCGGACAGTTGGAACAGATTCCGTTGCTTGAGCATCTTTCGGACCGGATGCTCCTGCAATATGTGGCCCCTCCGATCCTGGAGAACCCTGCTTTGCCCGTCAAATATGTCCAGGCATTTCTCGGGCGCTATCGCAAGGCGATTGCTTCCGAGCCGGAGTTGGGCGAAACAAGCATGTCGCATTCCGCCGAATATCTGTTGTGGCATTCGCTGATCATGGGGGATGCCGACGCTCCCTGGTGCCGGAGTCAATTCAGGGAAAACGACATTTGCGCCCTGCCCTGGATGAGTTACTCGGCCGCCCGTCTGCTCGTCACGGGCCAACTCGACGAGGCGCTCAACCGCTTTTCGGATGCCCTCGGTCTTTGGCGCTTGGTATCGCGAAGACGCAAGGGCGGCATGGAAAACCGTTTCGACATTTTTTTCGCCCTGGGATTGCTGCTCAAAGGCGATGCGGCTTCGCTGAAACTGGCAGAAGAAGTTCTGTCCCCGAAGGCATCTGTGCCCATCGACTCTGAACCCCTTTTGGCCCTGCTGATGTATCGCAAGTACGGCAAGGTGGACGATACGGACTTTCTGACGAAAAACGCGGGTAAAATGAGGCTGACGGACATATACCTGCTCATGCTGACGTGCCGGGTGCTCCAGATTCCCCTGCCCGGGAAGATCCTGCATTACGCGACGAATTCGGCGCTACAGCTCGCAGAGTCGGACCACACGTGGCTGGCGGCCGAACTGTACACCGCCGCTTCGTTTTCCGAAAATGACACCGAAAGAGCTGCTCAGTTGGCCCGAACGGGTCTGGAACTGCACGCCCAATCGGGAACGCGCCCCATGCACCAACTTTTCTCGACCAAGGCGTCCTGGCGACAGGTGCTCGACGCCATGCAACTGGTCGCACACATTGCGGCGCCGGTGAAAAAGCCCAAACGCGGGGACACCACGGAGCGGCTGATCTGGATAATCGTGCGCCATGGCGACGCGGACAACCCCTCCTTCGAACTTCAACCCGTGATCCAGAAACTCCTGAAAAAAGGCTGGAACCCCGGACGCCATACCTCACTCAAACACCTGGCGACCAATGGGCACCAGATGACGTTTTTGAGTGATGCGGACCGGGAGATCGTCCGGGGCATCCGCCGGGTGGGCCAAAAGCGTTACGCCACCTACGAACTCGACATGGCTTCGGCCTGGCCCCACCTGATCGGCCATCCCCTCGTTTTCTGGGCCGCGCACCTGGATGTGCCCCTGCGCGTGGAAGAAGGTCGCCCCGAACTGCAGGTGCGCGACGAACCCGATGGCACCGGGGTACGTGTCAGTCTGGTGCCGCGATTGCCCCGGAACCGGCAGATGCATGCCGGGATGACCCTGGTCGTGGAGGAGTCGAAGTTCCAGGTGCGCGTGTACAGGATTACCGCCGAACTGTATCAACTGTACCGGATTATCGAAGAAGGCGGTATCGTGGTGCCCAAGGACGCCCGCAGCGAACTGAACGCGACCATGGACAAACTGGCAGCCGTGGTGCCTTTGCATGCGGAAGCTCCCCATGACCAGGTGCGCCAGGTGGAACCTGACAGCCGGATTCGCATCGTGCTGGTTCCCTACAACGAGGGGCTGCGCCTGATGATGCGCGTCATGCCCTTGGGGGACCGTGGGCCTGCCTTCGTGCCCGGTGAAGGTCGCCGCACCGTGGTGGGGGTCGTGGATGACCTGAAAGTGGGCACCGAACGATCCCTGGAATCCGAGATGAACGCGGTCGGGCACGTCCTGCAGTCCTGCGATACCCTGGCCGAATGGGAAGACCCCCGGGAGGATCTGTTTGTGGTGGAACCCATGGACTGCCTCGAAGTGCTGGAACAGTTGGCTGCCCTGGGCGACGATGTCGTGCTGGCCTGGCCCGAGGGACGCAGCATGACCGTGAGCCGTCGCAAGGGGCCCGGGGATTTGCGCGTTTCCCTGTCGAAGTCCGGACAATGGTTTGATCTGGACGGCGAGTTGCAGGTCGACCAGGAGCATGTGCTCTCCCTGCAGGAACTCCTGGCCGCCTGTCGCGAATCCCGAAGCCGGTTCGTGCCTTTGGGAGAAGGACGCTTTTTGTCCCTCACCTCGCGGTTTCTGAAACTCCTCTCCCTGATGGACCGTTGTGCGGTCCCAGAAGGCCAAAAAAACCTGCGGGTGCCGGAACTGGCCGGCCCTGCCCTCGCGGAACTGTTCGACGAGGTGACCCTGCAGGACACCGACAGCGCCTGGGGCCGCCAGAAAGCTTCCTTCAAGAAGGCCAGTACCCGGGACATGCCCTTTCCCGCGGGACTTCAGGTCCAACTCAGGGACTACCAGATGGAAGGCTTCCGCTGGATGATGCGCATGGCCACCTGGGGCGCCGGCTGCGCTTTGGCCGATGACATGGGCCTGGGAAAGACCGTGCAGGCAATCGCGGTGCTGGCCGCCCGGGGGAAGGATGGCCCTGCCCTGGTCGTGGCGCCGGTATCCGTGTGCGGCAACTGGATCGACGAGTGCGCACGGTTCGCTCCGCGACTGCGCACGGTTCTCTACCGCGGTGTGAATCGCGAACAGGTCCTGGCCGAATGCGCACCCAACGATGTGGTCGTCACCAGTTACGGACTGCTGCAGTCCGACATCGACGCCCTGTCGAAGATCCACTGGTCCACGGTCATCCTGGACGAGGCCCAGGCCATCAAGAACACCCATGCCCTGCGGACGCAGGCGGCCTATCAACTGCAGGCCGGGTTCCGCGTGGTCACCACGGGCACCCCCGTGGAAAACCATCTGGGTGAACTGTGGAGTCTCTTTCGGTTCCTGAATCCTGGGCTGCTTCTGTCGCAAAAAGAGTTCACGGAACGGTTCCAGTTGCCCGTGGAGAGGGAAAACGATGAGGCGTCCCGGCATGCCCTGAGGAAGTTGATCCAGCCGTTCATCCTGCGGCGCACCAAGGCGCAGGTACTCAAGGAACTGCCGGCGAGGACCGAGATCCTGCGTCATGTGGAACCGGGTCCGCCGGAACAGGAGTTTTACGAGGCCCTGCGCCAGAACGCCATGGAACGCCTTCAGGATGCCGGTGAACTCCCCAACCGCCGCATGGAAATCCTGGCAGAGATCATGCGACTGCGGCTGGCCGCCTGCCATCCCCGGCTGGTGCTGCCCGATTGCGGGATTTCCTCTTCCAAGTTGCAGGCGTTTTCAGAGTTGGCCACGGAACTGATCGAGAACGGGCACAAGGCGCTGGTGTTCAGCCAGTTCGTGAAACATCTGGCATTGATCCGGGAGGAACTGGATCAGGCCGGAATCCGGTACCAGTATCTGGACGGCTCCACACCCATGGAAGAGCGGCGAAAACGGGTGGATGCCTTCCAGTCGGGCGTGGGGGATTTGTTTTTGATCAGTTTGAAGGCGGGGGGATTCGGGTTGAACCTGACGGCGGCGGACTATGTGATTCACATGGATCCGTGGTGGAACCCCGCCGTGGAGGATCAGGCGTCGGACCGCGCCCACCGCATCGGGCAGGTGCGGCCCGTGACCGTGTACCGGCTGGTAGCGAAAAACACCATCGAGGAAAAGATCCTGCGGCTGCATGAAAGCAAGCGCGAACTCGCCGACCGCCTGCTGGAAGGCACCGCGGATGTGGGCACCCTCTCGGCGGAGGACCTCCTGGCCCTGATCCGCGGGTAATCCTTATGGAGTGCGGGGCGCAAGCACCGCTTATGGAGTGCGGGGCGCAAGCACCGCTTTCGTTTTCTTTCCTCCCCTTT
>CAZTZR010000168.1:0-4370 GCA_964618145.1 uncultured Kofleriaceae bacterium
CAGATCATGAAAAAATTACTTTTCCTTGTAGCTGGAATTACCATTTTGGCCGCCTCCTGTACCACCGTACGCGTGGTGGCTCCTCCCGGACAACAGGTCATGCTGGCCTCCAAACACGCCCAATGCCAGCACGTCAAGCGCCGGAAAATCCTTTTCCTGTATGGTCTTCCCTTGAATCCGGAGACTTTCAGCGAACTCTTTGTGGGCGTCCCCGAACCCGTGAAGGTGGTCCTGATGAACACCTGGATTGACAACCTGATGTCCAATGCCATGAGCAGTCAGGATCGTCGGGGAAGAAGCGGTGGCGAAGTGGAAATCAAGACCATGGACGCCTATACCTGCCAGGAACCCGAAGCAGCCGCGGCCCCGGAAATCTAGTTTCCCCGCCTGAGGGGGCCTGACCCTTGCCGGAACAAGAAATCGACCCATTCGACGAAACGACGGACGAGCCCACACCCCTGCCGGACGTGAGTTTTTTGTCCATGCGTCCGGCACCCCCCGCATTTCTGTGGGCGCTGGGATATGCGGTCCTGTCAGGGGTTCTGACCTTCTGGGCCCTGTGGGATCCCGCCTTCCGCGCCCGGTTGATCATCCGGGGGGATACCCTTTTTTCACCGGACGCACCCCTGCGTCTTTTTTCTTCCATGCTATTGCATTCCGGGCTCGATCATTTTCTGGCAAACATGGTGCTGCTGGTTCCGTTTGGAGGTTTCACAGCCGCCTATTACGGGGTATGGGCGTTTCCCGTGATCTGCGTCACACTGGGGGTGGCTACCCATTTTTTGACGATTCTGACGTATCCACCCTATCTGGGGCTTGTGGGATCCTCCGGACTTCTGTATGTTCTGTTCGGCTTCTGGCTGGTGCTGTATGCCTTTGTGGAAAGCCACCTGCCATGGACCCGCAGAATTTTCCGGTTGGCCGGGTTTTCCCTGATGATGTTGATCCCCCATTCCTATTCTCCGAAAACGTCCTATCGTGCCCATTACATCGGACTCGGGCTGGGTATTCTGGCCGCACTGGTCTTTTATGCCCTGAACCGGACGAAGTTGAAGGAGAGGAACCTTAAGGCCAGGCTTCTGGTAAAAAACCACGGAAGAAGGGGCCTTTCCCGGAGGCTTTCCTGATGCGCACCGGCGTGGAAATCACGGTGCTTTTGCATGGTATGGTGGTGAACTCCCGTTGGGTCACCCGGGAATCGGGTCTGACAGCGGGGGACAGTCACCTGTTCGATGTGCTTTTTCCCCTGGATTTTACCGATCCGGCACCCGGACCGCATCTGGAGGATCAGGGGTTTGTCGTTAAACCCGTGCGGGGTGTGCATTCGGTAGGTGTGCGGTTGTTTTCCATGGAAGCTGACGGCAAAAGGGAGCTGCGGGTGCCTGCGGGAGTGCCGGTACGAATGGAATCTGCATCCGGGGGTTCGACGATCGACGGGGCTGCCCATTATCTGGAGGCGGGCGATGGCGGGGAGATCCATGGTCGGGACGGGTGGGTGCTCCGTTTTGCCGTGACATCCATCCCTGCGGTCACGGTGCCTCGCCGGACGATCCATTCGGCCTTTTACCTGCAGTCGATCCTGTTCGGGTTTGTGTTTGTGGTGGGCCTTCTGGCGCTCGGGTTCTTCGACCACCAACCGTTCAAGTGGGAAGATCTCGTGCCCCAGCGCCGGCACCGGATGGCGGTGATGCAGATGGTACCCTCCAAAAGGGCCCGTCCTCCCCGTATCGAGGATCCGGTCACGGACCGGATAGCCCAGTTGCGTATTGCTCCCCGCAAACAGAGTGCACCGGTTCCGCGGCCCAGGGCATCCCGCCCTTCGGCCCTGCAGTTGCGTACGGCCCCCTCCCGCACGGCCCTGTCCCCGTTGGCCCACACGGATCACGTGTTCGATCTCACCGAGGAGGAAGGCGAGCCCATTGAACCCGATGCCGTTCCTACCCTGGATGATCCGGGGAGTCTGGTTCCTGCGGTCCCCGTGGCACCGCCGCCTGCCATGGCTCCGCCTCCGCCCCCGCCCATGCCCCCCCCCGAACCCCCTCCCCAGGAGGCCACCCCTCCCAAACGACTTTCATTCCCTGCGGTGGATTATCCGGCCGGTGCCCGGCATCTGGGCATCGAAGGCCGTGTGCGCCTGCTGTTGCACATCGATGCCAAAGGCTCGGTGTACAAGGTGGATGTTCTGGCGGGACTCCATCCGCTGCTGGACCGCGCCGCCGTGGCCGCCGCCCGGCAGGCCCGCTACGAACCGGCCAAAGATACCCGGGGGCGGCCCATGGCTTCCACGGCCACCGTCACGGTCCGCTTCGAACTCGAGGACTTTTAGGAGCGGTCCCCGAGTTCATGAACGTTCCGGTTCAGGTAACCTTCCACACTGAATGGCAGTGCACGGGCCAGGAGAGGTTTGAACGGTTTCATGACATGGAGGTGTCATTTGCCTTGACATCATGATCCGGATGGATTGTATTTTCCATCTGGATGCTGGTCGCAAAAGGGCTTTGGGTGCCCGTATTTCACCGGGAGTTTCGTCATGCGCGTTTTTCTTCTGCTGCTTGTTCTGTCTGGCGGCCAGATGCCCTCTTTTGCCAGGGCGTCCGAAACGGTGTATTGTCCGGAACGGACGAAAAATGAAGAAGAAAACAAGAAGGTAGCCAGACAGTTGTTCCGGACGGGGGCTGCATTTTATAAAACGGGTCACTACATGGAGAGTGCAGCGAGCTATGAATGTGTGCTGAAATTTGTTCCATACTCCGTGCGGGGTCGCTACATGCTCGCCAGGAGTCATGATGCTGCAGGCCAGTATTCCCTGGCCCGCAAACACTACCGGATGGTGGCGGTCATGGACAATGAGGAAGCAGCCTCCCTGGCGCCTGAAATCCGCAAACGACTTCAGGAAATCGCCCGCCTGCCGGACCGTGACAAGTCCGGAAGGGAAACCCCGGACAACCTGGTTCCTCCCATTTCGCCCACAAAACGAAAACTTGTGGATCAGTGGTGGTTCTGGGGCGGAATCGGGGTCACCGGAGCCCTCACGGGCACCACAGTGTTTCTGGGGCTCAAGGCGCTGGATCTGCAGAACCAGTTGAAGGAAAACTGGACCGAGGACACCAAGACGGAGTCCGACCGGACCAAACTGCTGACCGACGTCAGCCTTGGATTCACTGTGGTGAGCGCCGCCGCACTGTTGACCGGAATCCATCTCTTTCGTTCATCAGGGTCCTCCACCACAAAGCCGCCGCCCGAAGTCCGCTCCATGCTCCTGCCGTCCTGCACCGGGCAGGGGTGCATGATGCACTTTACCCTTGTTTTCTGACAATTCCGGGTGGTAACACCTTGTGTGGTTCCCGGAAAAACCCGGGTTGCAGACCATGGAGGTGTCCTGGATGAGTGTCCGACAGCGTGTGTGGGAAATCATGGAAGTGGCCAGACCCGGGGATCGGGCCAGCTCGGCGTTCGATTTCACCATACTTTCCCTCATCATCCTGAACGTGATTGCCGTCATTGTGGGAACCATCCCTTCGGTGTATGCACGATGGGGGTTGTTCCTGGACGGATTCGAGGTGGTTTCAGTGGCCATCTTTACCGTGGAATATGTCGCGAGGATCTGGTCCTGCACGGTGGACGGCCGGTTTTCCGGCATCTTGACGGGCCGGGTTCGGTTTGTCCTCAAACCCATGTCCCTGGTGGATGTGCTGGCCATTTTGCCGTTTTACCTGCCGTTTCTGGGAATTGACCTGCGCGCCATCCGTGTTTTGCGGATGCTGCGGATCCTGCGGCTTGCCAAGGCGGGGCGCTATGTCAACTCCTTTGGGGTGATCAAGGACGTCCTGCGGGAAAACCAGGAGGAACTGGTGCTCAGCACCATCATGATGCTGCTTTTGCTGGTGGTGGCGTCGACCATCCTCTACTACTGCGAAAACCATGCCCAGCCGGAAGCGTTTGCCAGCATTCCCCATACCATGTGGTGGGCCATTGCCACCCTCACCACGGTGGGCTACGGGGATGTGGCGCCCGTCACGGCGTTGGGGAGATTTTTCGCCAGCGTCATTGCGGTCATCGGCATCGGGATGTTTGCGCTTCCCGCCGGTATCCTGGGGGCGGGATTTGTTGATGCCATCGGTCGCAAGAAAAAACTGCAGGAGGAAGAGGCGGCCGCCCGGGCGGATGCAGCCCCGGAGGCGAAGACAGAAACCGGCGATGCATGCTGTCCTCACTGCGGGGGCAAACTGCCGAACTGACAGCGCTGATCCGGTCCACTTCTGATACCTTCTCCCTGCATGGCCTGAATAGATCCGGCGACGTTGTCGCCTCCAACGGGACACCCTTTTGCGGGCGTCCCTATGGTTCCGGCGACGTTGTCGCCTCCAACG
>CAZTZR010000169.1:0-4303 GCA_964618145.1 uncultured Kofleriaceae bacterium
CCATCGGCCGGATCCATACCCCCGGGTTCCGCGTGGCAACCGGAAACAAGCAGGGTCAAACCGAAAACCATCATGGAGGTGTACAGAGTTCGCATGGCATTTCTCCTGGGGGAACGCCGGCACCCGCGGGTCCGGCCGTGTAATTGTAGCCTGCCTTTGTTTTGGGGTCAACCCCGGAACAATAAAACTATTCCACGATGACAAAGGCGTGGGACTTCAGGTACAGGCCACCGGCGGTACGCAACACCAGGGTCCATTCCCCCGCGGGGTTGTCGATTCCCACCGACTCGTACGGCAGAACGGAATACAGGAGCGTACGCTGGCTGTCCAGGGGGCGGCGGTGCACCGGCACCTCGGCCACGGCCAGGCCCTTGTGCCGGTAGACATGGGTGAAGGTGTCATGGGGAAAACCGGGACTGGAAATGACCTGATACCCCGAAAGGGGACGGCGCCGGTAATCCTCGGCGGCAATCATCCGGGCTCCCCGGGGCAAGGCCCTGTCGGGAAGGGTCATGTCCTCGCCGGTGACTCCGCTGGCCACCACCTTGTAGGGCACCGGGGGCACCAGCGGGCGCAAGAGGTACACCGCACCGGAAACCATGACTGCAATGAGGAAAATCCACCGGAAACTTTTCTCCCGCTTCCAGAACTCCGGCATGTGCATCAGGAAAAAGGCCATGACGGACAAAAAAGCGGCCAGCATCAGGGTATAATGCAGGGGAAACGGCATGAGCACCGGCAGCAGAAGATGGAAACTGGCAAACAGGCAGATGGCGTAGAATCCGTTGCGGCTCCACTTGCGGGCCATCAGCCAGTTGTCGAAAAACAGGTTCCGGGTGCTGAGCACCGCCATGGTGGCCACCAGCGCGGTGAACACCCAGTGGATGGAATCCAGTTGGGTGGAATCCCAGTAAAACGGCAGCATGAAAAAATACAGGATCTGGTACAGGTTCTTCATCACGAAGTTCAGAACCGTCTTGACTCCCTTTTTTTCCTGGCCGGTCCGGCTCTCCCGGGCGGCAATCCGGTCAAAGGCAATGATCAACAGCATCAGCACCATCAGGGACAGGACCAGGTTGCGCACCTGCCCGAAATCCCCCCGGAAGAACAGCATCAGGAGCACCCCGTAAGTCAGTGCCCAGACGGAATGCAGACCCCAGAGCAGTTTTTCGTTTTTCGAGAGGAATATCTTGAATTTCTGCCAGAGTTCAAAAATGCGTTGCATGCATGATTCCGGCCGGAGACCACCGGCATGTTCGCGCCCATTGTTCCGCATTCACTTCCGGTTTGCAAGGTTTCCCGATTCGGTTTGACTTTTTGCCCCCTTTTGGGCAAAAGATTCCCTGTTCCAGAAGGCCCGGAACCCTCCGGACTTCCCGGAGCCGGATTTTCCCGCAAAGGAGTGTTTTCATGGTTTCCACCGCCCGAAGTTGGCCCTTCACCGAAGCCGCCGTCCTGGAAAAGGCCCATGGCCCGTTTGGCACGGACATGCTGGTACGATTCGAAACAGGTTTCGGCCCCTCCGGATTGCCCCATATCGGCACATTCAGCGAGGTGGCCCGGACCACCTGGGTGAAAAACGCCTTTGTGGCCCGCACCGGAATGGCTGCGGAACTGATCACCTTTTCCGATGACATGGACGGATTGCGCAAGGTTCCCCTGAACATCCCGAATCCGGAAATGGTCCAACCCCATCTGGGAAAACCCCTGTCTTCCATTCCGGATCCCTTTGGCTGCTGTGACTCCTACAGCGCCCACATGAACAAAAAACTCTGCGCATTTCTGGACGCCTTCGGTTTTTCCTACCGGTTCCAGAGTTCCACCGAAGCCTACCGCCGGGGGGACTTTGACGAGGGGCTGCGGATCATCGCCCGCCGGCACGAGGACATCCGGGCCCTCATCATTCCGACCCTGCGGGAGGAAAACCGGGATGCATGGTCGCCCTTCATGCCCGTCTGCCCGGAATGTGGCCGGGTCTACACCACCCGGGTGACCGGGGTTCAAGGGGAAACCGCCGAAGTGCAGTTTGCCTGTGACGGCAGTTTCGGCTCCGTGAACGGCTGCGGGTTTTCCGGATCCGTTCCCGTCACCGGGGGCCATGTGAAGGTGGGCTGGAAGGTGGACTGGGCGCTTCGATGGTTCTCCTACGGGATTCATTACGAGATGTATGGCAAGGATCTCATCGAATCCGCGAAACTGTCGGAAAAAATCTGCCGCCTGCTGGGAAAGAATCCACCCGCCGGTCTCTTTTACGAGATGTTCCTGGATGAAAACGGGGAAAAGATCAGCAAGAGTGTGGGCCGCGGTCTCACCGTGGACACCTGGATGGAATATGCACCCGTCGAAAGCCTTCTGTACTACATCTTCCAGAATCCACGGAAAGCCAAGCGCCTGTTTTTCGGCATGATTCCCAAAGTGGTGGACGATTATCTCGACGAGTTGCGCAAATATCCGGCACAGGAAGCGGAAATGCGACCGGATACGGCCGCCTGGCACCTGTTTGCCGGAAATCCTCCCGGATATGACTGTTCCGTGTCTTTTTCCACGGTGAACAATCTGGTCAGCGCCATGGGCACCGATGACCGGGATTTGCTCCTTTCCTATCTGAAACGGTATGACCCGAAAACGGAACTGTACCTGCCCACCGTCACGGATTTGATCGAGAAGAGCCTTGCCTTTTACCGGGATTTCATCCTTCCCCACAAGGTGTACAGAAAGCCGGACCCCGATATGGTGCCCCTGTTCATGGAGTTGCTGGAAAAACTGCGGGCAGCGGGGGACGAACCCACAGATGCCCTCCATGCGCTGCCGTTCGACATTGCCAAGGCCCACCAGGTGGAGCCGCCCAAGTTCTTTCTGGCCTTTTACCAGGCGTTGCTGGGACAGGAACGGGGACCCCGGTTCGGATCCTTCGTGCAACTCATCGGCGTACCCGCCATGATCCGGATGCTGGAAAAAGCTCTCGAGCTTGAAACCGGATCGAATGCCGGGTAAGAATGTTTCCATGAAACAGTTGTTACGCATTCCACTGTTGCTTCTTTTCTGCATGGGAGCGTGTGATCCCGGCACGGACCCCGGATTTCCCCCCGTGGCACGCCTCTCGCTGAATCCCGGATACTTGCCTGCAGGACAGAATGCGGAAATCGTCCTGGATGGACGTGCCTCCTGTGACGAACTGGACCACCCGGAATCCTGTGACCGGGATCCGGACGGATTCGGTCCCACATCCACCTGCCCCGGGGGCCTGCAATTCTCCTGGGACATTCCGTTTGCCTATTCCCCCGTCTCGGCCACCCCCAACCGGTCCCACCTGCACATCGCCACCCGCATTTCCACTCCCCAACAGATCACCCTGACGGTCACGGATTGTGATGGTCTTTCGAGTTCGGTGACCCGCTGGATCGGCGTGACCGTGGACTGAGTTTTTCTTCAGGATTTTTTCTTTTTCTCGCCGAGATATTCCATCAGGTTTTCGGACAGTTCCCGCACACTCTGGGGCCGGCGGTCCGGATTCTTCTCCAGCGTCCAGAGAATGATGTTCTCCAGGGGAGGATCCATTTTGCAGAAGGAGGAGGGTTTGGGGGGAGGTTCGTTCAGGTGGGCCAGCAGCATTTCCAGGTAACTTTTTTTCTGGAAGGGAAGTTTTCCGGAAAACATCTGGTACAGGATGATTCCCAGATTGTAGATGTCCGAAGGCGCACCCACGTCTTCGCCCCTGCACTGTTCCGGACTCATGTATTGCGGCGTTCCGAGGGGCGTTCCTGCATTGGTAACGGATGTCTTGAATCCGGAAACGCAGAATTTGGCAATTCCGAAATCCAGCACCTTGACGTAATTGTCAAACATGCCGCGCTTTTCCAGATGGATGTTGTCCGGTTTGAGATCCCGGTGGATGATTCCCTTTTCGTGGGCGGCCTGGACTGCGGAAAACACCTGACCCAGAATTTCATACCCGGCTTCAAAAGATACTTCCCCCTTGTCCTTCAAATACTGACCCAGGGTGATTCCGTTGAGTTTTTCCATCACGAAGTAATGGTATTGTTCCTGGAATATGCCAAAGGAGAAAATGTCGATGATGTTGGGATTGCGGATGGAGTTGACCGCCTTGGCCTCCGCGAGAAACCGCTGGGCCATCTGCCGGTTGTCGCAAAAGGAAGGATTGAGCACCTTGATGGCCACTTCCTTGCCGATGGTTTCCTGGATTCCGTCGTATACGGTTCCCATTCCCCCCCACCCCAGGATACCGGTGACTGGTCTGGTCCTGTGAAAGTTGACACCTGACTTATGGGGAGTAAAGTCCCTG
>CAZTZR010000170.1:0-4106 GCA_964618145.1 uncultured Kofleriaceae bacterium
AGGTCTCCCATGTCCCTCAGATGTTTTCAAGAATGCCTATTTCCGGGAAGGTACCTGGAAACTGAATATGATTCAAAAACCGGCGACAAGTGCCAAAAGAAAGCACGTCTGTGCGCTCGCCTAATCGAAATCCCGATCAAGTCTGATTTCCGGTCAGGGAAGAATGACATCCACTGGGACTTCGCTTTGTGAAGGTGTTCCACCATTTCCGAGCAATCCCCAGGTGTTATCACCCCAACATTTCACGTTCCCATTCACCTGCAGGGCACAACTGCTATTTTTGCCAGCAGAAACCAGGGCCACGTTGCTCAAATCCACCACCTTGACGGCGACAAGACTTGAGTTTGTTGTTCCATTTCCCAGTTTACCGGAGTCGTTGTTTCCCCAACAGGATACGCCAGCATCCGATTGAAGGACGCAGGTATGGTTGCTACCCGCAGAAAGGGCCAATACCCCGGAAAGGCCTGGAACCTGAACGGGTCCAAGAATACTTTCTGTGTCTCCAGTACCAAGTTGACCGTGATAATTGTCCCCCCAACATTTTGTTGTGCCATCAGACTCAAGGGCACAAGCATGGCTGCCGCCCGAGTTAATCCGAATGACGTCATTCAATCCAGAAACTGTAAGAGGTACATAACTTCGAAACCCAGTGCGGCCAAGTTGACCGGAGAAATTGGACCCCCAACAGGAAACAGAGCCGTTCGCGAGAAGGGCGCAAGTGAAAGAATGTCCTGCTGAAACCATGGTGGCGGTAGCAATCTCCACGACTTTCACGGGGATGAGATACGTAGAGTCGTCGTCTTCGTCACCAGTCCCAAGTTCACCAGACTGATTGCTGCCCCAACAATGAATCTCGCCATCAACCAGAACCGCACAGGAATGATAATATCCACAAGAAAGGCCTACTGCATGGGACAGACCCACAACTGGAGTCGGGTTGTTTCGACTCTCCTGGGTTCCATCACCGAGTTGACCGCCCCAGTTCTTGCCCCAACAGCGAACTGTTCCAGATTCCAGTAACGCACAGGAGAAATCAAACCCGGCACACACAGACTTGGGAACCAGATCATCCAGTCCGATTACCTGCACGGGAAGGTAATCCTGTCGAGGCGTGGTCCATGAATCGGTGCCATCCCCAAGTTGTCCATGCGTATTGTCGCCCCAACACCAGATTTCGGTTTCCTGGAAAATTCCGCATGCGTGAGAATACCCTACTGACAAGGACTCGAGGAAAAAGAAATTTTCGTTGTTCTGATTGTTCTGATTGTTCTGATTGTTCTGATTGTTCTGATTGTTTTGATTATTGGAATTTTTCCTGGAACCTTCTTCGCATCCGGACCAAATATTCAAAACCACCATGAGAATGAGAAAAAAGTAATTTGATTGTCTTAACATAGTCATCTCCTATCCAGTACATTCGGTTAACGTTAATTCATCCCTCACAAGCATCAATGTGTTTCCCCAGCCATCGCCTGATAGTCACATGGTCAAAAATACGATCTAAACATAAAACCATCTATATGTATGTTATTTGGCTTTTGGTTTTCCTCAACTACTGGATTGTCCAGAATTTTACTCCGACAATCACGATATGGCACCATAAAACAATGGAGATTATTTGCAAGTCTTTTTTTCTGTTTTTTTTTCTTCGTCATCAGGCCTTAAACCATGTCTATTACTTGCAGTCATTCGCAACGGCCCGGGAATGGAAGGGTGCCAAGAGTTTCGTCCGCGTGGAAAGGCGAGCGGCACATCGGAGAAATCGTCACGAAGGAAACTCGATATTTCATCAGTTCCCTCCCACTGAATTCTTTCCGCCTCCAGTGCAGAAGAAGCCATCGAACTGCATCTGGGGAACCTCGATGACATCCACCTTTTGCTCACCGACGTGGTGATGACCGGTATGACCGGAAGGGAACTGGCAAGCAGACTGTCTGACCGGAACCCGAATCTGAAGGTGCTTTTCATGTCTGGCTATACCGACAACGCCATCGTTCACAACGGGTTTCTGGATCCCGGCACACAGTTCATCGGCAAGCCCTTCACCGCAGCTGACCTGACCCGCCGGGTACACGAACTGCTGGCCACAGACCAATCCTGATTCCCGATCCCCGATCCACCCCCCGCCCTGTCTGCGCCGGTCGCCGGTGCTGGCTACTGAAACGCGGGACCGGAAAGCGGTGGGACCCCGCAGAAAAACAGGATCAGCCTTTTGCGTTCTAGTCCAAATAATCAGAATTCGTTCACCCTGCGGATGATCGCCGGGCGTGTTGAACCGACCAGACACTTGTGGTACTTTTCATCAGTGCAAAACGGGAAGGTTGGAGCATGTTCATAGAGATTGATTTCCTAAGCCCCAGATTCGTCGGCCCCCGCTTCGACAATCACGCCATTCCCCTGGAAGTGCTAAAGGATCTGGTCGTGTTCGACGAGATGGTTCGGACTCAAACCAGATTGTTGTATCTCCATGCACACCCTGAACGCAAACGGTTGCCGAAAGGGTTCTTCGACGGTGTGTCCATCGTCCTCAAAGGCATCGCCGAAGGGAGCGCTGTACCCCAAATGGTGTTGGTGATCCCTGAACCGGAGGTGCCAGGGCTTTTTCCTCCCGAGAACCAGCAATACATCGAAAAGTCCCGTGACCACATCGTCAATGCCATCGATGCTGCCGAGCACGAAGAATCCTCGGTGCCGCTCGACGAGCCCGTGCTCGCGTATTTTGAAACTTTCGGCAGTTGCCTCAGGGACGGGGAACACATCGAGTTTCGCCCGAAGAATCAGGCACGGCCTGCAAGGTTGAACAAAACATCGCGAAAGAGGCTCATTTTACAATCCACTCAGGTCCAGGATTACGCCGAGGACGTCTTCCAGGTTGGGAAGGTCGCCGAGAGCAGCCACACCAAGGGGGGCACATTCACTCTCGAACTACGGGATGGGACCTGTGTTGCTGCTCCCAAGGACAGGACCAACAACGATGTCGTCTGTGCTGCTCATACCGGGTATTACGATGGACTGAAAGTCGCCGTGCGCGGGGTCGGGCGGTTCGGGCGTAACGACAAGTTGCTGAAACTTGAACATGTCGAACAAATCATGCTTCTGGATCCACTCGACATTGGTGAGAGGATCGAGGATTTGCGCCAGTTGCAAAGTGGTTGGTACGACGGACATGGTCAGACGCTGGACGCCGATGGGCTGAAGTGGCTCGAAGACGCTTTCACGCGGCACTTCGATGACGCGCGACTTCCGTTGCCTCGGCTTTTTCCGACGGTCGAAGGCCACGTGCAGGCAGAGTGGTCCATCGGTCCATGGGAGATCAGCCTGGAGATCGATCTGACCTCTCACGACGGCGAGTTCCAAGCGGTGCAAGTACTCACGGACGAACAACTGGAGCAGGTACTCGTTCTGGATACGCCCCAAGCCTGGCATAATCTGGACGTCCTGCTTCAACGGTTTGTTTCCGAGGTTTCGCATTGACCCCGGGCACTCTCCTGTTGCGGCAGGTTCATCCGGCGTTTGTCCAGGATGGAATGATCACTTCACAGGTATTCCGCCCAACACCCAAGGACAATGCGATGCTCTCCGTGGACAACGGCGACCTGATTGGTGTCGAAGCTGCCTTCACGCGGTTCATCGATTGCACTAATTGCCGTTCCACAGGGGTCATGGGCGTCACCCTCGATGAATGCAACCAACGGAAACTCCCGGTGCATGAAGATGGGGTCCCCCACCCAGAACACTGTTCCATCGATTTCTCCGCGCTGAATAAAAGTCAGGTGGAGAAGGCGGCCAAGTATCTCAAGCGCAAGGCTGAGGACCGCGGATGGCTTCACAGTGCCTTATGAAACTTCACCACGAGATTCACTCCGAACCCGAAATCTGCGAGCATCTAGCTCCTGCAGCAACTCGTGTCCCTTGACGACACCGAATTCAACCAGGGATGGGTCCGCCAATTATCCAAATAATGATAAACTTCCCCGTCATATCTTTGTGAAAATCAACATTCCGTTTCTCAGGCAACCCATGCCCATGGTCGGTAAGGTGCGTTGAGAGATGTGGTCTGGTCCTGTGAAAGTTGACACCTGACTTATGGGGAGTAAAGTCCCTGA
>CAZTZR010000171.1:0-3956 GCA_964618145.1 uncultured Kofleriaceae bacterium
TGCCCGCAAGGAGCCCCGGTTCCCGAAGATGGAGCATGACTGCATTCTGTGTGGCATGTGTGAAAGGGTGTGCAGGGAACTGGTGGGAGCCAATGCCCTGACGATGGAAATGCGGGGGGTCGATGCCTACTTCCAGCCACCGTTCGGCGAGCCATCGAAAGATTGTGTCGGGTGCGGATCCTGTGCATTTGTCTGTCCGGTCACCTGCATCGAGTTCAAAAAGTCCGACGACACCATCGAAATCTGGGGACGGACATTTGACAGGCTCAAGTGCACGGAATGCGGTGCGCCCCTGGATCTGACCATCGAACACCGGGATCTCATCCGCAAGCGCACGAATCTGCTGACCCCGGAGGAAATACAGTTGTGTGGCTGTTGCGAACGCCGTTCGACCATGAAAACCATGCAGACCCTGGTGGAAGGCCAGCATCCACTGGAAGCGGTACGGAGGTAACCCATGTCCCAGAAAACATATATTGTCATTCCGGAAAAATGCACGGGTTGCCGCACATGTGAACTTTCCTGTGCGTATTCCCACACCGTGGATAACCAGCCGGGCGTCCCCCGGATCCGTGCGTACAACACCAAGCCGCCCCTGGAAAAGGGTATTCCCGTAGTATGCCTGCAGTGTGACAAGGCCGCCTGCCAGGAGGTCTGCCCCACCCATGCCCTGCAGCGCAACCTGGAGACCGGCGCGATCTCCATCGATTACGGGCGCTGCATCAACTGCCACGCCTGCTACGCGGCTTGCCCGTTCGGTAACATCCACATTGATCCGGCCAACACCCGGGTAGCCAAGTGCGACATCTGCAACGGCAATCCCAAGTGCGTCCTTTTCTGCCCAACGGGAGCACTTCTCTACAGGTAAGTTTTTCGCTGTGATTCGTTTTTGGATTGAATCATTTTCATTCCCCGGTAGTATAGGCAAATTGATTGGTGGTGTGGGAAGTTTTTCCCTCCCTTCCCGGTTAGTGTCATATCAGGGCTCCGGAGTTGTTCGCATGGTTTACTCCCGATTCACAAATTTTCTTTTCATATCAATGATTTTGATCCCCGGTGCCGTATTTGCCCAGGCGACGGGGAATGTGGATCTGTTTCCCGTCCGCAAGGACGGGAAATTCGGATACATGCAGACCAGCGGAAAAGTAGCGATCACCCCTCAGTTCGATTTCGCGGATCGTTTCAATGATGGTGTGGCTCCGGTAATCATCGGGCGCAAATACGGGTACATCAACCCCCAGGGAAAATTCATCATCAACCCCCAGTTCGATTATGCCTGGCATTTCAACAGCGGCGTGGCCATGGTACTTGTGGACAACCAGTTCGGGTACATCAACAAGCAGGGGACGGTCATCGTCAAACCCCAGTTCGACAGTGCCAGCAAGGAATTCCGGGAGGGACTGGCCCTGGTGAAAATCGGCGGTCCATTTGGCAAATGGGGTTTCATCAACACCCAGGGCAAATATGAAGTCAATCCCCAGTTCCAGGCGGCCCGGGAGTTTTCCCAGGGCATGGCGGCCGTGCGTGCCGACAAGACATGGGGGTACATCAACCGCTCGGGAAAATACCTGATTGATCCGAATTTTGATGACGCCCGGTCCTTTTCGGACGGTTTTGCCGCCGTGCAGATCAATGGCAAATGGGGTTACATCGACAACACCGGAAAACTGCAGATCAATGTACAGTTCGATGATGCCAGGGATTTCAGGGATGGTCTGGCCGCTGTGCAGGTCAAGGGCAAGTGGGGGTTTGTCGACAAACGGGGCAAATATGTTGTCAATCCCCAATATGATGCGGTTTCCAACCATTTTTCCGAAGGGTTGGCCCAGGTGCTTGTGAAGGAAAAGAACGATTCCTGGGGGTACATTGATCGCAAGGGGAACATGGTGGTTCCTCCAACCTTCCAGCAGACAACTTCCTTTTCCGAGGGGGTGGCTGCGGTGCGCAGTGCCGGAAAATGGGGGTATATCGGCAAGGACGGCAAGTATGTCGTCAATCCGATTTTCGACGATGCTGAACCGTTTTCCGGCGGAATTGCCGCAGTGGAGGTCAAGGAAAACTGGGGATACATTGACAAGGCCGGCAAGTATGTCTGGCCGCTATCCAGATAGATTTCATGCCATGAAAGGAGGCATCATGAGAAAGTCCATATTGACAATCGGTTTGATTATTGTTGCATCCACGACCATGTTTTTGGCAGGCTGTGTGGTGACAGCCCGTCCGGCCACGGTCTCCGTTTCTGCGTCCTACGGCGGATGGACCCCGTACTATTACAATGGGTATCTGGTCTACTTCGACAACATTGGACGCCCGTATTATTACTACGGTGGCCGGATTACCTATGTGCCCAACTCCTGGGTCCACTACAATGTGGCACTGGCTGGATGGCGCAGCAACCGGGTGGCCTACAACCGCTGGCATACGCGCTACCATGCGCCCCGTTACCGGGTGCAGGTACGTCGCCAGCCCGCTCCCCGTCGTGCGGCTCCCGCCCGTCGTGCGCAACCGGCCCCGCGTCGCGCCACACCGGCCCGTCGCCAGCCGCCGCCGCCGCCGCCCCGCCAGCAGCGCCACAAGCGCTAATCCCTCTTCGGGGTCTCCCCGGGGCAAAACTTGCACGGGGAGGGTGCATGGTTTACTCTTGTCAACATGTCCGATTTGATCCAGGGAATTGACAACCTGTTCATCGACAAACTGGGGTTTCCCTCAGGTATGGCCACCAAGATTCTGGTATCCATCCTGCTGGTCCTTGTGGTGCGGATCATGTTGTGGATGCTCCGGTCGTTTTTCCGGACACAGGTGACGGATCCCCAGAAGCGCCATGTCACCAACAGGATTCTGTCATACAGCCTGAACTTTGTGCTGGTGGTGGTGCTGTTGACATACTGGGTGGGCGCCGGTTCGGGGATCCTGGCGTAATTCGGACTGCTTTCCGCAGGTGTCGCCGTAGCGTTGCAGGATCCTCTGGCGAATTTCGCCGGGTGGCTCTACATCCTCATGGCCCGACCGTTTTCCACCGGGGATCGCATCCAGATTGACAGCCACTCCGGAGACGTCATCGACATCCGGGTGGGTTCCACCACGATTCTGGAGATCGGCAACTGGGTGGATGCGGACCAGAGCACGGGCCGGGTGATCCACATCCCAAACGGATGGTTCCTCAAACGCACCGTTGCCAATTACAACGAGAAATTCAATTTCATCTGGCATGAGATTCCCGTGACAGTGACATTCGAGAGCAACTGGGAAAAGGCACTGGAGATCCTTCGGGAAATCATGGCAAGACACAACCCGGTGGATGAGGAAATTGCCAGGAAATGGCTGGAAGAGGCGTCCAATTCCTACATGGTGACATACCAGAAGCTCACTCCCGTGGTCTGGCTGAACGTGGAGGATTCCGGTGTGCGCATGACCATGCGGTATCTGTGCGAGCCCAAAAAGCGCCGGTCCATCCAGCACCGGATCTGGCAGGAAGTGCTCAGGGCCTTTGCAAAGACACCCGACATCGATTTTGCCTATCCCACCCGCCGGACCTTTTTCAACCATCTGGAGGGCAAGCCTGGGACGGGTGGGCCCGACCGGACAGGCAACAACAACAGTCAGTTGCAGGAAAAAAACCCCAACCCGGGCCTGAAAAACCTTTGACACGATTTGTATTGGTTGGAGCGGGAAACGGGATTCGAACCCGCGACTTCAACCTTGGCAAGGTTGCACTCTACCACTGAGTTATTCCCGCGAAAACTGCCAGCCGGGTCTCAGGCCCCGGCGGCCGGTTTGCTTTATAAGTGAACCGGCCTTGTCCTGTCAAGCTGAAAAAACCACATTTTTTGAATGAAAAAAACCGAAAAATTTCATTGACATACCAGATACTCCCTTGTATAAGTGCCTCCGTGCTGCGGGGTGGAGCAGTCTGGTAGCTCGTCGGGCTCATAACCCGAAGGCCGTAGGTTCAAATC
>CAZTZR010000172.1:0-3895 GCA_964618145.1 uncultured Kofleriaceae bacterium
GCGACCACCCAGGAGGGCATCTATCTGTGGGACAAGGAGGAGAACGTGATCCGCCTGCTTCCGGAACCGTAGTGGGGATTGGGGAATGGGGAATGGGGAGTGGGGAGTGGGGAATGGGGAATGGGGGTTCGGTAGGCTGCAATGTTTTTGACAATCGCGGATTGCCACCCTACTGTGCCAGTCGAGATGTTCTGCCTGTTTCGTGTCAGCTCCAATCGTCATGGACCCGTTGTTGAAGGAAAAGCCGTCCGTGGCTTCGTGTGTCGTGAATTCTCCCGTTTCATGGCACTGATTCTGGTCCTTTCGCTTTTCCATGCCTGCGATGACAATACTTTGCCGATGGAGTCCTTTACCAACGTCGATCCGGGCTGGTACAGTCCGCAGGAACTGGCGTTTGATGCCTATCTGAGCGCAGAAGAGCCCCACGCATGCAAGATCCTGTTTCCCGTGCACGGAACCCTGGAGGAGGATCCCAACCAGTCACTGGTCCACTTCAGGAACCTGGAGCGGGCCGAATTGCTGGAAAACGGGAATGTGATCCGGGAGTGGAAACTGCCCATGCAGTTCGAGGAAACCTTCAGTCCCGCAGTCGATTATGAAAGTCGCCGTCGCCTGGAATGCAAGGGATACAACGCGACCGGCCGGCTGGTGGCCTATGACCGGGTGGATTTCACCCCCCTGTCTCCCCTGGCCATGCACCCGGGGCATCTGGTGGGTTCCATGTGGATTTCGTATTATTACCTGGCCATCGAGAGCGATTACGAGGGACCGCCCTCCATTCCGCTTTATGACAGGCAATGCCGCCTGATTGCATATGTATCCTACAACTTTGCCCGGGAGGTCTGCATCGAGGGTAGCGGCATGCTGCTGGACGGCACCCGGATCAACTACGCCGGACGCTGCGATTGTGCCTTCCCCTGTCCTTTGGGCGGGCGGATCTGTTACATGGAAATCCAGAACCCGGAGGCCGTCTGGGGTCTCGGATCCCGCAACAATCCCCTGGTGCCCTTCCGTTCGCTGGCCGTGGACAACCGGGTCATTCCCTATGGTGCCACGTTGTACATGCCCGAATGGGACGGGGTTTTCATCCCGCTCATGGACGGGATTGGCGGCTTTGTCCACGACGGCTGTTTCCGGGCGGATGACGTGGGTGGCGCAATCCGGAATGATCATTTTGATTTCTTTTCGGGTACGCGTTCCATGTGGCTCCTTCTGGAAAGACGCTTTCGCACCCGGTCACGTTTCCATGTCTACATGGATGCGGCACGCTGCAGGTATCTTGCACGCTGAGGTGTCCTGTGCCAGAATGCATGCGGATTTCATCTCCGGAAGGTCATTCCATGATGCGTGTTTTTTCCATTATCTGTTTATTGTTTGCAATGTTCTCCTGCAACCCGAAAATGCCGCCACGCCACCGCCAGTATGTCATGGAAAAGGCACCGGGAGATTTGCACTGTGAATCCGAACGGATCAAGATGCATTCCTTGCCCGACGGGGAATATGAAGTGGTGGGCTGTGGAGCGAAGGCCGCCTATCGCGTGCAGTGCAACGAACTCGGGGAATGCGAGGCGATCATGACAAAGGTGGCCGTGCCGGTCCGGGAACATCCCGAGGATGGGGAAGAGTGATGACTGATCAGTTTGATCCCGGGACCCTGTGCAGTCGACCCATGTTCTTCCACCCGGTGGGTCAAAAGGCGGCAGCCGGCCTTTGGCGCCGTATTTCCGGAGAAAAGAAAAGGGCCAGCATGGAAAACACCTCCCTTTTGCCGGTGGAAAAGGCCCATTTCCTGTTGTTGCCCGACGAGGATACTGCCACACTTTTCTCCTTTGCCGGGGTGTGGAGTCCAAAGTTGTCCGGTCGGCATCTGACCTTCTGGGCACCTCCGGACGATGCGCTTCCAATCCGGCATCTGGTCACCGGACTCAATGGCATGCGGGTGCCACAGGATGTGGATCTGGTCCATGCCCGACTGCAGGAGTTCTTCCGGCGTCCTCCCACCTGGGCCGAAACCATGGCCACCCACCGTTTCTTTCTGGGCCGCAAGGCCGAGCCGGCCGTGCTGGAATCGGAATTTTTGCAGCAGTTTTTCCGGCACTGCGGCGGTCCCGAAAAAGCCAGGGAACAGTTTTTCCATGCGCAACGGCAATGCATGGAGATCCTTTTGTCCAACCACCGGGACGCATTCGTGGAGAAAAACCTGAATGTGGTGGTTCCCGTGCAAAGGCGCTCTCGTACCGGCACGGTACTTCCCACGCTGCAGTGGGCGCACATCGCCCATGCACTGCAAAGGGATGTCGTGGCGGTTTCCGTCAACCCCACGGATGATGCCGTGGTGTTCCGGATCCACCCGCCGTTTTCCCGGATGGACGGCCCGGAGCGCATTCCTGCGGATCTGCCGGACTGGATCCGGATGGCGTTCCACGAATACCGGAACCTGGCCGGGAGCGCCCGCTCATGAAACCAGTGGGATTCTGCCTGATCGCGTTGTTGCTGGGAGGGTGCGGCAAATCCCCTCCTTCGAACCACACGGCCCATCGACCTTCCGAAACCGGGGTGAACGGGGAGGCGGGGGTTTTGATCACGCCTCCGCAGGAACCGGCGGTTTTGCCCGGCCCCGGCTCCCAAAAGAACCCACCGGCTTTGGACAAGGAAAAACCCCCTGCCTGGGCGGAACCCCTGGTGGATGGTCCCAACGATGTCAGTTGTGCCGGGGAACCGGATGCGGCGGCGGCGGGCCGGATGTACCCCTGGCCGAAACGGGCCCCTGCCCATCGCGGGTGGTGCGGGCGATTTCCGCCTCCGAAGGGATTTGTCCGGGTGAAGGTGGATCCGGACAGTTATGCATTCTGGTTGCGTCACCTGCCGGTTTTGCCGGACGGCACGCCGGTGCGGGACTATCGCGGGACGGCGCTTTCCCATGCCACCCGGCTGGCCCTGGCCGTGGTGGATCTGGACGTGGGCAAGGAAGATCTGCAGCAGTGCATGGATACCATCATGCGCCTGCGGGCGGAATACGGGTGGTGGAAAAAAGAGGCGGACCGGGTGAAATTCCGGTATGCGGGTGGCCTCTATGTGGGCTGGTCGGACTGGCGCCAGGGAATGCGTCCCGAAAAGCAGGGTCGCAAATACGCGCTGGTTGCCAAGGGTGGCGCGGACGGTTCCCGCAAGAACTTCGAGCGGTACATGCGCTACATGTTTGCCATGACCGGCACCATGCACAACACCCGGGAGCAGCCGGTGGCCTTTGGCCAACTGGCCGCCGGAGACTTTTTCGTGCAGCCCCCGCCTTCGCCGGGAGCCCTGGGGCACGCCCTTGTCGTTCTGGATGTGGCCAAAGATGCCGCCGGCAACGTGCGTGCCGTCATTGCCCAAGGGTATACGCCCGCCCAGGACCTGCATATCCTGAAAGCTCCGGACAACACCGCATGGTGGCCCATGGACCCATCACAACCCATGGACTTCCCCTCCTGGGGCATTCCCTTCGAATGGAGCCAACTGGCCCGTTTCCGGCATTGACAATGGCAATGGCAATTGGCAATGGCAAACGTCCCCGCCATCATCCCACTAACCCCGCCCATATCTCATGGCAATGGCAAACGTCCCCGCCATCATCCCACTAACCCCGCCCATATCTCGCGACACCGCCACTTGAACATCGGTTTATGCCACTATGGAAGTGTCTTCGTTCCCGTTTGAGCCTTGTATTAGGTCCTGTTTCACGATGGTTTTTCGGGCGTATAGCGTATTAGAGTTGATGTGCAAACACAGGTGACATGCGCTTTTCGTCGTAGGATGGAAAAACGAGTACATATGATGGGGCAATGGGTTTGCCCCGGGAAGGGAAGGAGTTACGCCAATGGGTGCGATTCAAGCACCTCCAGCGGGTCATCGA
>CAZTZR010000173.1:0-3729 GCA_964618145.1 uncultured Kofleriaceae bacterium
CCGGGCTTTGGACCCTGGGCTACGCTCTGTGACCCGCCAGTCGGCGGGTCAGTGCGCCAAAACCGGAAACGTACGGTTCCTCATGGGACCATGGCCGAAACCACAATCTCCCAAAACCGTGGACCCACCGTGAATCACAGCTGAACTGCAAAATAATGTGAACTCGACTGCCCTGATCCTCACATCCTCCCTTTCCCCCGGGATCGCGGGGCGGTGGATCCCGGGATATCCGGGTCAAAGGCGTGATTTCTTTGACCCAAATGGGTTGTACTATGTGAAAACCACTCTGAATGGGAGGGGATGTCAGTGAGGACGAAAATCCATGTGCGGCGTGGGTATTCTCGCTTTTCCTTGTGGGTTATAGGTTTTTCGCACAGTGGTCATATAGAATCCAGATTCTCAATCCCATCAACTGAACCCTTTGATATTCAAATTACTTGTAAACCGATTCAGGTGTATTCTTTTTATGATCCCATTCCAAGTTTGAGTGATTCAACCTTCCATACAGATGTCGTGAAAGTGAGAAAGCAGGCGGTCGTAGGTGGCCAGCAGGTATTCCGGCATGACCCGGACATTTCCGATGACCGGCATGAAGTTGTGATCCCCTCCCCAGCGGGGCACGATGTGGAAGTGGGCATGATCCGCGATTCCGGCCCCCGCGGCGGCTCCCACATTCATTCCGATGTTGAATCCCTGCGGGTTCAGCGCGGTCTTCATCCGGTCCACACACAAACGTAGCACCGTGCAGAGGTGGGCGTATTCACCGGGTGTCAGTTCCATCAGGTCGCAGACATGACGATGGGGGATGACCAGCAGGTGTCCGTTGGTGTACGGGTACCGGTTCATGAGCACCAGCGTGTGTCCGCCACAGTCCAGGATACCCCGGTCCCGCCATTGTTCCCGGGGTGCGGCTGCCCGGTTGCAAAAAACGCAGCATTCTTCCTTGGGTGTGTTTCCTTCGATGAAATCCATGCGCCAGGGGGCCCAGACAGTATCCATGTGCCATCCTTTCATACAGGCAGGAACATGATCTTTTTTCCGGCCGGTTGTCAACCCTTTTCCAACAAGTTAGGAATGGGCAGGATCATTTTGACGGTAAATGATAATGGGGGACAAGTGCCGGCGGACATTCTCAATTTTCCATGTGGTATATATGTTTTTTGCACATTAGTCATTTTTGCATCCAGATTCTCAATCCCATCAACTGAACCTGCAATTCCGATTGCCCGTTCGACCATTCCACAAGGAGGATTGTGATGGGTACTGCTAGGACGGGACCCTTGGTATCATAATATTACAAGTCTGCCCGGTTGACGGGAGGACCCGTCATTGCTATACAGGTGAGGAACCTTAACCGGTGCCTTCCGATGGAAGGGACCCCTTTTCGAAAGTGAGGCGAAACATGCGAAACCTTTCCGGGTTACTGATTATTCTTGGACTCTCCTTTTTTATTCTGGGCTGTGATGACGACAAAAAAACCACGGACAAATGCAAAAATGTGACGTGCCAGGACAACGCCACCTGCGATGCCCAGACCGGGGCGTGCGTTTGCGATGCCGGATTTGATATGGTGGGAACGGAGTGCCTGAACGAACGACTGGTGGACTGCCAGGACGTGGCGCCGGACAACGCGGCCTCCACGGTGGTGGAAGTGTCCGTCACCTACACGACTGCTGACGGCTGGTCGGACCCTGCCGAGTGCGCCTGGGCCTGCAACGACGGGTATTTCGAGGTGAACGGGGAATGCCAGCAGGCCCAGATGGTGGACTGCCGGAATGAACCCCCCGCCAATGCCCAGACCACGGATGCCACCGTGCAGGTGCCGGTGGTCTGGGACGAAGAAACCCAGTCCTGGTCCACGCCTGCCCTGTGCCCGTGGGCATGCAACGTGGATTATGACGATGTGGAAGGGGCCTGCATCAACCAGCAGACAGTTTCCTGCACGGAGGTGGCTCCTGCCAATGCCTCCTCCACGGTGGTGGATGTCACCATCCATTATACGACGGCCGGCGGCTGGGAGGAACCGGCGGAATGCGCCTGGGCCTGCAATGATGATTATGATTTGTTTGCTGACGGCTGCATCAACGAGAAACTCGTTCCCTGTGTAAATGTGGCTCCTGCCAATGCCACCTCCACGGTGGTGGACGTGGTGGTCAACTACACCACGGCGGACGGCTGGGAAGACCCGGCGGCATGTGCCTGGGCCTGCAATGAGGATTACGATTTGGTGGAAGGAGCCTGCATCAACCAGCAGGTGGTCCCCTGCACCAACGTGGCGCCGGCCAATGCCACCTCCATGATCGGGAACGTCACCATCCATTACACCACGGCGGATGGATGGGAGGATCCGGCGGAATGTGCCTGGGCCTGCAATGACGGATATCACCGGGACGGGGATGGTTGTCTGGAGAATGTGGAGATCAACTGGTGCAATGTTCAGTGGCCGACGGATTTGAATCCCTGGTTTGTTCATTGGCCGGTTACCATTTATGGGCAGGTATATGTCGTCGGAGGCACCGGACAGGCCGATCCCCTTCCGGGAATCCTGGCAAAACTTTGCTTTGCGCCTGAAGGCTTGCCGGATCCAGTTGTCATTGAGGATCTGGTTTGCGTGGATGCCACCTACAACACGGCAGTGGGCAACAACGATGAATACATGGTCGAGTACATATTTGATACCCGTGGCTACTATGAATATGTTTATGCCTTCTCCGGGGATGGCGGTGCCAACTGGGAGATCTGCGAAACCGCTTCGGGCCCGGGAGAGGCGGATATCCGCCTGAATCCGGTGAACGGCGACTTCGAGGACTGGGTGGATGTGGAAGGCGTGTGGACGCCCGAAGCCTGGACTTGGGGGACTGCTTTGACAGTTGCACGAGAGGAAGCCAATGTGCGATCAGGAAACTACGCCGTGCACATGACCCGTTCGGTTGCCAACAATGCCGGGACGGAATTTACCAGTGGACTGAACCCGGTCATTGAAGGGGTTGAATACGAGATCACATGGTGGTTCTTTGATAATGACCCCAACGGTCGTGGTAGAGCACTATATCAATGGTTTAACATTGACGGCAATTCCGTTGGTGGAGCGATATATGGAGGTTATACTTCTGACAATGCAGATTGGCAGAAGATCACCATGACAGGCGTGGCTCCGGCAGGTGCTGCATTTGTCAGGGTTGCCACCAGAATGTATGCCCAAACGGATGGAATAGACCCGGGTGGGAGTGTCATTCTCGACGACGTCACGGTCATTCCCGTGCCCTGATTGACATCCCCTGGCGGGGCCGATGACCAACGCCGGTTCCGCCCTCCCGCGATTTTTCACCACACAAAAACTACGGAAAACGTACGGGCACCGGCAGGGACCGGGCCAGGGTGGTGCCGTCCCCGATGCGTCCGGAATCGTTGTTGCCCCAGCACCACATGGCGCCCGCCTGGGTGCGGGCACAATTGTGGGCGCCTCCGGGGGACAGTTCCGCCACGGCGGACGGCAGGCCCAGTACACGCACGGGGGTGGAACGGTTTTCCTGGGTTCCGTCCCCCAGTTGGCCGAATTCGTTGGTGCCCCAGCACCAGGCGGAACCGTCGGTTTTCCAGGCACAGGTCTGGTGGCCGCCCGTCGCCACGCCCGCGACGCCGGATTCCATGTCCACCACCGCCACCGGGGAGGAGCGGCCGGCACCGGTCCCGTCGCCGAGGCGCCCGCTGAGGTTGTATCCTCAGCAC
>CAZTZR010000174.1:0-3581 GCA_964618145.1 uncultured Kofleriaceae bacterium
GTTGGGAGATGTGGGCGGTGTGGGATGGGGACGGGGTTGGGAAATGTGGGCGGTGGGGATGGGGTGAGGGGGTCAGTGGCCAAGGAGGGTGGAGGAGGGGACGTCCGGGGGGGAGGTTTTGAGGTATTGTGCGAACCACTCGAGGTGGACGGCGTAATAGACCGGCATGGTGCGGGTGATGTGGGGCCAGTGGCCGTCGTCGGGGAGCACCACCAGGCGGGAGGGAATGCGCTTTTTCCGCAGTGCCGTGAACAGTTGGAGGCTCTGGGTGTAGGGCACCCGGTAGTCCTTTTCGCCGGTGACCACCAGCATGGGGACACTCAGGTGCTGCGCCCTGGCGGAGGGGGAAAACTTTTCGTAGGCTTCGGGATTCTCCCAGGGGGTACCGCCCAGATCCCATTCGGGGAACCACAGTTCCTCCGTGGCGCCGTAAAACGAGCGCAGGTCCCAGACCCCCATCATGGAGGCCAGGGCCACGAACGGGTGCGGATGCACGGCAATCCAGTTCACCAGGTAGCCGCCGTAGCTCCATCCCATGACCGCCATGCGGGAGGCATCCACGAAATCCAGTTCTGTAAGGTATTCGGCGATGGCCATGACGTCCCGGTAGACCTTGCCGCCCCAGTCCCGGGAAATGGCGGCGGTGTACGCCTGGCCGTAGCCGGTGGACCCGTGGGGGTTCGGAAAGGCCACCACGGCACCCGCGCCCGGGTAGACCTGCCAGTCCCCCCGGAACGTGTCGGACCACTGCATCTGGGGGCCTCCGTGCACGTTCAGTACCAGGGGATACTTCTGCCCCGGCCGGTATCCGTGGGGCAGCACCACGAAGGTATGCACGGGCTTGCCGTCCGCACCGGGAATCCAGAACTCCCGGGCCGGCCGCAAATCGTATTTCTCGATGACAGCCTGGTTGAAGGCGGTCAGTTTGCGCAAGGGGCCGCCCGGAACCTGGGCATACAGTTCCGTGGGGCGGCCGGTGGTGGAATGGGTGAACGCCAGCGTGCCGTCGGCGGCCACGTCAAACTGGCGCTGGTGGCCGATGTTCCCCAAAGGTTCCACGGCACCGTCC
The DNA here is from genome assembly GCA_964618145.1 of uncultured Kofleriaceae bacterium. GTDB lineage: Bacteria > Myxococcota_A > Polyangia > HGW-17 > HGW-17 > HGW-17. Next base: position 1,070 of record CAZTZR010000174.1, read on the forward strand.
GCGGGATTCAGCAGGTACAGGGGATAGCGTCCCTTCACCGGCGCCGTGAACACGATACGGTCCTTCATCCAGCGGAAATCCTGGATCCAGTTGTCGAATTCCGGGGCCAGCCGGACGGTTTCCCCAGTGGTACGGTCGTACAGTTTCAGGGTGAACAGGTCCGCCTCGAACCCCGGTGTGGCCTGGGAACGGAAGGCTATGTACCTGCCGTCCGGACTGTACTCGGGGCTGCCGTCGAATCCGGCGTTGCCGGGGGTCAGGTTCCGGGGCATTCCCCCGGTGACGGGCAGCACGAAAATGTCCGTGTTGTTCCGCTCGGCTTTGGCATCCTCGTCGGGATCCCGGTTGCTCTCGAAGGCGATTTCCTGGCCGTCCGGAGAGAAGGACAGCCCGGCCGCCCCCCAGCCGAAGGCGGGGCTGTCATGGTTCGTGGGGGTCAGGCAGGTCACCTCACGGGTGTCCGGATCCAGCAGGAAAACCTGGCGTCGGTGGCCCTCCCGGAATTTGTCCCAGTAGCGGTAAAACAGGTGTTCCGCCACCCGGGCCCGCCGGGGTTGCTGTTTCCGCCGGGCGGCCAGTTCCCGGTGCTTTTCCGGATCCCCTCCCGCATCGGCGAGCATTTCGGCGACAAACACCAGGTGCCGCCCCGTGGGGGAAACCACCGGCCGCTCCACGTTTACCGGCATGGATGTGAGTTTCTCGGGATCCCCGCCGGCCAACGGCATCCGCCACAACTGGATCCCGTCCTTGCGGGAACTCAGAAAGAAAAAGGACTCCCCGTCCGGCGCCCACACCGGGGAAAAATCCGCCCCGTCATGGCGGGTCAGTTGCACCAGCCGGGTCCCGTCCACCGTGGCCATCCAGATATCCGTGACGTTTTTCCCGGCTTTCAAATCCGGCGTCGAAAGGGTGAACAGCACGCGGGTTCCGTCCGGGGAAAGCACCGGGGAACCCACCGTACGCACCTCGTACAGGGCCGACAGGGTAAAGGGCAGGCGCAGCGCATCCGCCGGGTCATCGGGCCGCCGGTTGTCCACAAGATCCGGGTCCGTGACTGGCTCCGGCGGCACGCCTTGCCCCCGCGTGGTTTCGGTGGCCTCCGACGGCAGGCGGGTCAGGGGAACCACCGGTGTCGGGGATCCGCAGGGGGGGCAGGGCGGAAGATCCGCCCGGTGACGGTTTTCCCGGCAGGCCGGGCCCGCCAGAAGCAGCAGAACGAGTGCAGGTTTCAGGATGTTCATCGGAAGCGTTCCCTTGGAGTGAAGTTCAGGCCAGTGGATGGGAGTTGTCATAGACTTCCATGAGGCGCCCCAATGACACCTCCGTGTAAATCTGGGTGGTGTTGAGGCTCTCGTGCCCCAGCATCTCCTGAATCATGCGGATATCGGCGCCCGAGTCAAGCATGTGGGTGGCGAACGAGTGCCTCAGGCTGTGGCAGGTGGTGCCCTCGCCGAACCCGCACAGGGCGCGGCACCGCACCAGCAGGTTCCCCAGGCTGCGATCCGAAAGGCGGCCGCCCCGGTGGTTGACAAAAAGTGCGGCCGGGTCCACCTTCTCCGCGAACTCCCCACGCACGGCCAGCCAGAGTTCCAGCGCCCGTTTGGCCGCCTGACCCGCCGGCACCATGCGCTGCTTTTTGCCCTTGCCCTTTTCCACGTGCAGAAGCACCCCTGCGGGCAGCCACCGGATGCTGGTCACATCCAGGGCCACCACCTCCGACCGGCGCAAACCGGCGCCGTAGAGCACCTCCAGGATGGCACGATCCCGTTTGCCCTGCGGGGTCAAGGCATCGGGCGTCTCCAGGAGGGCGAACACGTCATCCACCGGGAGAGGGTGGGGCAGCAGTTTCTGCAAGGTGAGGTTCTTCACCCGCAGCACGGGTTCGGGATCGAAATCCGCCACCCGGGCCAGGTGACGGGCGAAACTGTGCAGCGTGCTGATACGCCGGGTGAGACTGCGGGGGGACAACTTCGAAAACTGGTCCCCCAGAAACCGGCGCACGCGGTTTTTCGAGAAATCCTGTAACCGGGGCTCTGCACCCAGTTTCTCCTCCAGATATGCGAAGAACACCTCCAGATCCCGGCGGTAGGCCCGCAGGGTGTGGGGAGAATCCTTTCCCTGCCGTCGCAGGTCGTCCAGGAATCCGGGCAGATACGAGGCCAGCGTTTCCATGGACGACATTGTGCGACACCGAAGCCCGCAATGCAAGTTTTCAACGAGGGTGACAAAGGCCGGTTTTTGCGCTAACAGTGTCCCCCTGAAAAAGGGACGCTCCCCATGTCTGTATTGTCCTGCTCCAACATTCAACTTTCCTTCGGCGCCCGCGTCATCCTGGACAGCGTGTCCTTTGCCCTGGATACCTCCGACCGCGTCGGCCTCGTGGGCTCCAACGGGCGCGGCAAGACCACCCTGTTCCGCATCATCACCGGGGAGCAAAAGCCGGACACCGGCGACATTGTCCTGGCGGAAAATACCCGCATGGGCTACCTGCCCCAGGAAATCCGCGTGGACA
>CAZTZR010000175.1:0-3437 GCA_964618145.1 uncultured Kofleriaceae bacterium
TTCCCGATCACACAAGCCCCACTGCGCTCTCTTGCTTCAGGAACTTCCGTTTAACTCCTTGCGGGGATTCATGCACAACCACAATGCACGATGTATACTGGTTCATATCGGTGAAGGTTTGTATCGTCTCCCAGTTGTCGCAGGTCGTTACGTCCCCAGCACATGACGTGGGACATTTCGTCCACCACCGCGCAGGTGAAATCCCCGCCGCAGGAAATGTCCGTGATGCTGACCGGACCACTGACCTGTCCCGGCGTCTGTCGTGGGGAACTGGTGCCGTCCCCCAGTTGCCCGAAGGTGTTGGCCCCCCAGCACCAGAGAGTGCCGTCATGCAGCAGTGCACAGGTGTGGGAGCTGCCGCCGGCCACCCGGGTGACATTCGTCAGGCTGTCCACATGAACCGGGACCGAACTGGAAGTGGTGGAGCCGTCCCCCAGTTGCCCATGGGTGTTGGAACCCCAGCACCAGAGTGTGTCGTCCAGAAGTATTGCACAGGTGTGGGAACTGCCTGTGGCCACACGGGTGACAGGATCCAGGCTTTCCACTTGCAAGGGCCAGGAACTGGATGTCAGGGTGCCGTTTCCCAGTTGTCCCTGGACGTTGGACCCCCAGCAGAACACAGCGCCATCCAGGCGAACCCCACAGGTGTGGGAGCCGCCTGCGTCAATCCGGGACAGATTGACCAGACTGGATACCTGCACGGGAACCATGCTGGAAGTCGTGGTGCCATTCCCCAGTTGACCGTGGGCGTTGGACCCCCAACAGAATGCAGCACCGTCCTGGCGAACCGCACAGGTGTGATTGAGTCCGGCGGAAATCTCTGTGATGGAAGACAAACCGCTCACCGGACCGGGGAGTGGCCTCGACTCAAGCGTGCCGTCTCCCAACTGTCCATCATCATTGTTTCCCCAGCACCATACGGTTCCATCACCACGAAGGGCGCATTGATGAAAATTTCCTGCGGTCACCTGGGTTGCATCATCCAGCAGGGGGTCTGATGCCTGGAAACCCCAGCAACGGATCGTGGCGTCACCGACAACACCGCAAGAGCGCAGAACCCCGGAGGAGACAGACAGGATCGGGAGGCAACCTGCGACAGAAATGCGGCATTCCGAATGACAAGACAGGTTGCCGAACACCCGACCGGTCAGGGAAAGACAGGATTCACCCGCAAAGTCAAAATCATCGCATTCCTCGTGGTCCGGCTGCAATATTCCATCCCCACAAAAGCCATCGCAGGCGGAAAGGTTGAACCGGCAGTTCCCGCCGCAGGAGAGCGTTCCCGAACGGTGTCCCAGACTTACACAGGTATGACCCCCCAACTCTTCTCCGTCGCAATCCTCGTGCTCGGTCTGGATTTCACCGTCCCCACAGGATCCGGGACATCCCGATACATCCAGACGACAGTTTTCATCGCAGGTCAGAATACCCGGGTGGAATCCCAGGGACACGCAGGTCTTGCCTCCCAGATTCGCGCCATCACATTCCTCGGCCCAGGAAGACTGGATGATTTCGTCACCACACCATCCACTCTGGATGCAATCGTCCACGACAAATGCCATGCAATCCTCAGCACACGCCAACTGGCCGCCACGGTATCCAAGCGTGATACAGGTTTGCCACCCGAGTTCCGTGCCGTCACACACCTCCCCTTCGTCTCCGTCAATCACACCGTTGCCACATCGCCCGGAACAATCGCCGGTATCGAAACGGCAATCCGGAGCACAGGACAGCGTCCCTGTCATGAATCCCAGACTCTGGCAATTCTGGCCAGCCAGATTGACCCCGTCACACTGTTCCCCCGGATTCACCTGAACGTCCCCGTCCCCGCACCGCCCGCCACACCCCGAGGTGTCAAAAGTGCAATCGGCATTGCAACGCAACACCCCCTGCATGTCGTAGTACCCCAGACTTCCGCAGGACTCCCCGCCCAGATTCGTTCCGTCACATTCCTCCCCCGGCTCGACCCGTTTGTTGCCGCATCCTTCGACCGTTTTTTCCTTCGTTTCACAACCCCAGCCACCCCATACAAACAAAATCCCCCAGGCAATCATCAACAGGTTTTTTCCACTCATGGCAGGACACCTCCATCGTCAAACAATGCACTTTTGTTCTAGCACACCGCTCCCGGAGCGCCAAAGAAATACTTCTCCACCAAGTGGAGCGCAAACCGACCCCCGGACAGGAACGTGCGTCAAGAATCCAGGCGGCTGCGTCAAATGTCCCGGGGTCGGAAAGCCCTTTAAGCCCTTGGGTGGAGCGCAATGATAACCCTTTGTCAGGGGAGTTGGTTGTTTTCGGGGCACATGAAGGGGTATTCGAAGGTGGTGGCGGGAACGAAGGTCTCTTTGATGGTGCGTGGGGATACCCAGCGGACGAGATTGAAGGGACCGCCGGCCTTGTCGTTGGTTCCCGAGCCACGGGCGCCGCCGAAGGGCTGCAGGCCTACCATGGCGCCGGTTGGCTTGTCGTTGATGTAGAAGTTGCCCGCGGCATACCGCAAGGCCCGGCAGGCCTGCACGAACGCATAACGGTCCCGGGAGAAGACTGCGCCTGTAAGACCGTAGGGACTGGTTTTGTCACACAGGGCAAGGGTGTCTTCAAACGCATTGTTTTCGTAAACGTACACGCCGAGCACCGGTCCGAACAGTTCCTCCTGCATGAGAAAGGACATGGGGTCGGCCACTTCGATGACGGTGGGGTCGATGAAATACCCGGTTTCCCTAGAACCGGTGCCACCGAATACCACCCGGTTGCCATTTTCCTCCCTCGCACGGTTGATGGCATTCATGAGGGTTTTCCATGACCCGGCATCAATCACGGAGTTCATGAAATGGGAAAAATCGCGGACATCCCCGACAGTGATGCGTTCCAGTTGTGCCACCATGGCGTCCCGAACATGCGGCCACAGGCTTTTCGGAACATAGGCACGCGAGGCAGCAGAGCACTTCTGGCCCTGGTACTCGAACGCCCCCCGCACAAGGGCTGTGGCCACTTCCTGCGGGTCAGCGGATTCGTGAACGAATACGAAGTCCTTGCCGCCGGTCTCCCCCACCAGGCGCGGGTAGGAGCGATAGTTCTCCAGATGGGACGCCACTTCCTTCCACAGGTGGTTGAATGTCCCATTGGATCCCGTGAAATGGATTCCCGCCAGATCCCTGCGGGGAATCACCACTTTGCCCACCAGGCTGCCCCGGGAAGGCACGAAATTGATGACCCCCGGTGGCAGGCCGGCCTCCTGGAAAATGCGCATGAGGTGGTAATTGCTCAGCAGGGATGTGGTGGCAGGCTTCCACACCACCGTGTTGCCCATGAGCACAGGTGAGTGGGAAAGGTTGCTGGCGATGGACGTGAAGTTGAAAGGCGACACGGCCAGCACGAACCCTTCCAGCGGGCGGTATTCCATGCGGTGGAGTTGGTCTGGCGCGGAACGGGCC
>CAZTZR010000176.1:0-3379 GCA_964618145.1 uncultured Kofleriaceae bacterium
GTGGTCGTGATATATGGGCGGGGTGGAGTACACGGTGGCGGGGAGGGGAGTGTTGGTTAGATGAGGATTTGGTGGTGGCGTCGGGAGAGGATCCGGCGGCCCTGGACGATGTGGTGGTCCCAGTAACCATCGGCTCTTTTGGTGGCCATCAGGGACCGCAGTGCGGTGACGGTTTGGGGGTCCATTTCCTCGGGGGGGGTGGGCCAGGCGGGTGTGCCTGGCAATGGCAGGTATACGTGAAGGTGGATGCGGCTTTGGGGCAGGGACAAAACCCATCGGGCGAAATCGATGGTGGTCTTGCGATCGTGGGGGGTTTCCCCGGGGAAGGCAAAGAGCAGGTCCACATGGGGAATCATCCCGGCGTCAGAAATGCACCGGATGGCTGAAACGGAGTCCTCCACGCTGTGGCCGCGGCGCATGGCCCGCAGCACAGCGTCGGAGCCGGACTGTGCCCCTACCACCACGGTGGGATTCACGCAGTTGCGGGCGATGATTTCCAGCAGTTCCGTGGACACGCGCTCCGGCCGCACCTCGGAAGGGAAGTTCCCCAGCATGAGATAATCGGCGCCGGCGGCCCGGCAGGCACCTGCCAGGCGCTCCAGTGCCCGGGCCACCGATCCCGGCTCCTGCCGCCCCTGTTCCCCGCCGACATAGGAAAAGGCGTCCGGTGTCAGGCAGCGAATCCGGCGGTGTCCCAAAGCCACGGCACTGGCGGTCCCCGCCGCCGCCACCTCCGGGCTACGGAACCGCATGCGTCTGCCAAACATCACGGGGACCTGGCAAAAGGCGCACCCAAACGGACAACCCCGGCTGATTTCCAGAAAAGGCGCCTCGCTGGTACCCGCATCCGCATGGGGCGCCTCATCCAGGTCCCATGCCCCTTCCGGGCGAATCACGCGCCCCCGGGGCACCTGCCCCCCGGCCTCGCGCCATTCGCGCACAAACACCGGCAGCGTCTGTTCGGCTTCCCCCACGAACACGACATCGAATCCCAGGGCCAGACACCCTTCCGGATCCACACTGGGATGGGCACCGCCGGCCAGCAGCAAAGGCCGGTTTCCCCCCACCGGAACTTCCCCCAGTTCCCGGATGACATCGTCCAGATCCACCGTGGTGAACGAAAAAGCCACCAGGTCCTCCGGTCCCAGCCCGGGCGGGATACTCCCGGCGATCACTGCGTTGAATCCGCATGAACGCAGGATCCGGTCCAGCACGGCGATGCTGTTGCGGTTTCGGGGTTTGCGAAGCAGAACGATTTTCCCGGACATGGTACCCTTCCCGTGGCCGGAATCCATGAAACCGGCGGCATCCAGCATCCTACTTCCACACCCCCCGTCCGGTCAAACAGTGCTGATCAGGTCCACCAATACCTTCCCCCGGTATGGAAAGGGTTCAACGAAACGCTTTCTCCCCGGGAGCCTGGCAATCCGGATCTGCCAAATCCACATGGCCATCCATGTCGTTGTCCATACCGTCCGAACAATCGGTTTCCCTCAGGGGAATCCCCTTGCACATCGCTTGCAGTCGGATCCCGGGTCCGGGATCCTCCCGGCGGGAAATGACCAGTTCCGCCCCCCTGGAGGGAGCATGCCAGGGATTCCCTTCAGGGTCGCACCCCAGCGCCATGGCCCCTGGCGGACAGGCTACGGCACACCTTGGGTTGTATTGCACATAATAACAAGCCTCCACCGGAAGAAGCGGATCCCTCACCGGCGGACGCCCCTCCCGATACCCCGGATCACACGCGGGAATGTCCGTTCTGGTTCCCTGCAGCCCCTTTTCCTGGACCACGCATTCCGGAATGCACAAAGACGCGTGTTCCGGCGGCAGGTTCGTCACCCTCCCCTCGCCGAAGGCGAAAGCCGGGTCGGCACAACCCGCCAGGGGCCGGGAAAAGCAGTGCGTTTCCTGACTGATGCGCATGCCAAACCCGGCCCACCCGGACAGCAGATCCCGGTTGCACAGATCGGCACCTGTCCAATGCAGGTCCACAGGCGAAGACATCCGTTCCACAAACCCCCGGATGCGTGGAGCCGGCTTCACCCTCAGTCCCCACGAGTCATGGGGACCAGGTTCCCCGCATGCAGGCACTATGTCCGGAAACACGCCTGTAGTGTTCTCCGTCAGCCCGATGGTCCCGTCAAAAGGTCCCACTGCAGCAGCCACCATCAACCGCCGGGGATCCCTGAGACCGGACAGGAAGTCCACATACCTGTCCAGGGGATGCAACCGGGTACGCCGGTCATCCGGTTCCCTCAACCGGCAGTTGGTGAACCAGGCGGGACTTTCCTGCAACGGGTATTCCATGTTTCCATCGCAGACCAGGGCATGCACCATACAACGGAAATCCGACGGAATCACTGTGGGGGAAATGTCACCCGCCGGGTCATACGTATGTTCCTCGATCAAATGGAACATGGCCACGTCCCGGTAGGAGCAATCATCCTCGTCGGACAGAATCCACACCGCCAGCCAGGCATCCGGACGCAAAAAGCCCTGGTTCCTTTCATGGGTGGTGGTCAGGGCCCGGCGCATGGCCTCCAGGGGTTGCTCGATTCCGCATCCGTCCAGACCTTGGTCGGCAATGCACGAGAACGCCTCCTCCAGGGTTTCCCCCTTGTAGTTCCTGCACCGGGGACAGCCGTTTTCATCCAGGTACAACTTCAGGCCGGCCGGCTCGGTGGGGATGCCATCCGGACCCGGGAAAGCCTCCTGCATGCAGTGCTCCGGCAGACAGTCATGATCCGGACAGGAAAAATCCCCCGATTCCGATGATCCGCGGGTCACTGTGCAGCCTCGTGGTTCCACATCCACAAGGAAATACTGGTTCACCGGATTGGAGCAGTCGTTGTTGGCCCCCTTGCGGAACAGGCCCCGATCCCCCCGCAGGGAAAATCCCTCCAGGTGGTCGTACGGGTCAAGACCCAGATCCGGTGTCACGACTCCCAGATGGATGTTGGGCAACCCGCCGGCCGATGCTTTTAGCGTCTGGATCATCAGCGGAAAATGCTGCCGCAACAATGCCTGTTCCTGAACCATGGAGTAGGAGTTGTCCATCACCACCAGAATGTCGATATCCCTCGTGGGAGGCAGGGAATCCACGCGGGACATCCCGTCATCATTACCCCCCGCGATGGCCAGGGCAGCCGGTTTGTGGCAACCCGCGAAAAACGGCATCAGGACCAGACACAGACGCACAACTCCAGACAGAACGGTTCGCATGACAACCTCGGATACTGGGGGAAAAGGCAGGAACCAGGCGTCCAGCCACGACAATAAATAGTAGCATGTCCCCCGTAATGGTCAAGCCAGACCTTCCCATTCGCAGGGCAAGATCATTATGGGCGCAGAGCATTATTTGCCGTAATAATCGGCTAAT
>CAZTZR010000177.1:0-3202 GCA_964618145.1 uncultured Kofleriaceae bacterium
CAATTTGTCTGCGTCATTACTCAGGATTTTTTCCAGGGTGTTAAACTTGGGCTAGCGGCCTTATAGCAGTCAAGTCCAGAATCTGCTGTAAATGCATTCATTCCAGAGAAAAGTTCACTTCACGAAGGTGCCGGCGGACAACTCGCGCCAGGCCAGATCCAGTTCAGCCTGGGTGTTCATGACAATGGGGCCGCGCCAGGCCACGGGTTCCCCCAGCGGCGCCCCCGCCACGCAGATGAAACGTACGCCCGCATCAGAGGCCGTCGCCTGCATCGTGTCCCCCTCGCCAAACAGCACGGCACTTCCCATTGACACCGCAGGGGCGGATGCATCCGGTGAAAAGGTGGCGGAGCCCTCCACCACGTAGGCAAACACGGTGAGCCCGGCCAGTTCCTCCCAGAGAAACGTTTCTCCGCCCGGCAGGGTCACGTCCAGATACCGCGGGGAGGCCACCACGTCCCGGACCGGACCGGTCATGCCACCCCAGGTTCCCGCCAATACCAGAACCTCCCCGCCATTGGGCAACCGGATCCGGGGCACCTCGCCGGGCATGATTCCCCGGTATTTCGGAGGAGACATTTTGTGGTCCGCCGGCAGGTTCACCCATAATTGCAGTCCCCGCAACCTTCCCTCCGCCCGTTCGGGCATCTCCTGGTGGATGATCCCGCTTCCCGCGCTCATCCACTGCATTTCACCGGGGCCGATCACCCCGGCGTTGCCCAGGCTGTCCCCGTGGGCAACTTGCCCCTCCAGAACCCAGGTCACAGTTTCGATGCCCCGGTGGGGATGCCAGGGAAATCCGGCCATGAAATCCTCGGGGCGATCCGACCCGAAATCATCCAGCAGCAGGAAGGGATCAAAGGCGTTGTCCGCCGAAAAACCGAAGATGCGGCGCAGTTTCACGCCGGCACCATCGCGGGTATCATGACCAATGACGATTTTGCTGACTTCGCGAATCACAAAAACCTCCCGGCCGTGGCAGGACTTCCGGCCAGCATGACCATAGCACACCTGGCCTTCACACCCAAGTACGCAGCAGGTTCAGGTCCAGGGCCACCTCGTTTCGGAGCCTTGCGAAGAAACCACTGTCCACCGGCCGCCGGCAACCGGCACTGGCCCACAATTATCACTCAGCGCTCATAATGCGTTTGCCCTGGGGAAAGATGCCTGACGCTTGCGCAGGATGCTTGTACCGGGTACTATTCCAACCCCGAAAGCCGGGAGAAGGCGCCATGAACGACGAACAGAAATTCCGCACCGAATACGCAGCCCGCATCAATCGGGTCATCGACCACATCGACCGTCACATTGACCAGAAACTGATCCTGGAGGATCTGGCCCGCATCGCGGCCTTCTCCCCGTTTCACTTTCACCGGATCTTCGCCACATTCACGGGCGAGACCCTGAACCGGTTCATCCAACGACTGCGCCTCCAGAAGGCGGCCTCCAGGCTGATTGCCAACCCGGAAAAAACCATCACGGAGATCGCCCTGGACGTGGGATTTGCCTCATCGTCAAGTTTCGCCAGGGCATTTTCCGACGCCTACGGCATGAGCGCTTCTGCCTGGCGCACCCAGGACAGCAAGATCGGTCAAACGGATGGCAACGAGCGTGAACCGATGGGCAGCCCATGGAAAGATCTGGACGTGGAAATGGATTATTCATCCTTCAGGGCTGGAAAACGCCTATGGAGGTTTTCAATGAAAGAAATGAACGTACAAGTGGAAGTCAGAACGATTGAGAAATTCGAGGTAGCATACGTGCGACACGTGGGACCGTATGCGGGCAATGCGGAACTGTTCCGGGGCCTCTTCGGGAAACTGGCAAGGTGGGCTGGTCCGCGGGGCCTTTTATCCCGCCCGGACGCGCTGTTCCTGTCGATCTACCACGACGACCCGGGGATTTGCGAGGAAGAGAACCTGCGCACGAGCATCTGTATCCGGATCCATCCCGATGACGTGGTGGACGGGGAAATCGGGCGTCTGGAAATCCCCGGCGGAGAGTATGCCTTCGCCCGCTTCGAACTGGACCCCTCGGAGTACGGAGATGCCTGGGGCGCCGTGATGGGAGGCTGGCTGCCCAAAAGCGGTTATCAGTGCGACGACCGCCCCACCATGGAGTGGTACCTCAACGACCCCGAGTCCCATCCCGCCAAAAAGCATATCGTCGAAATCGTCATTCCTGTCAAACCGCTTTAGCCGGTCAAAGACCCCCCTCCCGCGCCACCTCGACCCCCCAAAGACCCCCCTCCCGCGCCACCTCGACCCCCCTGCCCGCGCCCCATCCCCATTCACTCCGCCCATATCACACAACCCCGCCCCTCCGCCGCACGCCGTTGCCCACTTTGTGGCGTTTTCGATGCCGTGTGCGTAGTGCACTTTGCCCTGTTGCTGGGGTGTTATTACGGGCGCCGGGCGTATTAGGAGTGGCCAGCACGCACCGGTGACGTAGTTTTCGTGGTATGTGCGGAAAAACTGCAGGGGCGCCGGGGCGACGCTGGGGGTGGCGCGGAAGGACGGGGCCTTACGCCAGGGGGTGCGATTCCAGCACCTTCAGAGGGTTCTCCGATTGCACAGGAAATCCCCAGGTGGCGTGCATCATGTAGGTCCCCTTGGGAAACTCCACGTTCCGGATTCCGTCCAACACCATCTCACGACACTTGTCGTACAACGCCAGAAATGCCTCATACACTTTTAACCATGCCTGACTTCCGGAACCCGCCACCAGCGGCCGCAGGTTCTTCTTCTTTCCCTTCTTATCCTTCTTCGTCCCCTGGAGTGGAAACGTCGTGTGCGGCAACTCCTGGACCCGTTTGGCACCCATAAAACCCTTGTTCTGCTTCGCCCGTTCATCCACGATTTCCGCCTCCCGGGCCCTCACCATGTCGTCCAGTTTACGCAGGTATTTCTCCGAATCCATCCCGGCTGCTCCGGGAAATTTCGTCAACTCGATGTTCAGATGGCGCCATGCTTCCTCGCTTTCCTCCCCGGAAAACACCAGTTCCGGCCGCTTCGTTTTGACAATCCCCTTGCGAAGGATTTTCACCGTGGTGATGGCCCCCGGCCACCACCTGTTGGATTCCACAAGCCCCGCGTTCACCGGATTCACCAACGTGTATACTATCTTTTCCCAGCAGGCATTTTCATCGGTCAACGCACACCAGTTGGGCCGCTGGGCGCTGTTCCAGATGGGGCCGTCCTGG
>CAZTZR010000178.1:0-3132 GCA_964618145.1 uncultured Kofleriaceae bacterium
GGCTTGTTGCAAATGCAAGAAAAAAGCGTAATGCCTATGGCCGGGAGCTTACGTTTCCAGGTATCAGTGGATTTGCGCAGAGCTGTGAGGCGGGGGTGGATCGGGAATCAGGATTGGTCTGTGGCTAGCAGTTCGTGTACCCGGCGGGTCAGGTCAGCTGCGGTGAAGGGCTTGCCGATGAACTGTGTGCCGGGATCCAGAAACCCGTTGTGAACGATGGCGTTGTCGGTATAGCCAGACATGAAAAGCACCTTCAGATTCGGGTTCCGGTCAGACAGTCTGCTTGCCAGTTCCCTTCCGGTCATACCGGTCATCACCACGTCGGTGAGCAAAAGGTGGATGTCATCGAGGTTCCCCAGATGCAGTTCGATGGCTTCTTCTGCACTGGAGGCGGAAAGAACCCGATATCCGGCCCGTTGCAGGATCCGCTCGGCGATCTTCCGGACGGCGGGTTCATCCTCCACCAGAAGTACCGTCCCCGAACCCTGAACCATGGCTGAATCCTTGCGCCGTCGGGTCTCCACGGTGGAGGGAGCATCCACCCGGGGAAAGTACAACTTGAAAGTGGTGCCGCGTCCGGGTTCGCTGTACACCCAGATGCTGCCACCGCTCTGCTTGACGATCCCATAGACCGTGGCCAGGCCCAGTCCGGTTCCCTTGCCCTTTTCCTTGGTGGTGAAAAACGGCTCAAAGATGTGTTCCATGGTCTCGGTCCCCATGCCCATCCCGGAATCGGTCACGGAAAGCATCACGTAGGGGCCGGGGGTCACCGCCACGTGGTTCTCGGCATAATCGGCGTCCAGGTCCACATTGGCGGTTTCGATGGTGAGTTTCCCCCCCTTCGGCATGGCGTCGCGCGCGTTTACCGCCAGATTCATGATTACCTGCTCCAGTTGGCCGGGATCCGCGCGACAGTTCCCCAGATCCGGAGCGGCATGCACCCGGACCCGGATGTTTTCCCCCAGCAGCCGGACCAGCATGTTCTCGATTCCCCGGGTGATCTGATTGAGGTTGAGCACTTCGGGTTGAAGCACCTGCCGGTGGGAAAAGGCCAGCAGTTGCCGGGTCAGTTCTGCCGCCCGCCGGGCTGCCTTGGTAATCTCTTCAATGTCGGATCGGACAGGATCCTCCGGTGCCAGGTTCTCGACGGCAAACCCCGCGTAATTGAGGATCACCGACAACAGGTTGTTGAAGTCGTGGGCCACACCCCCCGCCAGGCGACCAATGGCTTCGAGCCTCTGGGCCATGCGGAATTGTTCCTCCAGATTCTGGTAGAGGCTTTGGGACTTCGCCAGTGCATTTTCCGTCAGTCGATGCTGTTGCACCTGGTGCTGCCGGTGCAAGGCGAAAGACAAATCCCCCACGAGTTCCGCAAACAGATCCTGTTCCTCCGGGTCGTGGATGAACTCTTTGGGAACCACGGCTGTCATCACACCGAAATGGAGGCTGTCGTGCTTCATGACCGCGGACAGCACCCCGCATTCCGGAAAGGCGCCGAGCATTGCGCATTTTCCGCAATCAACAGGGGACAGGATTTCGCAGTACACACCGTCTCTCGACAATGCTTGTTCGACGTAGCGGGGCAGGTGACCTTTCGAAATCTGTTCCGCGAGTCGAATAGTTCCATCCTCCGCGATTCCGGACCAGGCTGTCAGCCCCATTTCTCCGGGGTTCAGGCCAAGAGCGATCCAGACAGCCCTGTACCCCATGGTTTCCACCAGATTCCCGCAGGCTTCCCGCAGAAGTGGCAGTTGATCCATTTCCTTGGTGATGAGTTGGTTGACGTTGCGGATGCCCCGCAGCACCGAGTTCAGATGCAGAATGCGCTTTTCGGTTTGCCGCCGTTCCAGGAGAAGTTGCCATTCCCGCATGGCAACTTCCACAAAGCGGGGCATGGTGGCGAAACTTTCCGGTGACTTGACGATGTAGTCCAAAGCACCTGCCTTCATGGCTTCCACCGCAATCTTTTCGTCCCCGTAACTGGTCATGATCAACACCGGAAACCCGAAGGGGACGGCGGGATGGGACAGGGCCTCCAGGGCGTTTCCGTCGGGAAGGTTCAAATCCAGTATAGCGATGTCCGGAGTCCTGGTGGAAATGCTGTCACGGAATTCCTGCAGGGTTCCCGCCCACCGCACTTCCACAGGGCGGGCACCAGTCTGAAAGGCCCGCCGGATCGCTTCCGCGTGGGCCGGATCATCTTCCACCAGAAGCACGTTCAAAAGAGAATCCATGACATCCCCCAAATTCATTTCGGAAAGCGGTTGCAGGAGACCCAGTACAAGCCGAAGGTTTCCATCATTTTCGTGAACTGTTCAAAGTTGATGGGTTTGACAAGATAACTGCCCGCGCCTCCTTCATAGGCGCGCAACATGTCGGATTCCGCCGCCGAGGTGGTCAGTACCACCGTGGGAATGGAACGCAGGGCCTCGTCCGCCTTGATTTGCCTCAGCACATCCAGGCCGTCCACCCTGGGAAGGCGAAGATCCAGAAGAATCAGATCCGGTCGGGGATTCCCGGCGGCGGTTCCGGAGCGAAACCCATCGAGTGCATCCAGAGCCGCCTGGCCGTCTGTCACGTGGGTGATCCGGCAATCCACGTGAAAATCGGCAAGACTGCGCCGGACGATTTCCGCATGGGCCGGGTCATCCTCCACCAACAGGATGTGGATGGGAGTTTCACTCATGACAAACCTTCTTTCTCCGGTTCCACCCGGGTTCCCGCCAGGGTGAAGCAGAAACATGATCCCTGGCCCGGACCTCCGGATTCCACCCAGATTCGTCCGCCGTGGACCTCGATGATTCTGCGTACCAGGGCGAGTCCGATGCCGGTCCCTTCGCTGGTCGGGTCCAGTTGTTCGAACAGTCCAAACAGATTGCCGGTGTGGCGTGGATCGATTCCGGCACCGTTGTCCCGGACGAACAGCACGTGTTCCCCTCCGGTGTCCCGCACCCCGATTTCAATGACGGGTTCCGGCTGATCCCCGGTGAACTTGAACGCGTTGTCCAGCAGGTTCTGATACACTTCCACCAGTCGGAGCCGATCCCCGTGGAGGATGACCGGTTCCCGGGTGAGCACTGGTGTGGCTCCGTAAAGGTTGACACATTTGTTATACTGCCTCCGCAGCGGTCT
>CAZTZR010000179.1:0-3058 GCA_964618145.1 uncultured Kofleriaceae bacterium
GTTGACGTTGTTGGTGTTGTTTACATTGTTTACATTGTTGAGGTTGTTGACGTTGTTCGCGTTGTTCGCGTTGTTGCCGGAATTTTTCTTTTTGTCATCGCAGGCGACAAACACCATCAACATTGCGAAACACAATACGGAAGCCTTTTTCCACAGCATGGGCACACTCTCCTTTGGCCATGTCGGCCGGAATACTGACCTGCATGAAAAAGCATGGATCGGGCCGCCTGTCAACTCCGGCTTCGACGGACGCTCATGGCCGGCGGATCTGGCGGGTGTTCCAGGTTTTCCGGTACAGTTCATAATCGCGGTCGTTCAGCCAGGGCCACTGGTCCGGGGGATAGGGATACGACCGCATGCCGGCAAACGGCAGCGGTTCGATGGAATCCGTCAGGTGGCCGAACGGATGATGCATGAGGGAATAATACACGTTCGCCAGCAGGAAGGCGTGACGGGTATGCCCTTCACGTGGGGGAACAGGGGAAAAGGCCAGTTCCAGTTCGTCTCCGTGCACCATGATGACGAAACGATCGTCCGTGGCGGTCAGCAGGGGGCGCACGTCCCCGTAGCGGGTGGCTAGACCGGTCATGACGGCTTCGGGCAAAACCGGCAGTTTTTCGTCGGTGGCGGAAATCCTGTTCTTCAGGGAACTGGAAGTAATCCGGGTGGCTCCGCCAAACCGGAGTTCCGCCAGGGACGCCTCGAGGCGGGTCACGTGGACGGGCTCCGGCGGATCGTCGGACAGGGCCACGGCGTCCAGCACGTCCAGCACCGAGGGCAAATGGGCCAGGGTCAGGCGGATTCTTGTATCGCTCCGGGTGAGAATCCCCGAAAGGTCGATGGCCCAGGATCGTACATCTCCGGCGGCCTTTCCGGCGGTCTTGCGAACGACCCACCGTCCACGGGAATCCAGCGTTTCGATAACGGTTCCGGAGGAATACGGAGGCTTCTGGAAGTCCCGGAAGTCCTCGTAGACACCCCATGCGTGCAGGATCAGGCGGGCATGTTCCGGGTGGTCCAGGGGTCCAAAATCCAGGATGACCCGGGAAAGTTCATGGGGCGCCACGGGCAGGGGCACGCCATCGGCGGCTTTGACCTGTTCCAGTACATCGGTGCCGTCTTCGCGTACAGCGGATATGGGAGCGCGGAGTTTTCTGGCCGTAACGAATCCGGTGGGGCTGACGTATCCAATCTGGCTGGTGAAACTCCAGGTAGTGAATACGGACGCGCCTGCGGGGGCATCCACCAGTACCAGCGCCGCCCGGTCAAAGTAGGAGGTTTCGTGGATCACTTCGCGGATCCGCATGCGGTAGGCGCCACCGTGTACCTGGAAGTCACCCAGGGAATACATGTTGTCGCCATAGTGTTGCGGGGTGAAAACGGACAGTCCGTATCCGAGGGGGGAGCCGGAAAGGTCTGTCCAGTAGTTCCAGTTTTTTCCGTCATGCAGGTAGACATACGGACAGGAACCGCGGCCCCGGCCACGGTGGACGGGTCTTTGCACGCAATCATTGAAATTCCATGTGCAATTGTAGTGGCAGGACAAAACGCCGTGGGAATACCCGAAAGTCTGGCAGTTGACCTTGAAGGGAACCTTGGGCTCGCAATGTTCCGGGGGTGTGACAATTCCGTCGCCGCAGTCGCAGGCATCCCCGATGCCATTGTTGTTGGTGTCCTTCTGGTCCGGATTGTGAACCCGGGGGCAGTTGTCGAGATGGTCCGGAATGCCGTCACTGTCGGTATCCTTCGGTGCCGGCGGGGTGTCCGTGTTGTTGTCGGCCAGATTTCCCTTTTTGTCGGGTTCCACAGGTTTTTCCGGATCCACCTGAATCACGCGCCCGCTGCTCCGGAAACACCCTGCACCCAGAACGGGCAGGGCACCCATGGCAAGCAAAATGACAAAAACCCCAGGCAGCATCCTCCTGCGAATGCCCCCGCCACTTGGGAACCCGGAATGATTCCCCTTGCATGCGCTTGTTTTCAATCCGGTACGTGCAGTTTCACGGGATTCAAATCGGGAGAACAGCATGGAGCACCTCAATACCCTGTAAAATGGCATCCTACCACACTTGAATGGTGCCAAAAGAGGTAAAAAATTCACCCGTTCGGGGGATGGTTTTCCGCATTTGAATCACTATTCTGTACCAATGACTCCCGAACATCTCATGACCAATGGCAATAATCCACAAAACAAAACAGGTTCCGTTCGCGTCCTGGGCTCCACGAAAAAGCGTATCGCGGTGGTGGACGACGAGGTGGTAATCACAAGGATGTTGCAGCGCTTTCTCAACAGGCGCGGACATGATGTCCAGGTCTTCGCCTCGGGCGTGGACTTTTTGGCCGCCTGGGATCCCGGAAATCCCCCCGATCTCGTCATCCTGGATATCTGCATGCCCGAACTTGATGGCTTCGATGTGATCGACCGCCTGTCGGAACAGGACGACGAACTGCCGCCGATTCTCCTGATCAGTGGATACGACGCCAGTAACCGGCTACCCGGAGTGCTTGGCCGGGGTCGAATCGCCTTTTTGCCCAAGCCCTTTGATCTGGAAGACCTGTCTTTGCTCGTCGATCAGGATTGCCAGCACATCTGAGTGTTTACACGGTGGAACATTCCCGAGGATGTGTCTGGGACGGCGTGCAGGATCCCGTGGCTGCCGTTCTGGTGCGGGGAAATGTGGTTGTGTTGGGAAATTTGGGCGTTGTTTTTGGTTCCGAGGGGGGGAGGAATTTTGGTTGAATCGGGATTCCGAAAATGATATGCACTGGTTCCGCAAGAGCGGGCACAATGCTGTGCACTTAGAAACAACACACCCAAGGAGATTTGACATGAAAAAGTTTTTCACCGTTTTTGCCTTACTGTTTTCCACGACCTTCGCGGGTGCTGCCCTGGCCGAAGAGCCCGTCGCCGCTCCCACCACCCAGGGTTTTGTCGAGGTTGGACTTGGACTGGGCGGTTGTCAGGGTGATTGCGACAACGTGGATCCTTCCGTGGGCATTTCTTTAGCCCAAGTTTAACAGGCAAGGGCTGAAAACGTAGTAAACATAGCCCACTTAA
>CAZTZR010000180.1:0-3052 GCA_964618145.1 uncultured Kofleriaceae bacterium
GACCGCTGCGGAGGCAGTATAACAAATGTGTCAACCTTTACGGAGCCACACCATGGTTCCCCCCTTGCCGGATGCATCCTTTGCGTTTACCAGCAGGTTTACCAGAATCTGCCCCAATTGTGCCGGATCCATGTAAACCGCAAAAAGATCCTTTCCCGGATCCCATACCAGTGGAAAATTTTCACCCACGATGCGCTGGAGCATTCGCAACATGCCCGTGGCAAAATCGTTGATATCAAAAACCTGCGGCGAAATTGGCTGCTTTCTTGCGAAAGTCAGCAACTGGCGGGTCAAGTCCGCGGAGCGACGCGCCGCCAGAAGAATTTCCCGCAGGTCTTCAAGAACATCATCCGGTTTTCCGTTTGGATGCGGATTGTCCGGGGAGTTTTCTCCGGAAACCCGGTCAATGGCCAGTTCGGTATGTCCGATGATGGCATTCAGCAGGTTGTTGAAATCATGTGCCACCCCTCCGGCCAGCCGGCCCACGCTTTCCATCTTCTGCGATTGCAGCAATTGCTCCTCAAGAAACTGGTGTTCTTCTTCGAGCATTTTGCGTCTGAGGGCCAGGGCTGCGGTATGCCTGTAGGCCTGCAACAATTCCTGCCGGGGTTCGGCCTGGTTCCTGCGCAGGACGATCATGCATGTTCCGTACAGTTGTCCTTCCAGAACCAGAGATATGCAGATGAACCTGTCCACCCGGAACCAACTCTGGAATGCAGAACTGACGGGGCGTGGAATGGAACCGAAGGATGCATCGTGCAGGCTGGTTTCAATCAACCATCCCTGCCGGGTGATTTGGGCAATTTGATCCTGTGACAGGATAATGCCGAAATCATCCATGCGGATGTTTATCAAATTCATGATCTTCTGCAGGACACCCGGTTCAAATTCCGCATGCACAAGTCTGAGGTTGCGGGAATTCCGGTCAAATTCGGAAAGGGTCACGCAGAAGGCACCGGTAAGGGTTTTCAGGCCTCTCGCAATCAGTTGGTGCAAGCCCTTGCGCGTGGATTGCTCCGACAGTTCCAGCGTGAACCGGTGCAAGAGGGTCAGGCCCCGGTTGTGTTCCAGAAGGGCATCCCGTTCACGGGGGGAGATTCTGGATATGTGGTCTTTTTCGGGTGGATTGAGCACCACCAGCAGTCCCGTGCCAGTCGGGGCTACTTCGACGAACAGGTGGGTTTCTGTGCCGTCATGGCGACGCAGGGGCACTTCCATCCGGATTCGTCCCGATTGTTTGGCCCGGATTCGTTTCAGGGCCATTTTCCATGCTTCCTGATTGCCGGCAAACCAGTCCGTAATGCGGGTTCCCAAGAGGGAATGGAAATCCGTGCCAATGAGGGTTTCGCAGGAATCGGAGGCATGAACAATCCGTTCTTCACTGTCCAGGATCAGGAATCCCTCCCGAAGCAGTCCACCCAGTGCAACCAGGGTATCCGGGGAACAAAACTCGGAATCGGAAGGAAAATCCATGGGTATCCTCACAAGTTCTTTCCTGACGGGCACACGGGCATGTGCCTGGTTTCCAGAAAAATAATGTAGTGGATCCAGAAGGAAATTTCAATGGAAATATTTATAACAGGTTACTTTTACGGTGAAAATCAGGAATGGCCCACCAAACCCTGCTTGACTCCCCGGATTCGGCAAGTTACTATGAAACTGGAAATTTGCCGCGGCAAGATTCCAGATAACTGGAAGATTGCCGAATAGTCTGGAGCTCCAATGACACTCATTCCAAGATATCTGTCCGATAGCATTCGTCAGGACGCCTTCACCCTGGGAAAAATGGCCTTCCTGTCCGGGCCGCGTCAGGCTGGAAAGACAACAATAGGCCGGTTCCTGCTTTTGCATCCGGAAAACGAATTCACTTGGGATGACGAGGATTTCCGGAAAAAGTGGATCCGAAGCCCCACACAGGCCATCGCCGCACGCGGGGAAGGACCTGTCCTGCTGGACGAGATCCACAAGGATCCTCGCTGGAAACAGAAGACCAAAGGCTTGTATGACACTGCCAGGCAGTCCTTTCCCATCATCGTGACAGGCAGTGCCCGCCTGGACATCTTCCGGAAGGGGGGAGACAGCCTGTTGGGCAGGTTTCTTCCGTATCACGTTCACCCGTTCTCGGTGGGGGAGACCGAAACCCCGCCGTCTCCTGACGGGATTTTCTCCCGGACAGTCCCGTCGTTTCCCTTGTCCGACCTCCTCAAATTCGGTGGTTTCCCGGAGCCACTGCTGGGGGCAAGTGAAGCCAGGGCCAGGCGGTGGAGCCGTCTCCGCCGCGAACGTCTGATAGCTGAAGACGTTCGTGATCTGCGCAATGTCCAGAGTTTGCGATCGCTGGAACTGCTTGTCGAACTTCTTCCGTCGCGGGTCGGGTCGCTTTTGTCTGTCAACAGCCTGCGTCAGGACCTCGGGGTGGCCCACGATACCATTGCCTCCTGGATCGATGTTCTGACCAAGGTTTATCTCTGCTTCCGGATCAAACCCTGGTCAAAGAAAGTCTCCCGGGCGATCCGGGCCGAACCAAAACTCTACCTTTTCGATTTGACCCAGGTTCCCGAGGGGGGTGCGCGACTGGAAAACCTTGTTGCCCTGCACCTTCTCAAGGCTTGTGATTTCTGGACCGACACGGCCCAGGGAGAGTTTTCCCTGCACTTTTTGCGGAATCGCGATGGGTACGAGGTTGATTTCCTCGTTGCCCGCGATGGTGTTCCCTGGATGCTCGTCGAAGTCAAGAGCAACGATAAAAATCCAACCCCGGCACTGGTCCGTTTTGCAACGGCATTGGGGACCCCCATGAACTTCCAACTTGTGACAAGCCCTGGTGTGAAGAAGAAATACCCCGATGCCAACGTCATGGTTCTCTCCATGGAGACATTTCTGGCGGGGTTGGTCTGACTTTCCGGATGAAGTTTGTGGAAGTGTCATGCAACTGTGATGCAAGTTTCCAGCGCCAGGGCAAACGCATTATGAGCGCTGAGTGATAATTGTGGGCCAGTGCCGGTTGCCGGCGGCCGGTGGACGGTGGTTTCTTCGCAAGGCTCCGAAACGA
>CAZTZR010000181.1:0-2958 GCA_964618145.1 uncultured Kofleriaceae bacterium
ACATTTCCGCTGTCCGGATTGCCAACGTGAACGGGGATATTTTTTATGTGATCAAAAGGGACGGTTCTTTTCGTCGTGTGACCCGCAACAAAGACCAGTGGTTCGAGGAAAGTTTCGCTGAAGTGCCGTTTGTTCAAAGTATGTCTCGAGATACATTTTTAATCAACGTTCAGTCCAGTCAAGGAACCTGTGTTGTGGATCCTGCGGGGGGCGTGTGGTGTTTCCGTGAATCTTCCGGTTCGTTGGCACTTCCCACCATTTCCAGAGTGGAAGGATTGCCGCCCGTGGTGCAAGTGGATACGATGGGTTCCCATTCCTGTGCCTTGACGGAAGAGGGTGCGGTGTGGTGTTGGGGATACAATGGATCGGGACAACTCGGGCGGGATCCGGCGGATGGAACGGAACATCCGGCTCTTGTGGAGGGTCTCCCCCCCATGACGGGCTTGTCCACCAGTTCAAGAAAAACCTGTGCACACACCGAACAGGGAGACTTGTATTGCTGGGGAAGGTTGCATGAATGGACTGTGTATATCTGCCCGGATGGGGAGCCATGTGATAAGCCTGAAGATCCTGATTTATGGTTTTACTGGTGGTCACACTTGATTGATATTCAGTATTTCCATGTGGATTCGTATCAACCCTGGCAACTTCCCTTGGTATTTATCAACCGTATTTCAACCACGGCAGCCTTGGACGATGTTGGAAGTATATGGAAATTTGGTGAAAAACAGGGGGAAGCGCCAATGCGGGTTTTTCCGGGTTTTCAGAATGTCGTACATCTTTCCACGTTCTGGTCACATGCCAACGGGTGTTTGATTCGCAGTGATCACAGCCTCTGGTGTTGGGGTCATGGCGGAACCAGATTTGGCATCGGAGAAGTTGAACCTTATTGCGATCCCCAGAGTTGCTGGTTCTATTCGGCGGTTCCCCTTCGGGTGCATGAACCGGTAGACTGACAGCGCCGGTCAAGTCCAATGGGGGCGCTTTGCAATGGGGATTACCGGCTGCCGGTGAACCAGGCGGCGGTGCGGGCCAGGGCCGTGTCCAGATCCGGACCGTCAAATTCCCCGAACACCGCCAGGTTATGGGAAGGATCCGCCAAAGAATGCCGGATGTCGCCGCTGCGTTCGGGCTCCATGCGTGGTTCGATGCAGGAATCCATGACCCGGCACAGGGAATCCAGAATGTCCCGGACGCTGGTCTGCCGACCGGTGCCGACATTCACCACGGTTCCGGACGGCACAAAGGCGGAACGCAGGTTGGTCCAGGCCACCTGTTCCACAGTGACAAAATCCCGGGTTTGCTGACCATCTCCGTAAATGACGGGACGGCATCCCGTGGACAAGGCCTTGATGAAGAGGGGAATCACGGCACCATAGGGGGAATCCGGATCCTGCCGTGGACCGAAGATATTGAAATACCGCAGACACACCGTTTCCAGCCCGTACAGTTCGCGGTAGTTGGCCAGCAGGTACTCGACGGCCATCTTGGCGGTGGCATACGGTGACGCGGGCTGCGGCAGGCGGTCCTCTGCCAGCGCCCCGGAAGCTTTGGGGCCGTACACCGCACAGGAACTGGAAAAAATGATGCGCCTGACCCCTTGTTGTACAGCCAACTGAGCCAGATTCAACGTTCCCTGCCAGTTCACCGAAAAACTTTCCACCGGATGCTCCACGGAAAACACTACGGAAGGAAGCGCCGCCAGGTGAAAGACCAGTTCAACGCCCTGAAGCGTTCGTTCCACCAGGGACAAATCCCGGATGTCTCCCTGGATGAATTCCAGATGTCCCGACAGGTGGGCCAGGTTTTCCGTCCGCCCGGAGGAAAGGTCATCCAGCACCCGCACCCGGGCACCGGCTTTGACCAGGGCTTCGGCCACATGGGAACCGATGAATCCGGCGCCCCCGGTGACCAGACAGGCAACATCGTGAAGGGAATCTGTCATGGAAAATCAGCCTTTTTCCGGATCCGACCCGGAACCGGAAACCGTGATTCCAACCCGGACCCATCCCTGTTGCGCCAGATACCGTAAAAACAGTCCGCAGCGACGCTCCAGATCGGGCGTGTCGGGAAAATCCTTCTGCAGGTCCGCAAACAGTTCGTCAAACACCGGACCTTCGGTACAGCGGGAGAATACGGCAGACCCCAGGCGATCCAGTTGCAGGCGGCGGGGACGGGATCCATGGAGCAGGCGCTTGAACCAGCCGGCAGGAGGAGGAATCAGGAGGACCACATCCCCGTCGGGGTCGGTTTCAAAGGTGCAGTTCTGGAAAAAACGGGCATCGGGGGGAAAGAAATTCATGGGTCGACCTGCGTGTCTGATAGTTCATTGCAGGCCCCGTCGTCAAGTCCTAAGTTGTGAAGCTCCGGCAATGCCGGCCCCATACCTTTCGTTGGGAGTGCATACAGAAACCGTTTGACAAGGCCTTTTTGGATGGAAATACTGCCTGCGGAGAAAAACCGAACCGGAACGCGGCTGGCGTGTTCCATGGCAACAGGAGACTTGAACCATGTCCAGAATCAATGTAAAAAAACCGGACGCCACTTTTTTGGATCAGGATCACGTCTTTTCCTGGCCCATTTGGGAAAAGGAAATTTCCGTCTTTCCCTGGACCTATGAAAGCATGGAGGAATGCTACTTCCTGGAAGGACGGGTCACCGTGCGCGATGAAAATACCGGCGAGAGCGTCACCTTCGGAAAAGGTGATTTCGTTACCTTCCCCGAAGGTCTTTCCTGCACATGGACCGTCCAAGAACCCGTCCGCAAACACTACCGCTTCTCCTGACCTTCCCCACTCCCCAGGTACGCAAGTGCGTCAGGGCAAGATCATTATGGGCGTAGAGCATTATTTGCCGTAATCATCGGCTAATATCCCCATTGCGGCTCCGGGATGGGGGGTCGTCGGTCACCCCCGTCTTTTGCTATCGCAAAGCGCCGGGGGACCCCCACCGACGCCA
>CAZTZR010000182.1:0-2873 GCA_964618145.1 uncultured Kofleriaceae bacterium
AATGGCCAAGGGGGGGACGGCAAATGTGGCAGCTGGACATTATGAGAGGTTTTCAATATGATGTTGCCGTTTCGGTTGACGGTCGGTTTTCTGCTGCAAGGAGACGAGCATATCATGGCGAGCGTGACTTTCAAGAACGTTGTCAAGGCGTACGGGGAAGTGGTGGTGGTGCCTGAGATGGATCTGGATATTCCGGACGGGAAATTCACAGTGTTGGTGGGCCCCAGCGGGTGTGGAAAGAGTACCACATTAAGGATGATTGCGGGATTGGAGGAAGTCAGTTCCGGGGATTTGTTCATTGGAGAAAAGCGGGTCAATGATGTACTTCCGCGGGACCGGGACATCGCCATGGTATTCCAGAGTTACGCCCTGTATCCGCACATGACGGTTCGCGAGAACATGGCCTTTGGCCTGAAACTCCGTGGTATGCCGAAAAAGGAGATTGAGGAGCGGGTGGAGGAGGCATCCCGGATGCTCGGTCTGGATGCCCTTCTGGAACGTCGGCCCAAGGCATTGTCCGGTGGTCAGCGTCAGCGCGTTGCCATGGGGCGTGCCATAGTGCGGCGCCCCAAGGTGTTCCTGTTTGACGAACCCCTGTCCAATCTGGACGCCAAACTGCGCGGGGAGATGCGCCGCGAAATCGCCCGGCTGCACCAGCGCCTTCAAACCACCATTGTTTACGTCACACACGATCAGGTGGAGGCCATGACCCTGGCCGACCGCATTGTGGTCATGGAAAAAGGGTTCATACGTCAGATCGGCAGACCACTGGAATTGTACCACCGTCCCGACAACAGGTTTGTGGCTGGTTTTATCGGCAGTCCCACCATGAATTTCTTCGATCTGAACCTTGTGCGCGAGGACGGAAATGTCCGAATGAAGGGCAAGGGCTTCGTCATGGATGTGCCCGAACGGTTTGACGTGAAGGACCATGACACCGTCTGCCTGGGCATGCGTCCGGAAAGTGGCCGACTGGTGCAAGCCGACAATCGGCCCGGTGTCCTGCAGGCCACGGTGGAAGTCGTGGAACCGTTGGGTGCGGAAATTCACCTCACACTGGCTTCTGAAATCGGCCAACTCACCATTGTCGTGGGCCCCGATCAACTGGCGGCAGTGGGTGATTCCGCCGGAGTGGAATTCCCCGCCGATGCCATTCACCTTTTCTCCTGCTCGGATGGACAGGAGCATCTGCGGCGAGCGGAGGTGGAATCATGACCCGGGGCACCTGGATCGCGATTGCCGTCTGCCTGGTGCTGGCGGGACTGATCGCCCTGCAGGCGGCCCTGCGCATGCAGGCGGTGGCAGGCACCGCTGATCGGATTGTCCTCTGGCACGCCTACATCGACAAGGAGTCCGATGCCCTGATGGAACTGGTGGCAGCCTACAACGCTGACCCGGCGCTCCACCAGGGAGTGAAAATCGAGGTGTTGTCTGTCGCCTTCGGCAACTTCCCCGACAAACTCACCAATGCGCTCCCCCGCGGACAGGGACCTGACCTTTTCATATTTGCCCACGATCGCCTGGAAGACTGGCTCAACAAGGGCCTGCTGGCCCCCGTGGATTTCTGGATCCAGCCTGAAGACATTGACGATTTCTCCCCGGCCCTGGCGCTATCAGCATTCCTCCGCGGGAACCGGCTCTACGGACTGCCGCTTACCGCGAAAAACCTGGCGCTTTACGTCCGGCGCCTTCCGGATGGAACCGATGTGGCCGCCCGGGTGCTTTCCCTCGCCCAGCAAAAGGAATGGAATTACGAGAACTTCCAAAAACTTGCCAGGGACCTGACCCGGCCCTGCCCGTGGAATCCGAAACTGCGTTGCTATGGACTGGGCGTACAGGCCGACGATGCCTATCACCATGCCATGTGGCTGCACGCCATGGGTGGTTCTTTCCTCGACGCCGAAGGCATGCCCGAGACAAAGTCTCCGCCCCACGATCAGGCGGCGAAACTCGCCCACGAACTGGCGGGAGCGCATCCGTCGGCCGTGGTGCCGGCGGAATTGTCCTATCCCCTCATGAGCGACCTGTTCATGCGGGGCGAAATTGCCATGGTCATTTCCGGCCCGTGGTTCCAGAGCCAACTGGATCCATCAAAGGTTCCCTACACCGTTGTGGATTTTCCCATGGTGGGGGAACGGTATCCGGCCCCCTTCCTCTCCCTGGAAGGACTGTACCTGAGTTCCCGTTCCACCAAGCCCGATGCCGCCATGCGCGCCATGAAATACCTCGCAGGTGCCCATTCGGCGGAATTGCGTGCCCGCAAGGCCGGGCAACCTCCCGTACGGGGCCGGGTCGCGTCGGCCATGAAGGCCGAATGCCGCAACAACCCCCAGTGCGATTTCGACCGCTTTTTTTATGCCGAATTCCTGCAGGTTGCCCAAAAAGGCGTGGTCATGCCCGCCACCGCCGAGGCCCGTGTGATGTGGCCTCCCTACACCCGTGCGCTTGCCTCCATTGTGCGCCGCAACCGCGACATCCGCGCCGCACTGGATGAGGCTGCCTGGGAAATCTCCCGTTATGTGGGCGCCTGCCCGGGAGGTGCCCGATGAGTTTCTGCATTCGAAACCTGTTCTGCACCCGCCGTGGAACCCTGCTGTTCGGGCTCGCCGGGATGTTTCTCGTCATCCTGCTCGGCCTTCTGGTGGTCGAGCGTGTGCAGGGGCGTGAGCAGAAGTCCAGAATGGAGCACCTGGCCGCCGAAGAAATGGCCCGGCTTGCAGCCGGCGCCGAACTGCGAACACTCAAGGTGGAAAAAGCCTTCGTCCTGCGTTCACGCCGCATGCCCCACGGGCTGGTGCGCTTTTCCTTTGCCGCAGGTCCAGCGGCGAGGACAGAACCTCCTCGACCAGGCCGGGCGGCGCGAAGGCGAGCAG
>CAZTZR010000183.1:0-2853 GCA_964618145.1 uncultured Kofleriaceae bacterium
GACATTCATACGTACACGAAAGGGTTCCAGCGATGAATCCGAGATCGATACAGGTGGCGCCACCAAGATTGTCGCCATCACAATCTTCCCCATCGTCCAGTTGGTAATTACCGCAGGTGAGCGAACCGCAGTTTGACTCGTCAAAGCGGCAGTTTGAATCACACGCGAGGGTTCCACCGGCATACCCCTGGGAGGCACAGGTATGCCCCCCGAGTTCCGCGCCGTCGCAATCTTCCCCCGGGTCCAGTATTCCATTACCGCAGGTCATGCCATCTGCGGTTTCGTCGGGAACCTTCATGAGCAGATGGCAACCGGGCCATGCAAACAGTAGTACCACCAGTAAGAGTATCGGGTTCCGGCTCATCACGCACCTCGCTGATGTGGAGTATAGCAGGTGAACATTGAATGCACAATGCGCGAAGATGGGCGAAGCGCAGTAATGACAGGTCTTTCGCGTTATACGGTCACGGTGTCACTGGAAACGGCGAAATCCGGCCCGGTGAGATGGTGCAACAGCCGCAATCCGTTGTCGAAACTCCAGAATCCGTCTACAAAATGAAGGGGGTCTCCATGGCCGGCGATGATCTGTGCGATGAGCAAGGCGGAAGCGCCCATGTCCACCACCTGGCAGATGCGGCACTCCAGGGAGGCGACGGATTCGCTCACAAGCGGGGCGCGAATGAGTTGGGCCGGGGTCCGGTTCAGGGCGAAACGTGCGAACTTGTCCGGTTCGGTACGTCCACTGACGGAACCACAACCCAGCAGGGCAGATGCATGATCCGCGTGCATCACATTCACGCCGAATTCCCCGGTTTTTGAAATGAGCTCCCATGAATGATGCCTTTTGGAAGACATCAGCGCCATCATGGGCGGGTCCTTTCTCACGGGCATGTTCCATGTGACGGCAAAAAGATTGTCCCTTTCGCCGTCTCCCGTGGATATCAGCACCACGCAGCCAGGGTTCAGTACCCGGTATGCATCCTTGAGGTCGATTGCGGATTTTCCCATGCTTCAAGTCCCTCCGGGAGGGGACAATCCCATGGCGCCTGTTTTGTGTCAAGGAGATGCGGGATGCGGCGATCAGTTCATTGACAAAACGGGTGATAGCGCGTTGTGCAATTAAGTAGTCCGGGGAGTTAGCCCTGCCTGCGCAGCCCAGGTTCGATGATCCGGGGACCGGTTGGCCATTCTATGGATGGGAATCCGTGATGGCGTCAAGTCCGAATTCCGAAAGCCCGAGGGTGCGCAAAAAGGTCAACATGGACTGGTTTTTTTCCCTGTGTGAATTCTGTACGAGTTGATACACGGAAAAGCGGTCTTCCATGATGGGGAGTTCGGGAAACAGGTGGACAAGGCTGCCGTCGGCCAACTCGGACAACACCGCATAATGGGGCACGAGGGCCACTCCCATGCCTTCGCATGCGGCGCCGATGATGCCCCGCACATGGTTGATGAACAGGACGTGGGAGAGGACCGGGCGGTTTGCCGGGGGAAGGGCGAGTTGGAAGTTGTCCCACCAGTGGGCCTCCGGATCCATGGAGAGGACGGGAACCCCCGAGAGGTCCACCGGGTCCCCCAGCGGGTGGCGCTTCATGAAGTCCGGAGCGGCCACCACCACATAGGCTTCAGAGAACAGATCCGTGGAGACCACCGATGGGTGCAGGTGGGGTTTGCAATCGATGGCCAGGTCCAGGAGGCCGGAAAGAAGCGGCTCCTGTAGTTGGTTGGAGAAATACAGGTGTAACCGCAGGTCCGTTCGCTCTACCCAGAAGGGGCGCAACTGATGCAGGAGGATCATGGTGCCGAACTCCACCGTGCATCCAACGGTCAGGATTTGGGTGATGTCCCCCCGGAGTATGCGGTTTTCGGCGTGTTCCAGCAGGGAAAAGGCCCTCTCGCAGGCCTTGGCGAACTGGGTGCCTGCGTCCGTCAGGACCGCACGACGCCCTTCAATGCGCACCAGTTCCGTGCCCAGTTCCTCCTCCAGTTTGCGGATGGAATGACTTACCGCAGAGGGTGTAACGTGCAGGGTACGGGCGGCCAGGGAGTAATTTCCCTGACGGACGACTTCGTTCAGGACCCGGGCCCGGTTGGCATCCAGTTTCATGGTTTCCGGCTTCTTTCCCGCTCCAGGAGCGTGGCAAACGAGCTAATGGAATAAGTATGAATAGTATTCATACATCCGATGAAAATATATCAATTGATTTGCACAAAGTCATGCATTATGTCTCGGGTGGGGAAACTTTTCGGGCAGATTTCTGCCCCCGACCTTCCCCGGGAGGTATTCATGAACAATTCGGCTTTCACTTTTCAGGTACCCGCCAATGAACCCGTACGCTCCTACGCGCCGGGGACACCGGAAAGGCGGGAATTGCAGGAGGAACTCTCCAGGCAGACCGGCGGGGTGGTGGAGATTCCGGCGATCATCGACGGCAAGGATGTATGGTCCGGGGATGTGGTGGACGTGGTCATGCCCACGGACCACGGCCATGTGCTGGCCCGGTGCCACCTGGCAGGGGAGGCCCACATCGCGGCTGCCTGCGATGCCGCCGTGCGGGCGTTTGAAGAGTGGTCGGTATTGTCCTGGATCGAACGGGCGTCCATCCAGTTGAAGGCGGCGGAACTGCTTGCAGGACGCCATCGTGCCCGAATCAACGCCAGCACCATGCTGGGGCAGGGAAAGAACGCCCATCAGGCGGAAATCGATGCCGCGGCAGAGACCATCGACTTTTTACGGTACAATGCCATGTTCGCCTCGCAAATCTACGCCCAGCAGCCCCGTTCCGCGCTGGACCAACTCAACCGCATGGAATACCGCCCATTGGAGGGATTTGTTTTAGCGGTAACACCATT
>CAZTZR010000184.1:0-2827 GCA_964618145.1 uncultured Kofleriaceae bacterium
CAAATGAGGTGGGCGGAGTGGGGTATTTTCGGAGGGGGGGACGGTAGGGGAAAGGTTGAAGGGTTGGTTGAAGGGTTTAATTTGCAGGTTCGCTGTTTTTTCGATAATCTGGCGCAGGTGTCCAGGCCGCTTTCAGGACGACTGAAATGGAGACTCATAATGCTGGTTGATGATTTGGCCCCTGATTTCTCCCTTCCGGATCAGGAACAAAATACCTATTGCCTGTCTGAAAGAAAGAACCAATGGATTGTCCTGTATTTCTATCCGAAAGACAACACGCCTGGATGCACACTGGAAGGCATGCAATTTTCCTCCCTGCTTTCCGATTTCCGGGAAAAAGGCGCGGAAGTCATTGGTATCAGTAGGGATTCACCGGCCAGTCACTGCAAATTTGCCAAAAAACATGAACTCTCGGTGCGATTGCTTTCCGATGCGGATGGCACGGTGCACCGACTGTATGGTGCCTGGGGCCGGAAAAAGATGATGGGTCGTGAATTTGAAGGTGCCCTGCGGTCCACCTTTCTGATTGGACCGGATGGTAGAATCCGGGCACTTTGGAAAAAGGTAAAGGTAGTTGGTCACGCCCAGGAAGTCCTCAACCGGCTGATACAGGAAGTCGGATAAAACCATTTCGCCAGACGGCGAAGAAGGAGTGTACATGGCTTTTACAATGAAAATGGAAATTACCCGCGAAATCGACATTCGCAGCAATTACGATGCAGCATTTGAAGTTTTTTCAGACGTTCCCCGCATGGCAGGTCATTTTCCGGGCGTGGAAAAAATCGAGGACCTGGGAAACGGAACCTGGCGATGGACCATGGAAAAGGCCGGTGTGGGCAAGTACGCACTTCAACTGATGTATGCGGTCACCTACCAATTCGACAAGGAAAACGGCCGGGTCGTCTGGGAACCGGTGGATGGTGTCGGCAACGGCAGAAGCCGGGGAAATGTCAAAATCCGTCCTGACGGCGACAATACCGCTGTCACGTTTTTCACCGAACTGGAACTGGAAATCCCGTTTTCCAGTCTCGCCGCCCCTGTCATCAAACCGTTTGTGAAAAGCCAGTTCAACACCACCCTGGAAAAATTCCAGAAGAACGTCGAAGCCTCTTTTGGTGGCTGATCAGCGCCGGTCAAGTCCGATGATCCCTATAAACTGAATATAATTCAAAGACCGGCGACAAGGGACGCCCGCAAAAGGGTGTCCCGTTGTAGGCGACAACATCGCCGGAACTATTCAGGCCATTCCGGGGGAAGGTATCAGTGTCCGGGGAAGGTACCAGTGGACCTGATCCGCGCCGTGACACGGGTTACTGGTTCCGTCGCACGTACCAGATGCTGGAGCCGAACACGCCCTGGTCATCCACCAGAACGTGAACGAAATAGAGGATGTCTCCGGCGGCGGTAAAGGAAGGTTCCCCCACGTAGCCAGTAATGACCAGTTCCGGCACACTCCATGTGTTGCCTGTACGGGTGGTGCGATAGATGGCTGACGGGCCGTCCCGGTTGGACACAAAATACATCGTATCCGGATCCGCGGCGGAAAAACCGGGCTGCCCCTCCCAGTATTCCGTGTTCAGGGGCGGACCGGGATTCACGGGCATCGTCCACACCCCGGCGATGTATTGGGTCACCCAGATGTCGATACCTCCCTGTCCCCCGGGTCGGTCCGAAGAAAGGAACAACTCCGTGCCGTCCGGATGCAGTGCGTGTTCTCCATCCAGATATATCGAGTTCACCGGTTCTCCCAGATTCACGGCCGGGCCCGGTTCTCCGTCAATCACTTCAGCCACATAGATATCCAGAAAATCATTGGTGGGTGGGTCCGCCTGATACCCCAGATTGTCGCTCCGGGTGCTGTGAAAGTAGACGAAGGCTCCATCAGGAGTAAAACTCAACGCACCGTCCACCGAGCCGCCGGCACCCTTTTGCAAGTCGAAAAACCGTGGCGCCGAAAAGAGACCCGGATCCGTTCCCACACGCTCGGCAACATAGGTTCCGGTGGTGATGTGCAGCACCTCCTGATGGCTGCCATTTACCGTGGGAGACCAGAAGAAGTACAACCGTTCTCCGTCGGGACTCAACTCGATGGCATCATTGGGACACACATCCGTCACCGGCGGTGAGACCTGGACCGGCTCACCCCAGTCGGCAGCCACCACCACGGGTACCCCATAATAAGGTACCCGGGACGTATCCAGATCATACTGGCAAGAGGGCCGAACGCTTCCGTGGCCGAATTCCGGCAGGTTCACCTGCACGGACAACACCGGAGAAACACCGGCCAATGCCAGAAGCAGGGACTGTTCCCCCCTGAGCAGGGTTTCGGCAACAAACTCCGCCTGCCCTACGGCATCGGTGACCAGGGAATCCGGCAAAATCTCCACACCATTGAATTCGGGCAATCCTGTCAGTAACGCCCCGTCCACGGGACCCGTACCATCGGTGAGTGTCAAACGGAAGGCGTAAACCCCGGTATCGTAGCGGTAATCGGCTTCGGCGGTTTCTTCCACGGTCAAACCCGCCACGAACTCCACTTCGGCTACCTGTTCCAACTGAACGGCCACTTCCCCCTCCCCGCTTTTTGCCCTCACGTCAAAGCGCACAGTCCCCATGCTCCGTGTGGTTGCGGTGAACTCCGCCTGACCGGAGGCATCGCTTACCCCTTCGGCAGGTTCCACCTGTACCAGTTCCCCGTCGGGGATCACTTCCATCAAAACGCCTGGCAACGGTTCCCCCCCGGAATCCCGCACCGTAACCTTGATTTCGGCGAAAAAGGCCTCTTCCTGGACTTCATACTTCGCAGCCCCTGCCTCCACGGTGGACA
>CAZTZR010000185.1:0-2713 GCA_964618145.1 uncultured Kofleriaceae bacterium
CTGACCTCCCGCACGTCATCCAGCGGGACGCCGGGCTCCTGATCCAGCTCGAACAGCAGCAGATCCGACAGGGACGACTGCGTCCCCTCGATCATGGAGGAGAGTACCGCTTCCTTGCGGACGTACATGTAGAGGAACAGCGAGGTGTCCGGCAGCAAGGTCGAGACGCTGTCCAGCCGCCCGAGCGCCAGCAGCGCCTGGTCAAACTTGCTGCGCAGCTCCGGGGTCCAGTCGATGGGCGGACGCGGCGGCAGCGGCGCGGGCACGAAGGCCTGGGCCTTCTCACCCACCGTCGATATCGACACATATTGTCCCTGGAGTTCTCGTTTCATCGTTTGACCGTATCCTAAAATAAGGTTCTCCACTATTTTAACTTACTGACGGTTTCTAAAATAACGGAGAACGAAGTAGGGGTCAAGCGATTTGGCTAAAATAGCGAACCAGGTTATTTTGTTTTAGGTCGCTATTCTAAAATAAGGCGCAACGCCGGTGCCCGAACACCGCCGGGGATCGAGTTGGGTGATGACTGTGAAGGTTGTTGCATGTCACAGGTCATGTCTGTAAAGTGTGTGCAGGGGTTGTGTACTGCGTTACGGGACGGCAAACCGGACCCTTCCTGTACAAAAAGGTCCA
The DNA here is from genome assembly GCA_964618145.1 of uncultured Kofleriaceae bacterium. GTDB lineage: Bacteria > Myxococcota_A > Polyangia > HGW-17 > HGW-17 > HGW-17. The sequence goes on from CAZTZR010000185.1 coordinate 634, forward strand.
TCTGGTTGCCCGGGCTGTGAAGAGGTGCGATGCATTCCAGGAGTCATCACATGCCATCATTGCAGTTGTGACAACCATTACATCCTGGTTTGGCCATTATTTTTGGATTCTTGTCATGGTGATTTTGGGCCATTGGGTTGGCTATCTTGCATCAAGATGAGTTGAAATGTCAGGAGAGTCCCATGAAAGTCGCAACAATCCTGTTTGCCGTGTTCTGTTTGTCGGGGGTCGTTCCCGCCCGGGCCCAGGTGCCGTTTGATGACCCGAGGGTGCTGCTGGATCCCGGCGAGAGTCTGGTGCTTCACCTGTCGCGGTTTTCCCGGGAGGTGGCGGTCAGCCCCGTGTACGGGCATGGACGGAGCCTGCCCCCCGTGTGTCGGGAGGCGCTGTCCCTTGCACCGGCGTGGATGCACAATGCCTTGTTTGACGCCTTTGCCCGGCTGGAACCGGCGACGGCCGTGATGCTGGCGCAGACCATTTGGGCGGCCTACGACGAGGATCCGCGCTATGTGGACGAAGTGGCTTTTGCCGTGGCCCACCTGCCGCCGGAGGATTTGCAGTACGACAGTTCCCTGTATCGCACCACCTTCGATCCCGAATTGCTGCTGGAGAATGTCCGGGGCATTTATGCCGCCGACCCCCATGTGCCCTACGCCAGGATCGTGGAACGCGAAGAGGGAACGCCGGAGTATTACACCACCGTGGTGCTGGTCATGCACGATGGACAGTGGGAGGTTCCCCGGGACATATACTACTGGTATGTGGCCCATCCGCGCCTGTCGGATGATTCGGCGCTGTACGTGGATCCCCGCACGGGGAATCCGTCGTCCCGGGAAACCGCCGGGCGGTTCTGGCGGTCGTATTTCCTCACGGAGGATCCGGAACCGGATTATGCGTATCCTGCGACCCTCAAGGCGCCCCACCGCATTGACAACCTGGGTTCGTATTCCGCCCGGGGTGGTCTGCGGATCCCGGGCGCGGATTCCATCGTGGAGGTGGCGGGACCGGCGGGGGAGGAAATCATGATCCATTATGCCTGGGGGCGGGGGATGTTATATGCCACCACCCTGGAGGTCGAATCGGAGCCCGGCGAACTCGCGGAAAACCTGGTGGCAGTGGGTTTTGGCCACGGAAGCGTGCTGGCCCCGGATTCGGGAGTGGAAATTCTGCTCATCCGGGATCGGGATCCGTTTTTCGCAAGTGTGGTGGAAGACATCCTGCTGGATCAGGGATATGCCTTTTCCGTGGCGGACACGGCGGGGATCCTGGATCTGGACAGTGCCGCAGATCTGGACCGGTACAAGAAGGTCATTTTGGCAGGGGATCAACCCCTGGCCCTGTACGAGGCGCTTGAAGCCCGCCGGGCGTTTTTCCACACCTGGATGGAATCCGCTCCGGCCCGGGTGTTCCTGTTTCTGGGAGCCATGCATCCGGCCCACGACGCGGATGACTGGAGTGCGGTGGATCTGCCGTTTTCCTTCGAGCGGGTGGGGGAACCTACACCCATGACCGGCACGGCCAGAGGCTATCCCACCTTCCGGGAGATGATGACGTTGCCGTCCCGGCCGGACCTCACCATGGTCTGGGATGGTGCCGTTCATGAAAACCTCAGCGGACAGCGGTTCATCTCCGATGAGGACATTGTGCTGGACCGGCTGGGGTATCTGGTGTCCCAGAACCTGGAGTTGAACGTGTCGGAAATTCCCCCCGAGTACCGCGGTCCGGACGGGGACTGGTCCTCCGGGCTGGTGCGCTCGCCCTGGCCCCAGCGGATCGTGTACCAGCACTATGGCAATTGCGGGGAACTGCAGGATCTGGGCATGGCTTTTGGCCGCACGGCGTTGATTCCCTCCGCCGGGGTGGGCGGCATCACCGAGGATCATGTATGGAACGAATTCTTCCTGCTGGACCAGTGGGTTCCCTTCCAGGTGAGCTGGAGTGACGGACCCACGGACATTGCAGTTCCCGGAAACCGCCAGGACAAGGACTACGGGGGAGGCAAGGATCTGGCCATTGTGTACCGCAACCGCCCGGACGGTCGCTGGGAGAACGTCACCGAACGGTACTCGAACACGTTCCC
>CAZTZR010000186.1:0-2600 GCA_964618145.1 uncultured Kofleriaceae bacterium
AAAAATTCCGCATCATCCCTACGCAATTTCACATTTTCAGTTCTGGAACTTCCGTGTAATCCGTCAGTGTTCCTGCGGGATAGACATCCATCCAATCCCACATCCACTCCTGGACGTTGCCGGAAAGATCCTGGAATCCCAATTCGTTGGCCAGTTTCGAGCCCACCGGGTTTGATTGGATCCATGTCGTGGCACTAGCATCCCCCGACCCATATCCGAATACCGCGTAATCCCCGATTTCATTGAAACCCGTGCTCCCGGCAAATGCTTTGGCATACCCCGTGGTATTTACCTCCCCCGGGTTCCCCGTGTCCGCCCCCATGGCCGCCCACATCCATTCCATTGCCGTAGGCAGCCGGTATCCGTTGGCCGACCAGTTGGCAGTTGCCGCATCCCACAAGGAATCACTGATGGTCGGGATGTTTTCAAACGTCAGTGTAGCAAAGTCAACACCTGGAATCGTGTACACCGGCGTCAACCCCTCGGCGATGCTCAGTTTGTTGCAAAACGCAATCGCATGGTACCAACTCGCCTGCTGCACCGGATCATTTGTCCCGGTGGACGCCGACTCGTTGCTGATGTCCGGCCAGCCCGTGACATCCATCCACTGCGCCCGCGTGATTTCATGCTGACTCATGCGAAACGCCGACACCACACCCAGGTTGGTCGGAGTGGTATCCCGCTGGAACATCCCGGCCGGCACATACAGGAGAGTGCCGATGTATGGAGAATAATGGTTCAAGGAACCCCAGCAGCTGGATTCGTTGAAACCCGTGCAATCGGAGTTGCAGGCCAGATTCCCTCCGAAATGCCCCAGAAGAATGCAGGACATTCCGCCCAGAGTGGTTCCGTCACACATTTCGTTGCCGGCAATCACCCGATCCCCGCAAACCGTTTGGCAGATCGACGGCACCCCGTCACACACATACCCGTTTTCCACCCGGCACTGTCCGTTGCAGCCGTCCCAGTCCGACCGGTTGCCATCATCACATGTTTCTCCGGCTTCAAGAATGCCATTTCCGCAAACACCCGTGCTGCCAGTGCATTCCCGGGTGTCGAACCGGCAATCCGCACCACAAAACAACGCCCCCGAGGCGTAGCCCAGGTTTTGGCAGGTCTGCCCCAGGAGGTTCGTCCCGTCACACTGTTCGTCACCGAATACCAGACCATCTCCGCAAATGGCTTCCGGATGGCATAGGTCTGTGTCAAACCGACAGTCAGGACCACACCTCAGCGTACCCCCTGCAAATCCCTCCATATCGGCGCAGGTGAGTCCGTTCAGGTTTTCACCGTCACAAAGTTCCGGCCCATCGATATTTCCGTTACCGCAGTTTTCACCGCCGATGCATCCTGCAACATTGAACCGGCAACCATTTCCACAAGCCAGTATTCCCCCGGAATACCCAAGTGATTCACAGGTCTGTCCCCCGAGTTCCTCCCCATCACAGGATTCGTGAGCCTGTTGCCATGTTCCATCGCCGCAGCTGCCGTTGCCAAGACACAGTTCCTCGTCCAACACACATGCCGAACTGCATCCCTGCACCCCACCGTAATACCCCCGTGCCCGGCAAAAGTTGGTGGTCAGCGCCGGATTCTCTCCATCGCACTGTTCCCCGAACATCAACTGAATGACCCGATCTCCACACCTGCCATGGCATGCCGACACATCGATCGTACAATCCTTGCGACAACTCAGTGCCGACAACTGCTGGTAAAAGCCCAGTTCCTCGCATGCAAAAACACCCAACTCGTTGCCATCGCATTCCTCTCCCGGATCCAGAAACCCGTCACCGCAACGGTCCAACACCGTCGTCTTCGTCTTGCATCCCAAAGTCAGTGCACAAATCACCCGTCAACACCTTGCAACAACAACCTTCCCTCCACCCCAAAAAAGCCGTCCCCGCCACCATCTCATTTACTCCGCCCATTTATCACAACTCCACTGCATGGCCCTCGGTTTATGCCACATCGGAGGTGTCTTCGTTGCCGTCTGAGCAGTGTATTTGGTCCTGTTGAACGATAGTTTTTGTGGGCGCACAATACATTTTATGTCTTTAGTATTGGTGTGCGCACACGGGTGACATGCGCTTTTCGTCGTAGGATGAAAAACGAGGTGGTTGGATGGGGCACAGTGTTATGCCCCGAAAAGGCAGGGAGTTACGCCAAGGGGTGCGATTCAAGGACCTCCAGCGGATCATCGAAGTCCACCGGGAATCCCCAAACGGCGTGCATCATGTACGTCCCCTTGGGAAACACCACATTCTGGATCCCGTCAAGTACCATCTGGCGGGCCTTGCGATACAACACCAAAAATGCACGATAACGGCTGAGCCATGTATCTTTGCATGAGCCTGCAACCTTTGGCCGCATGCCCCCTGGCTTCGGCCTTTGAAGCGGAAACGTCGTATGCGGCAATTCCTGAACCCTTTTCGCCCCCATGAATCCCTGGTTCCGACTCGCCCGGTCCGCCGCGATTTCCCGCTCTTTCGCCATCACCAGATCATCCAGTTGACCCAGATACTTCTCCGGCTTCATCTCCACCGCGGCAGGAAACGGCGTCAACTCGATGTCCAGTTTCTTCAGATGTCTTTCGCTTTCTT
>CAZTZR010000187.1:0-2358 GCA_964618145.1 uncultured Kofleriaceae bacterium
GACTCTTCATAAAACAATCCTCCCGGCAACAAACCAAGGGAAGGATCGCAGAATGACCAGTCAAATGCAGCAACAAAATGGGCAAAAGAGATCGGCATGTTTCAACATCCCGCAGACACTTTGGCTTCCCTATCCCAAAGCATTTCTTAATTCTTGATTCTGCTGAAAAGTCCTGGTGCTGCCCTTGCCCAGCCTACCGCTTGGCTTTCCTTACGCGCGTGGTTTAGCCTTGGGCGCAGCAGGGTTCTTTCGTATGAGATAGAGTTCCTTTCGGTTAATCAGCTCCCACTCGACCTCTTCGCCTCCTGTTAGTCCGATGGCCGAAGCCAGTGGCATGGGCAGGTATACATAAAACCGCTGGTTCTGTCCGCTGGAGCGGATGGATTGAATTTTCAAGGGATAACGAGCCACTTCCTTTTTCTTCATCGCGGATACTCCTTTTTTGTGTTTACGCTTGACGGAATAGCCTATGGGCTATATCTTGTAAAGCATGAACTATACATTTTGTTGCAACGAACCCTTCATCACCGGCTTTCACGGCGTTTTTGCTGTACCGGGACGAAATCGCTCCGGTCCTTGAGCAGAAACGCTCGGCGCTAGACGGGATGTACGCCCGGGTTATCGGCAGACCTGAAATTGATCCGGTCTTTCTGATGGGGATCACCCTGCTTCAAATCATGGAGCGCCTTCCAGATCGGCAGGCGGTGGCGGCCTGCCTTTTTGATGTGCGCTGGAGAACGGCCCTGAACATCCCCGGTGACTGGCGAGGGATGAATCCCTCTACCCTGGTCCGCTTTCGAAAGCGGCTGATTGAACACGATCTGGCGAAGCTGGCGTTGGACGCCTCGCTGGAAGCCATGCGAAACGCCCGCAACTGGACGACTCCGACACTTGGAAGCCGTGGCACAGTCGCTATGCCGAGCGGAACCCGCAGGAACTTCACAACCCCACCGAGGAACGGCTCAGGACCACCATGGGGCAGGCTGGCACGGATTGCATGGAGATTCCGGCACTCGCGCAAAAGCTGGGGGATGCGGTCCGGCAGTCCAAACCCATTCAGCTATTACGGCGTGTTTTCGAGGAACAGTTCGAAGCGAATCCTGCGATAACACAGCGACAAGCGGTCGTTCCGGGGGGCATACAGAATCCCCATGACCCCGAAGCGACGTGGAGTACGAAACGATCCATCGGGAAGACCGGCTGGGTGGGGTACAAGGTCCAAGTATGCGAAACCGTGGCCGACGAAACGCGCCGGAAGGGAGAACCCACCGAAGCGGTCATAACGGCGGTGGTGACGCAGCCAGCCATTACCAGCGATCACGGCAGCTTGATGCCGGTTCTTCACGAACATGAGCAAACGGGAAGCGAACCAGCCGAAACGACGTATGCAGACGCGGGATACATCAGTGCCACCCAACTGGTGCATGCCGAGGGCGAGGGGATTGAAATCTGTGGACCCATGCCCGCTCCGCCCCACGGCAAAGGCCGATTCGGTACCGATGCCTTCGACGTCAATCTGCCTGAACGAACAGCCATCTGTCCGGCAGGAAAGGTTTGTTCCGCCTGTTCGTGCATACGGGAAAGCGGTCATGCGACCCTCTACTACTATTTCGAGTGGGCCGCCGCTGATTGCTCGCTCTGTCCGCTCAAGACACAGTGCCTCTCCACGAAGAAAAAGAAGCCTTTCCGCACTATCCAGGTGAGCGAACATCATATGGCTGCCCAAGAGCGCCGGCGACTATGCCGCACCAAGGACTACCGGGAGCGCATGAAAAAACGCAACGCCATTGAAGGAACAATCAGTGAACTCAAACGGCGGTATGGAGCCCGACGGGCAAGATACCGGGGACTGCAGAAAACAAGCCTGCAACTCCTCTTCACGGCATCCGCCTGCAATCTTCAGCGTTGGGCGGCGCGACGCAACTGGATGAAAAATCGGCCAAATGCTTAAGAAATCTAGAAAGGATGAATCAATTACTGCGCAAACGGCCGCTATGAACCGAATTTAAGGATCGTTTGCCACCCCTCACCTTCCGCCACGATGTGTTGCTGGCGCAAGGGGCAAGCGAAGGGGCGCAAGGGGCAAGCGGAGGACGGGACTGCACCAGAACTTTTTCAGCAGAATCGAATTGAGAGGGCTGGGGGCGCATTGCAGTTCCGTAGGGGATTTTCCTGGGTGTCGCTTGTGGCGATTTGATGCCCTGAAAGGGCAACATGTGACAGCCCAGGGCAAAGCCCTGGGTAGCACGGCGAGAGTCATGCGCACCCTGAATGGGTGCCACATAGGTGTCGTCGATAAAGAATGTATGCATGGAGGGGGCGCTACAGTCAAGATGGATGAATCGGTTTGGCCCCCCC
>CAZTZR010000188.1:0-2330 GCA_964618145.1 uncultured Kofleriaceae bacterium
ATAAACTGGCGGGTCCAAATAGCAATCGGAAAAATCAAATCGGCAATTCCTGTCGCATTTAATGGAGTTCAGTTGATGATTGGAATGCCAGTTCCCCCAGCCAAAATAATCCATAAAATCCCGGCATTGATCTGCAGGATCTTGTCCATCACACTGTTCCCAGGGTTCAACCCGGCCGTTACCACAGGTGGACTCACAAAAAGAAAACTGGTCTGCACATAAAAACCAGCCGTCCTGTGAAGGAGGACGGGAAAAAGAATCGGGAAGCACAAGCACATAAACCGCTTGTTGTGTAAAGGATTTGCAATATGGTGCCTGGTATCGAAGAAACCCGTCCGTGTTATTCACAGGGGCAGGGAAACACATGGGCATTACGGGTTTTTGGGTATATTCGAACCATGCACTGGCGTTTTGTCCCTGAAGACATGACTGTCCGTTCAGACTTGACAAAAAGCCGATGGATGCGTGCATAAATGAACATCCAGCTTCGGCACAGGTTTCCAGAGTGATTTCTGGGCCCATTCGATAGCAATCCTCAATCTCATCATTGGTCTTTTTGTTTTTTTCACCATCATCTTCCAACATTCCACACGAAACAAAGATGAAGGCCGTTGTGATTAAAAGAAAAATTTTCATGTTGCACCATCCCTCAAGCGGTATTCGTAAATGTAGGGTTCTTCGGGTCCCAACCAGGTCCATGGCCGAGCGGCACGCTGGTAAATGTGGTTGTACATCTGGCCCGTTTCGGATTCCTGCAGGACGGCGCGGGACTGGGGATCATAAACGCGCTCCTTCTGCCAAGCGATTTCCATTCCCTGCCCGGGCCGTGCAAAAACCGCCCAAGGTGTATTTCCACGATGTGGCCGATGCCCGGGAGGATCCGGGATCCCGGCTGGAAAACCTGGTGGCGGCGGGTTTGCTCAAGCGCCTGCATTATCTGGAGGATCGGGAGGGACACCGGTGCGAACTCCACTACGTACGGGACAAGGAAGGCAGGGAGGTCGACTTCGCCACGGTAATTGACGGGGTGCTGGACGAACTGGTCGAAGTGAAATCCGGCGACGACTCCCTCTCCCCGGCGCTGGCCTACTACACACGCAAACTGAAACCGCGCCGCGCCACCCAGATAGTGGGCTCCCTGTGGCGCCCTTACGACCAGGAAGGCATCCGGGTCACGGACCCCGTCGGCTATTTCTCCCGGGACATTCCCTGGCACCGGTAAACGGAAAGTTCCCTGTCCGTACCCTTGCGCCCCCCTCCTCCCTCCCCATTCCCCATCAAACCGGGAGTTTGGCAACTGGGCGTTATTTCCTCTGGTAAACCCAGCAGGCTGGAAATCCCTCATGGATTCTGCAATGAATCAGCGTGTCTTCCAGAACGCAGTACTCCAGGGGAGGACCACCCTCGGAAAGGGAGTAACCGTCTTCTACCTCATACAGGAAAACATCCCCGCCCCACAGCGTCCCAAATGGCAGGCGACAGGTGCAAATACCCCCTTCCGAGGTGCAATGGGGTGACTGGATGCTGCACTCGAAACCGGCCTTGGCCAGGCATTCCTCTGTAGTGATATTGAGTTCATATCCTTCGTGGTAATGATATTCTTCGTATCTTGCCACTTCCGGCCCGTCGCCGGTCGTTGGTGTGATGGTGAGGGTTTTGACGCCATGGACAATGTTCCCCGCGTAATGGGAATAGGGTTCGCAGACTTGAAACGCCGGATTCGGCGGATAGAAAACCACCTCCATGAAGGCCTCCGCAGGTCCTGCGAAAAACGCCAGTTCCCACATCCCGAACAAATTCCCCCCACAAATATCGAAATCCAGATCTGTCATCAGATTCATCGGCGACAAGGAAGGATTATCGGCATGAAGAGCGAATGCGCCGAAACGCGTGGGCATCGTGACTGCATGGCCAATGCCGGTGAGGGCGTTGGCCTGGCACCGCCACCCTTCGGACGTCATGGAAAAAACGCATGCAGGCTGGACCGACGGATCCCGGCTTGGCAACTTCAATTCGTATCGTCCTTGCAGGTCCAATTCAGGCCGCCCTCTGACTTCGTATGCACAGGACGCAAACTCGGCGGCCTTCAGGGTCCGGCCGCAGGTCACCCGGGTCAAGGTCACCTCGGTGTCCTGCGATAAAACACCGGGAGGGATCACCAGTTCAGCTCCGTCGGAAAGAAGGATGCTTCCACCTTCGTCAGCAAAAATCATCCTGGACACTTCCAGTGATGAATCGGTTTCCCTGGTTTTTCCGGAACCAGAATCACATCCGGCAACGTAAGCTCCCGGCCATAGGCATTACGCTTTTTTCTTGCATTTGCAACAAGC
>CAZTZR010000189.1:0-2304 GCA_964618145.1 uncultured Kofleriaceae bacterium
TTGGCGTCCGGACAGGAGGCATCCAGCACGAACAGCACCTGCAGGGGAACCCGTCGGGCATTGGCTTCGCCGAGGGCCACCGAAAGGGCCAGGTTGTTCCATCCGCGCTGCGCCCGCTGCATCCAGTACACCACGGGCCCGCCGGCAGCAAAGGCAGCCGGGTTCAGCGTTCGGGTCATTTGGGTGAAAAATGTCGTCGGGTCCACCCTATTGCACCATGTTCTCTTCCAGGAAGGAACGCATGCGGAGGGCCTTGCCGTCGGTGTCAGGGGGGGTGCCGGAGGTGTCCTCCCAGGCGAACCAGAACAGGTAATCCCGCCGCAGGCAGGTGGGGTTGGTCTGGTGTCCCAGAAACGTGGAGGGAATAAAAAACTCGGGGGACAGGGGGGTGCCGTTGAAGGCGAACCTGCGACCGACGATGCCGGCGCCAAAACCGTCCTGGGAACTCCAGTCCTCCCATATCACCAGAAAGCCCGTGTCCAGCAGGCACAACGCTGGGGCCAGTTGACTGGTTTTCGTGGTGGTGTTCACGAGAAAATCCTCGCCCACCGGCTGGTACCCGGCGTCGAACAGGCGGCAGTGGATGCCCCATTCCCAAAGATCGTACGTGTTGCTGTTGTCGATCCAGCAGGCGACCATCCCCGAGGGGAGGTGCAGCGCCTGGACATCGGCCTGGCGCCCGGTGGTGATGTGGTTGACCCCGAAGGTGCTGATGGTGGTGCCGTCCGCAGCCAGAAGCACCCCCGTGATGCCACCGCTGGTGGGATCGTAGGCCCCCGAGAAGTCCTCGTAGAGCACCATCCAGCGGTTGCCGGAGACGGCGTGGACCTGGGGCCGGATCTGCATGCCGGCAGGCGGGATGTCGAGCAGGAACTCCCCGTCGTCTGCGGTGACGCCGTTGATTTCCGCGGTGCCGTCCGGCCGGAGGAACCGCCCCTTGAGGTCGGCCCCGCCCGTGCCGGCAGTGTCCACCCAGACCACAAAAAAGAGGTCCGCAGCGTTGGACGCGATGGTCACGTGCAAATCCTCTCCCGTAAACGAGGTGTCCAACTGGAACTCGGGGACTGCCTGTGCGCCTTCCAGCGTGAAAATCCGTCCCCGGATGCCTGCGTCAAAGGTGCCGCCGGCCATCTCGTTGATCCAGGCCACCAGCAGCCGGTTACCGGCCACTGCTCCGGCCGGACTGTGCTGGTTGCCGCCCCCCACGACGTTGTTCACGGTGATTTCCCCGAGCCGGCGTCCGTCGGCCGCAAAGCGTCCCATGCGAATCCCTGCGCCGCCGCCATCGGCTCCGCTCCAGTCGGTGTACAGCAGGAAGAAATCCCCCTCCTCGTCGGGGGAGCCCACCAGCACCGGGTATTCCTGGTTGCGTACGTACACGGTGGTGGCCACGAAATCCACGCCGTCGGCCAGGGTGCAGGAGGCATTGCAGCCATCCCCGGAGCGGGTGTTGCCGTCGTCGCAGACTTCTCCCTCTTCGGTGATGCCGTTGCCGCAGACGGGGTCTTCAATGATGTCCACGTCCGGTTCCACGATGTCCTCGGGAACGTCGATGGGGACGTCGATGGGGATGTCGGGTTCCACCCCCGCGTCCCAGTCGTAGAACCCGGTCGGCAATGATTGCCATCCCTGAACAGAAGCATGGTGCCGGGAAGACGTTGTCCATTCAAATCCCTCATGGCCGGAAAATACTCTGGTATTTGGTTGACACCCCATGAAAAGTGCTTGATATTATAAAATATTTACTGGAGGAGACCATGAGTATCCATGAAACACCCCATTGCCCCACCGGTCGGGAAATCATGGAGTTTTTCCAAAAACATCCTTCCACTTTCTCCAGTCATTTGTGAGGAAACCTGATATGGAAAGTCAGTTCATCACGGAAAAAATCCACAAAATTCCCATGCCCTGGCCGGGTAGCTCTCCCTTCGCTACACCGGCCGGGTTCCGCTGCGAGTCATGGTGGCGGAGACAGGTGCGTCTTCCCGACCCAACCAAAAAAACGAGAGAGCCCTTGTGTGGACTCTCCCCAGGGACTCGAACCCCGCTCCCGACCGAGCCTCCTCGGCTCCCGGAAGACCAGATGAACCAAAGCCAGCAACGACTCCAGTCGGGCTCAGGATAGCGAGCCGCCGGGCTCGGGGTCAACCTCTCGATGGGCGGCCCGATCACCGCGCCTTGCCCGGCGCGGCAGAGGTTGCGCGTGCACCGGCTCGGGGCTGGCGAAGACTGTGCACGCCAGGCGCGACCCCGACGCCAGGGTTTCCGGTGATTCCAGGTCAAACAAAACCAGAAGCAGTTTTT
>CAZTZR010000190.1:0-2283 GCA_964618145.1 uncultured Kofleriaceae bacterium
ACAATCCTTCCAGCAGGTCCGGGGACAAGCACAGGTCCGGGACACCAAGGTCCCCCTGAAGAATGTCACACTGAAAGGCGAAGACCTTGCATTTTCACTGGATTTGCCGGGCCTGCCGGAGAAAACAACCATGGTTTTCACGGGAAAGGTCAAACAGCACCGCCTGACCGGGTCCGCGCAATTATCCCGGGAAGAAAAGGCCCATGGAAAGCCAACCCGATGGCAGGCCACCCGCAAGCCAAAGACCATGACATCCATTGAGACCGGGTTCAGCGATTCGGAGAAAAAAGAAGAAACTGACGCGGAAACCAAATGATTCCCTGCCATGCCGATGCCCGGAATGTCCACCACAAAACAGGGTCGAATCCCTTCTTGTTGCGCCAAATCTTTGCTGGCCACTGAAAAATCCATTGACATTGTTCCCCTCTGCCATGATACCCACCGGATGAAGGCTGTCCCGTTCCTGGAAGTGATCCGGAATCCCGAAGAAACTGACAGGGACACAAGGACAGTTTCAACATCCTCAATCCAAGGAGTGAGATCATGTCGGTGACCGCCATCATCGGACTGCAATGGGGAGACGAAGGAAAAGGAAAAATCGTGGACGTCAAAAGCCTGGATGCCGACCTGGTGGTCCGGGCTGCCGGGGGTGCCAATGCCGGGCACACGATCATTCAAAATGGCAAAAAGACCGTGCTTCACCTGATCCCGTCCGGCATCCTGCATGAATACGTCCACTGCCTGCTGGGAGCAGGCATGGTGATCGAACCCGCCCGGCTCCGGGAAGAACTGGAGCTGCTCGACAGCATGGGAGTTCCCCGGGTGTTTTCCCGGGTGGGCGTCGACCCGCAGGCCATGGTCATCCTCCCCTGGCACAAGACCATCGAGCGGATCCGGGAAGCCCGGCCGGACGCCCTGGGCACCACACTGCGGGGCATCGGCCCCGCCTACGAGAGCCGCGCCAGCCGCCTGGGAATCGTGGCTGCCTCGCTGGCCCACCCGGATTTGCTGATGGAACAACTCAAGGCCCTGCACATGGAGTATTCCCCCATATTCGACCAGGCGTGCGAAACGGTCCCCACTCCGGAGGAATTGCACGGGGAACTGCTGGCCGAAGCGGGCTGGCTGGTGAAACTTTTCTGCGATGTATCCCTGGAAACGGCCCGGGCTGCCCAGGAAGGCCGCAAAATCCTGCTGGAAGGGGCCCAGGGAATCCTGCTGGACGCCGTTCATGGAACCTATCCCTTCGTCACCAGTTCCTCCACGGCGATGGGCGGCCTTCTGTCCGGCATCGGACTTGGCGCCAACCTGGTGAACCATGTCACCGGCATTTGCAAGGCCTACTCCACCCGGGTGGGCAACGGCCCCTTCCCCACCGAACTGGACGACGAAACCGGACGACACCTGGCCGCCTTCGGAGGGGAATACGGAGCCACCACCGGCCGTTTGCGACGCTGCGGCTGGCTGGACGCGGTGGCCCTGAAAAAGGCCGTGCGTCTGTCCGGGGCCACGGAACTGGCGCTGACCAAAGTGGACGTGCTCTGTGATTTGCCCGAAGTACAGGTGGCCGTGGCATACCAACTGGAAGACGGAACCATGGTGGATGATTTTCCTTGCGATCCGTTTCTGGTTGCCAAAGCCCGCCCGGTGTACCGTTCCTTTGAGCCCTGGACTCTTCCGTCCGATGGCTCGGACACGCTGCCACCTCCACTTGTGGCGTACATCCGGTTCCTGGAAAACCTCACCCGGATTCCGGTGACCCTGGTTTCCTGGGGCCCCGACCGGACCCAGACCCTGGTGCTGGATCCATCCGGAACCGCAAGGAGTGTTCAATGACTTTCACATGGAATCCCGATCCCGAGATCTTCCGTATCGGAGCGTTTGCCGTCCGGTGGTACGGACTGCTTTTCGTGGGCGTGTTCGTGGGCGGATTCTACTTCCTCCGCTGGCAGATGATGCGGGTCGGCTGGAAGGAGCAGGACGTCAGCGATTTCGTCATTCCCGGCATGCTGGCCGTCATCGTGGGCTCCCGCCTGGGGCATGTGGTTTTCTACGAACCCGGGTACTACTTCGGCAACCCGGTGGAAATCATCAAATTCTGGAAGGGAGGTCTGGCCAGCCACGGAGCCACCGTCGGACTGATCGTTGCCGGCTGGTGGTTCGCCCGGAAAAAGGGGATGTCCTTCACGGAATTCGGTGATCGCTTCTCTTTCTCCGCCGCCACCGGCGCCGCCTTGGTACGCCTGGTCAACTTCTTCAATTCCGAGATCGAGGGGCGGCCCA
>CAZTZR010000191.1:0-2122 GCA_964618145.1 uncultured Kofleriaceae bacterium
CGATGTCCGCCACCGCATCCGGCCGGTCGGGTTCCACGTCGACGCCACCGTCCACCGGAGTGCAGTTATTCAATAACCAGCAATCGTCCCACGGGTCGTTGCAACCACTAAAACAGGGGTCGGGATCCACGGGCTTTTTGGCGGGTTCGCAATGCACACAGGGCACGCAAATCCCCACCACGAACACAAACATCAATATTCGCCGTAGCATGACGCCACCTCCCAGTGTCCATCCTGATACCGGTATCCCACCGGAAACGCCGATGTCTCCGACTTCGGACACAGAAGAACCAACGCCCCGTCCATCCCCGTGCTGATGGCGCAGCCGGAACGATCCGACGGAAGACCCTCCATGGCCATTTCCGTAAACCCGGTACCAGGTGTCCACCTCACCAGCGAACCCGTGGTCTTGACAATCCAGTCATTCCCGTGGGAAATCACGTTTTCCACAGACTCCGGCGTGGTGAACTGCGCGAACTGGACAAACGGGAACGCAGGCTGCACCTGCCACAGGCGCACCCGGGTGCCATCCCCGATCGCCGCCGTCACCTGGTTTCCCGATTTCCCCAGCGCCACCGAATCCCCGGAAATCCGGCCCAATGGAAGGGGAATGGCCCAGGCGTTCGGCAACATCGGATGGTCCACGATCCACACCGCAGCCAGACGGATGTCTCCGCCCCTCTTGCCCGCCAGAAGAATGCCCGAATCCTCCAACCCGACCCAGGTGGGAGCCGACAACGACGGGAACAGACCCACCACGGGTTTGTCTCGAACCACCCCGTGGGGGGACGTTTCCATCAACGACATCCGACGGAAAACACCCCCCTGCTCGTGGGCCGCCAAAAAGGTGGTGGTCGATCCCGAACGCCAGGGAGTCATATGCACCACCGTATCGGGTATTTCCACCACCGGCCGGACGGAAATGCCGTCGGCTTCCAGAAGTTGCAGCAATCCGGGACCCCCGGCGACCTCCAGAAAGGCCCAGGGAATGGGATCCCCCAGGGGACCTTCCAGCACCGGCGCTGTCCGGATGCGTTGGGGATGCCAGTGGAAAATGGCAAATCCGGTGGTGCAGCCTTCCGTTTCCCACAACGGAACAGGCAGCGACGAATAGGACCGCACACCGGTGTGCAGACGCAGGGGATACATGGTGCCATCTTTGGTTAAAACCTCAGTGGCCTCGGCGTGGGGGGAATGGGAGGAAATGCGGGCGTACCAGCGTCCGATCTGGTGCATGACCATTCCGGCCGGATTTTCGGGGGCTTTCTGGAATGCTCCCATCCCGCTGATCCACGGGGTTCGCAACCACAGGTCCACGTCGATCACCCAATTCCGGTGAAACGCCACTTTCCCGTGGGTCAGGGTCTTTCCGTCACAGAAAACGGGATAGAGATTACTCCCGCTATTGGCATCAGACGAGGCCAATCGGTCACAGGCGAGACTGCCTCCGGAAAAGGCATCCAGCCCCTGATTACGGTGACTGAACACCGCATCATAGGACTGGTTTCTCCAGTTGGTTTCTTGTACGAAATCCGGGTCCACCTCGAAAAACGTGCGGGCGACTTCATTCCGGGGCCTGACGGGGCAAACCAAGTTGCATCGATCAAGAGTATGATACTCATCCTGGCAGACGCACACGCCCAGACGCATGTGCTCCAACCCCGCCCTTTCCACCTGACCGAAGGTTTTGTCCCAGAAACCGGATTGGTGGACCACACGCTCCCTTTCCACGGAAAAAGTGATTACCTGTTCCGCGCTGGAACAATTCCGGAAACTGGCAACTTCCCCATAGCCCGAAACCTGTGAATACCCGGCCCTGGCGGTTTGCACCGTCTGTCCAAGATCGATCCAGGCCCGGTGCAGCAAGGGATCGCCGAAATCCCCTTCGCACTCCATGCGCCTTTCCCCAATCCAGTTGGCAAAATCCTCTGCGCTCACGAAGCCGGGGACCTTCTGGGCATCAAACCACTGGGGACGGAATGTGGTCAACCGGGACTGGTGCACCAGTTCACAGGGATGCATGCGGGACAATTCCGCCTTCCAGTCAACTTCGGAAAGAACCTGATCAAAATGGGCAGGATCCAGACCCGCCGTATAATCCGCCTGCCAGGTTTCCATCCAC
>CAZTZR010000192.1:0-2109 GCA_964618145.1 uncultured Kofleriaceae bacterium
CGGATCCATGATGTTCCTGTTCCTCGGGGTTGGCATCCTGCTGGTGGTCATCGGTTACGGCATGTACCAGCCGGCGGCCTACTCCGGCGTCAAGCAGTTCACGGACTCGAAGAATGCGCCCATGGCTTTCGCCATGATTTATGGTCTCATGAACCTGGGAGCCTTCTTCTCCGGGCTGCTGTCTCCGGCCATCCGCAACAACCTCGGCATCACTTCGGTGTTCTGGGTGTACACGGGCGCTTCCATCCTGGCGTTTCTCGTGGTGCTCATGGTCATGACATCCCGGGCCGTGCAGAAGGACACCGTCACCGAAATCAACAAGAAAAAGAAGGAGGAGGGGGACGAACCGGATACCCCCCAGGCCAGGCTTTTCACGCCCGCGTTCGGCATCTCCGCCGTGGCGGTGGTGGTGGCACTGGTGTCGACCATCCTTTTGGTCTTCACTGCCAAACCGGGCCCCATTGACTCCCCCATGACCGAATACGGCCGAAAAATGATCCAGGCGGGACGATTGCTGCAGCCTGCATCCGGTGAAAATGCACCGCCCCCCGCCACCGTACAGGATTTTGAAAAACTGGGTGCGGAAATCACCGCGCTCTCTTATACTATTCGTCCACCGGAAGTCCTCCCCGAGGGTGCCGCTGTGGACGGCCCCACGTATGCCATGCTGGGCCGCATCATTCGCGAACAGGGCGACTTCGTTGCGAGCTCCGCTGATCTGATGGGCTCTTTGCCCCACCGGATCCCCGCCCCCGGCGAATCCGCCACCCAACTTTATGTCCAGACGAGAGCGCTGGGCGTGGCATACATGTCCGCCGCCTACCGGCTGGTGGGCAATTTCAATGCGGATGTGCTCCGGCGCATCAGCCAGCAGCAGTCGCTGCCCACCGAAAAGGCCATTCCCCTGCCGGAACATCTCCGCACCGAACTGATGCGCATCACCACGTTGCCGGTTCCGGGCATGTTCACGGAACTGGCCGTCCAGACCCGTGCGGTGGGCACCGCATCATCCACCCTTTTCGGCGAAGGTGGCGCGGCACTGGACCAACTCCTCCAACTGGAAGGACGCGTTCTGGAAGAAATCGGCCTGGTGGCAGGCACCGATATGTCCCCATCCCTGAAAAACCTGCTGGTGGAACGCCTCTACAACTCCGGTGTCTTTTTGATAAAGCAGGTTTCCCCGCTCCTGGTCAATGAAACCTCCGAAAAGTCGGTGGATTTCAACGCAAGTGTCCTGGCCATGCACTTTTCCAATCAGGCCGGCTTCACCGGCACCATGAAGGAATCCGCCCAGAGCGCCATTCTGGTCCCTGGTGGCACGAGTCTGAAGCAATTCGGGAAGCGTTTCGGACTGCCGCTGGGAATGGTTATCCTTTTCACCGCCATCCTCATCGGCATGCTCCTGAAAAAGCGTCCGGACCATCCGTTCCACGACGGCCGGTTCGTATTTTTCATTTTCATCCTGATACCGGTGCAAACCCTGTTCGCCCACAACTGGCTCACCCTTCCCTACTTCATTGACCGGGCCTTCGGCGGAACCCCCGTGGGAGCCAACTTTGAGTTCTTCGCCAACATCAATCCCATCCTGATCTTCTTCCTGACGCCGTTCGTGGCTGCACTGACCGCCAAATCCGACGTGTACAGGATGATCACCTGGGGTACCCTTGTCATGGCCGCCCCCACTTTCCTGTTGACACTGCCCCCCACCCCGGCACTGCTACTGCTTTACATCCTCTTGATGACCATCGGTGAAGCCATGTGGCAGCCCCGCTTCCTTCAATGGGTGGCCCAGATCGCCCCCGAGGGCAAGACCGGCTCCTATATGGGCATTGCCCAGTTCCCGTGGTTCCTCACCAAGGTTCTCACCGGCTTCTACAGTGGCTATTTCCTGGCCAAATACTGTCCGTTGGTGGGCCCCCAGAACACCGAGATGCTCTGGCTCATCTACGGAATCATCGCCATGGTATCCCCGGTGGCCCTGATCCTGGCCAAGGGCTGGGTGGCCAAGGGCATGGGCCGAAGAGCCTAATCCCTTACCCCATCCCACACATACGGTCCCTCCCTCAGAACTAACCACCCCGCCCCTATATCACAACATCACCCCTTTCC
>CAZTZR010000193.1:0-1945 GCA_964618145.1 uncultured Kofleriaceae bacterium
AGACCGCTGCGGAGGCAGTATAACAAATGTGTCAACCTTTACGGAGCCACACCACCACACGCCGCCGCATCCCGGTCATCTTCACCTTGCATGACTATTGGCTCATGTGTCCCCGCGGACAGTTCATGCAGATGCATTCCCTGGATACCAACCTCTGGGCCGCCTGCGACGGACAGGACGATCGCAAATGTGCCCTCTCCTGCTACGCCCGCTACTTTTCAGGTGCACCGGAAGAAGAAGAAACCGACATCGAATACTGGACCCACTGGGTGAAGCGAAGAATGAGCCACCTCCGGAAAGTGGTCGACCATGTCAGCCTCTTCATAGCCCCCGCCAATTACCTCAAAACACGATTTGAGACGGGTTTCGGCCTTCACCCCGACAAGATTGTCTACCTGGACTACGGATTCGACAGAACCCGCCTGAACAATCGCCAGCGCGTACACGGGGAACCTTTCACCTTCGGCTATATCGGCACGCATATCCCCGCCAAGGGGATCCACCTCTTGATCGAAGGTTTCAGCCAGATGAACGAATATGCCCTGCTTCGCATCTGGGGACGGGATCGGGGACAAGACAGTGCGGCCCTCCGGAAAATGGCCCAGGCCCAGGGCAAGAGGGTCAACGAAAGAATCCAGTGGATGGGCGAATACAAAAACCAGCACATCACCCGGGACGTTTTCAATCATGTCGACGCGATTGTCGTTCCCTCCATCTGGGTGGAAAACAGTCCACTGGTGATCCACGAAGCCCAGCAGGCAGGCGTTCCCGTCATCACCGCCGATGTCGGCGGCATGGCGGAATATGTGCAACACCAGCTCAATGGCCTGCTTTTCTCCCATCGCTCCGCAAAGTCATTGTGCAACCAGATGCAGCGTCTTGTTTCCCAGCCCGTCTGGGCAGAACAGATGGGCCTTCGCGGGTATCTGCGATCCCCGAAAGGCCAGATCCCCGGCATCGACAACCATGTCACACAAATGGAAGCCATCTACCGGAGGTACGTCCGATGAACGAGATTTCCTGCCCTGCCCCCTGCTGGCGCATCACCCTCGATACCAACCCGGATCTGTGCAACCTCCACTGCATGATGTGCGAGGATCATTCCGATCTCGCAAAATCAAGAAAATCCGGTCAACCAAAACGCCCCCTCATGTCCCTGGAACTGATGGAATCGATCCTTGCCCAGGCCGCCAGGTTTGGCGTTCGGGAAATCATCCCATCCACCATGGGCGAACCCCTGCTGTACCCGCATTTTCTCCGGATGCTCGAACTGTGCCGGCAATACGACATGTCGTTGAATCTCACCACAAACGGCACGTTTCCGCCCGGACCCCACCATTACTCCGTGGAGGATTGGGCCCATCGGATCGTCCCCTTGGCCACCGACGTGAAGATCTCCTGGAATGGGGCCACCGAAACCACGCAACAACGAATCATGCCCGGTACGTCCCTGTCAGGACACCTCATGAATGCACAAAAATTCATCGCCGTCCGGGACAAGATACATCAAGAGACCGGCCACTATTGCCGCATGACCATGCAAATGACTTTCATGGAAGCCAACCTGGATGAGATCCCCGCGATGATCCAACTGGCCTGCGAACTGGGTTTCGACCGCATCAAAGGGCATCAACTCTGGGTACATTTTCCGGAAATGGAAAACTGCTCTCTTCGACGATCCTCTGAATCAATCCGCGCCTGGAATGAAATTGCAAGACAATGCAGGACAATCGCATCCGAAAACCGAGTTCCAGCCGGGAAAACCCCCATTCAACTTGTCCACTTTTTCGACCTCGACCCAAACCATAAAGACGAGATCTCCCCTAATGGCATCTGCCCGTTTCTGGGAAAAGAAGCCTGGGTGGATTCCTCTGGCCATTTCAACGTGTGCTGTGCTCCCGATACCTTGCGCAAGTCCCTCGGCGACTTTGGTGATCTTGTTCGC
>CAZTZR010000194.1:0-1932 GCA_964618145.1 uncultured Kofleriaceae bacterium
AGTCCTAACCCAACGTTCCACTAATCACGCGATCCAAGCTTGGCTTGGTGAGCGATTCAGTGGCACCATGGGTTTGTGATTAACGTAACAAAATCCGCCAGCACGTTGTGGGTGAGATAATATTTAATCTCCGAAGCCGTCAAGGACGGCGCGATGCTCTTCAGGAGCGCGGCGGCTGCCACGACATACTGGATGGCGAAAGAGGTGCCACCGAATTCATGTTCCTCAACGGCCTGATTCGCAGGTCTCAGTTGCACAAGATGCCCCGTGGCGGGTGCCGCCAGATCCGCCTGCCAGGCCAGCGGTGTCACGTTGTTCTGCCAGAACTGCCGGCTGCATTGGTCGTTGGGCACGGATTCGAACCCGGCCACGGTCAAGATGTGATTCAAATATTCAGGTTTGGTCATAAGGGCGGATTGGTTCGTAAAATACGGGAAAAACTCAATGCCCGGTTTTTGAGAAGCGGAGTGCGGACCGGCAACGACCAGCAGGGTGTCCGATTGCCTAAGAAATTCCGCGAACGCTGACACCAGCAGCGCGACCTCCGGATTCACCTGGACGGGAAGGCCAAAGGCCACATTGACGATGGATACTTTCTTCACCTTGATCATGGCGGACAGGTTGGCAATCGTGCCGAACAAATCATTGCGCGTCAAAACCTTCACCTCATCATAATACGTGACGGCATAGAGAATGTTGAAGGCGTCTCCCAGAAAAGCGCGCAGGAGCCCACCCGGATACACCCCGTTCTGGTCGGCTACCAAATTCACGAGGACGACCGCTCCGTGCATTTCTCGTATCCAATTTTGAACTTTGTCTGGTTCAGATGGCTTGGCTTTGACTGGCAGAAGGAACCGATCCAGGTACCTCTGCCGTTCCTCCTCAGTCTTGGAAAAGAATTCTTTGTCTGCAATGACAAAGTTGAATGTGTTTCGCTGTCCGCGTTGATTGAATCTCAGTCCATTCAATTCGTGACTGATTTTATAAAATGGCCGATCCGCGATGCCGACAGAGACAGAGTGCAAAGGAATGCCGAACGTATCCTTCAACGTCTTCAATAACGCGAGCGCCTGGAAAAACTCGGTGTTCTGCAGATTGCACTGAACGAGCTCATGGCCGGTGGCGTCCGCATCCGTGGTCGGACAGCAAGGGTACCGTTGGGAACCCAACCAGATTTTAGAGCCGAGGTGTTTTGTGGGCACGGGCTCCTCGATGTCGGGAGCCACGAAGTTGGGCAAGGCTGCTCTCACACACGGCATGCCTGATTTGACAACTGTAATCGCGTCAATGACGGCGGTTTCTGAAGGGACCGTGGACATCTGAAACTGGTAGGCGTGAATGTCGGGAACCTGACCTACCAAAACGCTGTTTGTCATCTGCTCGATAAGCGGAATCGGATCAGTCCCACAGGAAGGATCCAAGACGACTAGAAACTGATTCCCTGCCATCTCCAGACTGTTGGAATCCGTGACGACATCCTGATGAAGGACCTGCAGGAAGAAAATGTTCTCATCCCAATATCCCCATTGATGATCAGGAAGTGAATCCTCTTTTTTCTCGTTGGAAGAACAACCTGCTATTGCAAGCATGAACGCCATAATAAAAGTTGCGTATTTCATGAAAACCCTCAGTTTTGCGGAACATAGCACAAAAAACCGACGAGTCAATCCCTTCCCCTTTCCCTCCCCGCCACCGCCCCTTTTCACCCACCGCCCATGCCCGCACATTTCCACCCCCACTGTAACTACACCCTGTCCAGATGGTAACTGCGGAACGCAGCACCGTTGTCCACATAGAGTTTGCGGGGAATCCCCCTTGTGAGCAGAGCCTGCCGGAAGGCATTCATAAAGCAGGAGATAATTTCCTGCGGGTAGAACTCTGGTCTGGTCCTGTGAAAGTTGACACCTGACTTATGGGGAGTAAAGTCCCTGA
>CAZTZR010000195.1:0-1932 GCA_964618145.1 uncultured Kofleriaceae bacterium
GGGACCAGGATTGGCCCCCGCTTCCTCGTTTCGGAGCCTTGCGAAGAAACCACCGGCAACCGACCGCCGTCACCGGCACCGGAAATCGGTGGGACATCGCAGAAACAACGGGATCAGACTTTGGAACCCTTGTCCAGAAAAAATAGAACTCGATCACCCTGAATTGATCCGGGATGATCCTTGCTGCCAGATCCCCTCTATGGCATACTTGCCGAATCATGGATGTATGCACCGAACTCGAAAATACCACCAGGGATTACCTCAACCAATTGGCGGGTAGAAACTCTCAGGCTGTTATGGAAACACTCGGCAACCAACTCAACGGGTTCGGAACCGGCGTGGATGAAGTTGCGGTGGACGGAAATAAAGCCAGGGAACTGTACCAAAGGGACTTTGCCCAGGGAGGACCGGAACAGCGTTTCTTCATTCACCTGATTCATGTGCATCCGCTGGGAAACCATGCTGGTGTCACCATGGCCCTGTTCGACTTGCACACAAAACTGGAAGAAACCGAAATCGTCTGGCATGGCTTGAGGTTTTCCGGGGTCTGGGAAAGGGAACGTGGAGGCTGGAAACTGGTACACATGCATCTTTCTGTGGCATTCGTGGAGCAAAAAGAAGGGGAAAGTTACCCCCTGTCTGAATTACAGGATCGCAACCTGCGCCTGGAAGAAGAGGTGAAATTGCGCACGCTTTTGCTTCAGAAAGAACACCTGAACCTGCTTGAAAGCAACCGTCGCCTGCATAAGGCGCTGGAGAACGTCCGCACCCTGGAAGGGCTTCTTTCCATGTGTTCGTATTGCAAAAAGATCAGGGAGGATTCGGGCAACTGGCTGGAACTGGAGAGTTACCTGAAAACCCACACGAAAGCCGACATTTCCCATGGAATCTGTTCCGAATGCCTCGACAGGATCGAAGACGAAGAACCAGAAGAATAACCACCATTTTCCTGGAGAAAAAAACATGCCGGATTCCGAAAAAACCTCTCAGGACACCATAGAAAACAATATCCGCGAACTTCTGGCCAGTTTCCAGCATCCGGAACCAGAAAACTGGGCCCGGCTGATCGCCGCAAAACCACCCTCCGATCGCCTTTCCATATTGCGCACCCTGGTTCCGGATGCCTTCCTGTCTTCCGAAGCCGCGCAAATTCATGATCAACTCCGGGACCATTACCCGGAACTCTTGCGCTTTCTGGAAGGGACTCCCGCCTACACCACGGCATTTCCCGCCAAGGGGATTCCCGCCCAGGCCTTTGCCATCGAGGCCCACGTTCCCCATGCCTTCAACGCCGGCATCGGAATGGCCCGGACAGAAAGTGGCGACATCCTGATGAATCCATGCTTTGCATCCGTTTTCGACATGATGCGCCCGCAGGAAGTATCCACCGAAGACTGGCGGAAAGTACGCAACAGTGTCTTCAAGTACAACCCCGGACTGGGTTCTCCCTGGTACCGGGATGTGGCCATGAAACGGTATCTGGCCGATGGTGCTTCCGATCCCGTGGCCCTCGCACGAATCAAAAAAGCCTTGCGGATCAAGCCCATACCCGCCTATGGCGGCACCACGGCACTGACCATTGCCCTGGACGTGGGCGTAGGGGAACAGTGCCGCCTCATCCTTCCAAAGACCTACTGGGGCAATGTCAACCTGAAACTGGCCCACAGCCACGCCCTCAAGGAATTCTGCGACTACATTGACGGGGACGGGATGATTCATCCGGACGTGGTCTGGAAACAGATCCAGAAGGCCAAAAAGGACGGTTTTTCCAAGGTGGCCGTCTATTTCAACTTCCCCCACAATCCCACCGGCATAGTTCCCACCCGGGAACAGGCCGCTGAACTCGAAGACATCATCCAGGGCAGCGCAGATGCCTCTTTCCGCATTTTTGTCATCTGCGACGAACCCTATTATCCCTTTGTCCGGGGCAAG
>CAZTZR010000196.1:0-1931 GCA_964618145.1 uncultured Kofleriaceae bacterium
TCCATGTTGGCAGCATCCGTCTCCGGAAGCGGCGTGATCTTCAGCGGAAGATACTGGAGGTGCCGGTTTTTCTTCTGGTCGAAGAATTTGGTGGGCTGCGTGGTCATCAGGCCACCCTTTTCAATCATGGTAACCGTGGAGATGGCGCCCGGCCAGAGGTTGTGTTTCGGCACCAGGCCGGCGGCCACGGGGTTCACGAGAGTGTAGACCAGTTTTTGAATGCTCACATGCCGGTTCAGCAGGGTGCACCAGTTGGGATCCTGCACGCCGTCCCAGACACAGCCGCGGGAATGTTCCACCGTGTTGAGATAGCGTGCCACCAGGGAGTCCAGCAGGTTCAAGAAGCGGACGCCCTTGTTGCCGGTAGTATCTGTGATGACGAAATGAATATGATTGGACATGAAAACGAAGCCGTGGATTTGCACGGGAAAGCGCAACTGGGCCCGAGCGACACAATAGAGGAAGGCGTTTTTTCGTTCCTCGGAGGGGCGAATGAGGAATCTTCGGTCGGCACAGTTTCGGGTGAGCAGGAAGGTGACATTTTTGAATCTGGGATACGGGCAGGTCATGGCTGCACTTTCTGCAGGGGAAAAAGGGGTGCCTGAAGGTCCGGTCAATACCTGGTTTGGTGCCCTGCGATTCTATTATCGGGAAAATCGGGAATTGGTTGCGTGAAGGAGAGAAAAAAAGGGAATTAAGGGGTGAAATGTGATGGGGCGTTTGTGTAAATATTTAAAAATAGGGTACCGAGGGGGGGACGGAAAAAAAATGGATGGCGCCTTTTCCCCCTACCGGACCGGTGCGTTCCCTTTCACCTTTTTGGCTCTGATGATCATGCCACTTGTTGAAGGATTTCCCCGGCGCCCCTCCATGCTGACCTGGACGATGTACCGGGCCCCGTGTTCCATTTCCGAAGACGCATCCAGAAACAACCAATCATTTCTCCCGGCTGCATGGGCGTAGCCATTCACATCCTCGTAGTTGTCCGACAAAACAACGTGATCATTCATGCACATCTCGCAATCTGCACGAGGTGGACAAGGCGGACAAACATATTGATAAATCACCACTCCACTCAACAGAAGTTCGGTGCCCTGATACTCGGGTTTGAGTGCTTCCACCACCGACAAGACTTCGCCCTCGAACCTTGTATCCACAACATCTTGTCCTTTGGATGTTTTGCCTTCGGGGGAATTGGAAGCGAAATCAGGGACCTGCTTTGAAACCACCGGTGCACAAGCGGAACATATCAAAGAGCAAATAATGACGATAAACGATTTTCGCATATCCACTGGCGAGCTCCGTACAGTAGTCACAATGGCGATGCTATCCCGACAGTGTCCTCAACGCAACCCGAATGTTCCCCCTCCTCCGCAGCGCGTTGGGACTGCGGTAGGGTCACTTGCCGCGTTCCCCTTTCCCCCAGTCATGAACATGGAAAATGGGCGGGCACACTATCTTTCAATTGGATCTCGAGACACGCCTGTGCCCTAGAAGCGGTAACCAAAACTCACGGAAAGCAGCCAGTCGTTGAAGTCTCCCTCAGTGTCATCCCAGAAGTTCAACTGGTAGCGCAAAGTACCTCCAACGAACATGACAGGGGAGAGCGCGTATTCCACACCACCACCTAGTTGCAAAAAAATGGCGCTGTCATCACCACTGACAGTTCCGTACGGGGTTTCCACTTCAATCGACATTTTGTCATAGCCGAGTCCAATCGCGCCGTATGCACGCAACTCCTGATTGATCGGGAAGAAGTATCGTCCTTCGGCGCTGAACATCATGCTGGAAAGACTTCCGGCTTCGGTTCCATACATTTGATACCGGAAGTTGACACCGGCGGCGACATTGGGATTCACAAAAAAGAATCCGCCTAACCCAAGTTTAACACCCTGGAAAAAATCCTGAGTAATGACGCAGACAAATTGACC
>CAZTZR010000197.1:0-1923 GCA_964618145.1 uncultured Kofleriaceae bacterium
ACCGCTGCGGAGGCAGTATAACAAATGTGTCAACCTTTACGGAGCCACACCATACCGTGTATTCCCCCAGCATCTTCCCGATCAGGCGCATGCGGAAGTCTGTTGTATCCAGTACCGCCACATCCCCCGGAGTTTCCGGGGAGAGCCCCGGTGGTTGCGGTCCATCGACGGCAGGAATGGCCGCAAACGAATCCGGTACAAAGGATTCTTCCAGTACATCCAGTTTTCCTGACATCCCGGCTGCCCCGGACGCAGGCTTTCCTGCAGGATGATCCGCAAAATTCATCACGGCCGTTTTTTTCTTGCTTTTGCGGCCGGCTGCCTTGTCTGGAGTCCCTTCGGGAAGTGGAGGGGCCAGTTCCGTTTTTTCCGTCCCGGCAGGTTCCACTACGGGAACAGATTCCGAAACCGCCCTGGCCGACCGGATGATGACCGGCCTGGGTTCCAGGGTCTCCCCCGCAAGCATGGTGTCTTCCTCCTCGAAAAAGGAGCGCCTCGTCGGATACAGTTTCATGCGGGTTTTCTTGAAGTCTTCCAGGGAATAAGCAACTGTGGATGCTTTTCCCACAGGGGGGAGATCCGGTCCGGAATACGGTTTTTTGGAGTGTTCGCCGCTTTTCGGAATGGAATCGGGTCGGGAGCCCCCCGGTCGGGACCCGAAACTGAAACTTCCCATGTCCACCGAACCGGCATCTTCTCCTGCCCGGGAGGCGTTTACCTGATCAAACAGGAGACGGGGAATGGACTTCATCAGAAGGCGGTCACGCCGTCCGGCCTGATCCGCCAACTGCTTGAAATGCCTGATTTCTTCCACAATCTCCCCATTGAACAGCCATTTCATCAATTTGGCGATTTTCGACGGCGCAAAATCCCTGTATCCGGAGTTCAGAACCTGGAGCAATTCCTTTTCCATCTCGCCGGCATGGGCGTAGCGGTCCCCCGGATACGCGGTAACGGTCTTGAACAGGAACCGGTCCAGATCATCCGGAATCTGGGGATTGACCCGGGAAGGCAGCATATAGGTACAACGGGTAATGCGGTCCAGAACCTTCGCCGGGGTCTTTTCCAGAAACAGCGGAACCCCCGTGAGCAACTCGTACAGTACCGCCCCGGCAGAAAACAGATCCGATGTGGCTCCGACCTCCTGGCCCGTGACCTGTTCCGGAGAGAGATAGGAGATGTTCCTGAAATCAAAGTCGCTGATATTCTTGTTGTCCAGGGTGGGTCCCGGATGACCAAACCCCACCACATGAACCTTTCCCGAAAAGGAAATGATGATGTTGCGAGGACTGAGCAACCGGTGCAGCATTCCGCCTGGAAAATCCACATTCCGCTGCGCGTGGACATGCTTCAGGCACCGGCAAACTTCACTCATGATATGCAGTGAATAGGCAACTGACAGCATCCTGTTGTGCTTTTTCAGTTCCCGCATGACCTGCAGCAGGCTTCTGCCCCAGATGTATTCGTATACGAGATACGACTGGCTCTGCACGGTTCCGTAATCGCAATACAACGGAACACCGGGTAACTGGAGGGAACGAAGTACCCGGGCCTCTGCCTCCAGGTCCACCACGAAGTTTTTCCGTGTCGCCAGATCCGGGTTGACATTTTTGAAACACTTGAAGAACTGGAACTGGTTTTCGGACAAATCAATGGTACGGTGAATAATGAACGGAGCCGTGGTACTCAGCACCTCAACAAAGAGATAATCGCCCACGGTAAATGGTTCAATATAATTCATCCTGCCAACCTTTTCACAAACCGGCGGATTTCCTGTGGATCCCGGGAGCCCAAACCGGTATTTACAGAATCAAACAAGGCCCATGATACCGGGTCTCCCGGGGATGTCAAGAATCAATTTGGAATAACAGGGCAAGATCATTATGGGCGCAGAGCATTATTTGCCGTAATAATCGGCTAATA
>CAZTZR010000198.1:0-1852 GCA_964618145.1 uncultured Kofleriaceae bacterium
GGGACCAGGATTGGCCCCCGCTTCCTCGTTTCGAAGCCTTGCGAAGAAACCACCGTCATCCGGACCCCGTCCCCCGGCACCGGAAATCGGTGGGACACCGCAGAAACAAGACGGATCAGACTTTTGGGCCCTTGTCCAGAAAAAATAGAACTCGATCGCCTTGGTCCTGATGGACATTCCACTTGACACTTTGTACCGCTGTTTTTAATATGCTTGTCAGCTGGCGTGCGCTCGTCGGCTTTTCCCTACGGAATGGAGGAACACCGTGTCTGACAACGAAAAAATTGATCTCAAAGCACGTCTTGGCCGCAAACGCCTGAGGACTTCTTCCCAGAAAGGCCTCGAAAACGAACTTCCCGGTGGGGAGGAGACCTACGAGCGTCCACCGACCGGTGAGCAAAGGGCGGTTTCCGATGCCTTTGATGGCGTTCCGGCACCTCCGTCCATGCCCTCCGTTCCCGCCCCCGGAATGCCCTCCATGCCCATGGCGGCCCCCCAGGCGGCTCCGGCGGAAATCCACTTCAAGGCTGGCGGCAACACCAAATTGATGCTCATCCTCGTTGCGGTATGTGTCGGTCTTCCCGCTCTTGGTTTCGGATGGTGCACCGGACATCGCAAGGAACAGAACAATCTTGTGAACCAGGCCACCGATGATGCCAAACTGCTCAAATCCACCCTCGACCTGGCACTGCTCGACCTTTCCAGGTTCCAGCAGGCCTTTGCCGCCCCTCCGGGAGACATTTCTGCCTGGTTGGGCATCGGCAAGAATGCCGCCGGGGACATTGAACTGAACATGAAGGTTCCCGACGTGGGCGATCTGGCCACCATGAGACTGAACTACATCGCCACCCCGAGAATGCGCAGGGACTTCCTCAGCAACCTCATTAATTTTTACTTCGGCCTCAACGCCATCAATGCCGAGTATGCCCGCTTTTTGGGATTCATGTACGAGTTGGAAAAATTCAGGGAAGTGGTCGATGCCATGAAGGCCATCGAAGACAAACAAATCGTTGCCGAAAGCAAGGATGAGTATCTTGTACTCCTGCTTCAGCGCCTGAACCGGTATGTCATCCAGGTTCGTGAGGCACGCCTCAAGGCCGTCGGTGTCGGGGACAGCAAGGCCAAACAGTACTGGATGCTTGTGGATGGAAGCATCGGTGCCATCAACGTCATTCCCGTTCAGGCCGAGATGCTGGTCTGCCCCGCTGCCAAGGAGCGTTGCCAGGAATACGAAAAGGTGGTTCGTTTTGGTCCCGAACAGAGCGAATTCACCCGGGAGATTCCCCAGAACGTGAAACTGACGGAGGCCCGTCTGGTACTGGAATTCCAGAACGTTGCGGAAAAATCCATCGACATCCT
Source organism: uncultured Kofleriaceae bacterium (assembly GCA_964618145.1). GTDB lineage: Bacteria > Myxococcota_A > Polyangia > HGW-17 > HGW-17 > HGW-17. The sequence continues at coordinate 1,360 of CAZTZR010000198.1, forward strand.
GATGAAGACCGAAATCGTGGACCCGATGGTTCCCCGCTGGCAGAATGCCGTGGACAGTTTCTATGAACTGCGGCGTCTGATTCGCGAAACCAATGAGGCTGCCACCAAGGTCATTCCCGTTCTGGATGAAGCCTCCAAGCGCAAGAAGCGCTCCTTCCTGTAAAATCCCGCTTTGGCCCATCCCGGGCCACCCTCCCCGAGACAATGAATGAGTCCATTGAAACCAATCCCCGGTTGACCGATTATTATTATTGAACAGCCGGCATTTTGCGGTACACTATTCCCACGCAAGGAACACCCTTCCCGTTGGAGGTCCGCATGCACTCTCCCCAGAATCGTCCCGCAATCATTTATCCCGTATCCTTCATCCTATCCCTTTTCTTCGTTCTTGCTGGCACAGAAGAGGCGTCGGGGTCGGAACCGGACCCCGCCATTTACCTGATGATAGACACTTCCGGGTCGATGCTCATGAACATAGACGGTTCGTCCTACA
>CAZTZR010000199.1:0-1630 GCA_964618145.1 uncultured Kofleriaceae bacterium
GCCCACGCACCAGGGCGTGCAAGGTGGTCTTTTCGGGCTCGCGCCTCCGGTAGGTCGCAGGATGGAGTGGACGCAGTGAAGCGCCAGGGAAGAATAGTAAAAACTTCGTTAAGTTCGAATCCGGTACCCGGCAATCGCCATTTCCCTCCATGTGAAAAAAATCCACACTGTCTTGGCAATGCCACGCCCATGGGTCTGCAGTTTCCGGAATTGCCATGCAATCGCGTTCGCCGGGGTCATGGCACGCCCATTGCTAACCCCGGAAACATCTGGAGGTGTGCCATGTTTGCATACATGCTCTGGCTGGTTCTGACCACGGGTTCTCCGGCCTCTTGTCCCGACACATGGAAATTCAACACCATCGAGAAGAGACTGGTCGTCCATATCCACAAGTGGATCCACCCGGACCCGTGGGAATCTCCAAAAATCAACATTGTCAGAAACACACTTACAGTCCAGGGGTCCGGTGCATTCACGGTCACCATGATCCTGCCCGGTATTCCCGCCCGGGCCCACCGCAGGCAGAACATCCTCATCCTGGCTTTGGGCATTCACGGAATCCAGTTCATTGACTTGCAGGACCCATCCCGGCCGCAACTGGTTTTGCAGCGCACCTTCAGGGTCCCGATAGACGGATTCGTTATGGAGGGTGACAAGGTGATTCCCACTTCCGGCGGCCAGCCGGTGAAAGAAACGATTACCCGGGTGTCCACCTGCCAGGGTTCCTCCGGGACGGAAACGACGCCCCGACCCCACGTCAGGCTTCTGGAGGATCTTCCCGGAACACCGCCGGAGATCCTGCTGCAACCAATTGTAAGGATTCCTGAAGTGACTGTTGTCGCAGGCCATACGGAATTGCCGCTGTTCACGACGGGAAAAACCCTTCCAAAGGGGAACTTCCTGTTTGAACTTTCGGGACTTGCAGTTCCTTATGCGATGACCGAAGGGGCTTTTCTCGATTTCTTCGGAATGAAGATCGGCCTGACGGATCGGCTTCAACTGGGATACCGCAACTCACTGCGTCTGATGGGTGACAAGCATTCGGGAAATGCTCCTGAATATATTGCATTGGCCGGTTTCCAGTTGAAATACCAGTTGTACCAGGGGGAGAACGCTTCCGTCGCGTTGAACTACCTGTTCCTGTGTACGGAACTGGTGTTCTCATGGCATTCCTACTGGGGTTCCTTTACCCTGGGTACCGGTACCTCTGCGTACTCCATTGCCAAACTTGTCGCGGACAAAAGGCCCATGGAGGCAATGGTGCGGGCTGGCCTACAATTAAGGTTCAGCCAACACATAAGCCTGATATCGGAACTTGCGCAATTGCTGGAACCTGGATCAACCGATCTGGGGATAGTCTCCCTGGGCTTTCGATACCATCGAAAAAACTGGTATCTGGATGTGTCGGGGTTCCTTGGACTGGATTCTGGGGATCCATTCATTGCGGTGATGATGGCTGGCCTCGGAATCCAATGGAACTGATCCGGCGTCCCGAAACCTTCGTATCACCGCACACCGCACGAGGGCAGAGGGATACTGCGGTAGGGTGCGGCCTCGACAAGTTGGTTTGCACGCTTAATCGGAAGTTCCTGAAGCAAGAGAGCGCAGTGGGGCTTGTGTGATCGGGAAT
>CAZTZR010000200.1:0-1569 GCA_964618145.1 uncultured Kofleriaceae bacterium
CAATGAATCCGGGTTGGGGGTTCACGGTGGTTTCCACGAACACCCGGTTGGCCACTTTCAGCGTGACATGGTCGGTGGCGTTCCAGGCTTTCAGGGCTGCACCGAACAGGCGGTGGGATTCTCCGGTTTTATCGGGGTCCATGGCCAGTACCTGGGCCATTTCAGTGGCGGTCTGACCCTTGGCACCCCCTAAGGTCATGGCCAGAGCGACGCTGATGGATGCGGGAGAAAACACCAGGTTTCCCGGTTTTTTTGCCAATATCTGATACAGGTCGAATCCGGTTTTGCCGGCTGCAGCCAGGGATTGCAGTTCGGATTCCCTGACGGGGAGACCGTCTTCGGTGGGTTCCTCCAAAGGCGCCGGTTCCGTTTGGCCGGTTTCCGGTTCCTTCTTTGGGGTTTCCTCCTTCTGGTCGGGTTTTCCGATGGGGGCTTTTTCATCACTGATTTCGGGCAATGGTGCTTCCTCTGCCACCCTGGGAGGGCGATTCGGGGTTCTGGCAGCGGGTTTTTCCTCCCGGCCGCCACATCCATGAGCCAGCAGGGCAACCTTGGCGATCATGACCCAGACAAGTAAAAACTGTTTCATGTTTGCAATTCTCCTGAACCTGAATCATGCATACGGTACTGACGCTGTCAAGTGTGTGGTTCAGGTTGCCATGTCAACCCGGTTCATGTATTCCTGAATGGAACTGCAACCCCCCAGGGTTCGGGAGAACAGGACATGACAACCACCACCGGTATTTCCCCTGACAGGATCCAGAAGGCAGCCAAAGATCTGGTCGAACAACTGCATGCGGTCCGAAACATGAATCCCGGAGCCGTGGATGCGGTTCTCAAGGAACTGGCATCTGTGCTGGAACCCGCCCTCCAAGGAACACCGGTGAAGGTGGATCAGCCCCCGGCGGGCCGTCATTTTGTGGATGGACCTTTGCTTGGATATCCGGAAGTGGTGGAGGCATGGTCCCTGTTCAGTGCCCTGGCCCGGGGAAGGGATCCGGACCGGGACGATGAGTTGTTTCCCGAGGTGCAAATTCCGCTGAGGCCGAAAAACTGCATGCTTTTTCTCTCTTTTTTGAGATTGTTTTTCCTGGTTCTCCTTTTGGGGGCTGGCCTGTCGGTTGGGTTGCTCTTTCTGGTTTCCGCAGATGTTTTCTTCCTGGCTTTGGCAGGAACCCTGTGTGTTTCGTTGATCGTGGGGGGCGTGTTCAGTTTTCGCAACAGTATTCGCCGGATGGAACGGACCGGCCCCTTCGTGAAATTGACCGCCAAAGCCCTGATTTTACCGCTTCCGGAGGGTGACGTCCGCATTCCCCTGGATGGACTTCTGGTCAAAGCTGCGGCGTTTCGTCCCCGGTTGACAAACCACAACAACGGAGTCACCCACGGGTTCGGACTGCAGTTGCGGGTGGAATTGTCGCCACCGGTGGTGCTGGACAGTCTGGGACTCAACCGGAAGGAACACACCGGGAAACTGCCTTTTGAATACCTGATTCACCCCGGCGATAGGGTTCTGATGCTGATGGTGGATGATCTGGCCCGATTGATCCGGACCCTGCAGGAGAAAAA